>DASXYL010000062.1:0-95489 GCA_036502575.1 Jatrophihabitantaceae bacterium | reverse complement strand
CCCGGTGGCCCGGCGGTTCTTCTTCGGTGGCGGCGTCGCACCCCGCTCCCGCTGCGCCACGGCGTACGCGGCCAGCGCGTCGACCAGGGCCGGCACCTGCGCGATCTCCGGCTCCACCACCGGCCGCAGGCCGAACTCGGACGCCGTCGCCGCGGTCTGCGGCCCGATGCAGGCAACCACCGTCCGGGCGTGCGGTTTGCCAGCGATGCCCACCAGGTTCCGCACGGTGGACGACGACGTGAAACACACCGCCTGGAAGCCGCCGGACTTGATGGCATCCCGGATCTCGGCCGCCGGGGGCGCGGCCCGCACCGTCCGGTACGCGGTCACGTCGTCGATCTCCCAGCCGCGCTCGCGCAGCCCGGCGGCGAGCGTCTCGGTGGCTATGTCGGCCCGGGGCAACAGGATCCGGTCGATGGGGTCGAGAACGTCGTCGTAGGGCGCGAAGTCGGCGAGCAGGCCTTCGGAGGACTGATCGCCCGACGGCACGAGCTCGGGGCTGATGCCGTACGCCCGCACCGCGTCCGCGGTCGACTCCCCCACACAGGCGATCTTGACGCCGGCGAACGCCCGAGCGTCCAGCCCGAACTCCTCGAACTTCTCCCGAACCGCTTTGACGGCATTCACAGAGGTGAACACGATCCACTCGTACCGGCCGGTGACCAGACCCTTGATGGCGCGCTCCATCTGGGCCGGGGTACGCGGCGGCTCGACGGCGATGGTCGGCACCTCGACCGGCACCGCGCCGTGCGAGCGCAGCCGGTCGCTCATCGCGCCGGCCTGGTCCTTCGTCCGGGGGACGAGCACCCGCCAGCCGTACAGCGCGCGGGATTCCCACCACGCCAGCTTGTCGCGTTGCAGGGCGGCCCGGCCGACCGTGACGACCAGCGGGCCGGTCATGCCGGCCGCCGCGAGCTCGATGTCGCCGACCGTGCCGGACACGGTCTGCTGCGTGGTGCTCGTGCCGTCACAGCTCACCGTCACCGGGGTGTCGGGCTTGAGCCCACCCGACACGAGCTGCTCGCCGAGCATCTGCACCTCGGCGGCGGACACGGTGAGCACCAGGGTGCCCGGCGCGTGCGAGAGCGCGTCGAAGTCGGTGGTCGCGTTCACGTCGACGGACGTATGCACCGAGCCGACCGGCACGCCGGCGTAGGTGGCCGTGCCCACACCCAGAGCCAGGCCCGGCACGACCTCGAACGGCACGACCGTCTTGGCGGCGGCCAGCGCCTCCTTGACGGCACCGTCGTCGGTGAAGACATCGCCGACGACCAGTCGCACCACGTGGGCGCCGTTGCGCGCCTCGGTGAGCGCCGCCTTGGCGATGTCGGCCGGTTGGCCTTCGGCGAGGCGTACCTCACCGGTGGCGAGCTCGGTGATCGCCGCCGGCACACCGCCGTCGGCATAGACGATCTGCGCCGCCGCCAGCGCCTGCGTGGCCGCGACGGACAACAATCCCGGGTCGCCCGGGCCGGCACCCACGAAGGTGATGCGGCCGATGGACTTGCGCGCGCGGGTCATGTGGAGCTCCCCATCATCATTGTGTCTGCACCTTCGGAAATCAGCTCGGCGGCGAGTCGCCGGCCTACCCCATCGGCGTCGGTTACCGGGCCGGTGGCCGACAGCCGGACGGCGCGCGAGCCGTCCTGCGCCGTGACCGAACCACGGAGGAACACTTCTGTGCTTACAACACCGGCATCGTCACTTACCTCGGCGATTTCAGCCAGGGCAGCCACCGGAGCTGTACAACCGGCCTCGAGCGCGGCCAGCAGGGCCCGCTCAGCGACGACGGCTGCACGAGTATCGGCATCGTCCATAGTGGACAGCAAGTTGATCAAGTCCAGGTCGGACGCCCGGCACTCGACGGCCAGGGCACCCTGCGCCGGGGCGGGCAGTACCTGGATCGGGTCGAGGATCTCTGTGACCTCACCGTCGCGTCCCAGCCGCCGCAGGCCGGCCAGCGCCAGGACGACGGCGTCGAACGCCCCCTCGGCGACCCGGCGTAGGCGGGTGTCGACGTTGCCGCGCAACGGTTCGACGACGAGCCCCAGCCCAAGGGCGCGCAGCTGGGCAGACCGGCGCGGCGAGCCGGTGCCGACCCGGGACCCGGGCAACAGCTCGCCGAGCGTCAACCCATCGCGCGCGACGAGCGCGTCACGCGGATCCTCGCGCGGCGGCACGGCGCCGATCACGATGCCGTCGGCCGGCGCCGTGGGCAGATCCTTGTAGGAGTGGACGGCGATGTCGATCTCGTTGCGCTGCAAGGCATCCCGCAGCGCTGACACGAACACCCCGGTGCCGCCGATCTGCTCCATCGGCGCCGCCGAGCGGTCGCCCGCCGTCACGATCGGCACGATCTCGGTCGGCACCCCCAGCGCGTCCGCGATCAGGTTCGTCTGGGTGCGGGCGAGCGCCGATCCCCGGGTGCCGACCCGCACCACGCGGGTGGTCGTCATGACCCCGCCTTCCGGACAGCGGTGACCGACTCGGGCTGGGCCGGATCGAGGTCGAACAGCTGGCGCAGCGCCTCCGCGTACTGGTCGCCGCCGGGGGTAGAGGCGAGTTCCTTCACCCGGACGGTCGGCGCGTGCAGCACCTTCTCCACTGCGCGGCGCACCGAATCGGCCACCGCGGCGCGCGTCGCGTCGTCCAGAGCGGGCAGCCGGGCGTCCAGGCGCAGCAGTTCGGCGTCGACCACCTGGGTGGCCCGCGCGCGCAGCGCCGTGACGGTGGGCGCCACCGCGAGGGCCTGCTGCTGGGCGAGGTACCCGGCGAGCTCCTCGGCGACGACGGCGGTGGCGGCGGCCACCTCGGCGTCGCTGACCATCGCCCCGTCCGCGCGCAGCGTGTCGAGGTCGACGTAGGTGACGCCGGGCAGCTCGGCGACGGCGGGGTCGACGTCGCGGGGCAGCGCGATGTCGAGCACGACCAGCGGGCGTTCCGCGCGATCCGGCCGCGGGCCGAACGCGTCGAGCTCGAGTACCAGACCGGTGGCCCCGGTCGAGCTGACGAGCAGGTCGGCGTCGGCGATCTCGTCCGCCAGGCTGCTCAGCCCGACAGCACGGCCGTCAAGCGACGCGGCGAGCCGACCGGCGTGGTCGACGCTGCGGTTGGCGATGACGATGTCGGTGACGCCCCGGCGGCGCAGCGTGGCCCCGGCGAGGGCGCCCATCGACCCGGCCCCGACGATCACCGCGCGGCGTCCGGGCAGTGCCCCGAGCACCCGCTCGGCCCGATCGAGCGCGACGGCCACCACCGAGGCGCCGGCGCGGTCGATGCCCGTATCGGCGTGGACCCGCTTGCCGATGCGCAGCGCCGTCTGCGCGATGTCGTGCAGCACCGAGCCGACCGTCGCCGCGTCGACGCTGTGCGCGTAGGCGGCCCGGAGCTGGCCCAGGATCTGCGACTCGCCCACCACCATCGAGTTCAGCCCGGACGCCACCGAGAAGATGTGCTCGGCGGCCGCCTCGGCGAAGTGGACGTAGAGGTGCTCACCGAGCTCGGCGACGCTCACGCCGGCATGCCGGCCCAGCACCCGGGTGATCTCGGCGACGGCGGGGTGGAAGCGGGCGACGTCGGCGTACACCTCGACGCGATTGCAGGTCGAGAGCGCCAGCACCTCGCTGATCGACTCGTCGGCGTGCAACTCGCCGAGCAGCTTGGGCAGGTCGTCGCCGGAGATGCTGACGCGTTCGAGCACCGGCACCGGCGCGGTGCGGTAGGAGACGCCGACCACAAGCAGGCTCACTGGTGCACCATCCCGGCGGCGAGCAGGCTCTTGCGGCTCTCGTGGAAGGACAGGATCTGCAGCTCGGCGGCGAGGTCGACCTTGCGTACGTCGACGTGACCCGGCACGGCGAGCACCACCGGCGCGAAGTTGAGGATGCTCGTGACGCCGACGGCGACCAGTCGATCGCAGACGTCCTGGGCGGCGACCGCCGGAGTGGTCAGCACGGCGATGGTGATGTTCTTGTCGGCGACAATGAGCTCGAGATCGGCGATGTCGCGCACGGCCATTCCCTGCACGGTGGTGCCGACGCGGAACGGATCGGCGTCGATCAGCGCGGCGATGCGGAACCCGCGGCTGGCGAATCCCGCGTAGCCCGCGAGCGCCTGCCCCAGGTTTCCGATACCGATCATCGCCACGGAGCGGTGCACGGTGAGCCCGAGCGTCCGGGCGATCTCTTCGGTCAATGTCGCCACGTCGTAGCCGACGCCGCGGATGCCGTACGAACCGAGGAAGGAGAGGTCTTTGCGCAGCATGGCTGAGTTCACGCCGGCCGCGGCGGCGAGCTCCTCCGAGGACACCGTCGTGGACGCATCCTCGCCGAGGCCGGTGAGAACCCGCAGGTAGGTGGCCAGCCGGGCGACGGTGGCGTCTGGGACGGCCCGCGCCCCATTGGCGCCCGCCGCATCACGCTGGACGGTCATGTGCTCCTCGTACTGGCCAGGACATAGCAATGCCGATGTTGGGCGGCCGTGAGCCACCCGGACCGGGAACCCCGGATCCGGTGTGGTAGAAGCCTGCTGGTCGGAAACGCTACGCGCTTGTGAATCGTTTCCCAAATCGCGTAGGGCTGTGCTATTGGGGCGCTGACGCCTCCGGCAGCCGTGCGAATTCTGCTAGAAATTGTAAGCACCGAGCTGTGCCACCGGAGGGGGACCATCCATGTCAGACACCGCGGCCGCTGCTGCCCTGACCCCGCCCAGCGAGCTGACCCTGCAAGCTCCCGAGCCGGTCAAGCAGGTCGAACCGGCCAAAGCCGGCGGCATGGTGCCCATTTCCGCCGCCGCGCTACCGGCGCTGGACGCGAAGGTCGCCGACTACGTCGACTCGGTCGTGACACTGGACGTGCATTCACCGGCGTTCACCGCCAAGGCCGACGACGTCCGGACGATGGGCAACGACGAGATCCGGGCCTCGGCCGAGACGTCGAACAAGCTGCTGGCCTCGCCGGTGCGCGCGATGCAGAAGAACGACGACACCGGCAAGGTGGCCACCACGCTGGTCGACCTGCGGCGCACCGTCGAGGATCTCGACCCCAAGCAGGCCACCGGGGTCAAGAAGCTGCTCGGCATGATCCCGTTCGGCGACAAGCTGCGCGACTACTTCCACAAGTACGAGAGCGCGCAGTCGCACATCGACGCCATCCTCAAGGCGTTGCTGGACGGGCAGGACGAGCTGCGCAAGGACAACGCCGCGCTCGACCAGGAGAAGGTGCACCTCTGGGAGACGATGCAGCGCCTGGCGCAGTACTCCTACGTGGCCGAGCACCTGGACAAGGCGTTGGCCGACAAGATCGCGTCGATCGAGGCGACCGACGCCGACAAGGCCAAGGTGCTGCGTGACGACGTGCTCTACGCCGTCCGGCAGAAGCACCAGGACCTGCTGACCCAGCTGGCCGTCTCGATCCAGGGCTACCTGGCCATCGACCTCGTCCGCAAGAACAACCTCGAGCTGATCAAGGGCGTCGACCGGGCCACGACGACCACCGTCTCTGCTCTGCGGACCGCGGTGATCGTCGCCCAGGCGCTGGCCAACCAGAAGCTGGTGCTCGACCAGATCACCGCACTGAACACCACGACGGCCAACCTGATCGAGTCGACGTCGCAGCTGCTCGCCACCCAGGGCGTCGCCATCCAGAAGCAGTCGGCCGAGGCCACGATCGGCATCCAGTCACTGCAGCGCTCGTTCGACAACGTCTATCAGGCCATGGACTCGATCGACACCTTCAAGGTAGCCGCCCTGGACTCGATGAAGCAGACGATCGGCACGCTGCAGGGGGAGATCGACAAGTCGCAGTCCTACCTGTCGCGCGTGCGCCAGAGCGACGGCAAGTCGGCCGACGACCACGGCGGCGACCTCAACCTCTCGCTCTAGATGTTTCGTTGGCTGACGCGGCTGTTCAAGCGGCGGCCGGCGCCCGCGCCGGTGCCGGCCCGTTCGGACGACGACGAGATCCTGGCGTCCCTGTCGGGTTTGCAGGTGGCGATCGCCGGCAAGGTGCCCGACATGGTGGTGGCCCGCGTCGACCGGGTGGCATCGGTCGTGCGGGACACGGTGCCGCGCCTCGCCAACCTCGGCCCGGGCAGCTTCACCGCGCATGACGTCCTGCGCACCGCCACCTCTTATATGCCGGAGGCCGTGGCGGCGTACATGCGGCTGCCCCGCTCGTTCGCCGATCGCCGTCCGGTCTCGGGCGGGAAGACGTCGCTGACCGTGCTGTGCGATCAGCTCGACCTGCTCGGTTCCAAGATGGACGACGTGTTCGACGCGGTCTGCCGGGCCGATGCCGACGCGCTGATCGCGCACGGGCGGTTTCTGGCCGAGAAGTTCGGCTCCGGCGCGCTGGCCCTCGACCCGCGGCAACGATGAGCGGGGTGGACGCCGTTCGTTCAGCCGTCGACGCGCTGGTCGCGGTGGGCGTTGCCGCCGGCGAGGCCGAGTCCGGAGTGCGCGCCGAGGCAGCGGCCCTTTCCGCAGTGGCGGCGCAGCGGGCGGCCGGCGCGGCCGCGGACTGGACGGCGGCGTTCGGCGGCCGGACGAGCGGCTTCGAGGCGGCGGCGCGGGCCGGGGCGCCCTTCACGACCCGGGCGACGCCGGTGCTCGCCCGGTTGGTGGCCCGGAGCGACGCCTCGGCTCCCGCCTACGCGGCCGCGCTCGCCGAGCTGGCGTCGGCGGCGTGCTCGCTCGGCGAGCCGAGCCTGTCGGTGGTGGGCACCGCCTCGGTGATCGCCGCCGCGCAGACGGCCGCCCTCCCAGCCCCGTCCTCCGGTTTTGGTCACCCGCCGTCAAATACGCGGCTGGGTGACCAAAACCAGGCGGGGCCAGCCGAACCGCCGGCGGCCCCCACGCCCGAACCCGAGCTGTCGCCCGCCAAGACGCTCGACGAGTTGCTCGCCGAGCTGGACGCCCTGGTCGGCCTGGACGACGTCAAGACCGAGGTGCGCCACCAGGCGGAGGTGCTGCGCATCGCCCGGCTCCGCAAAACCAAGCAGCTGCGCGAGCCGGCGATCACCCGCCACCTCGTCTTCGTCGGCAACCCCGGCACCGGCAAGACCACCGTCGCCCGGCTGGTCGCCGGCATCTACCGGGCACTGGGCGTCCTGGAGAAGGGGCAGCTCGTCGAGTCCGACCGCTCGAGCCTCGTCGCCGGATACGTCGGCCAGACCGCCCTGAAGACGGCCGAGGTCTGCGCCAAGGCCATCGGCGGCGCGCTGTTCATCGACGAGGCGTACGGCCTGGCCGACGACCAGTTCGGCGACGAGGCGATCGAGACGCTCGTCAAGCAGATGGAGGATCACCGCGACGAGCTCGTGGTGATCGTCGCCGGATACCCCGGCCCGATGGAAGGCTTCATCGACGCCAACCCGGGGCTGGCCAGCCGGTTCCGGTTGACGCTGACCTTCCAGGATTACACCGACGACCAGCTCGTCCAGATCTTCACCAAGATCACGTCCGAGTCCGACTTCTCCCCCAATACCGGCGCCGGGGAACGGCTGCGGCAGATCCTGACGCTCACCCCGCGCGACACCGGATTCGGCAACGCTCGCTTCGTCAGAAACCTCTTCGAGGCCGCGGTCGTTCGGCAGGCATGGCGGCTGCGCGACGTCCCGGAACCCACCGTTACGCAATTGCGCGAATTGACACCTGACGATCTGGGTGAGTTACCGGATACCGTGCATCCTCCGGGGGAGGAATCCATGACGACGAGCGAGAAGAGCTGATGGCGGCGACCGCGCCGCCGGCCCAATCGGCGCCGGCCGCGCCCGAGGTGCAGCACCCGCCGCACACGTGGCAGGTCGTGACCCGAGCAGTGCGCGCCGCGTTCGCCGGCACGCCGGGACGGCTGCGCCTGGCCGGCATCGTCACCGTGGTCGCGGGCCTGGTGTTCGGCCTGTTCGCGTTCGTAGCCGCGTCGACCCGGGCCGGCGCGCTGTCGAACGCTCGGGCCGATGCCGCGCAGCTGGTGCGTATCCAGACGATCCGGACGAGCCTGGTGTCGGCGGACGCCAACCTGACCAACGCGTTCCTCGTCGGAGGGCTCGAACCACCGGCCGCGCGCGCCGCCTATCAGGGCGGCATCGCCGCGGCGGCGCGGACCCTCGCCGACGCGTCCGGCGACAACGCGCACGACGCGGCAGCGCTGAAGACGGTGAACGACGTCGTCACCCGCTACACCGGCCTCGTCGAGTCGGCGCGGTCGAACAACCGGCTGGGCTACCCGCTCGGCGCCGCCTACCTGCGCCAGGCGACCGACCTGCTGCGCACCGACGCACTGCCGCCGCTCGGCGAGCTCGGCACGTCCGTACAGCACCGCGTCGACAACGCGTACTCGTCGAGCGCGAGCGCCACCACCTGGCTGGTGATCGGGTTGGTCATCGCCCTGATCGCGCTGATCGCCGCGCAGGTCTGGCTGGCCGGACGGGTGCGTCGGGTGTTCAACCTGCCGTTGGTGATCGCCACGGCCGTGGTGCTGGTGGTGGGCATCGTGCTGGCCGGCGTCATGGCCTGGAGCCAGAGCAAGGCGAAGAGCACCCGCGACGGCGCCTACTTCGCCACGCTCGAACTCGCCACTGCCCGCATCGACGCCTTCGACGCGAAGAGCGCTGAGAGCCTGACCCTGATCGCTCGCGGCCAGGGCCAGGCCTACGACGCGAGCTTCGACAACCTGTCGGCCAATGTCGGCGCGATCCTCGACGACGCCGCGAACCGAGGCGGGACGAACGAGCAAGCTGCGCAGAAGGCATTCGCGAGCTACGAGGACGTGCACAAGAAGATCCGCACGTTCGACACCGCCGGCAACTGGGACGAGGCAGTCGCCCTCGCCACGAACAACGCCAAGGACGGCGCCAACGCGGCGTTCGGCTCCTTCGACAATAGCTCCGGCCAGGCGCTCACCCAGAGCTCGGGGCAGCTGCGCCACGATCTGGGCAGCGCCCGTTCACCGCTGCCGGCATTCGCGTGGATAGCGCTGATCGCCGGCATCGCCGCCGCGGTGGCCGCCGGCCGAGGCGTCTCCACCCGGCTGCGGGAGTACCGATGACGACCGAGCGCTTCCCCGCCGAGACGACGAAGGTTCGACGCCGTGGGTCGTCATCTCGGCGGGGAGGCTGGCTGGCCCTCGCCGGTGCCGCCGCCGTGACCGCCCTGGTCGCCGGCTGCAGCGCCGGCAGCACCCCAACCCTTCCCACGGTCGCCCCACCGTCGACCAGCAACGCCCCACCGGCCTCAACGCCCCCGGTACGGCCCGGCTGCGACGACAAGGACGTCAAGGGGTCGCGGGTGCAGTCGTACGCACCGGACAGCGCGCTGCCCCCCGGCGATTCGGCCGCTAAGACTCTGAACACCATCAAGAGCCACAACAAGATCAAAGTTGGGGTTTCGGCCGACAACCTGTTGTTCGGCTATCGCAATCCGATCACGGGCGCGCTCGAGGGCTTCGACATCGACATCGTCAGCCAGATCGCCAAGGAAATCTTCGGCACTACCAAGGGGCACATCGAGTACGTCGTCGAGAACTTCGCGCAACGCATCCCGGACCTTCAGTCCGGACGCGTCGACCTCGTCGCCGACATTATGACGATCAACTGCACTCGATGGAACCAGATCGCTTTCTCCACCGAGTACTTCCACGCCGGCCAGCAGGTACTCGTGCGCAACAACGCTCGGTACAACGACATCAACGACCTGAACAAGGCCAAGGCCAAGGTCTGCACAGCGGACGGCTCGACCGGCAGCGAGAACCTCAAGATCTACAAGCAAGTCAAGCCGGTGCTCGTCAACGACATCAGCGACTGCATGGTGCTGTTCCAGCAAGGCACCGTCGACGGAATCATCTCCGACAACACGGTGGTTGCCGGGTTCCACGCTCAGGATCCCTACGCGCGCATCGCCGGAGATGAGATCACCGACGAGCCGTACGGGTTGGGCATCCCGCCGAAAAACGTCGACTTCGTGCAGTACATCAACTCGCTGCTCGACAAGTGGCGAACCAATGGCTTCTTGAAGGACACCTACGCGAAGTGGCTGCCGGCGCCGGCCAAGAACGCGCCGCCGCCTGTGTATGGGCGCGCGTTGCCGTGAACGCGACCACCCTCGACACGCCGCCGACCCCGCCGGGATCGCTGACCGCCCCGGCGGCGCCCCGTGACGTCCTGCACTACCTGGACGAGCTGCGGCGCTGGCGCGACGACCTGCGCACGGCACTCAACGCGCTCGACCGGCGTGCGCAGGTGGCGTCCACGGCGGACGCGTTCACCGGCGATCTCACCCTGGCCCTGTCGCTGTCCGAGTCGATCGACCGGCGCACCGACGAGCTGATCAAGACGTGGGACAGCGGCCGGGTCGGCGACAAGGAGCTGGCCAAGCTGGCCCAACTGATGTGGGGACGGCTGCCCGACGCGCTCGGCAATCCGACCGCGTTCTCGCTCAGCGAGGCCTCGACGCTGGCCGCCGCGCTCGAAGCCCGCCTGGCCGCCCGGCTCGACGCCGACACGATCGCCGGATCCGGTGCCGCCGACCGGATCGCCCCGCTGCGCGAGACGCTGGCCCGCTGCCACGACCTGGCCGCCACGCTCGAACGCCGCGCCGAGGAAGCCGACCAGCTCAAGGCGGAGCTCGAGGCGGCGTTGCGCGCCGATGCGAGGACGCTGGGCGAGGAGGTCGGCCGCATCGCCGACGCCGCCGAGCTGCTCGAACGCGACCTGATCAAGGAGACGTCGCTGCGGGCGTCGGTCAGCCGGGACGTGGCCGTGCTGGCCACCCGGGTGGCCGAGCTGCGCACCGCCGAGGCCGACACCCGGACGACGGCGCAGCTCTGCCGGGACAAGATCGCCGATCCGCCCCGCCTGGCCGTTCCCGATGTCGACGCGCTCGGCCCGGTACCGCCGATGCCCGACGGTCCCGATCTGCCCGGCACGTGGACCGCCGCCCGCGCCGCGCTCGACACCTACCAGCAACGGCTCGACCTGGCCGCTGCCGCACTGGCCGAGGCGCGCCGTCGGTACGCGGCGCCCCTCACCGAGCGGGCCGAGCTACGGGGCCTGGCCGAGGCCTACCGCTCGAAGGCCGGGGCCAGAGGACTGGCCGAGGATCCGCAGCTCGACACCCTGTTCGCCCAGCTGCGGGCGGTGCTGTGGCACGCGCCGTGCGACCTGCGCGCCGCCCGAACGCTCGTCGACGAGTACGGCCGCGCCGTCCAGGTCGCAGTGGGCGCGATCGCGACGGCCGAACCCCCGGTGGAGGCGCCGTGAAATGCACTCAGCCTGGCTGTACAGGTGAGATCGAGGACGGCTACTGCAACGTCTGCGGCAGCCCGGCCGAACAGGTGAGCAGAGCTAGCTCTGCTCACCAATACGCAGCACCGAGCGGGCAGACGGGCAGCACCGGCAGCACCCGCACCAGCAGTGCCTCGCGGCTGTCCAGCTCGCCGATCGGGTCGGCCCGCGCCGGCGCCACCCGTCCCACCCGACGGCTGGGCTCCACGAGCACCCACTCGCAGCGGCTCGGCGCCGGGCTGACGTCCGTCCCGCCCGCGCCGGTGCCCGATCCGCGCGACGTGATCATGAAGGACCCGCGCGTCGCCGAGGACAAGCGCTTCTGCGCCAAGTGCGGCGCCGCGGTCGGACGGGGCCGCGACGGCCAGCCCGGACGCACCCACGGCTTCTGCCCCAAGTGCCGCACCGAGTTCTCCTTCGAGCCGAAGCTCAAGGCCGGCGACCTGGTGAGCGCCCAGTACGAGGTGGTGGGCGCCCTCGCGCACGGCGGTCTGGGCTGGGTCTACCTCGCCGTGGACCGCAACGTGTCCAACCGCCCGACGGTGCTCAAGGGCCTGCTCAACACCGGCGACCTGGACGCCTACCAGGCGGCCGTCGCCGAGCGGCAGTTCCTGGCCGAGGTGCAGCATCCGCTGATCGTCAACATCTACAACTTCGCGATGTTCGAGAACGCCGGCTACACCGTCATGGAGTACGTCGGCGGCCGCTCGCTCAAGGAGCTGCTCAAGGACCGGATGGCCGACAACAACGGCCGCTACAACCCGTTCCCCGCGGACCAGGCCATCGCCTACATGGTCGAGATCCTGCCGGCGTTCAGCTACCTGCACAGCCAGGGTCTGCTCTACTGCGACTTCAAGCCCGACAACCTCATCCAGTCCGGCGACGCGGTGAAGCTGATCGACCTGGGTGGGGTGCGCCGGGTCGACGACTACGAGAGCGCCATCTACGGCACGGTCGGCTTCCAGGCCCCCGAGGTGGCGACCCTGGGCCCGAGCGTGGCCAGCGACATCTTCACGATCGGGCGCACCCTGGCCGTGCTGATGTTCGAGTTCCGCGGCTACCAGTCCACCTACGCCAAGGCCCTGCCGCCCGTCGACGACGTCCCGATCTTCCAGCGCTACGACTCGCTGTACCGGGTGCTGGCCAAGGCGACGGCCGAGAACCCGAACGACCGGTTCCAGTCCGCGGACGAGCTGCGCGACCAGCTGCTGGCCGTGCTGCGCGAGGTGGTCGTCGCCGACGCGTCCGGACCGGCTCGGCAGTCCACCCCGTCGGCGCTGTTCGGTGCGCCGACGTCCTCAGGGGCGACGCTCGAGTGGGGCGAGCTGCCGCCGTTGCAGACCGACCCGGCCGATCCCTGCGCGGCGTGGCTCGCGAGCGTGTCGATCGCCGACCCGGGGCAGCGGCTGGACGCGCTGGCCGCGGCCCCGCACGACAGCACCGAGGTGCGCCTGGCCCGGGCCCGGGCCGCGATCGAGGCCGGCCGCTACCCGGAGGCCGACCAGACGATCGAGCAGCTGCTGGCCGACGACCCCTGGGAATGGCGGGCGGTGTGGCTGTCGGGCCTGGCCGCCCTGGCTCGGGGCGACGCACCGGCGGCCACCACGGCGTTCAACACCGTGCTGAGTCAGGTGCCCGGGGAGCTCGCCCCCAAGCTGGCGCTGGGCCTGGCCTGCGAGCTGGCCGGTGAACGCGAGCTGGCCCAGGGGCTGTACCGCACCTGCACGGCGGTCGACGCCAATTACGTCGCCCCGGCCGCGTTCGGGCTGGCCCGAACGGCGCTGGCCAACGGCGACGTCGACGGGGCACTGGCCGCCCTGGATCTCGTCGGCCCGACCAGCGGCGCGTACGTGACCGCGCGCCGTACCCGCGCCGACATCCTGGCCGATTCCGACAAGGGGTTGCCCGCGCTCGCCGACGCGGCTGCCACCGTCCAGGCGGTGTCGATCGATCCGCGCGAACGGCAGCAGCTGGTCGTCAAGGTGCTCGTCCGGGCTCTGGAACAGGTCCGGAACGGCAGCCCGGAACCGAACACGCGAATCGCCGGAGTCCCGGCCACCGAGCCCGAGCTGCGCGGCGGCGCCGAGACGGCCTACCGCCGCCTCGCCACGCTCACCTCCGACCGAGCCGAACGCATCCGGTTGGTCGACGCGGCCAACGCCGTCCGGCCCCGGACGCTCGCATGACCTGCCCCGCCTGCAAGGCACCGGTCGCCGAGGGCGACGCGTTCTGCGAGAACTGCGGCGCGGAACTCACCCCGTCGACCACCGGCGACGCAGCGCCGCAGTCCGACGCCGAGCGCTCGGCGCGCACCCACCTGATCGCCCTGCACGCCGAGCCGGACGAGCTGCCGGCACCCCCATGCAAGAGTTGCGGCGGCCTGGTCGGCGACGACGGCTGGTGCACCGTCTGCGGCGCGCGGGCCTCCAACGGGCGCGAGCACGTCACCGAGCAGCCGACGCCGACGGTCGCCGCGGTCAGCGACAAGGGCCGGATCCATCCGCGCAACGAGGACGCCTTCGCGATCGCCGCGAAAGACGGGTGGATCGCCCTGGTCGTCTGCGACGGGGTGACCACCGCAACCGACAGCGACGCCGCCGCGTATGCCGCGGCGCAGGCCGCCCGCAACCTGCTGGCCGCGGTCGAGCGCCCGGCGGGCACCGCCGAGGACCGCGAGCAGCACTGGTGCCTGCAGGTGAAGGCCGCGGCCCTGGCGGCCGACGAGGCCGCCGAGGCCACGGCCAGCAAGGGCGATGCCAACCCGCCGTCGTGCACGTTCGTCGTGGCGATCACCGACGGCGACATGATCGTCGCCGCGTCCGTGGGCGACAGCCGCGCGTACTGGCTGCCCGACGACGGGCCGTCCGAGCAGCTCACCGTCGACGACTCGTGGGCCACCGAGCGGGTCAAGGCCGGCGTCTCGCGCGAGGAGGCCGAGGCCGACCCCAAGGCGCACGCGATCACCAGGTGGCTCGGTATCGACTCGCCCAACGTCGACCCGGCGACCATGACCGCAACCGCCAAAGGACCGGGCTGGCTGCTCGTCTGCAGCGACGGGTTGTGGAACTACTGCTCGGACGCGTCCGAGCTGCGCGACCTGGTGAACGCGCAGCCGGCCGAGCCGCTCGCCCGCGCCGAGGCCCTGGTCGACTGGGCCAACCAACAGGGCGGCCATGACAACATCACCGTCACACTCGCCCGGATCGGAGACACAGGCTGATGGCCGACTGGACCGCGCAGGTCTTCCAGAACGAGTACCTGCCCGACGGCGCCACCGACGTCCACGCGATCGTCACGGTGACCTCGCAGGGCACCGGCCAGGCCGGCGAGACCGGCGGCGGAGCGGCCGAGGCGATCATCATCGACTGCTCGGGCTCGATGGGCGCGCCGCGATCGAAGATCATCGCCGCCCGCCAGGCCGCGGCGGCGGCCATCGACGAGATCGCCGACGGGACGTGGTTCGCCGTCATCGCCGGCGTCGGGCTGGCCCAGCCGGTCTACCCGCAGGCCGGCATGGTGCAGGCGTCCGAGCGCACTCGGGCGGTGGCGTCGGCCGCGGTTTCGCAGCTCACCCCTCAGGGCGGCACCGCGATCGGGCAGTGGCTGCTCACCGGGTTCGAGGCCTTTCGCGCCGCCCCGGCCGCGCAGCGGCACGCGATCCTCCTCACCGACGGCAAGAACGAGGGCGAGTCGGCCCAGCAGCTGCAGAGCGCGATCGACGCCGTCACGGGCCAGTTCCAGTGCGACTGCCGCGGGGTGGGCGCCGACTGGGACGTGAACGAGCTGCGCGGCATCGCCGACGCCCTGCTCGGCACCGTCGACCTGATCGCCGACCCCGCGGACATGGCCGCCGATTTCCAGGCGATGATGCAGACCGCGATGGGACGCGGGGTCGCCGACGCCAAGCTCAAGGTGTGGGCCCCGCAGGGCGCCGAGCTGCTCTTCGTCCGCCAGGTCGCGCCCACCGTCGCCGACCTCACCGACCGGCGCGTCAACGTCACCCCGCTCATCACCGAATACCCCACCGGCGCGTGGGGCGACGAGTCGCGCGACTACCACGTCGCCGTCCGGGTGCCAGCCAAGGCGCTCGGCGCCGAGCAGCTCGTAGCACGCGTCCAGATCGAGGTCGGCGGGCAGGTCGTGACGCAGGGACTGGTGAAGGCGCTCTGGTCGGATCAGACCGAGCTCACCACCCGCATCAACCCGGCCGTCGCCCACTACACCGGGCAGGCCGAGCTCGCCCAGGTGATCCAGGAGGGCCTGGCCGCCAAGGCCGAGGGCGACACCGACACCGCGACGTTCAAGTTGGGACGCGCCGCGCAGCTCGCCGCCGAGACGGGCAACGAGGACGCGACTCAGAAGCTCAAGAAGGTCGTCGACATCGAGGACCCCGTGACGGGCACGGTGCGCCTCAAGCGCGACGTCGCCAAGCTGGACGAGATGGCGCTGGACACCGCGTCGACCAAGACTACGAGGGTCCGCCCGACATGACCGCCACGTGTCCGCAGGGGCACACGTCCGCGACGGACGATTTCTGCGACATCTGCGGCACGCCGATCGGTTCCGGCCCCGCGCCGGCGGTCCAGTCGGCGCCGACGCCGGCCCCCACGACCGCGCCGGCCACGACGGCGCCGGCCGTGACTGCTTCGCCCAAGACCTGCCCGAACTGCCAGGCCGCCAACACCGCCGACGCCCTGTTCTGCGAGGACTGCGGCTACGACTTCGCCACCGGACAGCTGCCGCCTCCGCCCGCGCAGATCGACCCGATCTCCGGCCGCGTCCTAGCGCCTCCCGGGCCGCCGCCGGTCTCCGCGCCGACCCCGCCACCCCTCAAGGGCGTCGACTGGGTCGCCGAGGTGTGGGTCGACCCGGACTGGTTCGCCCACCAGCAGGCCGCCGGCAGCTGCCCGACGAGCGGGCTGCCCACCGTCGTCCCACTCAAGGGCACCGTGCAGCTGATCGGACGCCGGTCGAGCAGCCGCAACATCAACCCCGAGATCGACTGCAGTGGTGACGGCGCCATCTCGCACCGGCACGCCGAGCTCAGCCTCGCCGGCGGGCAGTGGTCGGTGAAGGACCTCGGCTCGACGAACGGTACCTACGTCGGCGACCCGGGCACCTTCCCCGACGATCAGCTGCCCGCCCAGCAACGGCGCGAGCTCGCCGACGACGAGCGGATCTACCTGGGAGCCTGGACGCGCGTCGTCGTCCGCAAAGCCACCGACACCGAGAAAGCCGTGTCTTAATCGGCCCGGATCGCATCTGCGCGGGCCGAGCTCTTCGCGCGAGCGCTCATCGCGACGTGGCTGAGTCAGCGGTGCTTGAGCTGACCGCCACCCCAGGCAGTCGTGATCTTGGAGTTCTGGTCGAATAGCGACCAGAACTCCAAGATCACCGCCGAAAGAGACTCAGCGGGCTAGGGCCGCGCGGAAGCGGGGCTCCTCGACACGCCAGTAGCCGTGCTCCTTGCCGTCGATCAGGATCACCGGCACCCGATCGGAGTACTCGTTGCGCCGATCGCGGTCGGCGTCCACGTCGAGCTCGTCGTAGCCGAACCCCAGCTCGGCGTGCAGCTTCTGCAAGAGGGCCGACGCGTCCTCGCACAGGTGGCAGCCGACCCGCGTGATCAGCGTGACGTGATGATCGGTGGTGGCCGTCATCGAGCTTTGCTCTGCTTACCTATACGCATCGGCGGCGGTTCGGCCCGCAGCCGCCATTTCATCACCTTGCCGGTCACGGTGTGCGGCAACGTCTCGACGAGTGAGATCGAGCGGGGCAGCTTGAACTTCGCCAACGATCCCGACGCCGCGGCGAGCAACTGGTCGACGTCGAGCACAACGCCCGGGGCGGGCACCACGTAGGCCACCACGGCCTCGCCCGTCTCGGGATCCTCGGCGCCCACCACGGCGACCTCCGCCACTCCGGGCTGGGCGCCCAGCACCGACTCGACCTCGGCCGGGTAGACGTTGAAGCCGTTCACCAGCACCAGCTCGCTGGACCGCCCGACCAGGACAAGGTTGCCGTCGTCGTCGCGCACCGCGATGTCGCCCGTGCCGAACCACCCGTCGGTGTCGGGCCCGCCGTCACCGGCTGGCCAGTACCCGGAGAACAGGTTCCTACCGCGGACGTACAGCTCGCCGGGATCGTCGTCCTCGTCCGACACCGGCGAACCGTCCTGGTCGCGCAGCTCGATCTCGACGCCCGGCAGCGCCCGGCCGATCGAGCCGGCCTTTCCGGCCCGGTTCAGGGTGATGCCCGGCGCCGCCTCGGTCAGGCCGTAGCCCTCGTGCAGCACGATGCCGTGCGCCGCGTACGTCGCGACCAGCGCCGCCGGCAGCGGGGCCGACCCGGACACCGCGTACCGCACGCCGGCGAACCCGGTGGCCAGCTCCGGACGGGACGCCCACTGCGCGAACATGCCCGGAGCGCCGATCACCACCGTGATCCGCTCCGCGGCCATCGTGGCCAGCGACTCGAGCGGGTCGAAGCGGTCGGCGAGCACCGTGGTCGCGCCGGCGTGCAGGGCGATGCCGAGCCCGGCGTTGAGCCCGAAGACGTGGAACAACGGCAGCGGCACGTACGCGACATCGGAACCGGTGATCATCGGCGGATCCACAGCTGCCACTTGGGCGAGGTTGGCCAGCAGCGCCCGCGTCGACAGCATGGCGCCCTTGGGCCGGCCGCTGGTGCCGCTGGTGTAGAGCAGGAGCGATACATCCTCGCCGACCCGGTCACGGCGCGGGTCGGCGCCGGGCGGCGCCGCCTCGAGCAGCTCGGCGACGGTGCGCTTTCCAGGCGCCGGCGCCGACGACGCGGTCACGATCTGCGGCCCGGCGACATCGACCGAGGCCGGGTTGGACGTGACGAGCAGGCGGGCTCCCGAGTCGTCCAGGACGTGGGTCAGCTCGGGCAGCGTGTAGGCCGGATTCACCGGGACGGTGATCAGCCCGGCCCGGTCGGCACCGAGGTAGAGCACCACGAAGTCGATGCTCGTGCCGAGCTGCAGCGCGACCCGGTCGCCGTCCTCGAGCCCGCTCGCGCGCAGAGCCAGCGCGGCGGCGCTCACCCGGGCGTCGAGTTCGGACCAGCTCAGTCGCGCCGGTCCGTCGACGACGGCGAGGCCGTCCGGCGTGGCCCGCACCGCTCGCCGAATGAGATCCGAGACACTGCTCGGGACGGCTTCAGTGCCGTGGTCGGTCACAGTTCCTCCGCTGGCGGGGCGGTGTTGCGGCGCAAGCTTTGAGCCAAGCGTGCTGGCGGTTCGGATGCAAGTCCGGGCCGGTTGTTGCGTGAGGTTGGCGAGTGCCGGGGGGAACTGGTTAGTTACTGGCCGTGGGGGTACGGTTGGGCGCTGTCGCAATTGGCGGAACGGGGGTCCCGCTGAGAGGTTGTCCCTTTATGCCTGGCGCGCGCCCTAGTGCCGCATCACCCATGCCAGACGGCGCGGGTCTACGTGTTCTGCTGGACGCTGTCCTAGACGTCCTCAGAGCACGACCTGCGTACTCGATGGCCGCCGGCGGTCGACATGCCGTGGCCACCGGAACCACCGTCGCCGCCCTGCCCCCGACCAAGGCAGGGCGGCCGCTTGATGAGGCCGTGAGCAAGCCGCCCGACGGGCCGCGGCACGCCGTCGACGACACCCACGTCGAGATCTGGCAGCTTGTGACGCGCGCCCAGGAGGGCGACGGTGAGGCGTTCGGGCAGCTCTACGACCGCTACTTCGACACCGTCTTCCGCTACATCTACTACCGGGTCAACGATCGGGCGACGGCCGAGGACTTCACCAGCGAGACGTTCCTGCGGGCGCTGCGACGGATCAGCGGCATCACCTACCAGGGCCGCGACATCGGCGCCTGGTTCATCACCATCGCCCGCAACATCGTGCTGGATCATGTCAAATCGGCCCGTCACCGGCTCGAGGTCACCACCTCGGAGGTCATCGAGCAGAAGGACAAGGATCCCGGCCCGGAAGCGGCGGTGATCAGCTCACTGACCACCGAGCACCTGATGCGGGCGGTGAAGAAGCTCGGCGACGACCAGCGCGACTGCGTCGTACTGCGGTTCATGCAGGGCCTGTCGGTGAGCGAGACCGCCGAGATCATGGGCAAGAACGACGGGGCCATCAAGGCGCTGCAACACCGGGCCGTCCGCAAGCTCGCGGAGCTTGTCCGAGGTGAACTGCGGTGACACTGACACTTACCTGCAGTAACCCCATCGAGATCGCATCGTTGGACTCTGCGGACGAACGGTCAGTAAACCGCAATCACACGTTCGTACTTTCGTCCGTTCAGGGGGGAGGTAGAGATGGCTGACGCACGTTCGCTCGTCGCAATGTTGCGGCGTTACCCCGACCCGGTCGCTTCGACCGACCCCATGACCAGCACGCTGGTCGCCCGGTTGTCCTCGCTGCCGTCTCCCCCGAAGCCGAGCCCGGGGTTCCGCGCCGACCTGCGCGCGCAGCTGGTCGGGGTGACGCCAAGGCTTGTCGCGGAAGGGTTAACACCGGTCGACGCCCCGGTGACGCCGAGCGGAACCTGGCGCCGGGCCCGCGCAGCCGTACACCGCATGCCGCTGCGCCGCCCACTCACCGTCGTCGGCACGCTCGTGATCATCTTCGGCGTGCTACTCACCGGCGCGGTATGGCTCAGCAGCAACACCTTGCCCGGCGACTCGCTCTACGGCCTCAAACGCGCGAGCGAGAACGTCCAGCTCTCCCTGACCAGTGGCCCCGGAGCGCGGGGTAAGGAGTACCTCACGCTGGCCAAGCGGCGTGCGAACGAGGTGTCATCACTACTGGGGCGGTCGTCCTCGCTCGCCGGGGGCGCCGGGGTACACGCCGCGGGCGGCATCAGCGCGCACACCGCCAACCTGGTCACCGACACGCTCAGCGATGCCGATGCCAACCTCCGCAACGCCAGCCGGGTGCTCACCGGGCAGGCGGTCAGCAGCCGGTCCACCACCGCGCTGCAGACGCTGCTCAGCA
This sequence comes from Jatrophihabitantaceae bacterium, assembly GCA_036502575.1. GTDB lineage: Bacteria > Actinomycetota > Actinomycetes > Mycobacteriales > Jatrophihabitantaceae > DASXRA01. The sequence continues at coordinate 75,226 of DASXYL010000062.1, read as the reverse complement.
CGGTCCCGGACCAGATCTCGCGGCTGACTGCAATAGTCGGCCGGATCCCGCCGGGCACCCTGCACGACCGCGCGGTCGGGTCCCAGCAACTCGCCGAGCGGGTGCTCGACCGGGCGAACCGGCTGCGGGCCAACATCGGCTGCTCCTGTCTCACCGATACCTCCAGTGACGACCTCGGCCCCCTTCCCTGCACGTTGCCGTGCAATCCACCGGCGAATCTCACCTCCCCCACCCCACCGGGCGCCGGGGGGACCGCCCCGCCAGGCGGCGCCAGTACGGCGCCGTCCGCGGCGCACTCGACGGCCACCAGCGGCGCCGCTTCGGCGTCGCTGCCGGCCGTTCCGGGGGTCCCGACGTCGGCGTCCGGCCCGGGCGGCGCGACACCGCCGACGGGCACGGGTTCGGCGCCGAGTGGTTCGTCGAGCTCGATCGGCCTGCCCAGCCTGTCGTTGCCGGCCTCGGGACCGATCACGATCAACTCGTGCGGGCTGCTCGTCACGCTCGGCACGATCGGTATCGGGCTAGGCCCGTGCGGCCTGCACCTGCATCTGTAATCGTGCGCCGGGCGGGCGCGCTGATCGCTACGCTTGGACCCTCGCCGATGTCGGGGAGGTCGGTCATGCCAGGAACACCGTCCGAGCGGGCCGCGCCTGAACTGGAGGCGGCGCTCGCCGTGCCGGACGATCCCGCCGCCGCGGCGTTCTTCGACGTCGACAACACGATGATGGTGGGCGCGTCGATCTTCCACTTCGCCAAGGGACTCGCCGCCCGCAAGTTCTTCACCTGGCGTGACCTGGTGACCTTCGCCCTGCGGCAGGCCCGGCTGCGCGTGCGCGGCGAGTCGCACGACGACATGCACACCACTCGCGACTCGGCCCTGGCGTTCGTCGCCGGCAAGAAGGTCGAGGAGATCGTCACGCTCGGCGAGGAGATCTACGACGAGACGATGGCCGACAAGATCTGGTCGGGCACCCGGGCCCTCGCTCAGCTGCACCTGGACGCCGGGCAGCGGGTCTGGCTGGTGACCGCGACGCCGGTGGAGCTGGCGCAGATCATCGCCGACCAGCTCACCCTGACCGGGGCGCTCGGCACGGTGGCCGAGTCGCGAGAGGGCATCTACACCGGCCGGCTCATCGGCGAGGTCCTGCACGGTGAGGCGAAGGCAGCCGCGGTCCGGGCGCTGGCGACCCGCGAGGGGCTCGACCTGCAGCGGTGCGCCGCGTACTCCGACTCGATCAACGACCTGCCCCTGCTGTCGCTCGTCGGCCGTCCCGTCGCCGTCAATCCCGATTCGGCGCTGCGGGGCGAGGCGCGTCAGCGGGGTTGGGAGATCCGCGATTTCCGGACCGGACGCAAGGCGGCGCGCATCGGCGTGCCGACCGCGCTCGGGGTGGGTGCGGTGGCCGGCGGAATCGCCGCCGGCCTGGCGCTGCGGCGGCGCGGCACCTTGCCGACCCTCCGTCGCGATCTTGTGCGGACGCGCCGCACCACGGCGGCGCGTCTGCACAGGATCGCTGTCGCACGCCGCGGAGTCAGGCGCAGGTAACCCGCCGACGCCGACGCAGGACGAACCCGAGCCAGGACGCCGCGACGATCGCGGCCACCAGAGCGCGGACCTCGGTCTCACGCGTCGCCGGATAGAACGTCCTCGGATGTAGCTGTTGATGAACGTGTCCGACAGCGGCACCTGACCCGAGCGCACGCCCACCTGTCCCGCCTGCGCCAGCGCGTGTAAGCCAACGAACGATGAGCGCTCGCCCGCAGCGCGAAGGGACCACGCAAACCGGAACCACGAACGCGATGAGCGCTTGCGCGAAGAACCCCGCCGCCGCGACGCGGCCCGCGAGGAAGGAGCGGTGCGGATCTGCGTTGGGCCCCGAGCTTGCGAGGGGTCCACAAGCAGATTCGCGAAAGGCGGGATAACCCAGTCAGCGCCAGACGGAGCGGCGCTGCACGAGCAGCCGGTACAGAGTGCTCTGGATCGTCTCGCGTACCCGGTCGGTGAGCTCGAACACGAGCATCGGGTCGTCGACGGCGTCCGCACCGTAGCCGTCGGTAGGAATCGGCTCGCCGAACTCGAGGTACCACTTGCTCGGCAGCGGCACGAGCCCGAGCGGGCCCAGCCAGGGAAACGTCGGCGTGATCGGGAAGTACGGCAGGTTGAGCATCCGTGCGAGCAACCGGGCGTTGCCCAGCAACGGATGGATCTCCTCCGAGCCGACGATCGACACCGGGATGATCGGCACGCCCGCCTTCAGCGCCGCCGTCACGAACCCACCGCGGCCGAACCGCTGCAACTTGTACCGCTCCCTGAACGGCTTGCCGATGCCCTTGAACCCCTCCGGAAACACGCCGACCAGCTCGCCCGAACCGAGCAGCCGCTCGGCGTCGGCGTTGCACGCGACGGTGCTGCCGCCCTTGCGGGCCAGCTCGCCCAGCACCGGCGTGGTGAACACGAGGTCGGCGCCGAGCAGCCGCAGGTGGCGATGGGCCGGATGCCGGTCGTGGACGGCCAATCCGCACATCACCGCGTCCAGCGCCCACAGCCCGCCCGCGTGGTTGGCGACCAGCAGCGCCCCACCCTCACGCGGCACGTTGTGGATGCCGATGACCTCGGCCCGGAACCAGTGATCGAGCAATGGGCGGAAAGCCGGCAGCATCACCTGGTCGGTCAGCTCGGTATCGAACCCGAACTCGTCCACCTCGTAGTCGCCGGTCAGCCGACGCCGCAAGAAGGCCAGCCCCGACGCGATTCGGCGCTCCAGCTCCGAGATAGCGGTCGGCGGCGGTTCCGGCTCCGGCTCGACTGCCGGGTGCGGGATCGCGGCCATCGGACGCTCGCGGGGAGCCTGCTCAGGTGATGGCGGGCGACCCTGCGGGTCCGGGCGCAGCGGAATGACGCGCGCCTCATCCACGTCCGGGCACCGCCGATCCACCCACCCCGAGCGCGGCGCCGACCACGCGCTCAGCCTGCCGGATCCGTTCCGGCGGGACCACAGGCGTGATCGACCGTCCGCCCAGGAACGCCGAGAACGCCTCAGCAGTCGAGTACTTCGGCGTGTACGGGAACTGGGTGCGCAGTCGTTCGGTGTCGACCACCCGGCCGAAGGTGAGTAGACGCATCTGTTCGGGTGAGAAGTCGGCCAGCCCGGCGCGCCGGACCAAGCTGCTGACCACCCGCATCGCCGGGGCCGGAACCGGGATCGAAACCCGACCGGCTCGGCGGATCGCCTGCGAGAGCAGCACTGTGCCCGGGCCGGCGACGTTGAACACGCCAGGGTGGTCGGCGAGCGTGGCCAGGCGCAGCACTTCGATCCCGTCGTCCTCGTGCAGGAACTGCAGCCTCGGGTCGTAGCCGAACTCGGTCGGCACCACAGGCAGGGCGAAGTACCGGGTCAGCGGGGTCTCGATGGTCGGCCCGATGAAATTCGCGAAGCGCAGCACGGCGACGGTGATGTCGGGACGGCGCCGGCTGAATCCGCGCACGTAGCCCTCGACCTCGACGGCGTCCTTTCCGTAGCCGGAGACGGGGGCCGTACGAGCCGGAGTGTCCTCGGTGAACACCGCGGGGTCGCGGGGGCTCGCTCCGTATACCGACGTCGTCGACTTCACGACCAGGCGGCGCACCGTCTCGGACTTCTGGCAGGCGGCGAGCAGCTGCATCGTGCCGATGACGTTCATCTCTTTCATCGACGTGCGCCCGCCGGCCCGGCCCGGGGTCGCCGTGACCGAGGTGTGCACCACCGAGTCGACCTTGGCGTGTGAGATCACCCGGGCGATGAGCGGGTTGCGGATGTCGGCTCGCACGAACTCGGTTCGGCCGAGCCGGACCCGGTCGTCCTTGGACGGCGGGGTCGTGTCGACGCCGACGACGCGATCGATCGTCGGATCCGCGGCGAGCTGCCCGGCCAGACGGCTTCCGAGGTGGCGACTCACACCGGTGACCAGAACGACGCGGGCCATATAGAAACTCCCCGGCTGCGACGGCAAACGAAGGGCCCAGTGTAGGCCCGTCTGAGCGCTGTCTCTACGCCTGGTGACACTACAAACCCTCAGCGTGCACGCGACGTTTCAGCGCTGTTCCAGTTTCGGTCGACCGGGTGACCAAAGACTTCAGCCGACGCGTTGGGCGGCCATCTAATGAGCACCGCGGACCGCAGCCGGGTGGGCGGCACACAATCGGATCGAGCCTTCGGCCCGATCCGATTGCTTTACTTTTTGTTGCGGCGCTGAACGCGGGTGCGCTTGAGCAGCTTGCGGTGCTTCTTCTTCGCCATCCGCTTGCGCCGCTTCTTGATTACCGAACCCATAGGTGAACCTCACTGTCGCCGGGCTGACCCAGCATGTCGATCATGATTGCCCAGCGCAGACAGCGCAGGCGCGTATCAGTCGGCCAACCCTACCCCGGCCCGCCACGCGACCGATGCGCGCTCGCGGGACGAGCCCGCCGCGACGCGCGCATCCGCCGCCGGCGGGTAGAGACGTCAGCCGGCCTCGATGTAGGCCGCGCGGAGGTAGTCGTGGACAGCCTTCTCCGGAACCCGGAACGAGCGTCCGACCCGCACCGCGGGCAGGTCGCCGCCGTGCACCATGCGATACACGGTCATCTTGGACACTCGCATGACCGACGCCACCTCGGCGACGGTCAGGAACCGCACTTCAGCGAGGCCAGCCTCGGCGATGCTCGCCTTCGCTTCCTCGTCACTCGCGGCGCGCGAACGCCGCGGTGCCTTGTCCTTGCCGGCGCCCGATTGCGCAGACGTGGTCATACGTCACCGACCCTCTGGCACGTGTCGGTGCGCCGGTCTTCCCCTCCGGCGGACGACACGCACGTGCTTTATGGAGCGTAGCGGTACTGGTGGGGCTGATGCGATAGCTGTGCCCCACAGATATACCTGCGGCAGCCGTTCACCGCACTCCGGACGCTAGGCGATGCCCGCCGGGCGGTCCACTCGGTGTTAAGTCGCGAGCTGCTCGGGCCGGGTAGCGTTCCCAATTTCGGTTCGGACGCCCCAAATAACGGGGCATCCGAACCACAATCGGGCGGTTCGTTGTGCGCGATCGGACTAGGACGAGGACTTGCCCAGCTCGGCGCTGCGCAGGGCGGCCGCCTCGATCGCAGCGAGCAGCGCGGCCCGCACGCCGTGCACCTCGAGTTCGCGGATCGCGGCAATGGTCGTGCCGCCCGGGCTGGTCACCGCCTCGCGCAGCTGCACCGGGTGCTCGCCGGAGTCACGCAACATGACCGCGGCGCCCACCGCCGACTGGACGATCAGCTCGGCGGCCAGCGTGCGGGGCAGGCCGAGCAGGATGCCTGCGTCGATCATCGCCTCGACCAGGTAGAAGAAGTACGCCGGCCCGGAGCCGGACAGCGCCGTCACCGCGTCGAGCTGCGACTCGGGAACGCGTACCACTTTGCCCACCGCGGTAAGGAGTTTCTCGGCGACAGCGAGATGCTCCTCGGTCGCGTGTGCACCGGGCGAGATGGCGGTCATCGCCTCGTCGACCAGCGCCGGGGTGTTCGGCATGCACCGCACCACCGGGACGTCGGCGCCGAGCGCGGCCTCGATGCGCGCCGTCGGCACCCCGGCCGCCACCGAGACGACGACGTGCGACGCCCCCACGTGCGGCGCCAGCTCGGCGAGCAACGGCAGGATGTCCTGCGGCTTGACGGCAACCAGGACGGTGCGAGCAGCGTGCGCGGCCGACGGAACGTCCACAGTGGACACTCCGTACGTCGCGGTCAGGTAGGCAGCGCGTTCGGGGTGCTTCTCGACCACCACCACCTCGTCGGGCGCGTAGTGCCCACGCAACAGTCCGGACAGCAGCGCCTCGCCGATCTTGCCGCCACCGACGATTGCCAAACCGTTCACTTTCGGCCCACCAACGAACGCAGGAAGAAGGACAGGTTGGACGGTCGCTCGGCCAAGCGGCGCATCAGGTAGCCGTACCAGTCGCTGCCGTAGGGCACGTAGACCCGGACGGTCTCGCCGTCCCGGGCCAGGCGCCGTTGCTCGGACGGGCGAACCCCGTACAGCATCTGCAACTCGTACTGGTGCTGGCCCTTGCCGTGGAACTTCGCCCGCTCCTGCACGATGGGGACCAGCCGCGGATCGTGAGTGGCGAACATCGGGTATCCAGCCCCGCTGAGCAAAATGTTGGCGCACCGCACGTAGGACAGGTCCACGTCGTTGTCGTCCTGGTAGGCCACGGACGCCGGCTCCTTGTATGCGCCCTTGCACAGGCGGATCCGGCTGCCGGCGCCGGACAGGTCGCGGCAGTCGCCCTCGGTGCGCCGCAGGTAGGACTGCAGTACGCCGGCCGTCTCGGGGAAGTCCGCCCGCAGCTCGACCAGGATCGACAGCGTCGAGTCGGTGGTGGTGTGGTCCTCCATGTCGAGGGTCACCGTCGCGCCGACGCCACGAGCCGCAGAGCAGATGCGCCGGGCGTTCTCGAGCGCGATCTTCTCGCCGTCGCCGGGCAGCGCCTGGCCGATCGCGCTCAGCTTGACGCTGACCTCGGCGCGGGCGGTGAGAGGTGCGAGACGCTCGGCGAGGCCGGCCCGGTCGAGCGCCCGCAGCAGCCCCAGGTACTCGTCGACGATGGCGGACGCTTGCTCGGCGTCGGCGGTGTCCTCCCCGAGATGGTCGAGCGTGAGGTACAAGCCGTCCTCCACCAGCGCGCTCGCTGCCCCGACCGCGGCGGATGTGTCGGCGCCACCGACGAATCGCCGCACAACGGTGCGCGATACCGGGGCATTCGACACAAGCCGTTCGATGCCGTGGTTGCGGGAGGCGGCCAGGATGACGGAGCGAAGCATGCCCTGAGAGTAGTGCCGCGGACTTGAGGCGATTCGCGGTCACGACGGCCGGGCACCTCACAACTCCCTCACCGCAGATATAGGGCGTACGGTGTCGGCTGAGACGGCGCCCGGATCGCCCGGCAACGACGACGTGTGACCCCGCTCCGTCTCGTCTAATGAGTCCATCGGGGGGCCTCATGGACGCGCGATCGGGGGACGCGCGACGCGCATCGGCGCGGCGCTCCAGGCTGCTGCGCGACAGTGCCGCCGCCAACGCGCTCGACAACTCGCCTGAACCGCCGCCGCGCCGGGTAGCCGGGCAGCGCCCGACTGACCGCCGGGACGCGCTCGCGGCGGCAGCACACGAGTCGGGCGGCGCTCCGCCTGAGGCCCCGCACCAGTCCCCGCAGGACGCCCCGCCCGAGGCAACGCAGGAGGCAACGCACGAGGCGCCGGTCGATCCATCCCCCGCGGACGTGCAGGCCCCGGGCTCCGGCGAGCTGTTCCGCTTCGACGACGATGAGGACGAGGCCGCTCCGCCGGCTTCGGCGACCGTTCGGCGCGCAGTCGTCGCCGTCTGCGCGGTGGGCGTGCTGGCCGCCGGAGGACTCACCGCCTACGTCCTAACGCACCGCTCATCGTCGACGCCGACCGCGGCGCCCTCGCGGCCGAGCACGTCCACGATCCAGCAGGCAGAGACGTGGATCCGCGCGAATCTGGCCCGGTCGGCTCGGGTGCGCACCGACTCGACCGTCGCGAGCGATCTGCTCTTCAGCGGGTACACGGCGACGGGTGTCCTCACGTCGATCGACAGCCAGGATGCCGGCGACAGCTTGCTCGTCACGACGCCCGAGATCCGCGAGCACGCGCGGAAGAGCCTGGCCGACGTCGCCTCGCGGATCTCCCCGCTGTCGGTCGCGAGCTTCGGCACCGGGTCCGGGCAGGTCGAGATCGCGCTGCTCGTCGACGGCAACGCGGCGAGCCTGTCCCAGCGGCTCGCACGCGACTCGAACGAGCGACGCATGGCCGACAGGGCGCTGCTGGCCAATCCGCGAGTCGTCACCGATCCCGCGATCCGGCCCTGGCTGGCCGACGGGCGGCTGGACCTGCGCGCCGCGACGGTGGTGGCACTGCTCGCATCGCGCACGGACGTGCGCCTCACGCGGGTCACGCTCGACCGCGCCGAGGCCCCGCTCGCCCGGCCCGCCCGCACCCTGACGCTGTCGATGACGGATCCGGCCGCGCTCGCCGCCGTTCAGCGGGCGCTGCCGGCGGCCTACGCACCCGCACGCGTGTCCACGCTGCCCGGAGGCGCACGGCAACTGACCTGGTCCGTCGGGCTGGCGCCCGAGGGGCTTTGACCATCACCTAGGGGGACGACATGCGAGTACCGGTTCGGATCCTGATAGTGGCCGCGGCCGTAGTGACGACCGGCCTGACTGCACCCGCGGCGTCGGCCGCCGCGCCATCCACCCAGAACGCGATGATCCGCGGCGCGCACCTGTCGCCGGACACCACCAACGTCGACGTGTACCTCACCGCGTTCTCGGGTGGCACCACCACGCTGTGGCTGTCCAGCGTCGGCTACGGCGACGTCAGTCCGTACAACTGGCTCAAGCCCGGGCCGTACGCGGTGTCGATGCGCCCGCACGGCGCGGCCGCGTCCACCCCGGCGGCGCTCAGCTGGACGTTAACCGCCAAGGCCGGCCACGCCTATACCGCGGCCGGAGTTGGCACGAACAAGAAGCTGCACGGCGTCATCATCGAAGACCAGCTCACGCCGCCCGCGGCCGGACACGGGTTGGTCCGCGTGATCCAGGCGGCAAGCCGGGCGCCGCGCGCCGACATCACCGCGCAGAACGGCCTGGTGCTCGCCAAGTCGGCGGCCTTCGCCAGCACGACGAAGTACACCATCGTGCCGGCCGGCACGCTACAGGTCGCCGCCAAGGCCGACGGCACGTCACTCGACACTTCGGCGACGGTTGCCGTCAAGTCCGGCAGTGTCAGCTCGGTCGTCCTGCTCGACGGCAAGGGCGGCGGCCTCGCGCTGCGCACCCTGACCGACGCGGCCGGGGCGGCGACCACGCCGATCGGTTCGGTGCCGGCCGGGGGCGGCGGCACCGTCCACCGTCCGAACGGCATCCCGTCCTGGACGTGGGGGCTCGGCGCCGCCGCCGTTGTCGCCCTGGCCGGTTCGGCGCTGGCGGTGCGGGGACGGCGGCGATCCGCGGCGGCATGAATACAGCGAGGCTGTGCATCATCCTGGCGAGCCTCGTCGTGGCCGCGTGTGCCGTGGCCTGCGGGGAGGCGAAGGCCAGGCCCGCGGAGCGCACCGCGCCCGCGTCATCCAGCCCGGCGCCGGTTCCGGCGCCGGGCCCTCGTGCGGCCACGTCGTCCGGCATCCCGGCGATTCCGGCCGGGCCGACCGGTCCGGCGCACGCCGACCCGTCGGCTCGACCGGCCGTGGCCCCGCCGGCCCGCCTCGTCGTCCCGGCGATCGGCATCGACACCGACCTGGAATCGGTCGGCCTGCTCGCCGACGGCACGCTCGAGCCACCGCACGAGTGGGGCGTGGCCGGTTGGTACGCGGACGGTGTCCGGCCGGGCGATCCGGGCCCGGCTGTCATCGAGGGCCACGTCGACTCGCGCAACGGCCCGGCCGTGTTCTACCGACTGCGGGACCTGCGCGTCGGCGCCACGGTGATCGTGCAGACGCACGACGGCAAGACCCTGCGGTTCGTCGTCGACACCGTCCGCAGCTACCCGAAGACCCACTTCCCGACCGCCGCCGTGTACGGACCGACGCCCTTGCCCGTGCTGCGACTGGTCACGTGTACCGGCGAGTTCGACTGGGCGGCCCGCAGCTACCTGAACAACCTCGTCGTCTCAGCGAGATTGGTGTAGCGCCCCGGCGGGCGGAGCGACGAGGTGCAGCCGGCAGTAGGCCAGCGCCTCGGCGAGATCGGCCTCACGTTCGTCGCGATCGACGGCGCGGCGGGTGTTGACCTCGACGATCACGTGCCCGGCGAAACCCGTGCCGGCGACACGCTCCAGCACCTCGGCGCACGGCTGGGTGCCGCGTCCCGGAACGAGATGCTCGTCCTTGGCGATGCCCGTGCCGTCGCCGACGTGCAGGTGGGTCAGATGCGAGCCCATCGCGTCCAGCATGGTCAGGACGTCTGACTGCGACACCGCCGCGTGCGAGATGTCCAGCGTGCAGTCGCGGTACAGCTCGTCGGCGGTCACGTCCCATCCGGGCTGGTAAGCCGACACCTCCCGGCCCCGCACGCGCAGCGGGAACATGTTCTCGACGGCGAAGCGCACCGCCGTCTCCTTGGCCATGTCGTCGAGCCCGGCCCGGAACCGCCGGGCGTAGTCGCGCTGCCACCGGAACGGGGGGTGGACGACGACGGTCTGCGCGCCGAGCATCTCAGCCGCGAACTGGGCCTTCTGCAGCTTCAGCCACGGGTCGGTAGACCACACGCGCTGGGTCACGATCAGGCAGGGCGCGTGGATAGCCAGGATCGGCACGTTGTAGTGCTCGGACAGCCGGCGCAGGGCGTTCGGGTCCTGGCTGATCGGATCCGTCCAGACCATGACCTCGACGCCGTCGTAGCCGAGCTTGCCGGCCAGCTCGAAGGCGGCGGCCGTCGACTCCGGGTACACCGACGCCGTCGACAGGCCGACCTTCGCCGAGGGCGCCCGCAACGCCCGAGAGGGTCCCGTCATGGCGCCAACTGATCGAGCCGGCGCAGGATCACGCCCTCGCGCAGCGCCCACGGGCACAACTCCAACTCGGCGACGCCGAGAGCATCCATTGCCGCGGCCGAGACGACGGCGCCGGCCAGCACCTGGTGCGAGCGGCCGCTACTCACGCCGTCCAGCTCGGAGAGGTCGGTCGACGACATCCGCGAGATGAACGCCGTCACCTGCTTCAGGCCGGTGCGGGTGAGCACCCGAGGCGCCCGCGGCCCGGCCGACGACGGCGCCGCTCCGGCGAGGCGGGCCAGCGTGCGGAACGTCTTGCTGGTCGCTACACCCCGATCCGGCGCACCGCCCTTGAGCAGTGTCTTGACCGGCTCGGCCAGCTCGGCCTCGACGTGATCGCGCAGCTTGCCCAGCGCGGACTTGGACGGCGGGTCGCTGTCGAACCACTCGCGGGTCAGCCGTCCGGCGCCGAGTGGCAGCGACGCCGTAAGGTCGGGTTCCTCGTCGCCACCGGCCGCGAGCTCGAGCGATCCGCCGCCGATGTCGAGGCAGAGCAGCCGTCCCGCGCTCCAGCCGAACCACCGCCGGACCGCGAGGAACGTCAGCCGCGCCTCGTCGTCGCCGGTCAGCACCGCGAGTTCGACGCCGGCCTCGGTGGCGACCCGTTCGAGCACCTCGGCCGAGTTGCCGGCGTCGCGAACCGCCGAGGTCGCGAACGCGATCACCTCGTCACAGCCGAGCTCGACGGCCTGCCGCCGGGCGCCGAGCGCGGCCCCGACCAGGGCGTCGGCGCCTTCGAGGGCCAGATCGCCGCGCTTGTCGATGTGCTCGGCCAGCCGCAGGACGCTCTTGCGCGACAGCTGCGGGGTCGGCTCGGCGCCGCGATAGGCGTCGACCACGAGCAAGTGCACGGTGTTCGAGCCGACGTCGAGCACCCCGAGCCTCATACCTTGAAAGAGTATCGGTCGGCCTCTCGGAATCCGGACCCGAAGTTCCGTACTCTTGACCACGTGCAGTTACCTGTTGTCGCGAAAGAGGCGACCCTTGACTTCCCCCGCGAGTGGATCGAGTTCGCCGATCCGGGCGATCCCGAGCACTGGATACGGGCCGACCTGACCTGGTTGTGCTCGAGCTGGTCGTGCATCTTCGGACGCGGCTGCCAGGGCGTCATCGAGGGACGCGCCGATGACGGATGTTGCAGCCACGGGGCATTCTTCTCCGACAAGGCCGACGAGAAACGGGTCCGGCGCTTCGCCGAGCAGCTCACCCCGGAGCACTGGCAGTACCACGACCGGGCGCAGGTGAAGGGCGGCAAGCTCGACATCGTCGAGAAGGACAACGTCGGCGACGACGAGAACCGACGCCGCACCCGCACCGTCGACGGGGCGTGCATCTTCCTGAACCGTCCGGGCTTCTCCGGTGGGGAGGGGTGTTCACTGCACGGGCTCGCACTGCGCACCGGGCGGCATCCGCTCGAGACCAAACCCGAGGTGTGCTGGCAGCTGCCGGTGCGCCGTGCCCAGGACTGGGTCGATCGCCCGGACGGCACGCGCATCCTCGTCTCGACCGTGTCCGAGTTCGACCGCCGCGGCTGGGGTGAGGGCGGGCACGACCTGCACTGGTGGTGCACGTCGTCGCCGGACGCGCACACCGGGGGTGAGCCGCTCTACGTCTCCTACGCGCCCGAGCTCACCGAGCTGATCGGCCAGAAGGCCTACGACGAGCTGTCCCGCATCTGCGCCGAGCGCCTGGAACACGGCCTGGTAGCCGAGCACCCCGCCACGACGGAAGCCCGCAGACGCTAACCCACGCTGACCCGGACGGTTTTTGGTCACCCAGCTGGCTATACGACGGCGGGTGACCAAAAGCTACGCAACCACGAACGCGATGAGCGCTCGCGCGATGAGCCCCGCCGCCGCGACGCGGAAGGCGGGATGAATCAGGCCTCGAACTTGTAGCCGAGGCCCCGCACCGTCACTAGGTACTTGGGGTTGGCCGGGTCGGGTTCGATCTTCGAACGCAGCCGCTTCACGTGGACGTCGAGGGTCTTGGTGTCGCCGACGTAGTCCGCGCCCCACACTCGGTCGATCAGCTGGCCCCGGGTGAGCACCCGGCCGGCGTTGCGCAGCAGCAGTTCGAGCAGGTCGAACTCCTTGAGCGGCAACGACACGGTGTCGCCGTCGACCGCGACGGTGTGCCGCTCGACGTCCATGCGCACCAGACCCGCTTCGAGCGCACTCGTGACGAGATCCTCGGCCTCGCCGCCCCGGCGCAGCACCGCCCGGATCCGGGCCACCAGCTCGCGGGACGAGAACGGCTTGGTGACGTAGTCGTCGGCGCCGAGCTCGAGGCCGACGACCTTGTCGACCTCGCTGTCGCGCGCCGTGACGATGATGATCGGGACGTTGGACCGTTGCCGCAGGGCTCGACACACCTCCGTGCCGGACAGGCCCGGCAGCATGAGGTCGAGCAGCACCAGGTCGGCGCCGCTGCGGTCGTAGGTGGCCAGCGCGTCCGGGCCGGTGGCAGCGACCGCCACCTCGTAGCCCTCGCGCCGCAGCATGTACGACAGTGCGTCGGAGAAGGACTCCTCGTCCTCGACGACAAGTACCCGTGTCACGCGACCCCCTTCGCCAAAGTCTTCGCCGGTGCCTTCTGGTCGGACGATCTCGCGGGCCGGTTAACGAGAGGCAACCGGATAGTGAACGTCGAACCCGCGCCCTCGACACTCCAGACCGACACGGTGCCTCCATGGTTGGTGGCGACGTGCTTGACGATCGCGAGGCCCAGCCCGGTGCCGCCGGTGGCCCGCGACCGCGCCGGGTCGACCCGGTAGAACCGCTCGAACACCCGGGTGAGCTCGGACTCGGCGATGCCCAGGCCCTGGTCGCTCACCGAGATCTCGACGCACGGATGCTGGCGCTCGGGATCCTCGGCCGATCGGGCACTGACCGCCACCCGAGTGCCCCGCGGGCTGTAGGCGATGGCGTTGTCGACCAGGTTGGTGATCGCCATGGTCAGCTGGCTCTCGTTGCCCCGGACGACGAGATCGTCGGCGTAGCGCGCCACCACACTGATGCCGCACTTCTCGGCGGCGAGCCGGGTGCGGTCCTGCGCCTCGTCGAGCAGCGTGCCCACCGTGACCTCGGCGGCGCCGGGCAGCGGCTCGGCACCCTGCAGCCGGGACAGCTCGATCAGTTCCCGGACGAGCCGGCCGAGGCGGGCACTCTCGTGCTGCATCCGCCCGGCGAAGCGCTGCACGGCGTCCGGATCGTCTGCGGCCTCCTGCACGGCCTCGGCCAGCAACGTCAGCGCGCCCACCGGCGTCTTGAGCTCGTGGGACACGTTGGCGACGAAGTCCCGGCGCACCGCCTCCAGACGGCGCACCTCGGTCACGTCGTCCAGCAGCAGGACCACGGCGGCGACCCGCATGCCCTCCGGTAGCGGAACCGCGGTCACCGACAGGGCGATCGGCTCGCGCCCGAGGCGGCCCATCGGCAGGTCGACGGCGCCGTGGACGGTGACGTTGCCGTCGGTGCAGGCCCGCGCCAGCCGGCTCAGCTCGTCGAAGGCCAGCCGATCGGTCGCGAGGATGCCCATGGCCCGGGCGGCGGGATTGACCAGGACGACCCGCTCGTCGCGGTCGACGACGACGACCCCGTGGCGGAGCATCTCGAGCACCTGGCTCGGCAAGGTCGGAGCGGGGCGCGCCGGAACGGGCGGCGACTCGGCCGGCCGGGCCGCTCTCCGACCCGTAATCCGGCACCCGATCGCCAACCCCAGCCCAAGTGCGACCAAGATCGCGCACACGGCAATAACCGCCACACCGGCGATGGTACGGGCGGCGGTGTCCGGTTCTCCGTGAGCTTTCCACGACGGACGTGCCCGCCGCCCGGTGTTCACCGGTTAGCCCGCGTCCGTTCATGTTCTGACAACCGCTTCTCGCGCGGAGAAACTACGCTTCGGATCACAGGATTGGGAGGCGCAGCTATGCGTGACATCTACCACGACGAGCTCGACGACATCGGCAAGACGCTCGTCAACATGACCCTGCTCGTCCGCGCCGCCATGGAGCGAGCCACCAACGCGCTGCTCGACGGCGACCTCTCCGGTGCCGAACGGGTCATTTCCGACGATCCGCAGGTCGACGCCCTGCGCGAGGATCTCGAAGAGCGCACCTTCCAGATGATCGCCCGGCAGCAGCCGGTCGCCACCGATCTACGCGTTCTCATCACGACCCTGCACCTGGCCGCCGACCTGGAGCGGATGGGCGACCTCGCCCGGCACATCGCGAAGGTGGCGCGGATGCGCTACCCGGAGATCGCCGTTCCGGTCGAGATCCGCGACGTGATCTCGCAAATGGGCGCCGTCGCGCTGTCGCTGGTCGAGAAGGTCAGCCACGTGATCGAGGGACGCGACGTCGAGCTGGCTCAGGCCATCGAGGCCGAGGACGACTCGATGGACGCCCTGCACCGCAAGCTGTTCACCCTGCTGCTGTCGCCGAACTGGACCCACGGCGTCGAGGCGGCGATCGACATGACCCTGATCGGGCGCTACTACGAGCGCTACGCCGACCACGCGGTTTCGGTCGCGCAGCGCGTCGTGTTCATCGTCACCGGCGTTCGGCCCGAGCCCTTGCACAAGAACCCGGGCTCCCTCACCGCCTGACTCGCGCCGCACCCCTCGGCCGATCGGGCGCCTGCGGCTCCCTCCCGTCCCGGCCCGTTCCCGGCCGCGGCTCCCTCCCGTCGGAAGCACCCTCTCGCGCATGACCCATCCGCGATGGTTGATCAGGACGACCTATCCGTGCGCGATCGCCGCATCCCCCCGATCGGACAACCCTGGGCCGCCTCAGGCGGCCGAAAGTTGGACGATCGCTAGGACTTGCCCTGGTTCGCCACCGCCTGGATCGCCTCGGCGGCGGCCGCCGGGTCGAGGTACTCCCCCGGTCCGGTCGGGCGGAACGTCGTCGGGTCGAGTTCGTAGCGCAACGGGATGCCGGTCGGGACGTTCAAGGCCACGACGGCCTCGTCCGACAACCCGTCCAGGTGCTTGATCAGCGCGCGCAGCGAGTTGCCGTGGGCCGCGATCAGGACGGTGCCGTGGCGCAGGTCGGGCACGATCGCGTCGTACCAGTAAGGCAGCAGCCGAGACACCACGTCGGCAAGGCATTCAGTGCGCGGTACCGACTCGAGCAGGTCGGCATAGCGCGGGTCAGCAGCCTGGCTGTACTCGTCGTCGTCGGCCAGCGGGGGCGGCGGGGTGTCGTACGACCGGCGCCACAGCATGAACTGATCGTCGCCGAACTCGGCTCGTACCGCCGCCTTGTCCTTGCCCTGCAGTGCGCCGTAGTGCCGCTCGTTCAGCCGCCACGAGCGACGCACCGGGATCCAGTGCCGGTCGGCCACGTGCAATGCGATCTCGCCCGAGCGGATCGCCCGGCGCAGCAGCGACGTGTGCACGACGTCGGGCAACAAGCCGTTCGCCTCGAGGAGTTCGCCGGCCCGATGCGCCTCCTCCGCACCGGTAGCGCTGAGGTCGACGTCGACCCAGCCGGTGAAAAGGTTCTTCTTGTTCCAATCGCTCTCGCCGTGGCGGAGCAGCACGAGAGTGGGCATGCCTCAATCCTGCCCGATCAGGGTGCGACGCCTCGCAGCACGGTGTCGACGATGAACTCCAACTGCCGGTCGGTGAGCGCAGGCTGGTGGGTCAGGGTCGCATTGATGATCGGCGAGACGAGCAGCGCCATAGTCACCTCGATGTCCGTGTCGGCCCGGATCAGGCCCTCGGCGATACCGCGCTCGATGATTCGACGGTTGACCGCTCGCCGCGGCGCCACGAACCGGGCCTTGAACTCGCGGTACAGGTCCGGACGTTCGATGCCGTCGGCAGCCAGGCGGCTCATGAGCCGTCCGAACCGCCCGTTGACCCACACGTCGCGCATCCGCACCAACATGTCGAACAGGTCGTCGCGCACCGACTCGCCCACCGGGTCGAACTCCGCACCCTTGAGGCCGCACAGCGAGTCCATCACGAGCTCGTCCTTGCCCGGCCAGCGGCGATACACCGTCGACTTGGCCACGCCGGCCCGGGCCGCGACCGCCTCCACGGTCAGCGCCAGGTAGCCCTGGTCGGCCAGCAGGTCGGTCGTCGCGTCGAGGATCGCCTCGTCGGCCGCGGCGCTGCGCGGCCGACCAGGACGGCGCTCGACCGCGGTCAATGCGCCAGCGCCGGCTCGTCGGTCGCCGGAGCGTTCGTAGTCTGCTCGGCGTGCTCGCGGCGGGTCGGCAGGAACAGGAACGCTCCGACCGCGCCGAGCAGTCCGATCAGGCCGGACACCACGGAGGCGACCCGCATGGCCGACATGAACGAGTCCTTGGACTGGTCGACGAACTCACCGATGGCCTGCTGCGCCTGGGCCTGCTGCGCAGAGGTCGGCGGGGTACCGGCCAGCTTGCCGCGCTCCTGCAGCGCCCCGGCCGCCTTGCCGACATACTCGAGCGATCCGCCGATGGACTCGGACGCGTCCTTCTTGACGTAGGTACTCACCCGTGCATCGGCCGGCAGCTTCGTCACGACTGCCGCGGGTTGGTCGAGCCGATTGGCCAGTTGCGCCGGGGCGTCCGCGCCGAGGTGGCTGCGGAACACCACTGCCAGTAGCGAGCCGAGGATGGCCACGCCCAGCGCGCCGGCCACCTGGCGGACGGTGTTGTTCACCGCGGACCCGGCACCGGCCTTCTCGCGCGGTACGGCGCTCATGATCGCATTCGTGGCCGGCGTCATGACCAGGCCCATACCGACACCGAAGCCGACCATCATGATCTCGATGACCCATTGCGGCATCGTCCGGGTGGCCAGGCCGTAGGACATCATCGTCAACCCGAAGATCGCCATCCCCGCCCCCGTCACGGCCCGCGGCCCGAAACGCGCCGACAGCCGAGCCGACAAGGGCGCGGCCACCATGACGGCTCCCGCGACTGCGATCAGCGCCACTCCGGCCGCCAGCGCGGTGTACCCACGCACCGCCTGCAGGAAGTAGGCCAGGTAGAACGTCGCGCCCATCAGCGCGAAGAACGTCACGCCGATCGCACCGACGCCGGCCGAGAAGTGCCGGTTCCGGAACAGCGACACGTCGATCGTCGGATGCGTGCTGCGGGCCTGCGAACGAACGAACAGGGCGAGCAGCGCGACGCCGAGCAGGATCGCGCCGAGCGTGTTCCACCGCAGCCACTCGTTGGTGTTGCCGCCCTCGATGACGCCGTAGACCAACACGACCAGCGCCACCATCGAGAGCACCACGCCGAACGGGTCGAGCCGGCCCGGACGCGGGTTCTTCGAGTTAGGCACCAAGAAGAAGATGGCGACGACGCCCACGATCACAATCGGCACGTTGACGAGAAAGATCGAGCCCCACCAGAAGTACTTGAGCAGCGCGCCGCCGGCGATCGGTCCCAGCGCGATGGCCATACCGGACGCTCCGGCCCAGATGCCAATAGCCTTCGGGCGTTCGCTCGGCTCGAACACGTTCTGGATGATCGACAGCGTCTGCGGCTGCACGGCGGCCGCACCGATGCCCATGAGCGCCCGGAACAGGATCAGGGTGGTCGGCGAGTTGGCGAACGAGCACAGTGCGGACGTCGCGCCGAACGCGACCATGCCGAACAGCAGCACCTTCTTGCGGCCGAGCCGGTCGCCCAGAACGCCCCCGGTGATCAGCAACCCGGCGAAGACCAGGGCATAGCTGTCGACGGCCCACTGCATCTGGCTCTGCGAGGCGTCCAGATCGGACTGCACCGTCTTGAGGGCGACGTTGAGGATGGTGTTGTCGAGGATCACGACGAGCAGGCAGATCACCAGCACGCTCAGGATCCACCACCGGCGCTGGTGAATCGTCTTCTCGTCCACGTACGGCTCCCGAATTTCGCTACGACTGCGTATCGGTATGCCAGTAGAGCACGCCGGCGTTCCGCTACGCAAGCGTTTCGAAACTACGGTTCGCGCTGGGCGAACTCGGCGAAGGCGGCCAGGTTGGCGAGCGACTCGTTGTTCTTGACCCGCCAGGCCCATTCACGGCGGATGGACGACCCGAATCCCAATTGCAGCAAGGTGTTGAACGATCCGTCGGCGTATTCGAGGACGGCGCCCAGCACCCGATCGATCTCCTCGGCGCTGACCGCGGACAGGGGCAGCCGACCGGTCAGGTAGATGTCGCCCGAGTCGTCGATCGACCAGGAGACGGCGTACATCCGCGCATTGTGTTCGAGCAGGTACCGGTACACCTGCTCGGCCATCTCGTCGGGCTTGCGCACCACGAACGCCTCGACGGTCAGCGCGTGTTCGCCGATGGTCAGCCAGCACGCGGTCTTGAGCCGGCGGGTACCCGGCAGGTTCACCACGAACGCATCCGGGCCGGATCGCTCGAACTCGAGAGATCCGTCGCGCAGGGCGGCCTCGATGACCTCGGCGGTCGTCATCGGGCGGCCGCCCGCAACTCGGCCACCCGGCTGGCGGTGGCCAGCTCGTAGGAGCTGACCAGCTCGGCGGTGGTGCGGTCCCACGAGAAGCGCAGCGCCTGCGTACGCGCTCCGGCCGCGAGCTGGTCGCGCCGCCACGGCGCCCGCAACAGCCCGCCGAGGACGTCGGCCCAGTCACCCGGATCGTGGCTCTCGACCAGCACGCCCGACGTGCCGTTCGCCACGGCTGTGGGCAACCCGCCGACCGCGGCCGCCACCACCGGCGTCCCGCACGCCTGCGACTCGAGCGCGACGAGCCCGAACGACTCGTTGTAGCTGGGCACCACGGTGAGGTCGGCCGCCCGGTAGTAGGCGGCGACCTCGCGCCGCCCGACCGGCGGCACGAACCGGGCTTCGACGCCGAGCGACCGGGCCAGACTCGGCAGCCACTGCGGGTCGACGCCGCTCGGCGCCCCCAGCACGACGACCTGCAGGCGCCGGGCCAGCTCCGGATCGTTCTCGGCGATGCGGGCGGCGGCCCGCAGCAGGACGTCCGGGGCCTTCAGCGGCTGGATGCGTCCCACGTACAGCAGCACGTGGGCGTCGTCCGGGAGGCCCAGCGCCGCGCGATCAGACGGGCCGGGGGCGAAGGTCTCCAGGTCGACTCCCGGCGCCACGACGTCGACGCGAGCCGGGTCGGCGCCGTAGTACTGCACGAGCTCGTTGCGTTCCTGGCAGGTAGACGCGACGAGCCGGTCGGCTTCGGCGATCACCTGCTGCTCGCCGACGATCCGGGCGAGGGGCTCAGGCGCGTCCCCGGCGGCCAGGGCGGCGTTCTTGACCTTGCCGAGCGTGTGCGCCGTGTGCACGAGCGGCACGCCCCAGCGGTCGCGGGCCAGCCACCCGACCTGTCCGGACAACCAGTAATGCGAGTGGATGAGGTCGTACCAGCCCTGCTCGTGGTGCGCCTCGGCCCGCAGCACGGCGGCGGTGAACGCGCACAACTGTCCGGGCAGTTCGTTCTTGCTGAGCCCCTCGAACGGGCCGGCGTTGATGTGCCGGACCACCACCCCCGGGTGGATCTCCACCCATCGCGGCTGGGCGCTGGACGTCGCCCGGGTGAAGATCTCGACCGCAATGCCGGCGTCAGCCATCCGCTTCGCGGTCTCGAGGATGTAGACGTTCATGCCTCCCGCATCGCCACCGCCCGGGGTCTCGAGGGGCGAAGTGTGGACGCTCAACATCGCGACGCGTTCCAACTTGGGGGGCTCCTTCCGCCGTCACCTCAACAGCGGTGTCGCCCCGATCATGCCCGGTCGGCAGAATCCTTATCCATGACGGGACGTGGAACAGCAGTCGTGACGGGCGCCAGCAGCGGAATCGGGGCGGCCACCGCCCGCCGACTCGCCGCCGAGGGATACGAGGTGGTGGCGGCCGCCCGGCGGCGCGAGCGCCTGGATTCGCTCGCGTCGTCGGCCCCGGGCATTCGGGCCGTGACGCTCGATGTGACGTCGCCCTCATCGGTGGCCGAGCTCGCGTCGTCCCTCTCCGAGGTGGCGGTGCTCGTCAACAACGCCGGCGGTGCGGTGGGCGTCGAGCCGGTCGAGGCGGCCGACCCCGCCGATTGGCAGGCGATGTACGACACGAACGTGCTCGGCGTGCTGCGGGTCACGCAGGCGCTGCTGCCTCTACTCGAGCGTGGCGACGGTGGGCACATCGTGGTGACCGGTTCGATCGCCGGGCATCTCGTCTACGAGGGCGGGGCCGGCTACACGGCGGCCAAGCACGCGGCGTCGGCCGTGGTCGAGACGCTGCGGCTGGAGCTCAACGGCCGACCGATCCGCGTCACCGAGGTGGCGCCCGGCATGGTAGCCACCGAGGAGTTCTCGCTGGTGCGCCTGCGCGGTGACGCAGCGGCGGCGGCCCGGGTGTACGACGGCGTCGACGAGCCGCTCACCGCCGAGGACATCGCCGACTGCATCGCGTTCGCGGTAACCCGCCCAAGGCACGTCAACGTCGATCTATTGGTAGTGAAACCCCTAGCCCAGGCGGCGCCGTACAAGTTGGCTCGTGGCAGCCTCTTTCCGGATCGGGGTTGATTCACCCGCTCAGCGCGGGCCAATCCACCACGATCCGCCGGATGGCGGCGATGACGTATCCCGGACGGTCGACAAGATCGGACCAGGTAAAGCGCAATACGGTCCACCCGAGCGTCACGAGGTGATTTTGCCTGGTGCGATCACGCTGAAACCGGTCCTGGCTGTGGTGAAATGCCCAGCCGTCGACCTCGATCGCGATGCGGAGCCTGGGGAACGCGATATCGACGACGCCGGCCAGCACACCGTCGTTCCAGACGTCATAGTTCGGCACCCACCCGTCAATGCCGGCCTTTCGTAACAGGACATGCAGGACACGTTCGGATTTTGCCGATGCACCGTCGCTCAGCATGGGCAGCAGTTCGCGCAGGCGGGGGTTGCCGGTACGACCGGGCTGCTGATGCAGTCGACGATCGATGTCGGCCGCGCGAAGCCAACCCCGCTGAGCCGCGCGGTCGGCTATGCGACCCGCCTCGCCGAGCCGGAGACGACCGATTGTAGTCCATCACGGTCGTCGTCCGTGACGTGATGGGCAGCCCATGTCGCTGATCGATCAGCTGGGGCCGGAGGTCGTGTCGATATATGCGAACTCCGTGCGGATGCTGGAGGTGCAGGTCTCGGCGGATGATCACATGCGCTCGATCAGGCGCCTCGTCGACGATGCCCCACAAGTGGGCGGCGCTGGCGAAGCCGAGCACCCCGCCGGTCGAGAGAACCGCTGACCAGAGGCCGGCCTCATACGTGAGGGGCGCACCGCGTACCAGGAACACACCACGGGCCAGTGGCGTCAGGCCACGCGATGCGAGCAGGCCGTCGACCACGTGGTCGGTCAAACCGCCAATCCGCAGCTGGGCGCGGCTGATCACGCCAGCCTGCCGCGCCGCCACGTCGCCCCACCCCACCTCGCCAGGATGTCGCAGAAGCAGGTGCGCGCGTTTCGATCATCCACAGGCACCGATCGTGGTCGATTAGCCCGCCCAGCCCGGGCCAATCCACCACGATCCGCGTGGGATCAGAGGTTCACGCCGACCAGGTGGGCTTCAGGCGCCAGCCTTATCCCGTATTCCTTTTCCACTCCATTGCGGATCTCGCGGGCCAGGTCGAGCAGCTCTTCCGTGGTCGCGCCGCCGCGGTTGGTCAGTGCCAGGGAGTGCTTCGTCGAGACCGCCACCTTGCCGGGCAGACCGTATCCGCGGTGGAAGCCGGCGTTCTCGATCAGCCAGGCGGCGGACAGCTTCACCCGGCCATCCACCGTCCACTGTGGACAGTCAGGAGGCGCCAGAGCCACGTCCACGAAGGGGTTGACGAAGAACGAGCCGACGCTCCACGTGTCGTGATCGCCGGCGTCGAGCACCATGCCCTTGCTGCGCCGCAGGTCCAGCACCGTCTCGCGCACGTCCGTCGACGGGGCGGTGTCGCCGGGCGAGATGCCCAGCCGGCGGGCCAGCTCGGCGTAGCGCACCGGAACGGCATCCGACGAGCGACGCAGAGCAAAGGTCACGGCGAGGACGATGTAGCGGTCGGTGTGCTTGAAAGCGCTGGTACGGAACCCGAACCCGCACTGCGCGGGCGTCCACATCGAGGTCGAACCGGTCGAGCGGTCGTATACCTGGACGGCGGTGATCGTGTCGGCGACCTCGCTGCCGTAGGCGCCGACGTTCTGCACCGGCGTCGCTCCGGCCAGGCCCGGGATGCCCGACATCGAGGCCAGGCCGGACCACCCCTCGGCGACGGTCAGCGCCACGAAATCGTCCCAGGACTCGCCGGCCGCCACCGTCACAGCCAGCGCGTCACCGTCGCGCGCCAGCTGCACGCCGCTCGTCCGCACCCGCACGACGACGCCCGGCCAGCCCGCATCGGCCGCCACCAGGTTGCTGCCACCGCCGACGATCAGCACCGCCTCGGCGGCCTCGTCGGCCGTCCGAATCGCGTCGACGAGCTCGTCCCCGGTTCCGGCGTCGACGAGACGATCAGCGCAGCCACCGAGGCGCAGCGTCGTGAGGTCGGAGAGGCGGGTCGGCACGATGCGCGAGATTACGCTGCCGGCCGGTCGGCGTGACGCCTGGCCGTTCGCCATGAGTTTCCCGGGTTTCGGTTGCCGAGACGGCTCAGGTGCACAAGGCTGACGCCCGGGCGGCCGCATCGGCCGTCGACTCCAAGTGAAGGGAGCGGAATATGGCAGTGTCCGTGAACCTGGGCCGTGGCCTCGACAAGGCATACGAGGACAAGGGCCTCGACGAGATTCTCAACGCGCCGCCGTCGTCCTTGGCCGGCCTGACCGACAAGCACGACGCCGCGCTCAAGGACCTGTTCGGCATCGACACCGTGCGGGAGCTCGGCAGCAACAAGTACTTCGCGCTGGCCGGCGTCCTGGTGGCGCTCGACGGCAAGACTGGCTGAGCACTTCCCTCACGCCCGCCCCGAACCGTGTTCTTGTCGTTCGAGGCGGGCGTGATCCATGTTCAGCTGGCCAGCCGCTCGCGCACCGGTCCCAGTCCGAGAGCGGCCGATTCGGCCAGGTACGTGTGCAAGTGGGTACTGGTGGGGTCGACCACGACCCGGGTGTGGCCGACGTCGATCATCAGTCGCTGCGCCGCCACCAGCGTCGTCGCCGGATAGGCGATGAGCTCCCGGTACCCGCACACGAGCGTGGCCCCGGCGATGTGGCTCATCAGTTCGCGGCCGAGATGCCAGCCCTGCCAGGCATCCTCGACGAGCAGCCCGACCTCGGCGGCGTCCCGGCCGTGCTGCGCATCGGGGCTCGCCACCGCAGTCGCAACGATCGACCCGCCGTAGGTGGCCACCACGAAGCTGAGCGGTTCGCGCAGCTGGTTCTCCAGTGCCGCTACAGCTGGACGTCGCCCACCCATCCGGTAACGGTTCAGCAGACTCTGGGGTGAGCAGCGTCCATGCATCTCGGCGACGGCAGCAAGATCGCGCGGCGTCGCCCCGCGGATGAGCACACTGGCACTGCCCACCCGCACCGACCACGGTTGGCGCACCAGCCCGGTGAGGGAAGCATGCCGCGCCGCGCCGTCGTCCAATCCCCGGGTCACCTTGCCGGAGGGACGCTGCCGAGCGGTGCAGGGAGCCTCAATCGTCGTCATGCCGCCAACGTTGTCAGCCACCGATTTCAGCTACGTGACCTTCGCATGCACGTTCATTACACGTCGGTTCACGCCCACAGCCCGCGCACATGGGCACGACACATCTGAGAGACTGGTCGCCGTCGGGCCTCTAGCTCAATCGGCAGAGCTGCGGACTTTTAATCCGTAGGTTCCGGGTTCGAGCCCCGGGGGGCCCACGTCAGGGTCCGGCGGTGCTGACCGAGGCGCAGCGCCCGGCTGCCTCCGCCGAGACAGCGGAGTGGCCGCCGCCGTGGTTCGGCGGTCACCTGACCTATTCTCGGCACTGCATCTGGTCGTGGTCGTCCGTCGCGGGCGCCGTTCGGCGACGCCGGAAACGGCCGCGCCGTGAGATATGTCGGCCGAAGTGTCGGATCGCGGCAAGGCTGTTCGTAGCAGGGGTGAGAGATCCACTCCGGACGAAAGGCCGCGATCATGACACCACCGATCTCGGGGGCCACCGCCCGCCGCATGTTCGGGCTCGTAGAGCCCATCGGGCTCATCCCGTACGCGACGGACGAGCCAGCCGAGGCGCTGCTGGCGCTCGGCCTGCGCAACTACTGGGACACCTACTTCGCCGGGCGGGCGGCACCGCTGGGCCGGGCGCCGGCCGAGGTCGTGCACGCGATCTTCTACAACTTCGCACCCGGCGAGGCCGCCCGCCACCTCCCGCGCGTCTGGGATCTCATCACGCCGGACGCGGCGCTCGCGGCGCGCCAACAGGGCTGCGTCCTCGCGCTGCGCCGCATCCTCGGCGACCTCGTTGACGCCCCCGGGTTGGCGCGAACCGCCGACCTGCTCACGACGGCGGCGATCAGCCCGCCGACGGTCGGCCGCGCGCTCTACGCCGGGCTACGGGCTCTGCCCCTGCCCGAGGAGCCGGTCGCCCGCCTCTGGCACGCGGCCAACCTGCTGCGCGAACACCGCGGCGACGGGCACGTCATCGCCCTGGTCGCCAACGGCATCGGCGGCACGGAAGCCCACGTGCTGCACGCGCTGGCCGACGGCATGCCCGCGGAGAAGTTCGGCCGCGTCTCCCACCTGCCCGAAGCGCAGTTGGCGGCGGCCATCGACGGCATGCGGGCTCGCGGCCTGATCGGTGCCGACGGCTGGCTCACCGCCGACGGCCGCGCGACCAAGGAGCGGATCGAGGCAC
Organism: Jatrophihabitantaceae bacterium; assembly: GCA_036502575.1. Taxonomy (GTDB): domain Bacteria; phylum Actinomycetota; class Actinomycetes; order Mycobacteriales; family Jatrophihabitantaceae; genus DASXRA01. The sequence goes on along the minus strand of DASXYL010000062.1, from coordinate 49,886 downwards.
TCACCGACGACCTCGCCGCCCCGGCCTACGACGTCCTCGAACCGAGTGACCTCGACCAACTCATCGCCGACCTCGAGCCCCTCGCCGCTGCATTGAATGCCGCGCATGCCGTCTAGCAACTTGTTGAATCACGGCCAGGAGATCGGGGTCTGCAGCCCTGGTCTTCGAGGTGTCGATCGGGATCGCTCTCGCCATACCTGTCGCCCTGCCCGGGCTGGCTCATAGACGGCTTGCGTTCCCGGTCGGCACCGCTGGCGGGAGTGGCTCAAGAGAGGTCTGCACAGCCGAAAGTTGGTATGCCCTCCTCGCCTCATGACCCGTGGTGTCGTCGAGGAGGTTGATGTTGAGCACGGATAAGGAATCGGAACGGATGGTCATCGGGATCGATCCGCACAAGGCGTCGTGGACCGCCGCCGCAGTCGACGCATCGCTGCAGCCGCTGGCCACGATCCGGGTGCCGGTCAGCCGGGCCGGCTACCACGACCTGCGCCGGTTCGCGGCACGATGGCCGAGCGCCACCTGGGCGATCGAGGGAGCCGCCGGGTTAGGTGCGCCGCTGGCCAGATGGCTGGCCGCCGACCAGATCGCCGCGGTCGACGTGCCGGCCAAGCTCGCCGCCCGTGTCCGGATGCTGTCGACCGGACACGGACGCAAGAGCGACGATGCCGATGCCACCTCTGTCGGTATCGCCGCGCTCACCGCCGCCGGATTGCAGGCCGTCGCGGTCGATGAAGCGATCACCGCGCTGCGCGCTTTGGTCGAGCACCGCGACGACGTGGTCAAGACCCGCACCCAGACAGTGAACAGGCTGCACGTGCTGCTCACCCAACTGCTGCCCGGCGGCGCCCCACGTGACCTGGACGCCGACACCGCCGCCCAACTCCTGCGCGGTGTCCGACCCCGCAGCACCGGGCCGCGCACACTGCGCCGCGTGGCCGTCGAGCTGGTTGCCGAAATCCGCCACCTCGACCGGCGCATCGCCGCCACCAACGCCGAGATCACCACAGCCGTGCAGACCAGCCGCAGCACCCTGACCGACCTTCGCGGCATCGGAACCCTGACCGCCGCGAAAATCCTCGCCCGCGTCGGTGACGTGCACCGGTTCCGCTCCGCCGCCGCGTTCGCCTCCTACACCGGAACCGCACCGATCGAGGTCTCCTCCGGTGACATCGTGCGCCACCGGCTCTCCCGGGCTGGAGACCGTCAACTCAATTGCTGCCTGCACACCATGGCCATCACCCAGATCCGCCACGACGGGCCCGGCCGCAGCTACTACCAACGCAAACGCGCCGACGGCAAGGGCCACAAGGAAGCCCTGCGCTGCCTCAAACGCCGGCTGTCCGACATCGTCTACCGGCGCATGATCACCGACGCTGCACCCGCGCAGGTGACGAGCCCGGGAGGACACCAGGGGGCGACTACCAACTCCAGCGCGACCGGCTAACACCCCTACACCGGCACTTCGGACCAGTCACTTCCCGGGCCCGCCACCAGCAACGCTACAACCCAAAACCAAGATCAACTTGACCAGAGAGGAGCCACGATGTTTCGTGGCTGGTGTCCCGCGCCGGCCTCGACGCCACGTCACGTCGGAGTCGCCGATCCTCTCTCAATCTGAGGGTTCCTGTCGGACTGCGATACTTGTCGCGGCCGTGGTTCGGCGCGGTCACCTCGAAGCATTCGGACACATCCGAGCGGGTCGAGGAGCTGCTCGCTGACGGCTTCGGCCGCTAACTGTGATCGTCTGCGATACCGGCGCGCTGGTCGCGGCCGCGATCAAGAACGATGCCTGGCACCGCGAATGCGTTGACCTGTTCACCGCGCTTCACCGGCGGGCAGGACGACCTCCGAACAGATCTTGCGTCCGCTGAGAAACTGAGTGATGGCCAAGAACAAGCAATCAGCCGTCCAGCCTCGGCTCGGGCGGGCGCTCTACGAACAGGAACTGGGCCGGCTGCAGGCCGAGTTGGTGAATATGCAGGAGTGGGTGCGGTCGACCGGTGCGCGGATCGTCGTGATCTTCGAAGGGCGCGATGCGGCGGGCAAGGGCAGCACGATCAAGCGGGTGAGCGAGTTCCTGAACCCTCGCCTCGCCCGCATCGTCGCCCTTCCGGCTCCCACAGAACGGCAACGTGGCGAGTGGTACTTCCAGCGCTATGTCGAGCACCTGCCGGCTGCGGGCGAGATCGTCCTGATGGACCGCTCCTGGTACAACCGCGCCGGCGTCGAGCACGTCATGGGTTTCTGCACGCCGGAGGAGTTCCGGCGCTTCCTGGCCCAGTGCCCGGTGGTCGAACGGCTGCTCGTCGAGGACGGGATCCTGCTGCGCAAGTACTGGTTCTCGGTGAGCGACCAGGAGCAGGAGCGGCGATTCCGATCGCGTCTCGACGATCCGATGCGCCGCTGGAAGCTCTCACCCATGGACCTGGAGTCCATCCGTCGTTGGGAGGACTACTCGCGCGCAAAGGACGAGATGTTCGTCCATACCGACACGGCCGATTCGCCCTGGTACGTGGTCGAGGCCGACGACAAGCGCAGCGCCCGCATCAACATGATCGCCCACCTGCTCTCGACGATTCCCTACGAACAGGTGCAGCGTGCCCCGCTGGAGCTGCCGAGCCGACCGTCCGCGATCAACTACGTCCGCCCACCACGGGAGCTATACCGGTCGGTACCCAATCACGCGGACACACTTCGCTGAGGCGCCGCCTCGGACCTGCTCGACTGCGCACCAGGTACTAGATCTTGGATAGGGCGCGAGAATCGGTTAGCTGACCCGGTAGATCAGGCTGACCCGTCCATCGTCGAGCTGCTGAACGTTCTGGAGCTCGAGTCCACGACGAGGTCCGGACGCCTCGAAGAGCGCCTTTCCAACGCCGGCGATCAGCGGGTGGACGTGCAGGCGGAGTTCATCGACGAGTCCGCCCTCGATCAGACTCACCGTGGTTCGAGCGCCGCCGATCAGGTAGATGTCCTTGCCCGGTTGCTCCTTGATGGCGGCAACGTCGTGGAGGCTGCGGAGGAAACTCGTCCTTGGCCAGTTCGCCGACGTCAGGGTGCTCGACAGGACGTAGTGCGGGATCTGCGCCGCGAATCGGGCCCATTCGACCTCGGCCGACGTCGGCACACTGCCGGTGAGCGGGTGGGGTTTGCCCGGCTCGGTCTCCTCGATCCCGGTCCAGTACTGCTCGTGGCTGGGGTACATCCCGCCCCCGAGCAGGCAGGCGTCGATGTGCGGCATCAGGTCGTAGTTGTCGCCCCAACCTTCGACCCAGTCGGCATATCCGTCCGGCCCCTCGATCTTGCCGTCGACAGATGTCTGCATCCCGGCGATCAACTTCCGCACAGCGACCTCTTCTCAGCACGAGGGATTGTCTGCGGCGACGCTATCCGGCCCGTGGCCGCGCCCGCTTGTAGATTTGTGTTCGGTTGACGGGGGGCGGAGGGCGCGATGTCGAAGGCGAAGCTCCACGGCGAGATCTCGGCGCCCGACGCTGTCCTCACCGTGTTGGGCGAGGCGCCGGGCGTGCGCGTCGTCGACCACGACTGCCGCAAGCCGGCTGGAGCCCTCGGGTCATACGAATACAGCCGCGACTACGGCCTCGTCCTCATTCGTCGCGGCGGGTACTGGCGTGAGGTCAATGGCGAGGGCGCGTACCTGGGGCCGACGGACGCGTTCTTCGAGCGGCCCTTCGTCGAGCAGCGCATGGCGCACCATCGCGCGACCGGCGATCGGTGCACGTCACTGTGGTTGTCACCGAGCGCCGTCTATTCGTTGGCGGCCGACGGGTCGGTGCCGGACGAGCCGTTCACGACCACGCCCGCCATCGACCTTCGGCACCGCGAGCTGGTCGTCGCTCTCCGCCGGGGAACCGATGGGTTCGAAGTCGACGAGCGGCTCGCACAACTCGTGGGCGGCCTGACCGAACGCGCCGTCCCCGGACGCTTCACCGCCCGTCGCTCGACAACCCGAGCCAACCACCGCCGAATCGTTGCGCAGGCCCGCGAGGCAATCGTCGCCGACCCGGCGGGCGCCGACTTCGGGGAGCTGGCCCGGGCGCTCGGTCACACGCGCTTTCACGTCAGCCGCGTGTTCTCCCAGGTATCCGGGATGACGCTCTCGCAGTTCCGGAACCGAGTTCGGGTCGCGATCGCCTTCGACCGTATGGCCGACGGGTACGAGAACCTCGCCGCCCTCTCCACCGATCTCGGGTTTGTCGACCAGAGCCATCTCTCGCGGGTCGTCCGCACGTACACCGGTGAGCGCCTCCGCGAACTCCGAGGACGATTGGGGCCGCTGGGCCGGCCAAGACCCAGCGACTAGCCGCTCTGGCGCGCAGCCCGACGTCGTGCCACGCTTCCTGCAGGTGGGGAGGCCGCCATGGGGTTCTACAGCGAACGAGTCGTCCCGCGGATCATCAACCGGGCCTGCGGTATGAAGACGATGCAACCCCTGCGGCGCCGCGTCTGCGAGGACCTGGCCGGCGACGTCGTCGAGATCGGCTTCGGCTCGGGACTCAACATTCCGTTCTACCCGCCCGCGGTCACCCGGGTGTCCGCGGTCGAGCCGTCCGACGTCGGCTGGAAACTGGCCGGCAAGCGCCTCGGCGCAGCCACTGTCCCGGTCGAGCGCTCTGGCCTGGACGGCCAGTCGCTGCCGTTCGCCGACAACAGCTACGACGCCGCGGTGTCCACCTGGACGCTGTGCACGATCCCGGACGTCTCGGTTGCACTGCGCGAACTGCGGCGCGTGCTCAGACCCGGTGCGACGTTGCACTTCGTCGAGCACGGGCTGGCCCCCGACGAGGGGGTACAACGCTGGCAACATCGCCTCGAACCCCTGCAGAAGCGGCTCTTCGCCGGCTGCCACCTCACCCGTCCGATCGTCGAGCTGCTCACGAGCGCGGGCTTCACGATCACCGAGGTCGACGTGTTCTACGAGAAGGGCGCCCCGAAGGCGCTGGCCGCCGAGTCCCTCGGCATCGCGGTATCCCCGTAGCGACGCGACGTCAGTCCGCTGACCGATGGCGGATGCGAGCACAGCCGGTCCCGAACGAGACTCGGCGTCACCTTGACACCCCTCCGCAACCTGCAGTATGACAGCGTTGTCAGAACGACCGAACCTCCGTTCAGATCGGACCGTTGCCGATGCCTGCGAACCACGATGCCCTCTCGCGTCGTACGTTTCTCTCCGCCGGAGCCACCGTCCTCGCGACCTTCGGGGTCGGCGCGGCGCTACCGGGTAAGGCGCGAGCGAGCGCGGTGAGCGCCCCGGCGGCCCGAGGCGCCGACCTGGCCCAGTACCGCCCGGTGCGCGTCTCCTCCGTCGACTACGCGCCGACGCCGGGTCAGTTCGCCGTCGACGGTCTGGCGACCACCGGTGTCCGCGGGACGGGGTGGCGGGCAGCGCCCGGCGACCCGCAGTGGATCGCGGTCGACCTGCAGGCGCCGTGTTCGATCGAGGCGGTGACCCTCGTCTTCGAAGCGACGCTCGACGACCCGGCGTTCAACGGCGACTACGGCCACACGACGGGCAGCGAGATCCTCTCGAGCGCGGCGGTGTCCTTCCGCCTCGACGTCTCCGCCGACGGGACCACCTGGACGCAGGCCTACGCCACGGATTCCGGGACGGGCGCCACGATGGACATCGCGCTGCCCGAGCCGGTGACGGCGCGGTGGATCCGCTTCACGTCGACCCGGCGCGCCAACGCCAACCCGGTCGGGCTCAACGGGTTCCAGGTGTACGGCACGAGCCAGGTCCCGCGGCCGCCGGCCACCGGCTGGACCAGCTGGGGTGGCGATCGGCGGCCCGCTCCGGCCCTGACCGTGTCGCCGGACGGCACCGTGCCGATCGAGTCCGGGTGGGAGCTCACCCTTGACGACTTCGTCGGGACCCTGGACGGCGCCGCGCTGTCGCAGCCGACGGTCCCGGTCGAGACGTGGCTGCCCGCGGTGGTTCCGGGGACGGTGCTGGCCAGCCTCGTCGCGGCCGAGCACCTGCCGGACCCGGTCGCCGGGTTCAACAACCTGCAGATCCCGGAGGCGCTCTCCCGGCACGCCTGGTGGTACCGGCGAGTGTTCGCCCTGCCGAGCCGGCTCGACACGAGCGCGGGCCGCCGCATCTGGCTCGAGCTCGACGGGATCAACCACCAGGCCGACGTCTGGCTCAACGGTAAGAACATAGGCACGCTCACCCATCCGTTCGCCCGCGCCGCGTTCGACGTCACGAGTGCGCTCGCCGCCTCCCGTGGGCAACACAGCCTGGCTGTACAGATTCAGCCGATGCCGCATCCCGGTACACCGGGCGACAAGAGCAGCAACGGCAACACGTTCGTCCAGTCCGGCCAGCTCTACCTCGACTCGCCGACCTACCTCGCCGCGTCCGGATGGGACTGGATGCCCGCCGTGCGTGACCGCGCCGCCGGCATCTGGGATCACGCCCGGCTGCGCAGCACCGGGCCGGTCGTCATCAGCGACCCGCGGGTGGTCACGACGCTGCCCGCCCCCGGCACGGCCGAGGTGCGCATTACCGTGCCTGCGCGCAACGCCGACAGCCGCGACCGCGACGTCACGATCACCGCCTCGTTCGACAACGTCGACGTCCGCCGCACGGTCGCTGTCCCCGCCGGGCAGCAGGTCGACGTCGATCTGGCACCGCAGACCGTCCACAACCCGAAACTGTGGTGGCCGAACGGGTACGGCGAGCCGGCCCTGCACGAGCTGCGCATCACCGCGGCAACCGGTGGCCGGACCAGCGACACGCGCACCACCCGATTCGGCATCCGCGAGTTCCGCTACGACTACGACGAGCCGATCGTCGTGCCGCCGTCCTCGACGCCCACGTTCGTCGTGGCGTCCGGCAGCGACGCCCCCGGGCAGATCGTCGACGTCGGCGCCCAGCAGGCCCGCTACGTCCGCATCCAGTGCGGCCAGCGCGCCACCCAGTGGGGCGTGTCGATGTGGCGGCTCGCCGTCGTCAACAGCTCCGCGCCGAACGTCGACCGAGCGCTGCACCAGACCGCCACCGCCTCCTCGGACGACGGCAGCCCGGCATCCAACGCCGTCGACGGCAACAACACGACGCGCTGGTCCTCGGCGTACCAGGACGATCAGTGGATCCAGGTCGACCTCGGCGCGGTTACCGCGTTCGACCAGATCCAGATCGCGTGGGAGCAGGCGTACGCGCTCGACTTCGTCGTGCAGGTCTCCGACGACGGCGCGCAGTGGACCGACGTGAAGTCCGTCGACAACGCGGCGGCGCTCGGCGATTCCTACACGCAGACCGAGACGATCGCCGAGCAGACCGCGCGCTACCTGCGCGTCCAGTGCGGCGGCCGGGCGACCCAGTGGGGCGTGTCGATGTGGACGTTGTCGGCGTCGAGCAGCGCCGCCCCCACCGTCGACCTCGCCCTGCACAAGACGGCCACCGCCTCCTCGAACGACGGCGACAACGACGCCGCGCCCAACGCTGTCGACGGCAACCCGCGCACCCGCTGGTCGTCCGCCTACCAGGACAACCAGTGGATCCAGGTCGACTTCGGATCACCCGCGACGTTCGATCAGGTCGCGATCGCCTGGGAGCAGGCGTACGCCCGTGACTACGTCATCCAGGTGTCCGACGACGGCGCGCAGTGGACGGACGTCAAGTCCGTCAACAACGCGGTCACACAGCTGAAGATCAGCGTGAACGGCGTCCCGGTGTTCTGCCGCGGCGGCAACTGGGGCTGGGACGAGTTGCTGCGCCGCACGGACGGCCGTCTCGAAACCGCCGTCCGGATGCATCGCGACATGAACTTCACGATGATCCGCAACTGGCTCGGCAGCAGCAACCGCGACGAGCTGTACCGGCTGTGCGACGAGAACGGCATCCTCGTCTGGAACGACTTTTGGGAGGCCGGGGCGTTCAACGACAACATCCCCGGATACGTCGACACCGCGGCCGACACGATCCGCCGGTATCGCACCCATCCATGCATCGTCGTGTGGTGCGGCGCCAACGAGGAGGTGCCGCCCGCGCACCTCGACACCGGCATGCGGCAGGCGGTCGCCGACGAGGACGGCGAGGTCATCTACATCAGCAACTCCGCCGGCGGCATCGTCAGCGGCCACGGCCCGTACCACTGGGTGGATCCGGCGTCGTACTTCGACAAGGGCAGCTACGACACGAACGCGTTCGGCTTCCACACCGAGATCGGCATGCCCGTCGTCCCGGTCACCGACAGCATGCAGAACCTCGTCGGGGACGAGCCCGGCTGGCCGATCAGCGAGGTGTGGAACTACCACGACTGGTCCGAGATCGGCAACCAGCAGACCGGTGGCTACCGCGCGGCGATCGACGCGCGGCTCGGCGCCTCCACCAGCCTCGACGAGTTCTGCCGACGGGCTCAGTTCGTCAACTACGAGAGCACGCGGGCGATGTTCGAGGCGTGGAACGCCAACCTGTGGCGCGACGCGACCGGGCTGCTGCTGTGGATGTCGCATCCGGCCTGGCACAGCACCGTCTGGCAGACCTACGACTACGACCTGGACGTGAACGGGGCCTACTACGGATCGCGCAAAGGCTGCGAGCCGGTGCATGTCCAGGCCAACGCCAGCGACTGGACCGTCCTCGCCGCCAACCACACACCAGGCGCCATCGACCGGGCCACCGTGACGGCGACGGTGTACGACCTCGCCGGCAAGCGACTCGACCGCCGGCAGCAGACGATCAGCGTTGCGGCGTCGAACATCGCGACCGCGTTCACCTGCGCCTGGAAGGCCGGCTACCCCGACCTGCACCTGCTGCGGCTGGAACTGCGTGACCGCCACGGCGCCCTGCTGTCGACCAACACGTACTGGCGCTATCGCTACGCCACGAACGTCCAGGCGCTCAACGCCCTGCCCCGAACGCGGCTGACCGTCACGACCCGGTCGTCGTCGAGGCAGCAGGTCCGGGCGACGGTCACCAACGTCGGCAAGAGCGTCGCGGCAATGGTGCGGCTGTCGGTGCGGGACCGGTCGGGCCGGCGCGTCCTGCCGGCGATGTACGGCGACAACTACGTGTGGCTGCTTCCCGGGGAGTCGCGCGAGATCAGCGTGTCCTGGCCGGCCGACCCGATGCGGCCCGGCGACCCACGCGTCGCGGTCGACGCCTACAACGCGTCCAGCGTGGTGGCCTAGGACGTCCTAGTCGCGAAGGGCGCGCTCGATCCAGTTGTTGCGGGCGGCCTTGGATGCCTGGGCCACCGCGGTGTGTGCGGCGCGTTCGTACCCGTGAAAGCCGCCGGCCCACACGTGCAGTTCGGCCTCGCCGCCGACCGCCCAGATGCGCGAGGCGTAGTCGACGACCTCGTCCCTGAACACCTCCGCCGAGCCCACGTCGAGGTAGGCCGGCGGAAGCCCACGGAGGTTCTGCTCGCGCGCCGGGGCAGCGTAGGCGGAGACGTCGGCCGTGCCGCGAGTCGAACCGAGCAGCGCTTGCCACCCGGTCAGGTTGAAGTCTCGATTCCACAGGCTGCGGTCGTCGTACTGCCGACTCGACACCGTCTCGTTCCGGTCGTCGAGCATCGGACAGATCAGGACCTGCCCGCGCAGGGCCGGGCCGCCCCGGTCGCGGGCCATCAGAGCGACCGCCGCGGCCAGACCGCCGCCAGCACTGCCGCCGACGACGAGGATGCGATCGGGATCGATTCCGAGCTCGGACGCGTGCTCGGCCACCCAGCCCAGTCCGGCATAGCAATCCTCGCTGGGCGCGGGGTGCGGGTTCTCCGGCGCGAGCCGGTACTCGACGGTGACCACCGTGACGCCGAACCGATCGATCCATTCCGGGAACGCGTCGGCGCCGACGAAGCGATGCCCGGTGATCATGCCGCCCCCGTGTACGTAGTACAGGCACGGCGTCGGGGTCGAGCCCGGGCGGCGGACGACCGACAGGGTGACATCGGGGGAACCCATCGGGCCGGGCACCTCGATATCGAGATGCTCGAGGTCGGTGCCGGCGAGGATCGCCCCGATCGGCGGGTACATCCGATTGGCTCGCTCGCGGACGGCGTCCATGTGGTCGAGATCGAGCTCGAGATTTGCCGGGAGCATCGCGAGCAGCGAATCGAGAAACACTTTCAGTTCCGGGTCGTACGGCGGTCGCGTCAGCGTCATGGCCGATCCTCACTGGCGTTCGACAGGTTACCTACTATATACATTACGATATTCGCCGTTGGCGATCGACACTTCGCAGGAGGGCTATCTGCATGGCCGAACCGCAGCCCGATGCCCCACCGGATGCGCACCCCATGTTCGACCTCGCCGGCCGGGTAGCGCTGATCACCGGCGCCGGACAGGGCATGGGCGTCGGCATGGCGAAAGGACTGTTGCGGCAAGGGGCCGCCGTCGTGATCAACGACGTAGATCCCGAACTCGCCGAGGCCCGGGCCGACGAACTGGCAGGATACGGTCCCGCCGTAGCCGCAGTGCCGTTCGACATCACCGACCTGACCGCAGTGACCGACGGCTTCCAGCTGGCGGCGAAGCGGGTCGGCCCGATCGACATCCTCGTCAACAACGCGGGGATCCCCCTCTCGGCCGTTTCCGCGACGCCCTTCCTCGACATCGCACCGTCGGACTGGCCGCCGTACCTGGATCTGAACCTCTACGGATCCATGAACTGCATCAAGGCGGTCGCGCCCGGCATGGTCGATCGGGGCTGGGGTCGGATCATCCAGATCTCCTCCGGCGCCGGTCGGATCGGGCTGCGCATCGGCCAGGCCCTCTACGGCGCGGGCAAGAGCGGCATCGAGGGCTTCGTCCGGCACGTCTCCCAGGAGTTCGCACCGCACGGCGTCACCGCGAACTCGATCGCACTGGGCCTGATGGAGAACGCCTACCAGCGCAACCCGAAGTTCCTCGGCCGGACCATCGAGGCCAATCCGATGAAGCGGCCCGGAAGCATGACCGACGTCGCAGCTCTGGTGGCATTCCTCGCCTCCGAGGAGGCCAGCTACATCAGTGGGCAGACGATCAACCTCAACGGCGGATCGCACTTCAACTGAGCAGTCCCCTCTCCCATCAGCCGGCGGCAGCCGCCGCTCGGTCTAGGCCGAGGGCCGGGCCGCCGCTGGGGTGATCGCGGTGGCGAGCGAGGCCAGGGTGTCGTCGACGATGCGGTAGTAGGCCCACTTGCCCCGTTGCTGTCGAGTGACGAGACCGGCGTCCGCTAGTTGCTTCATGTGATGCGAGACGGTCGGTTGCGACAACCCGACCGGGTCGATGAGGTCGCAGATGCAGGCCTCGCCACCGTCGTGGGCCGCGATGAGCGACAACAGCCGGACGCGGGTCGGATCCCCGAGGGCCTTGAAGCGCTGGGCGAGTTGCTCGGCGTCCTCGGTGCTGATGACGCGGCCGGTCAGCGGCGGGCAGCAGACCGCTAAATCGCTTGGGAGCATCGGCAGCATATGAGTAGGCATGGCATCCAGTCTGCCACGTCGTATTGACATCAGTCGATACATCGGTGATCCTCGATGTATCGAACTTCGTCGATGGGAGAGTGTGCGATGACAGATGCTGATCTGCGCGAGCAGGTCCGGGAGCGATATGCCGCCGCGGCCACCGCGGTGACCCTGGGCAGCACGAACAGCGAGGCGGTGGCGGCCGAGAGTTGCTGCGGGCCGTCCGCGTCGGAATTGGGCAGCTGCTGCTCGGCCGGGTCATGTGCGCCGGAGTCGGTGCAGGTGGACGACACGTTCGGGGTCGGGATGTACAGCGCGGACGAGCAGGACGCGCTGCCGCCCGAGGCACTGGCGGCGAGCCTGGGCTGCGGCAATCCACTGGCCGTGGCCGAGCTGCGCACCGGCGAGCGGGTGCTCGACCTCGGCTCGGGCGGCGGGATCGACGTCCTGCTGTCGGCTCGGCGCGTCGGTGAGACCGGCTTCGCCTACGGGGTCGACATGACCGACGAGATGCTCGCCCTCGCGCGAACGAATGCCGAGAAGGCCGGGGCGAGCAACGTCGAGTTCGTCAAGGGCACCATCGAGGACGTACCGCTGCCCGACGGCGCGGTGGACGTCGTGATCTCCAACTGCGTGATCAACCTGTCCACCGACAAGCCCGCCGTGCTGGCCGAGATGTTCCGGGTGCTCGCGCCGGGCGGTCGCATCGGCGTGTCCGACGTCGTCGCCGAGGACCGCCTCTCCTCAGCGGAACGCGCCGAACGCGGCTCCTATGTCGGCTGCATCGCCGGGGCGCTGTCGCGGCAGGAGTACCTCGACGGCCTGACCGCCGCCGGATTCGTCGACGCCGAGGTGCAGTTCACCCTCGAGGCGGCGCCGGGCATGCACTCGGCGATCGTGCGCGCCGTCAAGCCCATGAGCGGGGTGTCACGGTGAACTGGCTGTGCCGGCGCCGGGCCGCAGCGCCCCGGATCGGATCGACGTGCTTCTGCGACGCGTGCGCCACGGTCACCAACTGCGACTCGAGCTACCGCCTGGATGCCGCACGGCAGAGCGCCGTATCGCGCAGTGCCGGGCCGCGTCCGATCTGATCGCGTCACCCCCGGGCGGGGACGCCGAGCTCGGCGAGCAAGGCGAGGACGCGGCGCTCGATCTCATCCCGGATCGGGCGCCGCACGTCGGCGACGTCGCGCCCGGCCGGATCGTCGAGGATCCACTCCTCGTAGCGCCAGCTCGGACGGCGACCCGTCGCCGACGGCAAGGGTGTCGATGATGCGCAGCCGCGCCGGGTCGGCCAGCGCGCCGTGCAGGGCGGCTCGCCGCGTCAAGATTAGATCAGCGTCCATTGCCTCAATATTGACTGAGCTATTACTCACCTGTCAAGATGGCGGCGTGGACGAGAGCTCTCCGCCGTTGACCCGGCGGCTGTTCGCCGAGTTCCTCGGCACCGGCCTGCTGGTGACCGTCGTGGTGGGCTCCGGGATCGCCGCCCAGCGTCTCTCGCCGAGCGACGTGGGGCTGCAGTTACTGGAGAACAGCACCGCCACCGCGTTCGGCCTGGCGGTGCTGATCCTTACCCTCGGGCCGGTGTCCGGGGCACACTTCAACCCCGTGGTCTCACTGGCGGATTGGTTCCTCGGCCGTCGCGTCGGCGCCGGGCTGACGTTGCCCGAGGTCGGCGCCTACACCGTGGCGCAGTGCGCCGGCGGAATCGGCGGAGCCTTGTTGGGCGACGTCATGTTCGACGTGAATCCGCACCTGTCCGGCAAGCATCGCGCCAGCGGTGCGCATCTGGTCGCCGAGGTCGTCGCCACCGCCGGATTGCTGCTGGTGATCTTCGCGCTGGCCCGTACCCACCGCGGGCCACTCGCGGCGCCCGCGGTCGGGGCCTACATCGGGGCGGCGTACTGGTTCACCAGCTCTACCTCGTTCGCCAACCCGGCCGTCACCGTCGGGCGGATGTTCTCCGACACGTTCGCCGGAATCGCCCCAGCGTCCGTGCCCGGGTTCGTCGGCGTGCAGCTCATCGGCGCTGCGGTCGGCACCGCCATCGTCCTGATCCTCTACCCCGACATCGGCGAACGGGCCGGAGACGTCGTTGTCCCGCGCCTGTCCTAGCAGCAGGCGTCGCCTTTCCAGGCTTCGCGACCTTCCCGGATCGCGACGGCGGCAATGACCAGGGCGGCGATCGGGTCGGCCCACGACCAGCCGAGTAGCGCGTTGGCGAGCAGTCCGAGCAACAGCACGCCGGACAGGTAGGTGCACAGCAGCGTCTGCTTGGAGTCGGCCACCGCCGAGGCCGACCCGAGTTGCCGCCCGGTGCGGCGTTGCGCGACCGACAGCACCGGCATCACCGCCAGCGACACCACGGCCAGCACGATGCCCACGGCCGAGTGCCGCGCCTCACCGTCCCCGGCCAGGGCTCGCACCGCATCGACGATCACGAACGCCGCGAGCGCGAAGAACGACAACGCCGTCACACGCAGTGCGGTTCGCTCCCGCGCCTCGCGTCGCTCATGGTCCCGTCCGGCGAACTGCCAGGCCACCCCGGCCGCCGAGGCGACCTCGACCACCGAGTCCAGGCCGAAACCGAGCAACGCCGTCGACGACGCTACCGCGCCGGCGACGAGCGCGACGCCCGCCTCGACGACGTTGTAGCTGATCGTGGCCGCGACGAGCAGTCGTATCCGCCGGGCCAGCACGTCCCGGCGCGCCGGCGATGCCCCGACGGGCAGCGTCGTCACGGGATGCGCCGTTCGCCCGTCGCGTCGCACGTAGCCGGATCGACGGCCAGCACGACCCCGAGCAGGTCTCCCAGGGCGTGGGCCAGCTGCGCATCCGCCAGCTCGTACCGGGCCCGCCGACCCTCCAGAACCACGACCACCAGCCCGCATCCGCGAAGGCAGGCCAGGTGATTGGACAGCGACTGGCGCGACACTCCGAGCAGCTCGGCGAGCTCGGCCGGATACCCCGGCCCGTCCTTGAGGGCGAGCAGGACCCGGGCCCGGGTCGGATCGGAGAGCGCGTGCCCGAACCGCGCCAGCACCTGCCCGTACGTCACAGCCGTCGGCACGGACTCGACAGTACATCGTCGGCTGAACTGTTCAGAATCGTCAAAGGCGATTGACGCCAGCCCGTCGTCAACGTAAATTGACGGCATGGCAGTGAGCGTCGAGGAGAGCAGGCGGCTGATGGACGCGGCATCCGGCAGCGACCCGGAACTCGGGTTGACAGCGGTGGTGGCCCTGCGTCAGCTGGTCGAGGTGCTGGAGGATCTCCAGGTTGCGAACGCGCGCAGCCGGGGCTGGTCGTGGCGCGACATCGCGCGCCGACTCGGGGTGACCAAGCAAGCCGTGCACTACAAGCACGGGCTGCGCCTGCGCGGGGAGGGCTCGTGATGGAGGGCCGGCTGACCCGCGACGGTCGCGAGGTGGTGCGACTCGCCTACCTGGAGGCCCGCGAACTGGGCCACCCGGGTATCGCTGACGAGCACGTGCTGCTCGGGTTGTTACGGCACGGCGGCACGGCGGCCGAGCTGTTGGCCGACCACGGCATCGACCTCGCCACTGCCCGTGCCGAGCTGCTGCGGGTCGGCCCGACGCTTCCGTCGCAGATCGATCCGGCCGGTGCCTTGCGCACCTTCGGCATCGACCTGGACGCGCTGAACACCCGCCTGGCGGCAACCTTCGGCCAGGACGCGGTCCTGGCCGCGCAGCGCCGGGTGCGGCGCCGTCCGCGGTGGCGGGGTGGGCATCCGCGACCGAGCGCGCTGTGCGTGCACCTGCTGGCCAAGCGCTCCTTCGAGATCGGGGGGCGCTTCGCCGACCAGCGGGGCGACAGCGGCGTAGGCCCCGAGCATCTGCTGTACGGGATCCTGCAGGACGCCCGCGATCCGCTCGGTACGCAGCTCAGTCGGCGCAGTCGACGCCAGCTGGCCGTACTGGGCTGGGTCGGCGGGCGTCCCAACCCGTTGCGGTTGCTGCTCGAAGCCCGAGGAATCGACCTGTCCCGGCTCAGCGCCCAGCTCTCGTCCCGTTAAGTTGCCTGGGTGACCGAGCTGCGAACCGATCGGCTGCTGCTACGCCGTTGGCGAGAATCCGATCTTGACCCGTGGGCGGCGATGAACGCCGACCCCGAGGTTCGCGAGCACTTCCCGGGCCTGCTCACGCCAGCCGAGAGCGCGGACTCGATCGCCCGCTTCCAGGAGGATCTCGACCAGCGCGGCTACGGGTGGTGGGCCCTCGAGGCGCACGACGCCGGCAGGTTCATCGGATTCGCCGGCCTGGACCCCGTGGACGACGGCCTGCCGTTCACGGGTATCGAGATCGGATGGCGGCTGATCCGCTCAGCCTGGGGCCACGGCTACGCGACCGAGGCGGCTCGAGCGGCCCTGGACTTCGGCTTCGGCCCCCTCGATCTGTCCGAGATCCTCGCCGTCACGACAACCACCAACGTCCGCTCACAGGCGGTCATGCGCCGCATCGGCATGACGCGCGACCCCGCCGACGATTTCGACGATCCGGACGTGCCCGACGGCCCGCTGCGTCCGAACGTGCTCTACCGCATCCGCAGGGGCGAGAATGGGTAGACCACGGCTCGACCCCAGTGAGTCCGAGATATCGGCGGGAGTATTCGCATGACCGCATTTGACCGCATCAAGAGCAAGGCCGAGGAGCTGGCCAAGAAGGCCAAGCCGAAGGTCGAGGAACTCCGCGAGAAGGCCACGCCAGCGGCTCAATCGCTCCGGGAACGAGCTGAGAAAGCCGGCGAGGTGATCAAGACGAAGGCGGCTGACGTCGCCGAGGGGCTGCGTCAGGGCACCGCCGAGGGCTCGTCGAGCAGTTCCAAGCCCGCGGCGTCGCCAACCGAGACGACACCTGAGACGAGCGGGCCCACCGAGTCCGCGCCGAAGACCTCTCCCGGCGACGAGGACAAGCCCGCCACCTGAGCCGGCTGGCTCACCGTCACTCGACCTTCAGTTCCCGGACGGCCTGGCGCAGCTGGGCGATGTTGTCGCGCAGCACGTCGGCGACCAGTTCGTCCGTGCGCGGGTCGGCCAGCACCTCGAGGATGACGCGCAACGTCGTTTCACTGACCTCGTTGATGATCCGGTCGTGGAACGGCAGCAGCCTGATCTGCCCGGTGGTCGGGTCCTGCTTGATCTTCTCGGCGATCATCTGCTTGAGCTCGACGCGGTTCTCGCGCAACGCTGCGGCGACGTTGCGCGTGTAGTGCCCGGCGCGCAGCACGTCGGCGACTTCGTCCAGCACGGCGATGGTGATCGGCTGCTTGATCAGCTCGATCACCTGGCCGGACGCGCGGTTGATCAGCCGCACCACCAGCGGCACTCGCAGGCCTCGGCGCCAGAACCAACGTCCGAGCACACCCGCGATGACGCAGAGGGCTATCACCGAGCCGACGATCAGCAGCACGAGCTGGGTCGTGGTCATGCCGCTGATCCTCGCGGTCCGGCCGGTGTCTGCGCACCTAGGCTGGCCGATTCACGATCGAGCAACTTCTGGCGTCCTCACGACGCCAGAAGTTGCACAATCCCAGGAGCTACCCGTTCTGGGGCGCGATCGCGAACTGCGTTCGGCCCTGCTGGTCGGCCGTCACGTCCAGCGTCTTGTCCTCCAGGATCACGGCGGCCTGCGGGTCGAGGAACACCCGAGCCCCGGATTCGTCAACAACGCGGTCGTCCTCACCAGGGACGGCAGCCAGGCTGAGCGTGAGTGATCCGGCGGTCGGATCGTTAGCAATGCGCAGACCACCGCCCTTCGGCGCATCGGGCTGATCGACGATATTGCGGATCTCGGCTGCAGCCTCGGTGGTCAACGTGAGCATGGTCGACGTCCTTCCCTCTTTGCTTGCTTTTGACTTTGCCGGCTCAGGCCGTGCGGCACCTCAGCGCCGGCACCTTCCGTATCGCCTGATGTCCGACGACCACGACGGAAGGCGGGCGGTATCTGGCACCGCCCTACCCTTCCAACGTTCACCGCTCGAGTGGATCCGTCAAGTCGCCTCTCAGCAAAGCGGCGCCTGGAGCGGCGTCAGCTCCGCGGCGCTCGTGTACTGGTTGCCGTTGACCTCCGACAACGCGGTAAAACGCAGGTAACGAGCCCGCGTCGTTGTGAAATCGACCTCCTTCTCGGTCTGGTCGTTCACCAACTTCCCGGACGCGACGGTGTCCCAACGCGCGCCGTCGGTACTCACAGCCACTTCATAGTCACCCACCCGACCGTTGACCCCACCGTCCTGGCGCGGCAGGTAGCGCACTCCGCCGAGGCGATACGTGGCGCCGAGGTCGAGCGTGATCCCGTGCGGGAGCGCGGCAACGCCGGAGCTGTAGCCGGTGTGCCAGACCGTGTAGGGGTTGTCGTCGATCGCGTTCGCGACGGCGCCGTTCTCGGCGGTCGTCTCCTCGCTGTCGGCCGTGACGTGGATGGCGGCCGTGGGAACTGCGGTGAGCTGCGACGGCGGGGCCTCGCCGATGGCATCCGCCCGCGCCAGGAACTGCCACACGCTGGCGTCGCGCGGTCCACCCCACAGCCGCTCGGCGAGTACCTGCAGCGGACGCTTCGCGAAGAAGTCGAACCACTCGGGCGATTGCTGCTCGGCCCGATCGGACCAGCGGCTGATCCGGTAGCCGATGATGCCGGCCGGATCGACGAACGGGTAGTTCTCGTAGACGTTCTTGATGTCGACGTAGCCGTAGTCGCCGAGCTTCTGCCCGAACCCGGCACTGACGTAGAGCGTGTTCTCGGGCGTGCCGACCACGCGATAGCCCTGCGCCACCAACGCGCTCGGGTCGTTGCCGACCCACGAGTCGACGACGATGTCCTTGTTCGGAGCGATGCTGGTCTGCTGGTTGTTGAAGTTCCACCACTCCCACATCTCGGTGGTCTTGCCGTACGAGCGCACCTGCGCGTCGAGCGTGTTGAAGAAGTCGACGAACACGTCGCCCGGATAGGCGAATCCACGCTGGTGCTGGTACGCGACGAGTTCGGGGCACGCCGCCTTGTCGGCGTCGTACGGGTATTCGTCACCGCCGACGTGGAAGTACGGGCTGTCGAACATCGGCACGATCTCGGCGAGCAGGTCGTGGACGAATGTGCGCGTGTAGTCCGAGGCGGTGTTGAGTAGCCAGCCACCCTGGTCTCCGCCCGTCCAGTGGCTGTAGTCGAGCGAGTGGCAGCTGAACCGCAGCTTCGGGTCATACTTCGTGATCGCGACCGCGTGCGCCGGCAGATCGACCTCCGGGATGATCGTCACGTGGTAGCTGCGGGCGTAGTCCTGCAGCTCGCGGATGTCGCGCTTCGAGTACGACTGCGGCGACGCCAGGCCCGGGAACTTGTCGACCTGGATGCGGAAGCCTTCCCAGTCGGTGAAGTGCAGGTGGAACGTGTTGAGCTTCTGCCAGGCCATCGTGCGGATCTGCGACTTCAGATAGCTCATCGGGTAGAACTTGCGGCCGACGTCAAGCATCTGGGCCCGCTCGCCGAAGTTCGGCCAGTCCCGCGCCGTACCTCGGGGTATGGATGCTCGTCTCGGGTCGGCCTTGAGCATCTGCTCGACGGTCTGAGTTCCGTAGAAGACGCCCGTATCCGTCGGCGCGGCGATGGTGAGGGCGCGGTCGATGTCGAGCCGGTACCCCTCCGGACCGAGCGCGTCGTCGCGAACGTGCTGCAGGACGATGTCGCCCGGACGGGGCCGCCCCGTCGTCACCGAGAGCCGGTGCCCGGTTTCGGCGGCCAGGTCGTCGCGGAACGTCGCCGCCGTCGTCCGGAGCGTCGCGTCGTCGACAACAATCCGGCTGGCCGGCGCGAGCTGCCAGTGTCCGGTGGCTCCGTGCCACTCGCGCAGGCTCGGCAGCACGGTCGGCGCCGGGTTCGACCCGTGCTGGGCGAGCGCCGGAGCGGCCGGGGCGAAGGCGGCCACCAGGGCGGCGCCGGCAATGAGTCGCAGCATCATGACAACGTCCGTTCGAAGGTGATCGGTTTCGGATCGAGCTGGTGCAGGTCGAAGATCAGGATGTCGTTGCGGCCGCGACGCAGCCAGGACGCCGGGCAGTACAGCCCATGCTGCGGGCCGATCGTCCAGTAGCGACCGAGGTTGTGGCCGTTGACCCAGACGACGCCCTTCGTCCACTGCGACAGGTCGACGTAGGTGTCACCGGTGGCGGGCAGGTCGACGACGGCCTTGAAGTACAGCCCCGGCCGGGGTCCGGGCCCTCGCGGTCGCAGCGTCCGGAGAGCGTCCATGGGGAGCAGGAAGGTCTGCCAGCCGGTCAGGGCGACGCCGTCGAGCGATGCTGACTCGAGGATGCCCTTGCGGTCGACCAGGGCGTGCCCGTAGTTGGTGCGGCCCATGCCTTCGACGAGGATGTCGAGGGTCTGGCCGGCGGGGATATCCAGCGGAGCGTTGTTGTTCGTGACGTTCAGCGCCTGCGACACGGCGTCCGGGATGAGGGTTCGCGAGAGCCCGCCGGCGTACGCACCGTCGACGAACACCGTCGCGTAGTCGTGCACCCAACGGATGTCGAGTGAGCCGCCGGAGTTGCCGGGCAGCGTCGTCCGATAGGCCACGAACCCGGAGTTCTGACCGTACATCTCCATCGGTTGCGGGTTCGTCGACGCGATCGCCGGCGGCAGGTTGTCCCATACCGACGCGTACGGTTTGGGTAGAACCGGGCCGGGCGCGATCGTCGGCACGGGCGCCGGCACGCGCGGCAGCGAAACGTATCCGCCGATGAGATCGCGGTACGTGTCGTAGCGTGGGCCGGCCATCCCCTGCTCGGTGATCGGCGCGCCGTAGTCGTAGCTGGTGATGTCCGGCTGATAGTTGCCGGACAGGTCGTTCGCGTTCGCCCCGGCGAAGAAGCCGAAGTTCGTGCCGCCGTGGATCATGTACAGGTTGAACGACAGTCCGCCGTCCATGAAGGCGCGCAGGTCGGACGAGACGTCGGAGTCGCCGCCCTGGAACGTCGGACCGCCCCAATGCGTCAACCAGCCCGGATACACCTCGCCGGCCATCGCCGGCACGCTCGGATACTCGGCGCGCGTCTTCGCGATGGACGGTGCGTCGCCACCGCTCAGGGCGATGGCCCCGCCGGCCACGTTCGTGTGGTTCTGCTCGAGCTGGCCCAGCCCGTCCTCGGTGTAGAACGGCCCGTTGATGCCGGCGTCGAGCCAGAGCTGGCGCAGCTCCTCCAGGTACGCCGCATCGTTGCCGTACGAGCCGTACTCGTTCTCGATCTGGACCATCAGGATCGGTCCGCCGTTGGCGATCATCAACGGCTTGACCCGCTTGGCCAGCGCGGCGATGTAGCGCGCAACGGCCGGCATGTACTGCGGATCGTCGGCGGCTTTGACCCGCAGCTCGATATCCGGATTTCGCAGCAGGTACGGCGGAATGCCGCCGAGGTCCCACTCGCCGCAGACATAAGGCCCGGGGCGCAGCAGTACCCACATGCCCTCGGCCTGGCACAAGCGCACGAACGCCTCGACGTTGCGGCGATCGGTGCGGAAGTCGAAGACGCCGGGCCGTTCTTCGAGGTAGTTCCACATGACGTAGATCGCGATCGTGTTCATGCCCATGGCCTTCGCCATCCGGATGCGGTGGCGCCAGTACTCGACCGGGATACGCGCCGGGTGCATCTCGCCACTGCGGATCTGGAACGGCTCGCCATCGAGCAGGAAGGCGCTGCCGTCCGGTGCGAACCCGAACGAGTGCTTTGCGCCTTGGGCAATCGCCGGCACCGCCGTGAGCGCCATCGCAGCGGCCGGCGTCAGCGCGCTGACGGCCAGGAATTGCCTTCTGTCCATGGGCATCCTCATCGGATCGAGAGCGCGTTCAACAGCGTTCCCGTGTCGGGGCTGCCGAGCCGAACGAACGTGGGTGTCTTCGCTAGATCAGCACCGTAGCTGTGCAATGTGGTCGGTCCCTTGACCACGCAACCGCGCGTTACGTCGTACCACCGACCGGCTGGCACGTGGATGTCGCGCGTGCCGGCGTCCGTCAACACTGGCGCGGCGAGCAGCGAATCACCTAACAACCACTCGTCATTGATCGCGTACGTCGCATCGTCGGACGGGTAGTCGAAGAACAGCGGCTTCATGATCGGTTCGTCGCTGCGCAGCGCCCGCTGTACCTGCTTCTCGATGTACGGGGCGAGCCGTTCGTGCGTCTTGGCCGCGGCTTTGTACAGGTCGACAGTCTGCTGGTCGTAGCGCTGCGTGCCGGCGAGGTTCGACACACCCAGGGGCGACGTCGACGAGTACATCAGCGGCATCAGCGCTGCGGCCTGGGCCCAGCGCACCAGCACGCCCTTCGTCGGCGGGGGCTGTTCGCCGGAGCCGCCGATCATGTCGGTCTCGACGAACGGGTAGCCGATCGTGCTGATCGCGAGGTTCTGCGCGACGGCGGCTCCCAACGAGTCCCAGCCGGTTCCCTTGTCGACCTGGCGGGTGACGAAGCCGTACTTCTGCGATCCAGTCCAGGAGATGCGGACGCCTGCTCCTTGCTGGTCGAACTGGTCGGTCAGCTGCGCGCCGAGCGTCAGGTAGTCCAGTGCGGTGTGTCCCGGCGATGGCGCGCACCGCTCGTCGAAGAAGCGCGTGTCGAACTTGAATCCGTCGACCCCGTAGGTCTTTTCCAGGTCGTGCAACTGGCCGACGTACCAGGCACGAGCCTCGGGGTTGGCGATGTCGACGATGCCGGCGTTGCCGTTCCACCACGTGACGTCGCATGGCTTGCTGCTATCCGTCTTCGACCTGACGAGGTACCCGTGTTGGGCGGCGTACGTGTAGTTGTCGGCGTCCTTGTTGATCCACAGCGTCACCCAGAGGCCGAAGTCGTAGCCCATCGCGTGGATCTGGTCCGACAGGCCCTTGGGGTCGGGGAACTTGTTGTTGAAGGTGAAGTCGCCGTAGTGGCTCATCCACCCGTCATCGACCTGGATGGCCTGGGCCGGAACGCCTGCGTCGTGCAGCCCCTTCGCCCACGACAGCGTCGAAGCCTGCGACACGTTCGGATAGAACTGCGCCCACGAATTCCACAACGGCTTGGCGTACTGGGCGTCGGTGGCATCACTCTTGGCCGGCACGCCGGTGATGCCGATGTAGTCGGCGTAGACGTCACGGGGGGTGCGCTCGACGAACACCGTCGAGTCCATTTTGGCGCTGTCGGTCAGCGTGTAGCCGAAGACCCCTTGCTGCACCGAGTTCATCGACACGTCCATGACGTCGTGCGTGTCGACCCACACGCCGGTCCCGCGCTGGGTGAACCAGAACGGGTCGGTCATCAGGTATTCGGCCGGCCCCATCGCGGTATCGCGGATCTTGGCGGAATCCAGGGGCCAGAACTGCAGCCCGGTGTCAGACGTCTCGCCCTGTCCGTACCAGTGCCCGGCCGAGGCGACGTCGTAGTGGCTGGCGACCTGGGTCGCCGTCGTGCCGTTCACCGACCAGGTGCTGCGATACCGATCGGCCTGCGGAGTGATGCGGTAGTCGACGGTAACGCCGTCGGCGTTGGTAGCCAGGGTCAAGTCGAGCGCGCCGTCGTGCCAACTCGAGTTCTGGACGGTGGTCGCCGTCGCCCAGCCGCTTGCCGTCTTGAAGTCGGCCGGTCCGGACTGCCCGGCGGCGCCCGCCGTGGTCCGCAGGACGGTGTTGCCGCCGCGCTGCGTGGTGATCTGGAACGGCGAGGTCGCGACGTTGATCGTGTATTCAGGCCCGCCGTTCGCGGCCGGCACGCGCAGTGCGAGCGCGTTGCCGGCCGTGCTGAGGTGCGGGCCGCTCGGCGCCCCCGCGCCCGCTGGGTCGGCCGTGACAGCGGGAGCCAGGGCGAAGGCGAGCGGGAGCAGTGTCGCCACAAAGAAGATCGGATGTCTGTGCATCCCGCGTGAACGCAACGACCGAGCAGGCATGTGGGGTGATCCTTTGCTCGCGTCGACCGCCCCCGCCTTCCAGCATCGCGGCGCCGATGTCGCGGTCCGGTATGCGGCGGTCGATCCGGCCTGAGCCTAAGGACGGCAATGTCCACGGGTCAAGACCCTCGATGCTCGAATATGCTCGGACTCGGCATCTTTCTCGTATATCCGCGCACCGTAAATGCCGACGATCCGTATGAACCGCTTGAACCGTCCCTCGATCGTGCGTGATCTTGGGAATCACCCAGGCGTTGACGGCCGAGCTCATGCGGAGTAGGTACCTCAACTGAGTCATCCGATCTTTAGCTCGTTCGGTCGGCAATCTGCCCGGAGACGACCGTATGAAGGCGGCAAAGGTCGGGCGAATCCAGGTCGATCGCAGCATCGCGCACCGTCGTCACAGTCGTCACCCCCGAGGGACTGAGGCCGATGACCACCTCCCGCACCCGTCTGACCAGCTCCCGGAACCGTCGCCGGCTCGCGATGGGAACGGCCCTCGCGGCACTGATCAGCGTCACGACCGGGCTGACCGGGATCACGACCCCGCGCGCCCGAGCGGCCGCGCCGACCACACCGGTCCCGGTGCCACTTACCAGCTATCAGAACAACAACGGCATCGGCGACGCAGCGGGCGACGCCGACGTGGACGGTTCCGGCTACGGCTTCCCCGCGGCGGCGCTGCCGTCCGGATCGGTGAACGTCGGCGGCGTCCCGTACGAGTTCCCCACCACCACCGGCACCGGCCAGAACGACAACGTCGTGGCGCTGGGTCAGACGATCACGCTGCCGAGCGGGCACTACCTGAGTGGCTACCTGCTGGCGGCGTCCACCTACGGATCGACCGGCGGCGGCGCGACGGTGCACTACACCAACGGCACGACGAGCAGCGGCACCGCCTCGGCACCGGACTGGTACACCGGCAACGGCGCGATCGTCGCGCCCTACCGGTACTCGCCCACCGGCACCGACCAGCACCCGGTGTCGATCTACTCAGCCCAGCTGTGGATCGACCCGAACCGCGAGGCCACGTCCATCACGCTGCCGACGACGTCCGCGCCGGTCGCGGGCACGTCGAGCCTGCATGTGTTCGCGCTGTCGCTGCAACCGGTGGCCCCCGGATACGCCGTCGCGGTGCGGGACGCCAAGTCGACCACCAAGCAGATCACGGTCAGCCGGACACATGCCCAGGTCGTCAGCGCCACCGTGATGAACCTCGGCGACCAGTGGATCGACCGATCGCACTCGCTCACGGTGTCCGTTGTCGCCGATGGCGTGCGTACCGTACAGCCGGCGACGATCACCGAGCTGGCGCCGGGCGACGAGGCGCGCGTCGAGATCGGCATCACCTCAGCCGGCTTGCCGGCCGGGCTGCCGCTCGACGGCACGGTGCGGGTGAAGGGCCAAGGGGTGGCTGCCAGCCAGGCTGTATACCTCAGCGTGGGCATCCCGGCCTACCTGGCCACCGACGCGTCCCTGTCGCAGCATCAGTCGCCCGACTGGTTCAACAACGGCAAGTTCGGAATCTTCATCCACTGGGGCATCTACTCGGTGCCGGCCTGGGCGCCGGTCGGTCAGGAATACGCCGAGTGGTACTGGCAACACCTCGACAACCCGAACGACCCCACGTACGCCTACCACGCACAGAAGTACGGCAAGGACTTCAACTACGACCAGTTCATCCCGCAGTTCACCGCGGCCAAGTTCGATCCCAAGGCGTGGGTGCAGCTGTTCGACCAGGCCGGGGCCGACTACTTCGTGCTGACGTCCAAGCACCACGGGGGGTTCTCGCTGTTCGACACGGCGTACTCCGATCGCAATTCGGTGAAGATGGGCCCGCACCAGGATCTGGTCGGCGAGCTGTTCGCCGCCGACCGCAAGTACACGCCCGACATCCATCCGGGCCTGTACTACTCGCTACCCGAGTGGTACAACCCGGCATTGCCGTGGCAGGGCCACGGTCCGCAGAACCCCTACACCGGCGCGCCGGTGCCGTACACGGGCTACAAGCCGGTGGCCGACTACGTGAACGACTTCCAGGTTCCGCAGATGAAGGAGCTGATCACCAAGTACCAGCCCGACGTCCTGTGGTGCGATATCGGCTACCCGGCCACCGACCGGTCAGTGCTGCAGACGCTGTTCAACCAGGAGCTCGTGACCGGGCATCCGTCCACTGTGGACGACCGTTGCGGACTGCCCGACTCGGACTTCAACACCCCGGAGTACGCGTCGTCATTCTCACTGCAGACCACCAAGTTCGAGGCCAGCCGCGGCATCGATCCGTTCTCGTACGGCTACAACTCGGCGACCCCGGACGACCAGTACGCGACCGCCGACCAGCTCGTGGACCAGTTGGCGGACATCGTCAGCAAGAACGGCAACTTCCTGCTCGACATCGGCCCGCGCGCCGACGGCACGATTCCGCAGATCATGCAGACGCGACTGCGCGAGATGGGCGCCTGGCTGAAGGTCAACGGCGAGTCGATCTACAACACGACGTACTGGGCGCGCGGCGCCACCGACGGCGACCTGCGATTCACGGTGGCCCCCAACAAGGCGTTCTACGTGACGTCGTTGACCCAGCCCGGCGACACGGTGACCGTGCACTCGCCGGTGCCGATCCGGCCCGGTGACACGATCTCGCTGCTCGGCTACCACGGCCCGGCGCTGCATTGGGCAAAGGCGTCCGACGGATCGCTCGCGATCAACGTGCCGGCCGCGGCGCGCAACTCCGGCCAGTACGCGTGGGTGTTCAAGATCAACTGGAAGCATTGATCATGAGCTCGTCGTTAGTTGTCGAGCCCACAGGCTGTGCATCAAAGTGTGGACACGCGGTGGATAAATGCGTGGTCCCGGGGATAACGATCGACCGACTGTGGACATGTTGTTGATGACGGAAATTGCTTCCTGGTAATTCGCGAGAACCCCTTGTGCCGATGCGATTCAGCCAGTAGAAATTGCATTGCTACAGCGAAGGAAAACCCGGCCGGGGGCAACCTCGGACCTCGGAAGCGTCGGGCAACCGGCGGGTTCGGGCAGGGCGATTCGACGCGGTGGCTGACCGAGCAGCGCACGGCGGCCGAGTGATCGGCGGCTGGTGCAGCGGAGTCGCTCGAGGCTCCTCCATCTCATACATGGAGGAGCCTCGTTCTATGTTGGCCCAGCGTTTTCTATGTTGGCCCAGCGTTTTCTATGTTGGCTCGACGTCGTTCTATGTTCGCCCCGACGTCGCCCGCGGCGCGGCTCGAGTCGTTGATCACGACTCGCTGCGCCGGACGTGCGCCCGGATGTGCGGGTCGTGATCATGAGCCAAGCCCCTTGCGGGCAGTGGTCTGCGCCGACCCACAACCTGTGGGTCAATATGTGGACGAGTGGTGGACGAAACCGCTGTTACGGGGGATAACATCCTGCGCGCTGTGGACATCGTGTTGATGATCAAAATTGCGTCGAAGTAATTGCCAGAAACCCCTTGTGCACCGGAGATTCAACCAGTAGAAATTGCTTTGCCACTGAGAAAGAAAACCTAGCCGGGGGCAACTCCGGACCTCGGAAGCGTCGGGTGACCGGCGGGTCCGGGAGAGTTTTCCGATCCGGTGGCCGGCTGAGCAACGCCCGCCCGCCGAGCGATCGGCGAGTCGGAGCAGCGAAGCTGTTCGAGGCCCCTCCATCTCATACATGGAGGGGCCTCGTTCTTATTCTGCCCGATGTGACGCCGCAGTGACACCACCCGACGACAGCCAGTGGCGAAACACACGGTGAACCCGCCAGCCCGCGGCGTTACAGGGCGCCTACCCCGTTGGGTGTGCCGACGCCCGTCGGCCCGTCATAGCCCTTCTTCGCGGTGCAGAGATAGTCGTTGCCGCAGTAGCCGTTCGAGCCGCCGACCACGTCGAACACGGACGACGTGTGCTTGTAGGCGAAGCCGGTGGTGAACGTCGACGCGTTGCCGGCCAGGCCGATCACGCCGGCGATGAACGGCGACGACGCGCTCGTACCCCCGACGATCAACCAGCCCGGCGGGATGCCGTACGGGTTCGGCGTGGTGTCATAGACCGCGACCCCGGTGTCGGGGTCGGCCACCGCGGACACATCGGCGATCGTGCGCATGCTGCAGTGCTTGTCCTTCTGATACGCGGGCTTGGCCACGTACGCCGAGCAGCCACTACCCGCGCCCGACCACGCCTTCTCCGTCCAGCCACGGGTGTTGTCGGCCGCGTACAGGCTGGTGCCGCCGACCGCGACGACTCCCGGCGTCACGGCCGGGAACGACGCCGCGGTAAACCCGTAGTCGCCGGAGGACGCGACGATCACGTGCCCGCTGTGCTGGTAGTGGATGAAGTAGTCCTCCATGCCGTTGAACTCGTCCAAGCCGTAGCTGTTGGAGACGACGTCCGCGCCGAGCGACACGGCCGTGTCGACGGATGCGGCCAGGTCGTCCACCAGTGACGAATCGCCTTCCACCAAAAGGATGTTGCACTTCGGGCAAGCCGCCGAGGCCATGTCGAGGTCAAGCGATATCTCGACCGCCCAGCCGCCGTCGGCGTCCGGGTACGGGCCGGCGACGCCGGCCTGGTTGACCTTCGCGAAGCAGCCGTTGGCCGTCGTGCACGGCGGCAGGCCGTACTGGGCCCGGTAGGCCGCGACGTCGGCCTCGGCGGTCGGGTCGTCGTAGGCGTCGACGATCGCGATCGTCTGCCCGGCGCCGCGCGCGATCGGCAGGTTGTACGCCGCCTGCAGGTCGGCGGGCCCGAACCCGGAAGGCGTGGCCGTGGCGGCCATCGGCCGGACGTCGGTACGTACCAGCGACAGACACCGAGCGTGCCCGGGCGCGGCCTGCGCGCAGGCTGCGCCCACCGAGGGCGAAGCCGAAGACGCGGAGGCCGGGGCTGACACCGCCAACGCGCCGAGCGTCAGCGACACGGCCAGGACCCCTATGCGATAAGCGTTCATCGTCATCCCCCGATCGCGAAGGCGTGCTGGATGGTCTGGGTGAACGTGCCGCCCACGGCGTCGCGCGCGGTGACCTGCAGCGCGCCGAAGCCGTCGGTGCTCGCCACCGGCGGCACGGTGAACGCGAGGCCGTAGTGCCCGGCGCCCTCGTCGGTGGCCGTCACGGCGCCCCACGTCTGACCGCCGTTGAAGGACGCCTTGACCTTGACCGATGTGAAGGCCAGGCCCGACGCGGCGAGGTGGCCCAGATTCAACGTCCCGGAACCGGCGCCGGGCGGCAGCTGGCCGAGCAGGTTCACCGGCAGGTCGTAGCCACTCGTGATCAGCGGCAGCACCCCGCAGCTGGCCGGTGGGTCGGCACGGTACGTGCACACCCACCCCGACGGGAGGCTGCCGGTCGAGACGTTCGCCGGCACGGTCCAGCGCGTGCGCACGTCCGTCGACAGCAGGAAGTCGGGCGACGAGCGGGTCGTGTTGTAGTCGATGCGGTAGGTCTGCGTGCCGTCCGGCATCGTCGCCTCGGCATCGAGGAAGTTGCCCGTCTTGATCGGGACGTCGTCGGCGTACACCCCGAAGGTCGACTGTGCGGAGTCGTCCGGGAATCCGAAATGCTCGGACGAGTTGTCGCCGAACGGATAGGCGAGCAGGTCGAGCCGACCGCCGCTGATGCACGCCGGGCACACCGTCTCGCCGACGTAGATCGCGCCTTCGAGCAACCGCGGATGGCCGGGCGTGCCGGCCCAGGTCGTGGCGTAGCTCGTGCCGGGCGTGTACGTCCGCCACGCACTCTGGTAGCCGCCGAGGAAGTCGAAGGTGTCCTCGTGGAACACCGAGTAGTAGACGCCCTGCCAGCTGACGTCCGGCCGGGCCGAGTAGTACTCGGTGCGCTGCGTGGGCGTGGCGAACCCGACGTCCACGGCGAACAGGAACGACTGCCAGGGCAGGGCGCCGAACCTCGTGTCGAGCGCGGTCGTGTCCGGATGGCTGGCCGGGTACTTCGAGTCGATCGCCGCCAGGTCTGCGTCGTGGACGACGTAATGCTGGTTGGCCGGGATCGCCCCGTCGCTCGGGAACTTCAGGTCATAGCTGTACGAGGGTCCGAACGAACGGGGTGTACACGTAGTAGTGCAGTTGCCCGACGGTGATCCGCTTGGTGGTCGGCTGCACCACGAAGGACGTGGTGCCGCCGCCGAGGAACGTATAGCTGCCGGTCTCGCCGAGCTTGTCCGTGCGCCCGAAGGACACCTCGTTGACTGCCGGGGTAGCCGGCTGCGGCGTCGTGACCGAGACCGGGGCCGTCGCGGCGCGGGCGTCCACGGTGATCGCCGAGTCGGCGGTGACCGAGAACTGCGGCAGCGTGACCATGCGGGCGACGTCGGCCTGGTAGTCGTAGAAGAACGAGATCGCCGCGTAGTGGCCGGCCGGCACGCTGACCTTCGCGAGGCCCTGGCGCCAGATCGCCTGGCCGCCGTACTTGCGCAGATCGTCGACGTTGTAGATCACGACGTCGTCGCCGGTGTCAGCCGCGCCGGTCTGGTCGACCCCGTTCACGGTCAGCGTGTGCATGACGAAGTTCGGCGCGACGACAGCCGACGCCGACGCGCTGATCCGGGCGACGTTCGCGAACAGGCCGGTGGTGTGGGTCGGCGACGCGTGGTCGCGCAGCGCCTGGTCCGCGAGCGCCGCGCCGAACGCACGTCCGGTGGGGACGGCCGACGTGCTCGGGCCGGGGCGATACGTCACGTGCACCGACGACGGCGGATTCGTCACGTCGAACAGCGCCAGATCCATCGTCGAACCGAGATACGGGACCGCCGATTGGGGCACCACGTACAGGTCGGCCCCCAGGTTGAACGTCTGGAACCGGCCGCCCGGTCCATCGGGGTTCGCTCGCAGCACGGACGCCGCCTGGCGCCCACCTGCCTGCGTCGAGACGCTGACGACGTCGCCCGTGACCAGCGTGACCGGCCGGGGCGCGCTGCTCGGAGGCGGCCCGGCCGGCGTGGCCGCGCTCGCCGGCAGCACCCCCAAACCGGCCGCGCCGACAACGCAGGCGGCGATGGCGATGAGCACGGACGGGGTCGTGTGACGAGGCATTCGCCTCACCTCCTGAACGGCATGCAGTCGTTCGATGCTGCCAAGCCCGTTGTGTCCATGTAAGGTGCCAAGGCGACGACTTCTGGTCATTGAGGCGAATTAGTCACGGACGGGGCCGCGGCGTGCTGGAAGGGGTCGGGCTCAGCCCGCATCAGGAAGAGCTCTATCTCGGCCTGCTCGCCCACCCCGGCCAGTCACTCGACGACATCGCCGCGCGCCACCTCGATCGACCGCGTCCACAGCTCGTCGCGGTGGTGGAGAGCCTCGTCGATCTGGGTCTGGCCACCCGACTGGCCGGCTCGCCGCCGCTCTACACGGCGATCGCCCCCGACGTCGCGGTCGAGGGCCTGGCGCGGGTCCGCATCGACGATGCCCGGCGAGTCACGCAGGCCATCCCGGCGCTGATGGATCGGTTCTGGACGTCGCTCGGCGACACCGGCTCGGTGGACTTCATCGAGATCGTCACGTCCGAGAGCACGATCCTGCAGCGGTGGGGCCAGCTCGGCCGGGCTGTGTCGAAGGAGCTGCGCGCGTTCGACCGCCCGCCGTACTTCAGCGACCCGCTCGAACCGGACTCCGTCGAGCTGCAGCGCCTCGCGGACGGAATCACCTATCGCGTCATCTACGCGCAGAGCGTGGTCGACGTGCCCGGACGATGGGCCGATCTCGAGGCCGGCATCGCCGCCGGCGAGCAGGCCCGGGTGCTGCCCGAGCTACCGGCGAAGCTCACCCTGTTCGACGATTTCGCAGCCACGCTGTCTATGCAGGCCGGCCCGGCCGGCGCCGTCTCGGTGCTCGTCGTGCACCGCTCGCCGTTGCTCGACTCACTGTCCGCGCTGTTCGAGGCCTACTGGCAGCGCGCGATACCACTGGGCGTGGACGAGGCGTCCGGGTCCCAGCCGCACGACGATCAGCTGGTGCGTCTGCTGGCGGCGGGCCTGGGCGACAGCGCGATCCAGCGCGCGCTCGGCGTCAGCGCCAGCACCGTGCACCGCCGCGTGCACGCACTGATGTCCGGCCTGGGTGCGCGCACCCGCTTCCAGGCCGGCTTCCAGCTGGCCAGAATGCGCCGGCCGCGTTAGCGAAACGCGGCTCGAGCGCGCTGCTGCGCTTCCTCGGACGCCCCGGCCAGCACCAGAGCCTCGATTAGCGCACCGACGACCGGCGGAACATCGAGCACTCGCACCGAGACGTTCGGCGCCGCGTCGCGCATCAACGCCTCGATGCGCTCGATCAGGATGCTGTTGCCGGACTGGAGCGTTCCGCCCCCGAGAACGACGTCGGCGTCCGAGTCGAGCAGACGCAGCCGGCGCAGCAGCGTCGCGGCCATGTTGGCCACCTCGTCGCCCAGCCGCACGACGATCTCGCGAGCGACCTGATCGCCCTCGGATGCCGTCTTGAACACCACCGGCGCGAGAGTTTGCACTGCTGCGTAAGGAATTTCGCGGCGGTGGATCGCCAGCGCCACCGCCTCGGCGCTGGCCAGCGAGTAGTGCTCGGCGACGCGCACCGTCAGCTTGGTGTCCGGGCCGCGACCGTCCTCGGCCCGTACCGCCGCCCCGAGACCGGCCACGCCTACCCCGTGGCCGCCGCCCCAATCGCCGGTGATGTCGCCGAGCGACAGGAAGCGCGCCACCTCGCCGCTCGGGTGCACCCCGACCGCGTTGACGCCCGCGCCGGCGGTGACAGCGACGCCCCATCCTCGGACGCTGCCGGCGCGGAGCACGGCGAACGCGTCGTTGTAGACCGTCACCTGCTCGACGACGTGGAGCCGGCCCAGGGCGGCCAGCGCCTCGCGCTCGTCGGCCGCCACGTCGACGTTGGCCAGGTAGAACGCACCAACCCCGATCCTCGTCGACGCCGGTAGCCCGGCCCGCTCGCGCACCTGCGCCACCATGGCGGCGAGATCCTCGGCGGTTCGGTCTATGCCGGTGAGGTGCGGGTGCGTGCCGCCGCCCTGCACCTCAGCGAGCACCTCACCGTCCACAGTGGACAGAACCAGGTCAGTCTTGGAATTGCCGCCGTCCGCGGCGATCACGTAAGCGGTCATGTCGCGAGGAGGTCGCCGAGCAGGTCGGGGACGTGCTGCCACTGCCGCACGAGTGGATTGGCCAGCAACGCCCGGGCGGCCACGCTCTGATCGCCGGACCGGGCCGCCTCGATGGTCAGGATCTCGTACTGCGTCACCGCCTGCACCAGGCCCAGCATCTCCGGCGCCAGCGGAGCGACGGCCACTGGACGCGCGCCGGCGCGGTCGACGGTGGCCGGCACCTCGACCACGGAGTCGTCCGGCAACCCGGCGATCGTGCCGTTGTTGCGGACGTTCACGTAGTGCCGGGCGTTGTCACCGGTGACGAGTGACGTGACGAGCGCGGCCGCCGCCTCGCTGTAGTAGGCACCGCCGCGCTGGTCGAGCAGGTCGGGCTTGTGGTCGAGCTCAGGATCGCGGTAGAGCTCCAGGAGCTCGCGCTCGATAGCCAGCACCTGCTCGGCGCGGTGCGGGCCCAGCGCCTGCTCCTCGATCACCTCGTCCGTGCAGTAGAAGTAGCGCAGGTAGTAGGACGGGATGGCCTGCAGCGTCCGCATCAGCTCGGCCGGCACACCGGCATCGCCCATGACGTCGAAGAGCTCGGGCAACCGCTCGATGCCGTCCACCCGGACGGAGCGAACCCACGTCAGGTGGTTGAGCCCGGCGTGGTCGAGCTCGACCTGCTCGGGGCGCGCGCCGTAGTGCTTGGCAATGCGACGCTGCAGGCCGATCGCCACGTTGCACAGTCCCAGTGCTCGATGCCCCTCGTCGAGCAGCGCCCGGGTGACGATGCCGACCGGGTTGGTGAAATCGATGATCCACGCGTCGTCACGCGCGTACCTGCGCGCCGCCGCCGCGATGTCGAGCACCACCGGCACGGTACGCATCGCCTTGGCGAACCCGCCCGGCCCGGTCGTCTCCTGCCCGACCAGCCCGTACTTGCCGGGGATCGTCTCGTCGCGCAGTCGGGCCTGCTGACCGCCCACCCGCAGCTGCACGAGAACGATGTCGGCCCCGTCGAGGG
This sequence comes from Jatrophihabitantaceae bacterium, assembly GCA_036502575.1. Classification (GTDB taxonomy): domain Bacteria; phylum Actinomycetota; class Actinomycetes; order Mycobacteriales; family Jatrophihabitantaceae; genus DASXRA01. The sequence goes on along the minus strand of DASXYL010000062.1, from coordinate 16,440 downwards.
CGTCCGGCAACGACGTCGTCGTACGCACGGCGTCCAGCATGCGCATCGCCAGGCCGCCGACCACCTCGAGACGTTCCGCATCGACGTCCTGCAGCACCAACTCGTCGAGGTCCAGAACGTCGAGTCGCGCCGAGAAGCCGGCCACGAGCTCCGGCGTGTACGTGCTGCCCCCGCCGACGACGGCTATCTTCATCCCTTCACCCCGGTCAGGGTGACACCCTCGACGAACACCTTCTGCGCAAAGAAGAACAGCAGCAGCACCGGAGCCAGGAAGATCAGCGAGGCGGCCATCTGCAGCTGGTAGGAATTCTGGTGCGCGCTCTTCGCCAACGTCGTCAACCCCACGGCCAGCGTCTGACTGTTCGCGCTGTTGCCGGTGTACAGCAACGGGTTGTAGAAGTCGTTCCACGCATACAGGAACGCGAACAGTCCGACGGCCGCGATGGCCGGCCGCGCCATCGGCACGATGATGCGGGTGAGGATGCGCCAGTCGCTCGCCCCGTCGCAGCGCGCCGCCTCGGTCATCTCCTGGGGAATGGTCAGGAAGAACTGGCGCAGCAAGAAGATGCTGAAGGCGTCCCCGAAGAACGACGGGATGATCAGCGGACGAAGCGAGTTCACCCATCCCAACTTCGAGAAGACTACGTACAGCGGCAAGCTGGTGACCTGCGCCGGAATCATCATCGTGGCCAGCACGACCATGAACATGACCTCGCGACCGCGCCAGTGCAACCGCGCCAGCGCGTACGCCACGGGTATCGACGAGAGCAACACGCCGATCGTCGACAGCCCCGCGTAGAGCACGGTGTTCCACAGGTCGCGCGCGAACGGCATCGCGGTGAAGACGTCGCCGAAGTTGTGCCACGCCCACTTGTTCGGCCACAGCGACCCGGTGCCCGCCTGGGTCTGCGTCATCACCGACGTGACGGCGACGATCCCGAACGGCAGCAGGAAGCACAGGGCGACCGCGATGGCCACCGCGTGGTTGGCGACGCTCATCAGTACCTTGCGGTACGGAAATGGCTGGGGCGCGCGCGCCCGGGCCCGAGCGCGCGCCTCGATCGTGGTCATCGCACCGCTCCCGCGTAGTAGACCCAGCGGCGCGACCCGCGGATGAAGACCACCGTGCAGAGGAAGATCACCACGAACAGCAGCCAGGCCATCGCCGAGGCGTACCCGGTCTTGAAGTACTGGAAGCCCTGCCGGTAGATCTCGGTCGTGTAGAAGAGCAGCGAGTCCTGCGGATAGCCGATCGACTGGTTGCTCGACAGGATCGGGTTGGCCGACCCGGACGCGACGAACGCCTCGGTGAAGTACTGGAACGTGTAGATCATGCCGGTCAGCAAGGAGAAGAAGATGACCGGCGAGATGCCGGGCAGGGTGATGTGCCGGAACTTCTGCCAGGCGTTCGCGCCGTCGATGTCGGCCGCCTCGTAGAGCGCCGTCGGCACGTCCAACATGGCAGCCAGGAACAGGATCATCGTGTTGCCGACCGTCCACAACGCCATCAGCACCAGGCTGGGCTTGGCCCAGGCGGCGTCGGCGAACCAGCCCGGACCGCTGATGCCCGCGTGCCCCAGGATCGCGTTCAGCGGGCCGACCGGGTTGAGCATGACGATGAACGCCAGCGCCGTCGCGACGATCGGCACCATCGCCGGCAGGAAGAAGATCGTCCGGTAGATCACCGCGCCGCGCTTGATGCGAGTCAGGATCCACGCGGTGAAGATCGCCCACAGGGTCTGCAACGGCACCATGATGACGACCATCCACAGCGTGTTTCGCACCGCCTCCCAGAACACCGTCGACTGGGTGAACAGGTTCCGGTAGTTCTCGAAGCCCACCCACCGGGTCGCCAGGTACGAACCGGCCTGGTAGTTGGTGAACGAGTAGTACAGCGTCGCGAACACCGGGTAGACGACGAACAGGGCCAGACCGATCAGGAACGGCGACAGGAACGCGACGACCACCCACCAGCGCGCTTTGCTCGCGCTCCGGCGCCGGCGCGCGGCCGCGACCGAGCCGCGCACCGGGGTCGCCGGACGGGTGGCGACCGAGGTCATCGCCCGTTCGCCTGCTTGTTGATCGAGTCGATCTGGCCGGCGAACTTCTTCAGTGCCCCCGGCAGGTCCGAGACCTTGCCAGCCTCGTAGTTCTGTTTGAACTGATCCCAGTTGACGGCGTCCTCGCCACCGGCCGCAGTCAGTTCCTTGTAGTAGGAGCCGGGGTTCTTGAAGATCGAGATGAACTGGCTCCAGTGCGGGTCGCTGGCCTGATCCCAAGCGGTCAGCGAGTCGAACGTGCTCGGGATGTTGCTTACCGCATCGGCCAGTGTGTTCAGGAACGCCGTGTCGGTGCTGAGCTGTTGCACCGCGAAGAACGACTCCTGCGCGTGCTTGGTGCGGCTGGAGATATAGAGCACGGTGCCCTGGGTGTTGCCGACGCCGTAGCGGTCGGCCTGGTCGTCGGGCACCGGGAACGGGGCCACGCCGTAGTCGAGGTTCGGGGCCCCATCCTTGAGCTCGCCGATGTGCCACTCGCCGTCGTACTCCATCGCGGCCGCGCCGGTCACGAACGGATTGGATGCGTCGTCGGTGTGCGGCTGGTAGCGCCCGACGAACTTCTGCACGTTGCCGGCGCCGTAGTAGTCCTGCAGCGTCTTGTCGAGCTCGAGCATCTTGGCCCAGCCCGGGTCCGTGCCGAACGTCGCCTTGCCCTGGCCGTCGTAGAACTTGGAGTTCGTCTGCACGCCCGAGTAGATGTTGTTGTTCGACGAGAAATCCGACCGCGTGACGAGCCCGAACGTCTTGATCGAGCCGTCCGGGTTCTTGACGGTCAACTTCTTGGCGTCCTCGACCAGCTCGGAGAACGTCTTAGGCGGGCTGGTGATGCCGGCCCGGGCGAACATCGCCTTGTTGTAGTAGAGGCCGTACGCGTCGGTGAGCAGCGGTAGCGCGCACTGCTTGCCCTGATACTGCGTGTAGACCAGCGAGGCCGCTGGGAACGTCTTGGGCACGTCGATGTTGGCCGCCTTGAGGTAGGAGGTCATGTCGAGCACCGTGCCGTTGTGGCAGAACTGACCGACGTAGTCCGGCGCGATCGAGATGAACACGTCCGGCGGGTTTCCCGCGGCCACCGCCTTGGCGTAGGCGGCATCGTCCTTGCCCGGCACGAACTTCACCGTCAACCATGGGTACTTCGCGTGCAGCCGGTCCAGGTCGTCGCGGAAGGACTTCACCTCCTTGGCCAGCGTGTTGAACGTCCACACCGTGATCGTCGCCGGGGCGTGGTTCGCGTTCGTCGAGATCACCGACGTGACTGCCGTGGGCGGACTGCCTCCGCCGCCGCTCGTGGTGCATCCCGCGGCCAACAGGGCCGTAGCGCCGATCGTCGCGGTAGCGAGGAGAGTTCGCCGTTTCATGTTGGCCCCCTGGCCGGGTGGGTGAGAGTTATGCGCCCGCGGTCGCGGCGGGCGAGGCGAGTGACGCTGCGGAGAAGACCGTGTCGCGGGCCAGCTCGCTCGCGAGCGACACCGCGCCGAGCAGGACGGCGTCCTTGCCGGCCTGCGACACCTCGATGCTCGGCGCGAACGGCGACATCGCCCGCACGTGGCGCGACACCGGGTCGAGCAGGAGGTCGGGGTTGAGGCCGACACCGCCGCCGAGGACGACCAGTGCCGGGTCGACGACTGCAGTGAGGCTGCAGATCACATACGCGATGCGACGCGCGATGACGTCGACGACCTCGAGCGCTCGCTCGTCGCCGGCCCGCGCCCGGTCGAAGACCTCTCGCCCGGACAGGCGGGCGTCCATACCGCGGACGGTGGCCTCCTCGACGATGCCCTGCCCGGAGAGCGAATCCTTGATCATCGCCCGGTCGTGCGGCGGCGTCGGCGGCACGGACGGGTCGTCGCCCGGTAGGTAGCCGATCTCGCCGGCCGCGCCGGTCACGCCCCGGTAGAGCTGCCCGCCGAGGACGATGCCCACCCCGAGACCGGTGCCGATCGAGAAGAACAGGAATTCGCGCAGGTCGGCGTCGGCTCGGGCCGACCGTTCACCCAACACGGCCAGATTGACGTCGTTCTCGAGGGTGGCCGGCAGGCCCAACGACTCACGCAGTGCCGGCGCGAACCCGATCCCGTCGTTGGGCAGCGAGTCGCACAGGCTCAGCTGCTCGCCATCGGGATGGACGACGGCCGGGACGCCGACGACGACGTGCACGAGGTCGGCAACGGTGGCGTCCATCCGAGCGGCCAGCTGCGCGATCAGGTCGTGCACCTGAGCCACCAACGTGTCCCGGCGCCGCTTGGGCTTAGCCTGCGTTCGCGCGCGCACCTCACCGGTGATGTCGGCGATGGCGGCGTTGATGCGGTCGTGCCCGATGTCGACGCCGACCGACAGGCCGCTTGCCGGGCGCACCCGGTACAGGGCAGCAGCCGGGCCCGGACGTCCATGGGCGTAACCGGTCTCGTCCACGACTCCGGCGGCGAGCAGCGTGTTGAGCGCCAGGGTCACGGTGGGCTTGGACAGGCCGGTGCCGGCCGAGATGTCCGAGCGGGCGATCGGGCCGTCGCTATGGATCAGCTCCAGCACCGCGCGGGCGTTCATCGACCGCAGCAGGCTCTGGGCGCCCGCGGGGAACATCCCGGCGTCCTGGCTGCGTGTACGACCCGGCACGGGCACGCTCCACTGATTGAACGGAAACTTTCCTATTGACCAGCAGACGCTAGAGAGCGGTTCGCGTCGCGTCAACCCTTCCGACGACGACACGCTGTCAGGGTTGCCGCTTATCGTGCGCGAATGGTCTCGGACGCGTCCCGCCACGACCCGTGCTGCTCGATCGTCGATCTGCGCCAGTACACGCTGCATCCGGGCCGGCGCGACACGTTGATCGAGCTGTTCGATCGCGAGTTCGTCGAGACCCAGGAAGCGGTGGGCATCCACGTCGTAGGGCAGTTCCGGGACCTCGACGACCCCGACCGGTTCGTATGGATACGCGGCTTCACCGACAACACCGCCCGCGGTGCGGCGCTCGCGGCGTTCTACGGTGGCCCGGCCTGGAAAGAGCACAGCCAAGCTGCGAACGCGACAATGATCGACTCGGACGATGTGCTCATGCTGCGACCGGTATACCTAGGCGACGGTTACCCGGAGCCGGGCGCACCCCGCGGCGGCGCGCAGTCGCTGATCACCGCCACGATCCACTACGTCACGGACGTCGACGCAGTGCGACACGAGGTCGAACCCGTTCCCGGCGCGATCGCCTGCCTGCAGACCGAGACGGCGCCGAATACGTTCCCGGCGTTGCCGGTACGCGAGGACGAGCGGGTACTCGTGTGGCTGACCCGGGTCGGCCACGAACCGGTCGGCGTCACCGAACGGCTCGCGCCATACCTATATCGGCCGCCGCAGCGGCTACGGTTGGCCCCGACCGAGCGCTCCCAGCTGCGTTAGGCGCCCGTGCTGATCACCAGCGACGTCCGGTCACGAGCGGCCAGCAGAGCCATCTCCGGCAGGTGCACGAGCAGGCCGGAGAAGATGCTGGTGAGCGGCACCGGTGCCGCGGACGCCTGCGAGACGCCGGGCGCGACCTGCGCGAGCAACCGTCCCCCGAGCGAGTTGCCCAACGACACCGGCCCGTCGTCGGTGATCACCGTTACGCCGTCGGGCTCGACGACCCAGCCGTGGACGAGCAGCGGCTCAGCGTCGCCCTCGCGCAGTTCGAAGCCGGCCGCGGTCGCGGTCACGGACGCGCGGGCGTCGGCGAGCGCGAGCACCGGCCTGTCGCTGACGACGAAGCCGCGCACGACGCCCGTGCGCTTGGGGGACATCACGCCGAGTCCCGACTCGGCGCGGGCCCGGCACGCGCCCGCCGCCTCGTGCGCCTGCCACGCCACGCGCGGTGCGGTCTTCTGATCGATCCGAGCGGCCCCCAGGCCCAACACCCGCAAGGCGGAGATGTCGGTGACATGGTCGGCCCACTGCAGGAAGGCACGCACCGTCGCCACGTCGCCGAGCAGGCTCTCGGTGACGAACCCGGAGCGCCACTTGACGAACTCGTGCCTGATGTCGTGGACGGACTCGGCGCGCTGGCCGAGCAGCTTGGGCAGATTCATCCGCCAGTCACGCACGCGGCCGTCGGCGTCGTGCACCGGGTCGACGACATCCGCGAGCACCGGGGGCGGCGCCGGCGGTGCGGGCTGGTGATGGACGAGGGCGTGAACCATGGTCGACCCGCCGGCTGCGAGTACGCCCGCCGTCGGAATTGTCGCCGTCCTGCTGAGACTCGTCATGAGTCGCCTCCGGAAGTGTCACCCTCCAGCGTGGAACTCCGGACCGGCCGCCGCAACCCGGACGCGCCGGTACCTAGCATGTTGGGCGGCGGCGCGGTCGAGTCGCTCTACCAGCGACTGCCGCCGGACACTTCACGCACGGCGGGGCGGACGTCGCAGAGATACACGAGCGCCGCCACGAGCGAGATCAGCGAGACGATGTGCAGCGGGTAGAAGAACAGTGAACCGAGGCCGCCCCCGATGATGGTGATGGCGAGCCAGGCCGGCTTGGTGAGCTTGTCGGCGGCCGGGAACGCGGCCGCCTTGCGCGTCGCGCAATCGACGACGGCCCAGGCTCGCAGCGCCACCATGCCCCAGTACAGCACCCAGTTGACCCACCAATAGACGTCGTCGACCAGGTGCATGTCAGGAAGGGTAGTTGCCTGCGCGATGCACGACCGCCCCGCACCGGACGGATCCGGGCGGGGCGGGCGGCCAGGGCCTCTGTTGGCGGGCGAATCAGGCCTTGGTGGTGCGCCGGGTGGTGGTGCGCTTGGCCGGAGCTGCCTTCGCCGGGGTGGCGGCCTTCGCCGGGACAGCCTCGGCGGCAGGCGTCTTCGCCGCCGCGGGCTTCGCCTCGGTCACCGTCTCGCGGTCGAGCAGCGACTTGACCGGGTTGACGACCCGCTCGTTCACGGTCTCGATGACGACGCCGGCGGCCTGCTCGGCGACGCCGAGCGCCTTGGCGACCTGGTCGTTCTTCTTCAGGTCGGTGTAGAGCTGCTCGACCTTGTCGGTGACCGTGGTGCGGTAGCCGTTCAGCTGGGCCACGTAGGGCTCGACGGTCGAGCTGACCTGCTCGACGACGGGCAGGGTGCTGACCCGCTCGTAGAGCGCCTCGCCCTTGGTGCGCAGGTCGGTGTAGGTGGTCTTGCCCTGCTCCAACGCCGTGTCGGCGTAGGAACGAACGTCACTGGCGATCGACATGGGTACTACTCCTTGTTTCCGGTGGGGGCGGTTCCGGTCAGGCCCGTTCGGGCTTTCCCGTTGACCACCATGTCGTGGTCTGGCACCGCGGCACCGTCGCTCGCGGGGCCGGTGCCTAGGTCGGCTGTCTGTTCAGACGTCTTTTCGGTGGTGTTCTCATGACGGAACGACTCGTAGATCTCGATGAGCACCTGCTTCTGCCGCTCGGCGAGACCGGTGTCGGCCAGGATGGCGGCAATCAACTCCGGGTCGCCGTGCCGGGACTCGAGAATCCCGGCTCGGACGTAGAGCTGTTCGGCGGAGATCGCCAGGCCCTTCGCGATCTGTTGCAGGATGTCGGCGCTCGGTTTGCGCAGCCCGCGTTCGATCTGGGACAGGTACGGGTTGGACACGCCCGCGAGCCGGGCCAGCTGGCGCACCGACACCTGCGCCTGTTCACGCTGCTCGCGGATGAACTCCCCGATGGTGGCGGCCTTCTTGGCTCGCTCCCGGATCCCGTCGACGTTCACGACGCCAGTCTTCCCCAGACTGCTAGCAGATGCAAGCAGTCAGTTAGCGGCCTGGCTCACAATGGGTAGCTGTCACGCGGCGCCACGAACAACGGTGATAACGCTGTCAGCCTCCTGAGAATCAGGTCGCTTCCTCAGCAATCACCATGCAGTCTGCTACCGGCCCCAAATGTCGTCGCTGATCTTTCCGGAGTGCTCACATGCAAAGACTCGCCCGCCTCGCCATTCAACGGCGTTGGCTCGTGATCGTCGGATGGCTCGCGTTCATCGTCATCGCACAAGCTATCTCCGGATCCCTCGGAGGCGCCAACTACAAGGACACCTTCAGCCTGCCGGGTACCGAGACCGACTCGGTGATGAAGCTGCTGAAGGATTCCGGTCAGGACAACCAGACCGGCTTGAACGGCCAGGTCGTCCTGCACGCCAAGAGCGGCGACCTGCAGGCTCCCCCGGCGAACGTCGTGCCGGAGCTGCAACAGCTGTGCAGCGACAAGCTCGACGTCGTGGGCGTCACCAGCCCGTGGGCGTCCTTCACCTGCGCGAACAACAACGCCGCGCAGGCGCCCGCCGAACCCACGCAGTTGTCCAGCGACAAGACGATCGCCATCGTCAACGTCACGTGGAAGACCGACAAGTACGAGCAGAAGCTCTTCGACGGCGTCTACGACAACCTGAAAAAGCTCAACAGTTCGACGTTGCAGGTCGAGTTCACCGGTGACGGTTTCCAGGGTCAGGGCCAGAAGGAGAGCGGCATTCCGCCGTTCCTGCTCGGTTTCATCGCCGCCCTGATCATCCTGGCCATCGTCTTCCGGACGTTCGGCGCGACGGCGCTACCGCTCGCGAGCGCGATCGCGGCACTGACCAGCGGACTTGGGCTCATCGGCATCCTCAGCCACATCATGAGCGTCTCGAACATCACGCCGCAGCTCACCGAGCTGATGGTGATCGGTGTCGGCGTCGACTACGCGTTGTTCATCGTGACGAGGCATAGGCGAAATCTGCGTCGGGGCCTGAGCGTGCCCGACTCGATCTCCGCCGCGATCAACACGTCCGGACGCGCCGTGCTGTTCGCCGGCACCACGGTCTGCATCGCGATGCTGGGCCTGACCGCAACCGGCGTCAGCTTCTTCTACGGCATGGCTATCGGCACCGCGATCGCGGTGGCCCTGACCATGATCGCCTCAGTCACGCTGCTACCCGCGCTACTGAGCCTGCTCGGGCTCAAGGTGCTGCCCCGCAAGCAGCGCGCGGCGGTACGTGCCGGCCAGTTCGAGGACTTCCATGCCAAGGGCTTCTGGGCCCGCTGGTCGGAGTTCGTTGCCAACCGCCGCGCGGTCACCGCCCTGGCCGGCTTGGTCGTGATGGTCGCGCTCGCCATCCCGTTCTTCTCGATGCGGATGGGGCACGCCGATCAGGGCAACGACCGGTCGAACACGACCACCCGCAAGGGCTACGACCTGATCGCGCAGGGATTCGGCAAGGGCTACAACTCCACGCTGACCCTCGTGGTCAGTGGGCAGTCCGCGCCGCAGACGGCACAGAAGGTCAGCAGCGCGCTGAAGGCCGTGCCCGACGTCGATCCGGCGAGCGTCGTCACCGGCACGCCGTTGACACCCACGTTGAACCTGATCTCGTTCAAGTCGACGACCTCGCCGCAGGACGTCAAGACCGACGATCTGGTCAAGAATCTCCGCAACGACGTGCTGCCCGGCCTCTACAAGGGCACCCCGGATCACGTCTACGTCTACGGCCAAACGGCGATCTACGTCGACTTCGCGAAGGTGCTGACGAACAAGTTGCCGCTGTTCATCGGGGCGGTCGTGGGTCTGTCGTTCCTGTTGCTGCTCGTCGCATTCCGCAGCCTGGTCATCCCGTTGACCGCGGCGGTCATGAACCTGCTGGCCGCGGGTGCCTCGTTCGGGTTGATCGTGGCGATCTTCCAGTGGGGCTGGGGATCGGAGGCACTCGGCATCGGCAAGGGCGCGCCGATCGAATCCTGGGCACCGGTCATGTTCTTCGCGATCCTGTTCGGATTGTCGATGGACTACCAGGTGTTCCTGGTCAGCCGGATGCACGAGGAATGGGTGCACAGCCGCGACAACCGGCGGGCGATCACCGTGGGTCAGGCCGAGACCGGCGGCATCATCACCGCGGCCGCGTTCATCATGATCACGGTGTTCTTCGGGTTCATCCTGGACCCGAACCGGGGCGTGAAGCTGTTCGGCGCGGGCCTGGCCAGCGCGGTCTTCCTCGACGCGTTCGTGCTGCGGACGGTGCTCGTCCCGTCGCTGATGCACATGTTCGGTAAGGCCAACTGGTTCTTCCCGAAGGCGCTGGACAAGATCACGCCGCACGTGTCCATCGACGCCGAGGACGCCGCTGAAGCGCGCGGCGTCAACGGAGGCGCGCGACCGGACGAGCCGGACGAGGTCTACACCCGCGTCTAGCCGGCCCCTCCCAGATCGGGGTTGATTTGCCACCGCATGCGGGGCGAATCGACCCCGATCTGGCGCTTTTAGAGCAACGCCAGGGCGAAGCCGGCCGCCGCCGCGGCGAGGCCGAGCCCGGCGCTCGCGACAACGTTGATCGCGGCTTGCCGGTACTCGCGTTCCTCGGCCAGCACCAGCGTCTCGTACGCCCACGTGGACAACGTCGTGTAGCCGCCGGCGAACCCGGCACCGATCACCGTCGTCGGCGCGTTCGTCAGGCCATGGTGCATGGCCAGCCCGAGCACCAGTCCGAGCACTAACGACCCGCTGACGTTGATCACCAGCGTCCCGTAGGGAAATTCGCTCGATACCCAGTGCCCGACGAACTGGTCGAGCAGGTAGCGCGCGACAGCACCGAGACCAGCGGCTGCGGCGACGGCCAGTGCGAGCAGCATCAGGCTTCGCGTCCGACGTAGCGAACGACTTCGACGTCGTCGACGATCACCAGGCCCTCGTCGATCAGCTCGTCCAGCTGCGGCCGGAAGGCCTCGATGCGCTCGGCGGCGTCGACGATGACGATGGCGATCGGCAGATCCTCGGACAGGCTCAGCACGTGCGTCGTGTGCACCCGCTGGCTCGCGCCGAAGCCCTCGACACCGCGAAACACCGAGCACCCGGCCAGTCCGGCCCGTCGCGCTCGTTGGACGATCTCGGACGACAGCGAATGATGGTGGTAGTGATCCGATTCGCCGATGAATATCGTCAGCCGCTGGGCGGGTCCCTGTAGTCGCATCATTAGCTCCTGTCTCGGGTTCTGGCCAGCTGTCGTCCGGCAATGAGGCCCAGTACCGCGGCGGATAATCCCGCAGCCAGGCTGCTGATTAGGTACAGCACGCCGGTTCCGGGGTGACCGTGCGCGACCAGCTGATCGGTGGACGCCGCGATCGAGGAGAACGTCGTCCACGCCCCGCAGAAGCCGGTACCGAGCAGCGGACGGACATAGGTTGTCGGCGGCAGCACGTCGTTGACCACGACGAGCAGGGCCGCGAGCACGAACGCTCCGCTCGCGTTGATGACGAACGTTGCCCAGGGAAAGCTGTGTGCTGGCGTGGGCCACGCTCGCGTCACCGCGTACCGGCCAGCGCCACCGACGCAACCGCCGACGAACACGGCACCGAGGATCGCTGCGCTGCGTCGATGTCGGCTGCGCCCTCGGTCGCCGAACGGGTCGGTCAGCTCGACGGGACGCGTCACGGCAGCCTCCTCCGGTTAGGTAGGGACCGTTGGCCGCGTTGCCGCGACGGTTGTACGGCGGGCCCCACCGCCGTGACGCGGTTCCAGCGTAGCTTCGGTGTCGGGCGTCTCGGCTTCGGCGGGGCACTCGGGCTCGGCTTGTTGGGCCGGCGACGGCCTAGCTTCAGCTCACGTCGCGCCCGGCTTTGGTGATACGTGATTGCGTTCGAGAACGGCGGACGCGGACGGTGCCGGACCGGACGGTGCTAGACGCGAGCAGCGGCGGGCGTATGCAGGCCGGCCGGTGGAGTTCTACTCTTGCCGGCAGGAAGTGTGCTCGCGGCCGGAGGTGGTCGTCATGCGTCTACGCTCGCGCCGCCATCCTGTGTCGCCTCTGGTGACGATCGAAGATGCGGATCCCGTCGCCCGGTCGGCTGCCCTGTATCGGCTCATCGATGAGCTGAACGGCACCGTCGAAAGCCTCTGGTGGGATGCCCGCTGGGCGTGCACCCAGCTGGCGTTGGCCCGCAACGAGGGGCGCGCTGAGATTCATCCTTGCCGCGACGAGCCGCCTGCCCCGCACCGTCCGCAGCCAGACGCCGACGACACGGTCTTGCGCGGCGTCGTCGACGACCTCAACAGCACCGCCGAGGCGCTGTGGTGGGAGGCCCAGTGGGCCCGCGCCGAGCTCGCGGCGGCCGTCGCTCCAGAACCGAGGCTTGGCCGCAGCTTCAAATATGGTTAGGCTTGCCTAATCGATCTGAGGTCGAGCCCTAAGGAGGCGAAGCGGTGTTCGCCTGCATCTGCCACGCGGTTTCCGACCGTCAGGTCGTCGAAGCCGTCGATGCCGGTGCGACCACCGTCCAGGCGCTCGGCGACGTCACGCGGGCCGGTACGAGCTGCGGCACCTGCCACGACACGCTCGAAGAGCTGATCACGACTCGCTGCGGTGAGTGCCCTTTGCGCACCTCCGCCGACGCTGCCGGCCTGCAGGTCGCCTGACAGCGGCGGCTGGCTCGAGGGTGGCCGCATCGATCCGGAGCACATGAGGCTGGGGACATGAGGTGCGCGTTGCCGCCTGCGGTCGGCGAAGTAACTCGATCCGGCTAGCCTGTGTGCTCATGCGTGGCGATGAGAAGGTCCTCGAGTTCCTCAACGAGCAGCTGACTGCCGAGCTCACCGCGATCAACCAGTACTTCCTGCACGCCAAGATGCAGGAGAACTGGGGTTGGGTGAAGCTCGCAGAACACACCAAGGCCGAGTCGATCGACGAAATGCGCCACGCCGAGACGCTCACCGACCGGATCTTGTTCCTCGAGGGGCTGCCGAACTACCAGCGGCTGTTCAACCTGCGGATCGGGCAGAACCTCAAGGAGATGTTCGACGCGGACATGGCGGTCGAGCTCGAGGCCATCGACCGGCTGCGCAAGGGCGTCGAGTACATGCGACGGATCGGCGACATTACGAGCGCCAACATCTTCGAGTCGATCCTCGCCGACGAGGAGGAGCACGTCGACTACCTCGAGACGAACCTCGAGCTGCTGGCCAAGCTCGGCGAGCCGCTCTACATCGCCCAGCTGATCGAGCAACCCTCGGACTAGCTCCGACGGCCCGGTCCACGGGCGGCCGGCTCGCTTTTGGTCGCCCAGGCGTCTAGGTGACGGCCGGCGACCAAAACCGAACTTCAGTCCGCCGCCACCACGCGTTCGCGCAGCAACTCGAGGATGCGTTGCGCGGCGAGGTTGTCGCGGACGGCATCGCGCACCCGCACCTGGATCCGCCGCACCGGGACCGGGTCGACGACCGGGACGGCGCGCAGACCGTCCGGCAGATTTCGGGCGCCCAGGCGCGGAAGCACGGTTACGCCGACCCCCGCGGCGACGAATGCGACGGCGGACGGGTAGTCCTGCGTCTCGACCTGGAACGCCGGGCTGAAGCCCACCGCGGCGCAGGCGTCCAGCACAACCTGCCGGCACCGGCCGCGGACCAGATCATTGTCGATCCAGGCCTCGTGTTGCAGGTCGAGCAGCCGCACCGTGGAGGCGCCCACCAGTGGATGCGTGCCCGGCAGCACCGCGACGTAGGGCTCGTCCAGCAGGGTGTGCACGTCATACCCCTCAACCGGCGAGGACTCCGCGGCTTGGACGAACAGTTCCACGTCGGGCACGAACGGCGTCTCGCGGGCGAGCTCGATGAGCCGCAGATCCAGCCGAAGCCTCGGGAACTCGCGCGACAGCGTGGCCACGACCGGCGGGATCCACCCAACGCCCGCCGAGGCGAAGTAGCTCAGCGTCAACCGGCCGACCCGGCCCGCTCGCAGGTCGCCGGCCATCGACTCCAGCGCGGCGAGCCGCTCCAGCACCTGACCGGACTCCTCGGCGAAGGCCCGCCCCACCCTGGTGGGCGCGATGCCGCGACCGACCCGTTCCACCAGCGAGAGCCCGGTCTCTTTCTGCAGGGCCGCGAGGTGCTGACTGATCGCCGAAGGCGAGTAGCCCAGGCTCGACGCCGCACCGTGGATGGAACCGGCGGCGACGACCGCGCGGAAGATGCGCAGGCGGTGAGCGTCCAGCACCTGACCGACCATACAGTCAAACTGATGAGTCGACGTCCGATTCTCGCTTGTGCTGTCGCTTCTCCTGCTCCGACGATGGACGGATGCCTTCCCTGGACGTCGCGTCAACCCCGCCGAGTGCGGCGTCAGAGCCCAACCGCCCGACGCGGGCGAACCGTTCTTGGATCGTCCCTGCCGCCACCGCGGCCGTGGTCTTGCAATGGGCGTCCGCGTTCGTGGCCATCCGGCAGGTCGGCGACACCTTCTCCCCCGGGCCGCTGGCTCTGGCCCGGCTGACCGTCGGCTCCCTGGCCCTCGCCGTGCTCGCTGTGCGGGTGCGGCGCCCGTTACCACGCGGCAAGACACTCGGCCTCGTCGTTGCCTACGGCGTGTTCTGGTTCGCCGGATACACCGTCGTCCTCAACGCCGCCGAGCGACACCTGGACGCCGGCACCGCGGCGCTGCTGGTGAACTTCGCCCCGATCATCGTCGCCGTCCTCGCCGGGCTCTTCATGGGCGAGGGGTTCCCTCGGCCGCTGATGATCGGGATTGTCACCGCGTTCGCCGGCGTCACTCTGATCGCGTTCGGCGGCTCGGGCGGGCACAGTGACGGGTTCGGTGTCACCCTGGGTCTGGTGAGCGCGCTGCTCTACGCCGGCGCGGTCCTGATCCAGAAGATCGCGCTGCGTTCGATCGATGCGGTCAGCGCGACCTGGATCGGCTGCGTGGCCGGCACCGTGGCGCTGCTCGGCTTCGCGCCGCAGACGGTGGACGAGGTGTCGCGGGCGTCGGCCGGAGCGATCGCCGCGGTGGTCTACCTGGGGCTCTTCCCCACGGCGGTGGCGTTCACGCTCTGGGCGTACGCGCTGACCCGCACGGACGCCGGCCGCCTGGCGTCCACGACGCTGACCGTGCCCGCGATCACGGTGCTGATGTCCTGGGCGGTGCTGTCCGAGGTGCCGACCGCACTCGCCCTGCTCGGCGGCGCGATGTGCCTGACCGGGGTGGCGATCAGCCGCCGGCGGAACGGGTTCAGGCGATCGACACCGGGGCGTCCGCCACGCGGAGCGCGGCGTCGTCCGGCAGCGAACGCTTGATCACGGCCAGGGCGATCGGACCCAGCTCGTAGTGGTGCACCGCCGTGCCCAGGAACCCCACCGGACGTCCGGCGAGTTCGATCGGCGTTCCGGGCGCCGGCAGCACGTCGGACTCCCCCGACAGGTGCAACAGCACCAGCCGGCGTGGCGGACGTCCGAGGTTCTGGACGCGGGCCACCGTCTCCTGGCCGCGGTAGCAGCCCTTGTCCAGGTGCACCGCAGGGCCGATCCAGCCGACCTCGTGCGGAATGGTGCGCTCGTCGGTGTCCACGCCCAGGCGCGGACGCAGCGCCGCTGCCCGCAACGCCTCGTAGGCCCAGGTGCCCGCCGGGCCGGCGCCCGCGTCGACCAGCCGCTGCCACGCCTCGGTCAGCGCGGTGCGCGGTACCAGCAGGTCCGCGCTGTTCTCACCGGCCCGCACGAACCCGCCGAGCCCGGCGACATCCCAGACATCGCCGGAGTCGGCGAGCAGCTTCGCCGTGGACGGGCCCAGCAGGGAGAGCACCGCGAGCTCGGACGTGGCGTCTCTGGGTTCCACTTTGGACCAGAACACCATCTGCTGCAGGTAGCCCAGCAATCCGGCCAGGCGCTCGGGTTCGGTGTCCAGCCACACCGTGGCATCCACATGGGACACCATGGCGTGGTGCTCGACACGGCCCTGGAGATCGAGCACCAGGGCCTCGGTGTGTGCGTCGTCCGCGAGGGCGAGCAGATGCTGTGAGGTGATGGTGTGCAGCCAGGTCAGCCGGTCCTCGCCGGGCACCGCGATCACGGCCCGATGCGAGCGGTCCACCACCACGACGTCGCGCTCGGCGGTGCGCTGTTCGCGTAGCGGGTCACCGTGGTGCCAGGCCACTCCCTGGTCGATCGACCCGTCCGGCGGCGGCACCGCACCGGGTAGCTCCAGCAGCGGTGAGGTGGTCACGAGCGGGCCTCCTCGGTGCCGACGCAGTCGCTGCAGCGCCCGGACAGCGCCAGGTGGCTGCCGTCCAGGGTGAACCCGAACTCGGTGCGCAACCGCGTAGCCAGCTCGTCGAGCTCCTCGGTCGGGATCTCCAGAATGTCGCCGCAGCGATGGCACACCAGGTGCACATGCTCATGCGGCTGCGTCGAGTAGCTCGGCGCGCCGTGGCCGAGATGGGTGTGCCGGACCAGATCAAGACCCTCGAGCAGGTCGAGGGTGCGGTAGATCGTGGTGATGTTGACGGCAGGCGCGCTGCGTTGGACGTACTCGCAGATCCGCTCGGGTGTCGCGTGTTGCAGGTCGCGCACTGCATCCAGCACGAGTTGCCGTTGCGGGGTCATTCGCATCCCCCGGTCGTGCAGCGTCTGGCGCAAGGTGGCATCCACAATTCAGATGGTA
>DASXYL010000061.1:0-74261 GCA_036502575.1 Jatrophihabitantaceae bacterium | reverse complement strand
TGGCCTCGTCGCCGAGCAGTGTCTGCGCGGTAGCGACCGCGTCGCCGCCGGTCCACGTCGGGGACCCCACGACGACGCGGAACGAGCCGTCGGCGTGCGGCTTGAAGCTGACCTGAACCTGGGTTGGGCCAGTGACCGCGGCAGTAACGTGCTGGCCGCCAGCGGTGATCGCCGCGAGGGAACCGAACGTCTTGCCGCTGGCGCCCGCCTGGCCCTGATCGACCCAGGTCTCGGCCAATGTGCCAACTGCGCCTGACACGGCCGCGGTCGGCTTGCGACCGGACCACAGGTTGATCGACGCGGTCTGGGCGATGTCCGGGTTCGCGCCGGTGACGTCGACGATCAGGTCGTCCTTGCTGCTGGACACCCACGCCTTCATCGACATGCCGCCGCCGGACTCCTCGAGAACCCCGTCCGTGAGATCCAGTCGACCACTGAAGTCCGCGGCGTGCGAGATCACCGACAACCCCGGGATGATCACCTGACCGGGCGACTTGCGGTGCGGCATGGTGTCCGAGCGATTGAGCTGCGCGGTGAAGCCGTTGGCCGCCCAGGCGGCCGCCGCCAGGGACCCGTTCCCCAGGGGCATCGACGCGGTCGGGTTCACGTTCGGCCGGCCCAGCACCAGGTCCGAGCGGCTCACGACGCCGGCCGTGTCGACCCGGAACGCCCCGTCCTGCCAGGCCGTCGTCGCGCTCGTCCCGGCTGCCGCGGGAGGGGGGTTCACGCCGGTCACCCCAGCCACAGCGGCGAGCGCGGCGGCCGCGAACGCGACCCCCCGTTGGGGGCGGAGCGCACGGGCAGCGGAAGCACGTGACACGGGGACCTCCAGGGCGACTCAGGTGTCAGCAACGGCGTGCGGAACGGACGAGTGACGCGAGCAGCGGACGATACATCGGATGTCCCCGGTGCATTGATCGCCCGATCAGCGTCTATTTCGGACGAACCATAGACGACAAGCCGCTCGTTCGTCTATACACATCGGATGTATCGCACTCCCTTCCAGGTGCGGTGCTCGTCCAGGCGCAAGGGAGGACCCATGTCCAGGCGGATGCGGTTGGCAACCCTCACCGCGGTCGCGGTGGTGGCTGCCGGGATGGTGACTCCCAGCAGTGCGGCTGCGCAGTCACCGGCGGACGTCGTCCAGGTCTATGCGGCACCCGATGGCGCCGGGCCAGCGTGCAGCCGGCCTCGGCCGTGCTCACTGATCGGCGCTCAGGATCGCGTGCGCCACGTGCTTGCGACTGACCAGGGCGGCGCGAAGGACATCGCCGTCGAGCTCACCGGCGGCACCTACCACCTCGCCGCGCCGATGGAGTTCGGCCCGCAGGACTCCGGCCGGAACGGCCACACGGTGGCCTGGACCGCCGACCCCGGCGCAGCAGTGACGATCAGCGGCGGCCGGCAGCTGCACCCGAGCTGGCACCCGGTCGCGACCGGAAGCAAGATCATGGCGGCGACTGTTCCCACCGGCCTGAGTTTCGACGGGTTGTTCGTCAACGGCCAGCGCCAGATCCTCGCGCGCTACCCGAACTATGACCCGACGGCGTCGCGACTGGAAGGGTCCACGACGCTCGCAAACCTCAACCAGGAGTCGGCGGCCTGGGCCGACCCGTCGACGGCACTGGTGCGCGCGATGCACTGCAACGACTGGGGCAGCGTGTCGTTCACCGTTAGCGGCCGCACCGACAACGGTCTTGACCTGCACTACGTCGGGGACAGCAACCGCGGCCAAGATTGCGGCCTGAGCGTCGGTAGTGCCGGCCGGGTTGGCCCGGTCATGGTCGAGAACGTCAAAGAGGAACTGGATGCACCGGGCGAGTGGTACTACGACAGCTCGAGTGGCCAGCTGCTGTACTACCCGCCGGCCGGCACCGACCTGTCCACAGCCAGCCTGCAGACCGCGGAACAGGACCAGCTGATCACGCTCACCGGCGCGTCGGTCGCGAATCCGGTGCACAACATCACCTTCGACGGGCTGCACTTCGCCGACACGCACCGGACGCTGTTCGACAGCACCTACCAGCGTGACGCCAAGGGCGACTGGGCGATCGTGCGCAAGGGCGCCGTGTACCTGAAGAATGCCGGCGACATCACGGTGACCAACTCGTTCTTCGACCAGCTCGGCGGCAACGGCGTATTCATGGACGGCTACAACGACAGCAACGTCGTCAGCAACAACAAGTTCGAGTCCAACGGCGCCAGCGCCGTGCAGATCGTCGGCTCCCCGGACGCGGTGCGCGACTACTCGGACAACTACTACACGATGGTGCCGATCGACGACACCGCCGCCGGACCGAAGAGCGAGGACTACCCGCGCGACATCCTGGTGAAGAACAACCTCATGGAGAACATGGGCCAATTCGAGCTGCAATCCTCGGGCGTCAACATCTCCATGAGCAAGGACATCACCGTCAACGGCAACACCATGGACGGCAGCCCGCGGGCCTGCTTCAACATCGAGGACGGCACCTGGGGCGGGCACGTCATCGAGAACAACGACTTCTTCAACTGCGTCCAACACACCGGCGACAACGGGTCGATCAACGTCTGGGGCCGGACCCGATTCTGGGCGAGCTCGGGAAACAACACCCTCGCGGCCGGAACGCAGTTCGAGGGCGCCACCGGTACCAAGCTGACCGATCAGCAGGCCAAGGACATGATGAAGCTCGACGTCCTCGAGCCCATCACCATCGAGCACAACCGGTTCTGGCACGACGGGGACTGGGCGATCGACCTCGATGACGGCTCGTCCAACTTCGTGATCAAGAACAACCTGCTGCTACAGGGTGGGATCAAGCTGCGCGACGGTTTCGACCGCACCGTCGAGAACAACATCCTGGTCAACGGCACCACGTTCGAGCAGGTCAGCCACACCAACTGCGGCGACGTCATCGAGAACAACATCACCCTCGGCCGCACCGCGTACAACAACGTGCTGAACAACCCGGCCACGGCGCAGTACACGATCGACAAGAACCTGTTCTGGAACGGGGGATACCCGATCGTCGACAACCCGGACGGCAGCGGCAACGAGAACTTCTCCAGCGACGGGCAAACCGTCAACAGGCAGTCGAAGTGGTACCTCGACGGCATGGATGTCCACTCGCTGGTCGCCGACCCGACGTTCGCCGCCAGCGACCCGGCCGGCCAGTACGATTTCACCCTCGCCGCCGACTCGCCGGCGCTGGGTCTGGGCTTCGTCAACTTCCCGATGACCGGCTTCGGGGCCCCCGGCGCGCCGTTGCCGCCCAAGGCGACGGTGTCCTACGTGCCCCCACCGGTCACCGGTCTGTCCCTCCAGCCGGAGATGCTGATGGGCGCCACCGACACCAACATCCCGTCTGCCGCGGTGCAGTCGTCGCTCGGTATCGCCGACGACTTCGGGCTCTACCTCACCAGCGTGCCGAGCGGCTCCTACGCGGCCCAGCACGGGCTGGAGGCCGGCGAGGACATCCGCAGCATCAACGGCACGACCGTCACCCACGACCGCAACACGTTCTGGCAGCCGTACAACTCGCTACCGGCAGGTGCCGACATCACCCTCGGGGTCCGGCGCGGGCAGAACGACGTCACCGTCACGATGACCAAGACCGACCAACCCGAACAACTCAACGACACCTCCGGCATCGTCTACACCAACACAGGCAACCCCAACACCGGCTGGATCTGGCGCGGCACATCCACCGGCGGAGCGAACTCCTACCTCAACGACATCTGGGCCACCCAGAACATCGGCGACTCGTGGAGTCTCACGTTCAACGGCACCGGCATCGACATCATCTCCGAAACCAACACCGACGAGGGAGACGTCGCCCTCACCATCGACGGCACCGCGCGGCAGACCATCAGCTTCCTGACCAGCAACCGCGTCTACCAAAGCACGGTCGTCTCGATCACCGGACTCGCGACCGGTGTACACACGATCACTGCGACGATGAGGACCGGCAGCTACATGATCGTCGACGCATTCCTTACCCACCCGTCGGCCTAGCCGTCTAGCCGAAACGATCACGCACGTGCGCGACGCCACTGGTTGATCGGCGGCGTCATCCCGCGACGATCGGCATCGGTCCGGTGTCGGCGGTGGCCAAGCTGTTCGCGCGCACGGGCCTGAGCTTCGACGACCTGACCTGGTCGAGCTGAACGGGGCGTGCGCAACCCAGGTCCGGGCGGTGCTGAAGGGCTGGGATGGGCATGATCGAGGTTCGCCGGACCCCTGCCGCAATCGGTATCTTTAGGCTAAATTAGCTAATGGAATTCACTCAGCCAATTTCGGCACCGGATGGCAGAGCTATGTGAAATGGGCGAAACCGGTCGGCAAAGCTCGCCGGCCTGGCAACTCTGGTTTCGGGGCTGGTGTTCGCGGCCTCGGTGTCCGCCGACGCGGGAACCCCGAGAACGTTGTCGCACTTCTATGATCCCGGCACCGAGGTCGTTCCGTCGCCCATCACGTGCGACCCGGGCGGCAAACCCCATTCACGGCGTCGCCACCTTCGGGACGGATGCGGGCGACGACTGGGTCGGCACCACCTCGTACGACTACTGCTTCTATCCGCAGGCGGATCCGACCTGGTTCTCGTTCACCGGAACCGAGACGCTCACCGGAACAGCCCGTAGCTGTGGCCACACGGCCGGGCCTATGACCTGGACACAGGTGGGCACGTTCCACGCGGGCACCACGGATGGCGGCGGTCAGTGGAATGTGATCCCCGGATCGGGCACCGGCGGCCTCAAGGGAGCCAGGGGCGCCGGAACGTCGACCACGTTCGTCACGGCCACGTTGGAGAACTACGGCGACTTCTCCGGATGGTTTCACTGCTAGACAGTTTCGCGCCACTGTCCACGAGCGTGCCGCATTTTGGATCTTGACCGGATGTCGTGTTTGGTTATGGAACGACGGTGACGGGGCAGGGGCATTTGCGGACGGCGCGGGTGGCTTTGGAGCCGAGGAGACGGTGGATGAGGGCGTGGCTGGCGCCGATGATGAGGGCGTCGGCGTGGCGTTCGGTGGCGATGGCGGTGAGGGTGCTGATGGGGTCGCCGGCTCGTGAGATGAACTCGCTCCGGACGCCGTAGTCGCTGGCCAGGGCGCGGATTGCAGGTTGGAGCTCGTCGGAGATCTGCAGGTTTGTTGTCTCGACTGCGCCGACGACGATGGCGTCATAGCCGCCGACTGCGGTTGGGACGGCGGCGGCGTGGACCGCGATGACGGTGGTGCGTTGCCGGCGTGCGAGTCCGAGTGCGTAGTACAGCGCCCGCCAGGAGGTGTCGGATCCGTCGACCCCGACTACGAGGGTCGACGGGCCGTCACAGGCCCGCTCGGGAGCGTCCTTGGCCATGGTGAGCGAGGTGGGGGTCGGATCGGGTCACAATTGCCGCCGGCTATTGCGGGCTCGGTCTTCGAGGAGGGCTTGCTCGGCGAGAATCGCCTCCGCGGGGAGTCCGGGTACGTCCCAGACGGCGTCTTCGGCGTCTTGGCGCTCGTGTGAGGGGCCGGGCTGGACCTCCTCGGCGTCGGCATCGGTCAGTGCGCGGTGCACGGTGCTGAGCACCAGGGCGGCGGCGACGACGGCGACCGTGCCGAGGATGAACGGCACGTGAGTGTTGTAGTGCTCGACCAGCTTGCCGGCGACGTAGGGGGCGAGTCCGCCGCCGATGAAGCGGACGAAGCCGTAGGTGGCTGCGGCGACCGGGCGAGGGACGGGGGCGATGGTCATGACTGCGGTGGTGACCAGGGTGTTGTTGATTCCGATGCAGATGCCGGAGGCGATGACTGCGCCGATGACTGCCCACCGGTGTTCGGGCCAGATCCCGATGACCAGGGAGAGGAGGGCCATCAGACTCAGGCTTGCGTAGAGGGTCCGGGGCGTGCCGATGCGGGCCTTGAGCCCGGGTGCGCCGAAGACGGCGAACAGTGCGACGAGCACGCCCCAGGCGCAGAACACGCCGCCGAGCTTGAGTGGTGAGAGGTGCATGAGGAAGGGGGCGTAGCCGAGGATGGTGAAGAAACCCCAGTTGTAGAGCAGGCCGGTGACGCTGGTGGTCGCGAGGTTGCGGTGGCGTAGCGCCTTGAGCGGTTCGGTGATCGAGGATCGCTGCGCGGGCCGTGGTGTCGCGGGGACCAGTACCACAGTCGCGATGAGCGCGATCAGCATCAAGATGGCGACGCCGAAGAATGGTCCGCGCCAGCTGATGTTGCCGAGCAGTCCGCCGAGCAGTGGGCCGCTGGCGATGCCGATGCCGAGTGCTGTCTCGTAGAGCACGATCGCGCCGCCGAATCCGCCGCTGGCTGAGCCGACGATGACTGCCAGGGAGGTCGCGATGAACAGGGCGTTGCCCAGTCCCCAGCCGGCGCGGAACCCGACTATCTCCCCGATGCTGCCGCTGGTGCCGGCGATCGCGGAGAAGACGACGATCAGCAGGAGGCCGATCACCAGTGTGCGTTTGGCGCCGAGGCGGCTCGAGACCCAGCCGGTGACCAGCATCGCTACCGCCGTGACCACCAGGTAGCTGGTGAACAGCAACTCCACCTGAGACGGGCTGGCCTTCAGCTTCGATGCGAGCGAGGGCAGGATCGGATCGACCAGACCGATTCCCATGAAGGAGATGACGCAGGCGAACGCGACCGCCCAGACCGCCTTGGGCTGCCGGAACGGGCTCGCGGGTGGGGCGGCCGGTTCCATGGTTTGCACGTGAGTCATGCACTGCTCCCTCAATTACGGTTGGTGCCGGCGCGGCCTGATGTGGCTGGGGACGTAGCTGTCATGTCGGGGTGGTGCCGAGTGCGTTCAGTGCGCCGACCGCGGCACACAGGGCGTCCTGCTCGCTTTGCGGTACTCGGGACAGGTGCTCGACTAGCGCCTGTACCCGCGCCGCCTGTCGGTCGACCAGCAGTGCCCGTCCCGGTGAGGTAACGGCGACGAGCACGATCCGACCATCAACCGGGTCAGCGCGGCGTTCTACCAGCCCCGCCTCCGCCAACCGGTGGATGACCCGGGTCATGCCGGGCTGACTGATCCGTTCCTGCTCGACGAGCTGCCCCACACGCAGCGGTCCGTTCCTCACGAGCGCAGCAAGGACCGAGAGAGCGACGCCATGAAGATCAGCTCGCGGGGCGGACTGTCTGACCCACCGTGCGACCCGGTCGAGCGCTGTGGCCAGCCCGCGCAAGTCCCGGCCGGGACACGCAGCACTCTGCCCTACCGCCATCGGATCTGCCGTCACGACCAGCAATTATATAGAGGCTATATATAGATAGCAAGATACATCGGTCTGGTGGATCGCAACGTGACGTGGCTTCAGTGCATAGGGTGTGCATATAGGTGGAGCTATGCTTTGGGCATGAGCCGACGGACTCCTGGCGCGCGGGGGACCACGTCGGCGCGCCGGCGTGCTGACCCGGCCGAGGCTCTCTACGGGCTCCTGTCGACCGTCGTCAGAGCAGCGCCTCGCGACATGAGCCTCACCTCGATGGCGACCCTTTCCACCTTGGAGTTCACCGGACCCCGACGCGTCACTGACCTCGCGGTCATCCAGGGCGTAACCCAGCCGTCGATGACGGCCCTCATCACCGCGCTCGAGCGGTCCGGGCTCGTTGAACGGCACGGCGACGCCAGCGACAAACGCGTCACGCTCGTTGCCATGACCCCGGTGGGACTGGAGTACCTGCGCACGCGCCGGGAAGCAGGTAGGCAGGTCATGGCCCAGCTGATCAGCAAACTGCCACCGGACGAGGCAGCGACACTCGCCGCCGCCGTCCCCGCGCTTGCGCACCTGCGTGCCCTCAATGACCAAGAACGTGATCCGGCTGCGCGCCTGTAGCGGCCTCGCCGCCCGCCGCGATCGCGGTGTCGGGAGGTTGGTGCCGCAAAGAGAACGCGACGTTGGTTGGGACGACTGACGAATAGGCGATCGCAGTCGGCCGCATCCAGGGGGTATCGTTAGTTTTGCTAACGAACCTGGATCTGGAGAGTGTCGAGTGAGTCCGCGCGCCGTGTCGGTGTCCCGCCTCGCAGTCGAGGGTGATGACCCGCGTTATAAGTGGGTGGCGCTGTCCAACACGACATTGGGCGTGTTGATGGCGACCATCAACTCGTCGATTGTGATCATTTCGCTGCCGGACATCTTCCGGGGAATCAAGCTCGACCCGTTGCGTGCGGGCAACGTCAGTTACCTGTTGTGGATGCTGATGGGCTTTCTGTTGGTCACCGCGGTTCTCGTTGTGACGCTGGGCCGGCTCGGCGACATCTATGGCCGGGTGAAGATCTACAACCTCGGTTTCGCCGTGTTCACGGTCGGGTCGGTGGCGCTGGTGTTCGATCCGCTGACCCAAGGCGGCGGAGCGCTGTGGCTGATCTTGTGGCGGGTGGTCCAGGGGGTGGGCGCGGCGATGCTGTTCGCCAACTCGACGGCGATCTTGACCGACGCGTTTCCGGCGGAGCGCCGGGGCCTAGCTCTGGGCATCAACCAGGTCGCGGCCATCGGTGGGTCGTTCATCGGCTTGATCGTCGGTGGCCTGCTGGCGCCGGTCGACTGGCATCTGGTGTTCTTCATCTCCGTGCCGTTCGGCCTGCTCGGCACGGTGTGGTCCTACCACAGCCTGCGGGAGACCAGTGCCCGCACGGCGGCGCGCATCGACTGGTGGGGCAACGCGCTGTTCGCAGTTGGCCTGACCGCGATCCTCGCCGCGATCACCTACGGCATCCAGCCCTACGGGGGGCACAACATGGGCTGGACGAACCCGTGGGTGCTGGCGGGGCTGATCGGCGGCGTCGCCCTGCTCCTGGTGTTCTGCGTCGTCGAGGCGAGGATCGACGATCCGATGTTCGACTTGTCGTTGTTCCGGATCAAGGCGTTCGCGGCGGGCAATCTCGCCGGCCTGCTTGCATCGGTCAGCCGCGGTGGGTTGCAGTTCCTGCTGATCATCTGGCTACAGGGAATCTGGCTCCCCCTGCACGGATACAGCTTCTCGAGCACGCCGTTGTGGGCGGGCATCTATCTGCTCCCACTGACCGTGGCGTTCCTGGTCGTCGGGCCGCTGTCGGGCTACTACTCCGACCGATTCGGTGCGCGTACCTTCGCCACCGGCGGCCTGGTGCTGGTTGCGGGGAGCTTTCTCGGTCTGATGCTGCTGCCGACCGACTTCAACTACTGGGTCTTCGCGGGTCTGCTGGTGCTCAACGGCATCGGCTCGGGACTATTCTCGGCACCGAACACCACCGCGATCATGAACAGCGTGCCGGCCAACCGGCGCGGCGCCGCATCAGGAATGCGCGCCACCTTCTTCAACTCAGGTACATCCCTGTCGATCGGCGTGTTCTTCACCCTGATGATCATCGGGTTGGCGCAGACACTGCCTCGTGCGCTGACCGACGGTCTCCAGGCCCACGGTGTGTCGCACGCCGTCGCAGCCGGCATCGGCCACCAACCCCCAGTCGGCAGCCTGTTCGCCGCGTTCCTCGGATACAACCCACTCGGGACGACACTTGGCGCGCTGCCCGCGTCGGCCACCAACGGCGCTGATCTACACACATTGACCAGCAAGGAATTCTTCCCGCAGCTCATCTCCAGCCCCTTCCACCACGCACTGCTCATCGTGTTCAGCGTCGCGATCCTGCTGTCGCTAATCGGCGCCGCTGCTTCCCTCTTCCGCGGCGCGCGCTACATCCATGCAGAACCCGACGCGGGCGCCGGGTCTGAGGCGGCCGGCGATCGGATGGCCCGGCTCGGCGAGCCGATGGCCGGGCGACAGCACGCGCCCAGATTGGCGGACACAGGATGACCGCCACGCCGGACAACACGCAGTTCGCCGCCGAACTGGGGCTGCTGCTCGGGCGACTCAACCGCAAGCTGCGCGTCCGCACCGCATCCGGGCTGACTCCGTCCCAGGCGTCGATCATTGCCACCCTCGCCGCAGCGGGGCCCCTGCACATCGGTGAGCTCGCCCGCCGTGAGGCCGTCACCGCCCCCAGCGCCTCGCGCGCCGTGGATCGGCTTGTCGAACTCGAACTGCTCAAACGAACCGCAGACCCCGACGACGCCCGCCGGCACACGGTAGCGCTGACGAGACGAGGGCGCGCAGCTGCTGCCAGCAGCGACGACGCCGCGACGCGCCTGCTGGCCCAGGCCCTGCGTCGTCGCACAGTCAGCGAATCGCGAACCCTGCAACGGGCCCTTCCAGTACTACAAGCGATCATCACCGACCTGACGACCCCAGCAGTCAACGCCGGCGTCATGAACGACGACCATCCGGTAGCTCGGCCCTGATGCCCGCCGCCGCCAGCACCGCGCGTAGCGACTCGCCACGGCTCCTCTGGCCGGCCCAAGCGCCCTATGCCCTAAGGAGCGTGGTGCCATTAGGTTGGTTGGTAGCATCCAAACAATGTCCACGCGGCACCTCGTCGAGCCGAGGTTTGCGCCGCTGTCAGCCGGGCTCGGCCCGGTGGTTTCCGTGGGCACGTTGACGTCTCACCCGCTCGGTCAACCGCCGACCGGGGTTGAAGTGACCTGACCTGACAACAAGATCGTGAGTTGGGACGTATGAGTGTTGATACTGCTGCCCGGACCGAGCCGGTCGTTGCTGGGCAGGGTTCGGTGGTGCGTCGGGTGCCTCCGGAATGGGTGGACCGGCTGCTGGGGTCCGATCCGGGCCTGACCCGGCTGCTCACGGCGTTGCAGGCGGTGGCCACGATCGCCGTGGCGATGCTGGCGGAATGGCTGTTCGTGGGCTGGACGCACGCGCTGCAGATCGATACGCGCGGTGCGGTGTTGCCGCCGGCGCAGGCCGCGGCCATCGCCGCGCAGCATCACGGCGTGCTGGTGATCGCAATCTTGTTGGGCTCGATCGTGGGGATGATCGCCAGTTTCAGTGCCGCGATGTTCGCCACGCCGCGGGCGCAATTGGAAAGTTTCGCGTTGATGCCGGTGCCGATGATTGCCGGTCTGGCATTGGGCCTGGCCTTGGCGCCGTACCGAGGATTCGCGCTCGCCTCCTTCGTCGTGGTGCTCGCGATCGGTGCGTACTGTCGCCGGTTCGGACCACGCGGGTTCGTGGGCGGCATGGTGCTGTTCATCGGCGACTTCTTCGGATTCTTCCTCCACGGAGCAGTTCACCTCGCCGATCTCGGGTGGCTGAGCACGGAGATCGTGATCGGTGTGGTGGTCGCCATCGCGGCCCAGTTCACCCTGTTCTATCCGGGCCGGCGGGCGGCACTGCGGCGGATGCGCCACTCGTATGCGGTGCGGGCCCGCGAGGTTGCCAACGCAGCGCTGGACCTGCTCGACGAGCCGGCGAACGCTTCGCGGGCATCGCGTCGTCTGCACCGGCGCCTGATCCGGCTGAACGAGGCCGCGTTGATGATCGACGCCCAGTTGGGTCACCCGGGTTCGCTGCCCGCCGGCTGGTCAGCGACCCTGGTGCATCAGCGGCTGTTCGACTCCGAACTCGCGCTGACGAACCTGTCCCGCTTCGCCGGGCGGCTCGCCGATCTCCCTCTGCCGGCCGAGCTACGTGGACTGGTGCGCGAGGCCTTGGCTGCGATCGGCCGACTGGACGTGCTGCGCGCCGAAGTCGCCGGGCACGAACTCCTCGCCCGGCTGCGTAGGCAGTCAACCGGGCAGGCGCTGGATCGGGATGCGCACATCGTGCTGCACCGGTTCGCAGTCTCGGTGCTCGGCTTCACCGAGGCCGTCCAGACCTGGCGCGCTGAGCGCTTTGAGGCGAGTTCGGCCGCTACTTCGGAGGAAGCCGTCGAGGCCTTTGCTCCCGCTGTCTCGTTGCTCGGCGGATGGCTTCCGGGCTCGGCGATGGTCAGCGCGGCCGCCTCGCTCGAGGCCGGGCCGCCGCCCCGCGGCCGGCCGCGAGATCGGCTGCGGATGTGGGACCGGGTCAGGCTCGCGCCCTATTCGCGGGTCGCGATCCAGATGAGCGTCGCGGTCACCGCGGCGCTCCTGCTGGGTGACGCGCTGTCCGGGCGCCGGTTCTACTGGGCGGTGCTCGCCGCGTTCGTCACGTTCATGGGCGCCAATAACGCCGGCGAACAACTCCGCAAAGGATTCTTCCGGGTCGCCGGAACGGTGGTCGGGGTCCTGCTCGGAGCACTCGGCGCACACCTGGTCGGTGACCGCACCGACATAGCGATCGCGGTCATCCTCGTGGCGCTGTTCTTCGGCCTGTATCTGACGCGGATCAGCTACGCGTTCATGGTCATCGGCATCACCGTCATGGTGTCCCAGCTCTACGTGCAGCTCGACGAGTTCACCAACTCGTTGCTGGCGCTGCGGCTGGAGGAGACGGCACTGGGTGCCGCGGTGACCGCGGTGACGGTGATGTGCGTGCTGCCCCTGCGTACCGGGCGAGTGGCGCGGGTCGCTGGGCGTCAGTACCTACAGGCGCTCGTTGAGGTAGCGGAGCAGGCGGTACTCCGCATCACCGACCCCGGCTCTGACCTCGATCTCCGGGCCGGGATACGGCGACTGGACGGCGACTACCAGACCCTGGTCACCACCCTGCTCCCGCTGCGCATCCCCTTCACCAATGCGGCTGACAGCAAGCGTGAACGACTCCTGCAGACCGCCACCGCCGCCCGCCACTACGCCCGAAACCTGCTCACCGACACCGCGGCCAGCGTCCAACTGACTCCACCAGCCCGTCACGAACTCGACCAGGCCACCCGGCTGCTCACGGTCTCGGTGGGTGAACTGATCGCACACCTACAAGACACCCACGCAACCCGGCGGACCTACGTGCGAGCCGCCGCCCGGTTCGACCAAGTCGCAACCCGCCTCGAGGACAGCGATTACCTCGCACCGCCACAACTCGCGCTGCGGGACTTCCAACTACTCGACGGTGCAATGGCCACCCTCGCCCAATCATTCGGCCTCACCGTGCACGCCCTCGACACCGACGGACCCCAAATACCTGACCGGACGCCCGTAGTCCGCCGGAAACACCGCTAGCGAGATAGACCCCGACCCGCTACGGCAGGACGTCGCCGTAGCGCAGGGCGTGGCAGCTCCAGGCGCGGAGGTCGCTGTCGAGCTGGTCGGGGGAGGGCGGTAGGCCGGGGAGGCGTTGTGTGTGCTGGGCTTTCAGGCCGTCCGTGACGATGGCCAGGTGGCGTCGCCAGAGTTCGGGTGAGGCCTGGCCGGTGATGGTCATCGTTCGGGCGACGCCGAGCAGCACGAGGGTGACGTCGTCGGCGGTCAGGTCCGACCGTGCGGTGCCGCTGTCCTGGGCGCGGGTGAGCAGGTCGGTCATCAGAGCGTGGAGTCGTTCTCGCCAGTCCGGGCGGATCGCGAACAACGCGCCGATGGCGTGGTGGCAGGTGGCGAGGACGTCTTCGAGGAAGCTGACCAGACCGTGCCACGGATCGGGGTCGGCCAACGCTCGCTCGGCGACAGCTAGCCGATGGGTGTACCAGTCCTGGAACAGTTCCTCGACCAGCTGTTCCTTGGTGAAGTTGCGGTGCAGGGTGGCGTTGCCGACGCCGGCGCGGCGGGCGATCTCGATCAGGCTGACGCTGAGTCCGTCGTCGGCGAAGGCCTGCGCGGCTGCGGCGAGGATGCGGTCCCGGTTCACCCGGGCATCGCTGCGCAGACAGCGTTCCGTTTCGGCTGATGTCGTGGCCACAAGCAGCACTGTAGCCGAATCGGATAGCCATATCCGGGATTTCCTCGAGGTCAGCCTCGAACGCGGATGACCTGGATGCTGCTGTCGGGCGCGTCATATCGGGAGTCGCCGGTATTCCCCTAGACGTGGAACTGTGGCCTAGCAGCCAGTTCCGGACAGTCCTGACCGGTTATTGATACGTTCTTGAGAAGCGGATAACCCTGACCGGTTGTATTACCGAGGAGATCTGGTGGCCCTCTCCGACAATCTCAGATCGACCGGCGGCGTCGCGTTCGTCTTCCAGGGCGGTGGCAGCCTCACCGCACCTCAGGTGGGCATGCTGTGGGCGGCGAGTGAGGCGGGCTTGATGCCGGACCTGGTTGTCGGCTCGTCGGCCGGGGCCCTCAATGCTGTCGCTTTCGCGAGCGATCCGAGCCCGGACGGTCTCGATCGGCTCGAGGCCCTGTGGGTATCGCTACGTCGCCGCGATGTCGCCCCGTTCTCGCTGCGCACACTGCTCGCCGCGGTCACCGGCAAGGGAGACGCGCTCGTCGCCGATGCCGCGCTGCGCGTCCTGCTCGAGAGCGTCGCGGCAGCCCGCACGTTGAGCGAGACGTCCATCCCGGCGCACGTCGTGGCGACCGAACTGGCTACCGGGCAGGCGGTCGTCCTTTCCGACGGCGAGACCGTACCGGCGCTACTGGCCTCCTGCGCGTTACCCGGCCTCTACCGCCCGGTCGAGGTCGGGCAACGTCTGCTCGTCGACGGCGGTGTGGCCGCAGACGTTCCCGTACTGCAGGCCGAAGCTCTCGGCGCGACTGTTACCTATGTCCTGCCGGCCGCCATCTGGGACGACACGCAGCCGCCACGTGGACCGTTTCCACAGGCCTATCACGCGCTCAGCCAGATTCTCGACTCGGCCGCTCGGCGCGACATGGCGGCCGCCTTTGGGCCGGTGCACACGTTCCCCGCACCACGTAGCCGGGTCGCGAACGTCGTCGACTTCCGCGACACGACACGGCTGATCGACGAGGGCTACCGACTCGCCACCGACTGGCTGGCCGGGCACATGCTGCGAGCCGGCGCCGACGCGCGAACGGACACGGCGCCGGCCGAGCTCGCGGCACACCACGTCGTCGGCGCCAACTGAGGGGTCGGTCATGGGCAACCAGCCTGAAATGTGCGCCCCGGAAACATCCGGCCGCGAGGTGGACGCAACGCATTCGCCGGCGGGATCGGTCTGATGACCACGGCCCAGCCGGATAGGTTCGCGGCGCCCGCGCTCGGTGGCAGCGCCACGTGGCGGGCGCGGCTGAGGGCGAGGTCCGCTCAGCAGTCGGTAACGGCCCGCCAGGCGGTTCCGGGCTGGACAATCGTCTCCGCAGGCCTGTCGCCGGTCCTGCTGGTCGGGGCGTGGCTGATCGCCGACGCGCGCCAACCAGCCTCTTACAGCCCGATCCGACAGACCATGAGCGTGCTGGCCGGGTACGCCGCAAGCGACCGATGGATCATGACCGGTGCCGTCTTCCTGGCCGGCGGCTGTCATCTCATCACCGCCTCGGGATTGACCGCGGTCTCGCCATCGGCTCGCATCCTGCTCGTCGTCGCCGGCGTGTCAGCTATCGGCATCGCTGCGTCGCCGGAGCCGGTCCACGGCTCCACCCCGCAACACCTGGCCTGGACCGCGCTCGGCGCCGCCACCATCGCAATATGGCCGGCCTTCGTTGCCCGGCGCACGGCACCGCGGCCGCTGGTCTTGAGCGCCTACAGCTCAGTTGCTGTGACCGTGATCTTCGTTGCCCTGCTCGGATGGGTCCTCATCCAAACCCGCGAGGGTAACGCGCTCGGCCTGGCCGAACGGATCACCACAACGGTCCAGACCAGCTGGCCACTCGTCGTCGCCCTTGCGATGAAGGACAGCGGCACCGATAGCCAGACCGGAGCGATGTGATGTCGCTATCGGATGAGGAGCAGCGCGCGCTGGATGAGATCGAGTACACCCTCAACCTGGACAGTCCCCGACTCACGGCCTCGCTTCGGGGAGCGAGGACACACCCCGGATGGACCACCGGGTCGTCTTCGGGCGGCCAGTTGCTCGCCGACGTAAGCCTGCTACTGACCGGACTGACCGTGCTGTTGATCGGAGTGCACGCCAACAGCGGCGTCGGCATCGCGGTAGGCGTAGTCGGTTACGTGGTGGTCGTCGTGTCCGTGCAGGAGATGGTTTCCACACTGCGCCGCAAACGGGTCGCGCGCCGCACGTTGTAAAGCACGCGACGTTGCTAAGTCGGACTCGCGCTGCTGTCGGGCGAAATCCTGTTATGCCGCGAGGCTGAATGGTGGGTATCGGTCGGTGATCAGGACGAATGCGTAGGCGATCACGCGGTTGTGCCAGCGGATGACGCCCTCGACGAAATCGAAGATGCCTCGCGGATACCGCCCGGTGAACAGGATCGCGAACCAGGCGACGATGACCACCACGATCAGGGCAACGTCCAGCAATAGCAACACGATGTAGTGGGGGATGGCGAGGAACCACTTCACCAGCGGAAGCCACCGGTTCAGGTCGCGCTTCGCGTCGGGGTAGGTGTAGTCGAGGTGCACAGACTGATGATCATCGGTGGACGGGTAGCGGTCGTCCATCAGCGCAAGATAGACGCCGACGCGGTTCCCGAATCGCTGCAGCTCGAGGTTCCAGTCGAACCACCATCGAGGGTACTTCTGGCGGAACAGGATCATCAGCAGCGGCGCAAGGACGAGTAAGCCACCGGCACCCGCCCCGCCCCATCCGCCCGCTGACAAGTGCCATCCGCCGCCGGATACCGCACCGAGCACGATCGCGATGGGGATGACGACGATGATGCGGAAGGCCGACGTCACCCGATTCAGCACTCGATCCGGGTAGTCGACTGCGAATTGCACGGGATAGGTCGTCGTTGGTTGCATTGCGCGCTCCTTCCGAACGACAGGACAGGACAGGACAGGACAGTGACTGTCACGTTATGCAGCGCACGGCCGGAAGCGCGAGGGTAGGTTGCACGGACTACTTGCCCCGTAGAGCGTCTGACTTGACCGGTCCGCAGCCGCGATGGCCGGGCTGGGGCGCAGCAGCAGCGGTTATTAGCCAGCATGGCTGTATACGCCGAGCAGGATGAGCGTGTCTGACTACAGGACTGTTGACAACAGCATGATGAAGCCGAATGCGACGACGGAGACCGCGGTTTCCATGACCGACCAGGACTTGAACGTCTGGCCCACGGTCAGGCCGAAGGATTCCTTCACCAGCCAGAACCCGGCGTCGTTGACGTGCGACAGGAACAGCGAGCCGGCGCCGATGATCAACGCTAACAGGGCGAGGTGGGTCGGGCTGAGCGAGCCGGCGAGTGGCGCGACGATTCCGGCGGCCGTGATGGTGGCGACGGTGGCCGATCCGGTTGCGAGACGTAGCGCGACCGCGACGAGATAGCCGAGTATCAGCACGGACAGGTGGGCGCTGTTCGCGAACTTGGCCACCGAGTCGCCGACACCCGCACCAATGAGCGTCTGTTTGAATCCACCGCCCGCGCCGACGATGAGGATGACGGAGGCAACCGGGCCGACGCTTGCGCTGATACGGGCCGAGACCTTCGACCCGTCGAGCCCTACCGCGTAGCCGAAGGTGATCATCGCGAGGCCGACGGCGAGGGTCATCGCGACCAAGGGTTCGCCGATGAAGTCGAAGATCGTGCGGGCCATCGGTGGGTGCTTGTCGGAGTTCCAGACGATGTCGGCGAGCGCCTTGGACAGCATGAGCGCGACCGGAAACAAGATCGTCGCCAAGGTCACGCCGAACGACGGCGGACGCTTGACTTCATCGTGCTGGGTCTTGGCCGACACGGTGTCGACGCCGCCGGCTACCGCCGGTGCGTTGACGGGGACGAGCCGGGTGATCAGAACCGAGAGCAAGGGGCCACAGATGATCACGGTGGGCACGGCGACGAGGATGCCGAGGGCGAGGGTCGTACCGAGTTGTGCGTGTACGGCGGCGATCGCGATCAGCGGGCCCGGGTGCGGCGGGATGAGTCCGTGTAGCACGGACAGTCCGGCCAGCGCCGGGATCGCGATGCGCATCAGGCGCAGTCCGGAACGGTGTGCTACCAGGACGATCACCGGCAGCAGCAGCACCAGGCCGATCTCGAAGAACATGGGGATGCCGATGATGATCGCGACCAAGCCCATCGCCCAGGGCAGCAACGTCGGCGATGCCTTGCTCAGAAGCTTGTCGATGACTCGGTCGGCGCCACCGGAGTCGGCGAGCAGCTTGCCGAGCATCGCGCCGAGGGCGATGAGCAGACCGACCTCTTGCAGGGTGGAGCCGACGCCGGACTCGAAGTTGGAGATGATCTTCGGCAGGGGTATGCCCGCGGCCAGCCCGACGAACGCCGACCCGGCAATGAGCGCCAGGAACGGATGCATCTTCAGCAAGACGATGAGCAGCACGATGACCGCGATACCGCCGAGGGTCACCAGGGAGAGCCGGGTGTCGTGAGCGGCCCACGGTTCGGTGGATGCGGCGGCCGCCGCGAGCGCGTTCATACCTCGGCGTCGCCTTGGCGCGACGCGGAGGGCCTCAGCTGCAGTCGAACGACGATCTGATCGGCCAGGGCCGAACCGCCGGCGGAGATGTCCACGGTGATCTCGTTCTCGTCCGGTGTCGGCGGTTCCAGGTCGGCGAACTGCGAATCGAGTAGTGCCGCCGGCATGAAATGGCCGTGCCGCGCCGCCAACCGCTTCGCGATCTGCTCACGCGTGCCGGCCAGGTAGACGAATACGACGCGGTCGGCCCGCAGGACGTCGCGATAGCTCCGCTTCAGTGCCGAGCAGGTGATGATTCCCGGTCGCCCGGTGTCAGTGCGTTCGCGGATCCAGGCGGCGACCCGCTCCAGCCACGGCTTGCGGTCCTCGTCGTCCAGAGGGTGTCCGGTCGCCATCTTCGCGATATTGGCCGGCGGATGCAGCTCGTCGCCCTCCTCGAAGTCCCAGGCCAGCCGCCCGGCGAGTAGCGCGGCGACCGTCGACTTGCCACACCCCGACACGCCCATCAACACGAGCACCGGCGGCAGGGAAGGTGAAGCAACCACGGACGGCACCTCCGAGCTTCGGCTTTCGGACGCTATCAGGACCGGGAAGAAAACGGGCTAGTCACCGGATTCGCCACGCAGTACCTGGCCGGCTGAGTCCACGCCAGTCACCGGCGACGTGGTGGCGCAGCCCAGTGATGAAGGCGGCTCCGTTCGGCGTGCCGACGCCGGGCATCGTGTCGTAGCCTTGGCGGTCACCTGATCGGTCTGGGCGCGGTCTTGGACGTCGAAGACGTCGACGCTCGGGCTGAACGTGTCGTCGGCCGGAAGGTAGGCGGCCCGGTTCTGCTGGGGCGTCGACTTGCTGATCGGCCGGACGTCGCGGAATGCCGGCGTGCCGGACAGGCGGTAGAGCAGCGGGTTGATGAATCCGAAGCTGATCGGTCGGCCCTGTTGTGCGTCGGCGACCAGACCGGCGATCAGCAGGCAGGCCAGGCTCGTCCCCGCGTTGACCTGCGTCCGGTAGCGCCCGGGCCGGCCGCTGCTGTCCGTGTCGATGTAGCCCGTCAGCATGCCGGTGTCGAGATCAGCGTCGGCCGCGATATCGGGCACGGCCCGGCCGTTGGCCACTCGGTTGTAGATGCGCACCCGCGACATCGACGCGGGCACGGCACCTCGCTGATAGCCGGGCTGCGCGTACTCCGAGCTGGTCCCGCCGCCGGCGGTCCGAGGCGGTCGCCGTCAGGCCAGTCGTGTCGCCGGACGAGAAGTACAGGCCGACGCCTTCGGCCGACGCCCGCACGTCGATCGTGTGCACGGTATGCGCCGAACCGGGCCGTGTAGACGCTCGGGCTCAGGTAGCGATGGAACTCGGCGTTGCCCGGCGTAGCAACTGCGCTGGCGAGCCGCTCGGCGCCGGCGAGATCCGGCCTCAGCCACACCTGAGTGGTCAATCGCTGTGACGCAGGCACGGCGCCCACCCGAGCCTCGGCGTGCACGGCCGGGCGTACACCCACTCCGCACCAAGATCCTCCAGATCCGTGGATCAACGTGCGCGAGTGCTTGCTCGATCGTCCAATTGACCCTATAACGGTCATACTCGAGCGCTGAGCCGTCGACGGCTGATCGGATTCAGGACCGGGCGCGGACGGCGCTGGTGGTCCACAACACCGTGCCCAGCAAGACGAGCGAACACACGTGTACGGCGGTGCACCACAGGCAGATGGCGTCGATGCGGAACAGCTCGATCCAGACGAGGACCAGCGCCGTGACCACGCCGAGCGCCGCGCCGCCGACCCGCGCCGGATCGAGGGCCCGCCGCCGCCAGACCGGCGGGACGCACAGCGCGGACATGGCAGCGAAGAAGACCAGCCCAAGCACCGCCACCGGGATGGGACCCAGATGCGACCAATGGCTGGTCGTGACCTTCTGGCAGTTGATCGTCGCCGACTCGGGACAGGCCAGGGTCGTGCTGGACGAGAAGTGCTCGACGGTGAGGAAGGCCGACACGGCGAGACCGGCCAGGGCGACGACCAGTGAGGCCAGCCCGCTGTGGCGTGTCGAGGGCATGGTTCAGGGACTGGGCAGCGCGGCCGCGGCGGCGGCGACGCCCGGCGACGTGCACACCGCGGCCGGTTTGTTGCCGGTGAGCGTGCACAGGGCCGCGGTGATCACGTTGGCCGAACCGTCGACGGCCTTGGCGATGGGCGAGGACGAGTCGGACAAGGCGGCGGCGATCTGGGCCTGGGTCTTGCCTTCCAACGTGGCGGGATCGTAGCTGGCGCCGGAGATCAAGTATTTGCCGCCGATGTCGATGAATGGGAACGAGCCTTTACCCACCGACGTGAACAGTGCCTGGTCGGCCGCGTCGAGCGTGTCGAGCGGTTGATAGGAGTTGCCGGATGCCTGGTTGCTGTAGATCTCCTTGGCCGTCAGGCTGAGGTATTGGCTGGAGTAGCTCGAGCCGTGCAGGGTGAGGGTCGCGGTGTTGGGGTACACGTCGCTGGGCGAGGAGGACACCTCGCCGAGGCCGGTGAGCGTGCCGAACCGGGACAGCGCGATAGCCAGCGGCCACCGCTCGGCGGCGCAGTACGGGCACCACTCGGCGCCCACGAACAGGATGCGCGGCTTTCCGTCCGCACTGAGCGGTGAACCGGTGAGCGCCGTGGGCGGCGTCGCCACGTCGCCGGTGCCGATCTTGTCCAGCACGGCCAGCGGGACGCCGGTCACGGCGGCGGCCACCGACTGCGCCGCGGTTGCGGCCTTGACTCCGGACTTGGGTCCGCTTGATCCGGACGCGACCTTGACCGCGACGAGGATCGCCACCACAGCGATGACGACTGCCACGGGAGCCAGCACGGTCATGAGCCGGCGCCGGCGGGCGGCCCGCGCGCTGGCCGCGCCGGCGAGGGCGCGTTGGGCGGCCAACCGCTTCTGCGCGGCGGTCGGGCTAGTGGTCTGTCTCGGGCCCGGCTGGGGCGCGGGACCTCGACCCTTCGGGCTCATCGACTGTCTCGTAACACGAGGTGGGGCATAGCCCCGAGCGTGACGTGCGTAGATAGGAGACGCTGAAGCGTCGCCATCGGCAAATAGATCACGTCTTATTGGTCGCCGTGGGGGCCGGTCGAGTTCCCGCGATCGGCTATGGCTCGGGTCACTTATCAACGGGCCGGTGGAACTTCTCGACCGCTCCGAAGGACTACACAGTCATGGTGCGCGGTATCCGACTCCTGGCTCCGGTCGCGGCGAGCGTCGTGCTGGCCGGCTGCCCGGCAGCGGACCCGCCACTCGCGGCGATCGTGCCCTGCTAGGCAAGGTGATTCATCGTAATTATGACCTTGCCGATGACCTTACGATTCTGAACGGCTTGCAGCGCGGGCACCACCTCGTCGAGCGTGAAGCGGGCGCTGATGTACGGCCGCAACCGCCCGGCGGCGAAGTGCTCGAACAGTTCGGCCTCGTCGCGAGCCGCTTCGGTCGGACGGTGATCGGTGAACGTGCGGATCTCGACGCCCTTGACGATCACGCCCTTGAGCAACACCAGGTTCAGCGGGATCCGCGGGATCTCGGCGGACGCGAAGCCGAGGCACACGAAGCGTCCACCCCAGGCCAAGGCGCGCAGAGCCGGCTCGGAGTATCGGCCGCCGACCGGATCGATGACGACGTCCGCACCGACGCCGGTGATCGCCTTGATCCGTTCCTTGAGGTCCTCGTGCTCGTAGTCGACGACTTCGTCGGCGCCCCGGTCGCGGCACACGGCGAGCTTCTGTGCGTTCGACGCGGCGGCGATCACGCGCGCGCCGAGCAGCTTGGCGATGTCCACGGCGGCGAGACCCACTCCGCCGCCGGCGCCGAGTACGACCACCCAGTCCTGCGACTGCACGGCGGCCACGCTCCGGAGCGCGTGGTAGGAAGTCAGGTAAGTGACGCGAAAGGCCGCAGCATCGCAGAGGTCGGAACCGTCCGGCACTCGCCACAGCGAGTCCGCGGATACGGCGACTCGCTCGGCGAACGCACCGACCGCCATGGCGCCGGCGACCCGATCGCCACGCCGCAGTCCGGTTACGCCGGCGCCGAGCCCGCCGACCGTGCCCGCGAACTCCGAACCGGGCGTCAGCGGCAGCGGCAATCTCACCTGGTAGCCGCCGTTCATGATCAGCAGATCGGGGAAGTTGACGGCTGCCGCGGCGACGTCGACGACGACCTCGCCGGGACCCGGTTCGGGATCGGGCACCGTCTCGACGGTCAGCAATTCCGGTGGGCCGTAGGTCACGGTGCGCGCGGCACGCATCAGACGGTCTCCTTCCGGCTCACGGCGTCTCGACAGTCATAGGTTGCCTACCTCTGTGTTCAGAGACTTGTGCCCTC
Source organism: Jatrophihabitantaceae bacterium (assembly GCA_036502575.1). Taxonomy (GTDB): domain Bacteria; phylum Actinomycetota; class Actinomycetes; order Mycobacteriales; family Jatrophihabitantaceae; genus DASXRA01. The sequence continues at coordinate 51,722 of DASXYL010000061.1, read as the reverse complement.
AGCGTCCGTTGGCGAACTCGGGAGTCGGGCCGAGTAGCGCGGCTTCCGCCTCGGCGCGGCGCGAGGGGATGTGCTCGCTGGGCCACATGCCGGGCGCGGCCGTGTAGTCGCGCAGCACCTGGCGCGCCACCGTGGTCTGGTGTACCTCGGTCGGACCGTCGGCCAGGGCGAGCATCACCCCGCTCGCGTACATGCGGGTCAACGGCAGATCGTAGGTAGTGCCGAGCGCGCCGTGGATCTGAATAGCCCGCCGGGCCACGGCCTCCAGCACCCGCGGTGTCTGCACCTTGATCGCGGCGATGTCCTTACGGACGCGCTGGTAGTCCTGGTACTTGTCGATCTGCCATGCGGTGTACATGACCAGCAACCGGAACTGCTGGATCTCCACGTACGAGTCCGCGATCATGTTCTGCACAGCCTGCTTCTCACCGAGCAGCTCACCCTTGGTGGTGCGTGACAAGGCTCGCTCGGCCATCATGTCGAGGCAGCGTTGGGCGTTGCCGACCGAGCGCATCGCATGGTGCACGCGGCCACCGCCGAGCCGGGTCTGCGCCACGCCGAACGCGTCGCCCTCGCCGCCGAGCATCGCGCTCGCAGGTACGCGGACGTCGTTGTAGCGGATCAACGCCTCGCTGCCGTCGTCGGCGGGTTCGCCGAAGTGCGCGAGGTTGCGGACGATCTCGATCCCTGGCGTCTCGGCCGGGACGAGGAACATGGACATCCGCTTGTTGACGCTCGCGCCGGGGTTCGTGACCGCCATGACGATGAAGAAGCTGGCCCATCGGGCATTGGACGAGAAGAACTTCTCGCCGTTGATGGCCCATCCGTCGCCGTCGCGCACTGCTCGGGTGGTGAACACCCCGGGGTCCGCGCCGCCCTGCGGTTCGGTCATCGAGAAGCAGGAGACGATGTCGCCCTCCAACAGTGGCTCCAGGTACTGCCGCTTCTGCTCGGGCGTGCCGTAGTGGGCGATGATCTCGGCGTTGCCGGTGTCCGGAGCCTGCGTCCCGAAGATCCTGGGCCCCCAGATGGACTTGCCGAGGATCTCGTTCAGCAGGCCCAGTTTGAGCTGGCCGTAACCCTGGCCACCGAGTTCGGGACCGAGGTGGCAGGCCCACAGCCCCTTGTCGCGCACCTGCTGCTTGAGCTGGTCGGTCACCCGTCGCTGCTCCTCGGTGAGCGGCCGGTACGTGTCGTGCGGCCAGAGTACGTCGAGCTTGTACACCTTGTCGGTGACGAATGCGTCGGCCCAATCCAGGAGTTCCTGAAACTCAGGCTCGACGGTGAAGTCCCAGGTCATGTGGCTCGTGCTCCTCGATCGGTTGGGTTACGGGATGCCGCCGTCGACCCGGACGGTGGCACCGGTCGGGTAGCTGGACGTGGATCAGGCCAACTCGGCGGCTGGGCCCAGGCCGCCCTGCCAGCCCCGCGGCGGACCGTCGTGCAGCAGGTCTTCGTGGTAGATCGATCGGCCGGTCATGCCGGTCCCGCCGCTTGCCAGCCGCACCGCGGCCTCGACGAAGGACGCGGTCGGGTTCCCGATGTAGCCCGGCGTCATGTGCCGCAGGCCGGGGGAATCCAACGGCCGCGAGGTCAGCAGCGCGTTCACCGTCACGCCGGTCCCGGAGAGTTCGTAAGCCAGCGAGTGCGACAAATGTTCGACCGCGAGCTTGCTGCCACCGTAGCCGTAGAGCATCCACTGGCCGGTGTGCGACCAGGGTGCCTCGCCGGGCTGGCGCGCCGAGTCGGAGCCGATGTTGATGATCGACCCGCGGCCGGCCGCGAGCATGCCCGGCAGCACGAGCTGGCTGAGCCGAAACAGCGGGAACAGCCCGACCTCGAACGAGCGGCGGTACGCCTTGACTGGGATGTCGAGGAATCCGGGCGTCGGTGACGTGCCGTCCCGCGGCAGGCTCGGTGGCGGTGCGCCGGGTCGGCCCGGCACGGTGAGGGCGGCGTTGTTGACCAGGATGTCGACCGGGCCGAGCCGTTCGCGCGCACCGTCCACGACGGCGACCAGATCGGCGTCGACCTGGACGTCGGCAGCGAACGCTTCAGCGACCCCGCCTTGCGCGCGGATCTCGGACACCGTCTGTTCCAGGCTGCCGGGTAGCCCGGGCCCGGGCGTCAGGGTGCGCGCGGCTACGGCCACCGCCGCGCCCTCAGCCGCCAAGCCGAGGGCTATGTCATGGCCCAAACCTCGGCTAGCGCCGGTGACCAGCGCAACGCGGCCGTCGAGGCGTCCGACGTCGGGAGGCATGACGCCAACCGTAAACGTCTAACTCAATTAGATCAAGGGATCGCGTTGTTGGGACCGGCCCGCGTCGAACTCGGCGGAAGCACGGTCCACGTCGCCGCCGTGGACGCTTAGCGACTGGCTGCGGTCCTCGAGTACGAGAGCCTGGCGAAGCGTTGCCTCGCACGGCGCAACGCGGAGCATTTCCTTGGTCAGCAGGATCCCGAACGGGGGATTGGCCCTGATGAGCCGCGCGAGATCCAGGGCTGCGGGCAGCAACTCGTGTCCTGCGACGACGCGGCTGACGAGACCCCGACCCAACGCCTCCGCCGCGTCGCAGTTGCGTGCGGTCAGCAGCAGCTCGGCCGCCAGGGCGGCCCCGACCGCGCGGGTCAGCAACCAGGTCAGCCCCATCTCTCCGCCAGTCAGACCGATTCGGACGTTGGCGGCGCAGAAGTACGCGGTGTCCGCGGCGAGGCGCAGGTCGCAGGCCAGGGCGAGCGCGAAGCCGCCCCCCACGGCCGGGCCGTTGACGGCGGCGATCACCGGCACCGGCAGCTCGTGTAGCCGCACGCTCAGCTGCGACCAGCGCCGTTGCCGGGCGTAGAGCGCTGGTGTGGGAAGCGCCTTTGCGCCGCCCTGGGCGACGCTCTCGTGCAGGTCCGCGCCAGCGCAGAACCCGCGTCCCGCACCGGTCAGCACGAGCACCCGCGCGCCGGGTTCGGCCTCCACCACCGACAGCGCCGCGTGGAGGTCCTCGGTCAGCTCGTCGCTGATCGCATTGAGCCGCTTCGGACGATCCAGCGTCAGCACGGCGATGCCCTCCTCCGCCCAGTCGAGACGCACTGTGTTCACGACATCGCCCCAGCCGGTGCGAGAGCCCGTACCCCGGCCGCGATTCGGTCGAGAACCTCGTCGTCGACCGGATACGGCACCGACACGGTGAGTCGATCGAACAGGTCGCCGTAGCGGCGGTTCAGTTCGGGGGCGACGTGCTCCGGTGCCGCCACGACTGCGAACGCCTGCAGAACTTCGTCGTCTATGAGCGCCGCCATGTCCGTCCATCGGTCGGCGCGCGACAGCGTATGCAGCTCCGTGCCCAGCTCGCCCCAGCCGTGCTGTTCGAGGACGGGCCGGTAGGCCGGGGTCGAACCGTAGAAGGCGATCTGGGCCCGCACGGCGGTGGCGGCAGTGCGCTCCTCCTGCTCGGTGCGGCCGGTGACGATCATCGGCGCGCCGCAGACCGTCAGCGGGGCCTGCGGATCGTCCGAGCGCGCGCGACCTCGGTGCAACGCCGGCCGGGTGACGGTGCGCAGGTAACGCTCGGTGGTGAACCCGTGCGGCAGGAAGCCGTCCGCCACCTCGCCGGCGACCTCGGTCAGCACCGGACCGACCCCGGCGAGCAGTACCGGCGGCGGCCCGAACGAATGGGGCTCAGGCACGAACGCCGGCGGCATCAGCGTGTGCGTGTAGAACTCGCCGGCGAACTCGAGCCGGTCGCCGGTCTCCCAGGCCCGCCAAATCGCCCTCAGGGCCAGGACGTACTCGCGCAGGCGGGCCGCCGGCCGGCTCCACGGCATGCTGAATCGGCGGGTGATGTGCGCCCTGACCTGCGTCCCCAGTCCGAGCAGCAACCGGCCGCCGGTCAACGCCTGCAGATCATGGGCGAGCACCGCGGTCGACATTGGGCTGCGGGCGAAGGCCACGGCGATCGACGTGCCGAGCTCAAGCCGATCGGTCACCGTCGCGGCGAGGGTCGCGGCGAGGAACGGGTCATGTCGGACCTCGCTGAGCCACAGACCGTCGTAGCCCGCGGCCTCCGTGCGCCGCGCCAGCGGCCGCGGATCGCGTTGGGCCTCCACCGGTGCCGCGAGATGGATCTTCATCTCCACCGTCCTATCGAGGTTGTCCGCACTCTAGAACAGCTACCTAAATACACTCAAGTTCCTGTCCGAAACGAGCACTCGGCCAGCATGACGGCGTCCACGGACGCCACCGCTGGACGGCATCAGGCTCGACAATCAGACGAGGAATTCCAGCCAGTATCGACACAGCGCAGTTCAGTGTGCACAATCGGTGAGGTGCCGGTGCTGCCACAGCTCTAGCCGACCTCGCATCGGGAGGCGACGATGGCAGGATTCAACCGCGGCCGGCTGCTCGGAGTGGCGTGGTGTTGCACGGTCGACGAGCACGGTGTTGAACACGATGTCGCGTTCGGCGCGACCAGCAGCCAGGCGCGCCGGCGCTGCTTGCGCAAGCAGCAACGGCGGTCGATGCCACCCATTCCGGCCGGCGCCTAGCGGCTGGAGAGTCACCCCCGTGGCGCAGATCTACAGCTTGGCTGCCGGATAGATCGCGCCGGTGCAGTTCGTCATGATCGAGAACAGGGTGTTGGTCGCGGTGACGTAGAGGATGTTGCCCTTGGGGCCTCCGAACGTCAGGTTGGAACAGATCTCGGGCAGTTTGAGCTTGCCGAGCAAGGCTCCGTCGTCCGGATCGAAACAGTGCAGGCCGTCGTGCGCGGCCGCCCAAATGCGGTCGCGGTGGTCGATGCGGATGCCGTCGAAGCTGCCGGCGTTGCACTCGGCCAGTGCCTCGCCGCCACTGAGTTGGTTGGCGTCGTCTACGTCGAAGCGGCGGATGTGCTTGCGCCGCGTGTCCACGATGTAGAGCTGGCGCTCGTCGGCCGAGAACGCCAGGCCGTTGGGGCGTTCGAAGTCGTCGGCCACCCGGACGACGGCGGCGTCCGGATCGATGCGGTAGACGTGGCAGCCGTCGGTCTCGCTGTCGGCGCGGAATCCCTCGTAGTCGCTCTCGATGCCGTAACTGGGGTCGGTGAACCACACCGTGCCGTCGGCGCGCACGACGACATCGTTGGGGCTGTTCAGCCGGCGGCCCTTCCACCGGTCGGCGAGCACGGTGACCGAGCCGTCGAACTCGGTGCGCGTGACCGAGCGGGTGCCGTGTTCGCAGGAGATCACCCGACCCTGCCGGTCAACGGTGCGGCCGTTGGCGTATCCGGCCGGCTGGCGCCACACACCGACCGCGCCGGTCGTCTCGTCGAAGCGCAGCACCCGGTCGTTGGGGATGTCACTGAACAGCAGCGAGCGCCAGGCCCCAGAGTAGGCCGGCCCCTCGAGCCATCGCCCTTCGTCGTAGAGCGCCTCGACGTACTCGTCGCCGGCGACGCCGCGGAATCGCTCGTCGATCTGCTCGAACACCGCACGGATCCGCTGCGGGCCAGAGACCACCGGCCGTTCCCTTCTCTCGCTGAGCTGACGACCTAGCTCGCGGATCGTCAGACTGACGCGTCGAGCCAACCATGGCGTCTGGCCCGTCGACCCGCGGGTCGCGCCCCGTCGTCGTGGTAAGCAAGGGGGCCCGAGCTGAATTTCCGCCGAGCAAGGAGCACGTGGTGCAAGATCTTTCGCCGTCAAAGACCGCCGTCGTCACGGGAGCCGGAAGCGGGATCGGCGCGGCGGTCGCTCACGCGTTGGCCGGCGCGGGCTGGACCGTGGCGCTGGCCGGGCGCCGACCGGACGCACTCGCTTCCGTCGCCGAAAGCGGACGTGCCCGGCCCGGCCGGCTCGAGCCGATGCCGACCGACGTCACCGACGAGGCATCGGTGCGCCGGCTCTTTGATGAAGTTGTCGACCGGCACGGCCGCGTCGACCTGTTGTTCAACAATGCCGGTGTCGGTGGGGCGTCGAGAGAGTTCGACGAGATACCACTCACCGAATGGAACGCGGTGGTCGCGGTCAACCTGACCGGCGTCTTCGTGTGCAGCCGCGAGGCATTCCGAGTCATGCGGGGCCAGATCCCGCGCGGCGGCCGGATCATCAACAACGGCTCGATCTCGGCGCACTCCCCACGGCCTCGGTCGGCGGCGTACACCGCGACGAAGCACGCGATCACCGGGTTGACCAAGTCGATCTCGCTGGACGGCCGCCAATTCGATATCGCCTGTGGGCAGATCGACATCGGCAATGCCGCGACGAACCTGACCGAGCGGATGGCCGATGGCGTCGCGCAGGCTGATGGCACCGTGCGTCCCGAACCGCGAATGGATGTCGGCGACGTGGCGCGGGCGGTTCTCTACATGGCGAGCCTGCCGTTGGACGCGAACGTCGCGACCATGACCGTCATGGCGACGCGGATGCCGTTCGTCGGCCGAGGTTGACGCACGGATCAGCCGAGAAGCCGTTGGGTAACCTCGCCGATCGCCTGGTCGAGGATCTCGAGACCGAGGTCGATCTCCTCCGGCGTGGCCGTCAGAGGTGGCGCGATCCGGAACGTGCCGCCCATGCCCGGCAACTGCACGATATTCACGTGCAGCCCGAGTTCGAGGCAGCGCTCGGTGACGTGGGAGCTGAGTTCGGCCGAGCTCTCCTTCGTCGCCCGGTCGACCACGAGCTCGAGTCCGACGAGCAGGCCGCGTCCGCGGATGTCACCGACGACGTCGTGGCGCGCCCCGATCGAGGCCAGACCGGTCTGTAGCTGACTGCCGAGTTCCGTGGCCCGTTTGTCCAGTGCGTCGCGATGCGCAACGTCGAGCACCGTGTTCCCCACGGCCGCCACGAGGGGATCGGAGACGTGCGTGGTGAAGAACAGGAAGCCGCGCTCGTGCGCGGTCTGCTCGATCTCTTCGCTGGTGATCATGGCGGCGAGGGGCAGCCCGGCTCCGAGCGTCTTGGACAGGGTCAGGATGTCGGGAACCACGTCGTCGCGCTCGAATGCGTACCACGAGCCGGTACGGCACAGGCCGGTCTGGGCCTCGTCGAGGATCAGCAGCATTCCGCGCTCCCGGCATTTCTGCTGCAGCGCCGCGAGATATCCGACGGGTGGCTCGATGACGCCGCCCGAGCTCAGGATCGGTTCCACGATGCAGGCCGCGAGACTGCCAACCGACTGCGCGTCGATGAGGTCGAATGCGACGTCGAGCTGACGCGACCAGTCCAGGCCGCCGTCGGCCCCGAGGAAATCGGGGCGATAGCTGTTCGGCGCCGGGATGGCGAAATTGCCGGGCGTGGCGGGGCCGTAGCCTTTGCGGCCGGTGCTGTAGGTGGCACTCGCGGATGCGTGCGTCATGCCGTGCCAGGACCGCGCGAACGACACGATCTCGTGCCGGCCGGTGACCAGCTTGGCCATCCGGAGCGCCGCTTCGTTCGACTCGGATCCCGTCGTCAGCAACAGCACCTTCCGCAGCGGGGCCGGGAGGGTCTCGACCAGCCGCCGGGCGAGATCTACGACGGGCCGACTGACCATTCCGCTGAATAGATGGTCGAGCGTCGCGATCTGCCGCCGTACCGTGGCCACGATCTCCGGATGCGAGTGGCCCAGGATCGAACTCATCTGCCCCGAGGTGAAGTCGAGGATCCGACGGCCGTCCGCGGTGAACAGGTAGCTACCGGCGGCGCGGTCGATGATCTCCGGGGTGAATCGACTCGCGCCCGCGTAGCGGACGAGATGGCGGTCGACGTCCGACCAGAATGTCGCAGCGTCGTCCGCGTCTGTCCCAGCGCGAGAAGAGGCAGTCATTCACCGACCGTAGGAGCCCGTCCAGCACGATGTCCATGGCCGGAACGGGTCGGAGCGGTTCGTGCGCGACGCCGCACGAACCGCAATCCGACTTCGGCTCTAGCCGATCGCCTCAGGACAGGAGGGCGTCGCTGTAGGGCACGGTAAAGGTGGCCGTGAAGTCGGCGAGGAGTGATCGGTCCCCTATGAGCTCGACCGCCCCGGCCGCGACGGCCGCGTCGGGGTCGAGAACGCCGGCGAGAACATCACGGAATCCCGGTCCAGCGACTGCGACCAGGTCGGGCGCGGGGTGTCCGCCGGGCTTGACGCTGATCTCGGTCCCGGTGACCGTCGCGTGGGCGACAGCCGAGCCGACCCTGACCTCGTAGCTCACCGGACCGCGACGGCGGGGCGGCGTGCCGCCCTGCGCCGCGACGCGCAGGGAACCCACCAGCGAGGCGTCGGTGACGACCTCGCCTTCGCGTGGCTCCCGCATCCCGGCGGCCCCCCAGCGCGCCAAGGCGTCCAGGGCGGGCTGGAGCTCCTCGGCCCGCGGAGTAGCCCGGTAGACCACCGACCGGTCGGCCCCGGCGCGGGCCTCGCGCACCACCAGACCGTCGGCCTCCAGCTCTTTGAGCCGGCTGGCCAGCACGTTGGTCGGGATGCCGGGCAGCCCGGCGAGCAGGTCGGAGTAGCGCCGCGGACCGACGAGCAGATCACGCAGCACGAGCACGGTCCACCGTTGCCCGAGTACCTCCACGGCCCGCGCCAACCCGCAGAACTGCCCGTACTCCCGGGTCCGCATGGCCCCATGCTAGCCGCTTGATGCTTTGGGGCAAGTGTGCTTGTCTAACGCAAGTATGCATCGAGACCACGGGAGGTCGAAGTGGCTACCTCAGTGCTCTACATGGCGATGTCGCTCGACGGGTACATCGCGGGTCCGAACGATGAACCGGGCAACCCTGGCGGCGACGGCTTCGCCCGGTTGCACGAGTGGTTCGTCACCCCGGAGGGGGAGATCTTCCGGCCGTCCGGGCCGGCCGGAGAGTTGAACGACGAGTTGAACTCGGCCGGCGCGGTCCTCGTCGGACGGCGGACCGCGGAGCAGGTCGATCACTGGGGCGGTGACCATCACGGATGGGGGGTGCCGATCTTCGTGCCCAGTCATCGACCGCCCGGCCCGACCGTGGCGAACTATCCGCTGGTGACCTACGTGAGCGACGGGATCGCCAGCGCGATGGCGCAGGCGAAGGCAGCCGCCGGGGACCGCAACGTTCATGTGCTCGGCGCGTACACGGCGCAACGGGCGCTCGAGGCCGGCGTGCTGGACGAGCTGCAAACGAGTCTGATCCCGGTGCTGTTCGGTGGTGGTCGTCGATTGTTCGAGGTGTTGCCGTCGCGCGTCGAGCTGGAGATCGTTCGAGTGATCGACACGCCGGAGGCCACCCACATCCGCTACCGGGTCCGTAGCTGAGCCGGGCTCAGCTCAGCTGAGCGCGCGCCGCGGACATCGGCCGGGTATCGCCAGCCAACGTCCTGGCGCTGACTAGTGGGTAGCCCGTAGTTTGCTCGTCGAGTGGTGGTCGGGCTGGAGCGCGAGTTTGGTTCCGTGCCATCGGGATCGTAGCCATCGGTCGTGGCTGGCGATGATGATCGCGCCGGGGCTGGTGTCGAAGGCGCGGTCGAGTTCGTTGCGCCCAGGGCAAGACGAGCCCGCTGACCGCCAGAGATCGCAGCGAGGGTCCGGTCGTTCGGAATGGACGCGAGGCCGAGGCCGGCAAGCACGAGTTCAGCCCGCCGGTCGGCATCCCAGGCGTCATGGTCCTGCGCTCGTTCGAGCCATTCGCCGTACTCCGCCAGGAGATCGGGATCGTGACTCGTGTCGGCCAGGGCGCGGGTGAGTCGGTCGAGCTCGGCCAGGTCCTTCCGGACTTCACGCAGAGCATCGTCGAGGACGGCGGCGATCGTTGATGCCGGGTCGAACGGCATCTCCTGGTGCAGAAACCCGATATCGCGCGGACGAACCACCGTGCCGGCGTCCGGTTCGTCCCGCCGGCCAGGAGGCGGAGCAGCGTGGACTTTCCGACGCCGTTCTCGCCGATCAGCCCGATACGTTGTCCGGGAGCAGCAGTAAGGCTGATGCCGTCGAGCACTCGCCGCGCACCGAGGGTGCGGACGAGGTCGTGAGCCAGCAAAGCAGATTCGGGCATGAGACACCATCGACGAGCTAGTCGGTGGGCCCGCCGGGCAGAGCCGCGGTCGCGGGCGCGGGGGTGTCACGTGCTCACATTGCGATCGAGTATAGCCACGCCGCTTCAGGCGCGCTGCCTAGTATCCAGCAAAGCTGTGGATGTTCCTATGGGCCAACGATGGATGCCAGGCTGGTCAGAACTCGTGGCGGCGGCGCATCGGTCGGGGCCGGCCGTCGGGGTCGTAGACGACGCGATACAGCGGCGCCGCCCACAGCATGGTGCGGCGGGGCAGCGGTTCTTGCCGGTACGGCCGGAGCCGACCGGGGGGACGCTCGTCCTGCCGTCGGCCGTCGTGCCAGCCCTGCAGGCGTTCGGCGGAGCGGGCGAAGGTGTCGAAGGCGGAGATAGGGTCGATCAGGTCGGCGTCGTCGCCGCCCGCGCGGTCGAGGTGCTCGCGAGCCAGCTCGAGGCGTAGCTCGCGAGCGAAGCGGCGGGCACCGTCGCCGAAGCGGTCGATGCTTCTGGGCTCGCGGCCGTCGAGCGTCTCGTCGAGCACGACACACGAGAGCTCCGAGTCGTGCGTCCACGACCGCCGGTTGACATTGTCGGAACCGACCGACGCCCAGACGTCGTCGACGACGCACACCTTGGCGTGCACGTACACGGGTGTGCCGGCATGGTTCTCGATCCCGTACACCCCGACGCGGTGCGCTCCCGCAGCTCGCACCAGGTCGAGGGCCTGCTGGCGGCCGACGAGGTTGGGCGGCGACGAGATCCGGCCGTCCTGGTCGGGGTAGCGGGGAATCACCGCGATGAGTCGCAGCTGCGGATTCTGCGACAGCGCGTCGGCGAAGCAGCGCACGATCTCGGCGGACCAGAAGTACTGGTCCTCGACATAGATCAGGCTGCGCGCGCTGCTGATGGCCTTCTGATAGGCGCGGGCGACGCCGCGCTCGCCCCCCGGCGCGAACGGGAACGGCGGCCGGCGGGCCGGGTAGGTGCGCAAGACCTGGACGGTGTGCGTACCGATCTCGGGTGGGTCGGGTAGCTGATCGGGAAGTGGGTCGGGGCGTTCGTCCTCGTGCCGGAGGGCGTCGACGATTCGGTAGACGGGATTGCGGGTCAGCGGGGACGGGTCGGTCCAGCGTTCACGGAAGGACGCCTCCAGATCACCGACCGCCGGACCGCGGATCGCCAGTTGCGCGTCGTGCCACGGCGGTCGATCGCCGTAGACCGCGGCCATTGACTGGCGTTGCTCGTCGCCGTGATGGCGGGCGTCATCGCGTCGGCTGTGACAGAGGTCGATTCCGCCGGCGAATGCCACATCCAACTCGGGTCGGCCGGGGTGTCGCAGCACCACGAACTTCTGGTGATGCGATCCGCCGGGCCGCACGCGCATGTCGCGCAGGCACTCGCCACCCGCGGCCTCGATCTCCTCGCCGAGGTGCCGGTTCTCCTGCTCGCTCATCGCGAAGCGATCCAGGTGTGAGCGCCAGACGAGTCCCTTGACGATGACGCCGCGCGCGGCCGCCTCGCACAGAATGCGGGACACCTCGGTGCCCGGCCCGGCGAGCAGCTGGTCGGGATCGCCCCGCCAGTCGGTGAACATCAGCACGTCACCCGAGCGCATCTGCCGCACGCACCGCAGCAGCTCGGCGAAGTAGGTGGCACCGTGCACCAGCGGGCGAACATCGTTGCCGACCGACCACGCCGCGCGGTCGCGTACCCGACCGATGCCCGGGTGCGGATCGTCCGGCTCGGCTGGTTCGAGCAGCCACTGGCTCGCCCTCGCCTCTGTTCGCACGTGAAGGGTTTGCCCGGCATCGACGGCGATTAATCCAGGTCCTCGACCGGCCCGTCCCATCCGTCCGGAATAGGCACTGACCCGGCCGCACCGGCGTTTCGCCAATCGAGAGACGGGGGTACTACCCGGGCAGCAACACCCGTGCCACACCCCCCAGGTCGAGGTGATCGATGATGACCGCAACCACGTCCGTGCGCCGTGCCGCTCGTGGCGATGTGATGACTGTGCTCGCGCGGTGGGGCCTGGCCGCGCGCGCGACGATCTATCTGCTCATCGGCGTCCTGGCGGTGGCGCTCGCGCGCGGCACCCGCAGCGGCGAGACCGACCAGCGGGGAGCGATGCAGGAGCTGACCCGGCACACGGGCGGGACGCTGCTCGTCGCGGTGATCGGCATCGGTCTGGCCGGATATGCCTTGTGGCGGTTGAGCGAGGCGGCGTTCGGCGTTGTCAGCGAGGGCAAGAAGGCCGGCCCGCGGGTGCAGTCGTTCGCGCGGGCGGTCGTCTACGCGTTCTTCGCCGTCACCGCGTTCAGGATCGTGAGCGAGGGCAGCTCGAGCAGCCAGGCCGGTCAGCAGGAGCTGTGGACGGCCAAGGCGATGCAGCATCCGGGCGGCCGCTGGGTGGTGGGCGTCGTCGGCGCGGTGGTCGTGGTGTGCGGTCTCGTGCTCGCCTGGGAGGGTGTTCGGCGCAAGTTCGAGAAGTACCTGGACCTGGGCCGGATGAGCCCACGGGTCCGCAAGGTGGTCGAGTTCCTCGGTGTCGTCGGGTCGATCTCGCGCGGCGTCGTCTTCGCCCTGGCCGGAGTGTTCGTCATCTCGGCCGCCGTCAACTACGACCCGAAGAAGGCCGGCGGCCTGGACCGCGCGCTGCGCGAACTGGCCGACACGTCGGCCGGGCCGTGGCTGCTCGGCCTGGTCGCCGTCGGGCTGATCATGTTCGGCGGGTACGGCTTCGCCGAGGCGAAGTGGCGCCGGACCTGACATGCGCACGGCCGAGACTGCTGGCGCCTTGGTCGCCACCGCGCCGCACCCGGGCGTCGCCGAGGCGCGTGGCGCGGTCGGGCGTCTCGTGGCGGCCGCCGTCGTCGTATGGGGCGCGCTGTGCGGTGCCGGGTACTTGCTGACCCGCCCGTTGCACGAGACCGCGTTCGAGCGGCGGGACGCGTGGGTGAACCGCTGGTTCGCAGCGCATCGCAGTTCCACCTGGAACACGGTGACGCACTGGCTCACCTACGCCGCGGAGACATTGACCGTGATCGCGGTCGGCGTGGTCTTCTTCGTCGGACTGCGGTTCGCACTGGGCCGCTGGCGCGAGTCGCTGTTCCTGGCGGCGGCGCTCGTCGGCGAGGTGACGATCTTCCTCGGCACGACGGTCCTGATCGACCGCGACCGCCCGCCGGTTTCGCATCTGGACGACGCGCCGCCGACCTCCAGCTTTCCGTCCGGCCACACCGCCGCGGCGCTGGTGCTGTACGGCGCGTTGGCGATCATTGCCCTGCGCGTCAGTCGCCGGGCGTGGCGGCGCCGGCTCGCCGTGATCGTGGGCGTCGCGATACCCCTCTGCGTGGCGTCCGCCCGGCTGTACCGCGGCATGCATTTCCCGACCGATGTGCTTGGAGGCGTCGTGCTCGGCTTGGCGTGGCTGGTGATCACCTGGGCGGTAGTCCTACGTCGGCGACGTGACGAACCCACGGACGCGGTGGCGTGAAGGTCACCGTCGTGTGCAATCCCGTCACGGTGGACGACCCGGAAGCTGCGCACCAGACTGGTCGCGGTGAGCCGTCCAGGTCCTGAGGGCAGCGCAGATGTCTGAGCAACCGACCGTGCAGGTGGGATGGCGAGTGCGACTGCGCTTCGGCGCCCGCGCGCTGCTCGCGTTCGTGGCGTTCGGCCTCGTCGCGGTGCCGTTCTCGATCCTGCTGTTGCTCGTCACCGCGAAGTCCGACCCGATGCTGCAGCTCGACCACGACACCGCGCGCTCGCTGCACACCTTCGCCGTCGCGCACCCGGCATTCACGTCCGCGATGAAGGCGGTCAGCCGGATCGGTTCGCCGACGGGGTGGTGGATCGTGCTCACGCCGGTGTTCGGCTGGCTCGTTTACCGCCGTCTGCCGCGCCTGGCCGTCTTCCTGGCGGTTACGGCCCTGGGCAGCTCGCTGCTGAACCGCCTGACCAAGGCGGCGGTCGACCGGGCCCGTCCGCATCTGCCCGATCCGGTCGCGGCCGCGCACGGAACGTCATTCCCGAGCGGTCACGCCCAGGCAGCCACGGTCGGGTGCGGGATCCTCGTGCTGATCTTCCTGCCGGTCGTCGGCCGCGCCGGGCGGGTCTGGCTCTACGCCGGGGCGGCGCTCATCGTCGCGCTGATCGGGTTCTCCCGCATCGCGCTGGGCGTGCACTATGTCTCCGACGTCCTCGGCGGAATCGTCCTCGGCGCGGCATGGCTGCTCGTCATGACGGCGGCCTTCTCGGCCTGGCGCCGCGAGGAGCACAAGCCGCCGCTGCACCCCGGCGAGGGCCTCGAACCCGAACAGCAGCAACGCCTGCGGCCCGGCGACGCCAAGTCCGCGCCGCCGGAGTAACGCCTCAGCGCTTGGATGCAGGCACTTGAGCATCAGGCCGGAGCGCAACGCCATAGGATCGGAACGGATCGGGCGCCGATTGAGCGGAGTGTGTGCGTGGCGCGGCTGCTGCTGGTCGAGGACGACGCGGTGATCGGGCGGTCGCTGCACGAGCGGTTGGTGGCCCATCGGCATGACGTGGTCTGGGTGGCGACCGGCGCGGATGCGCTGGCCGCCGCGAAGGAGCCGTTCGAGTTGGTGCTGCTCGATCTCGGCCTGCCTGATGTGGATGGGGTGGATCTGTGCCGGCGGTTGCGGGCGGCGCTGCCGGCGTGCGTGCTGGTCATCGTGACGGCCCGCGACGAGGAGATCGATGTGGTCGTCGGGTTGGAGGCGGGCGCGGACGATTACCTGACCAAGCCGGTGCGCCTGGACGAGTTGCTGGCGCGTGTGCGAGCGCACCTTCGTCGCACCGGGGTGGCAGGCACCGCGTTGCGGACATGGCGGGCCGGCGATCTCGAGGTCGACACGGGTGCCCGGCGAGTGTGGCTCGGCTCGCAGGAGATTGCGCTGCGGGCGAAGGAGTTCGACCTGCTGGCCCGGCTGATCGCCGAACCGGACACGGCAGTCAGCCGCGAGGCGTTGATGAGCGATGTGTGGGACGAGCATTGGTTCGGATCGACCAAGACCCTTGATGTGCACGTGTCGATGCTGCGCCGCAAGATCGCGGCCGCGGGTGATCGGGCCGGCGTGCGTCCACCGGACATCGTGACGTTGCGCGCGCACGGCTACCGGTTGCAGACCGGTCCGGCCCAGTCATAGCTCCCGCAGGACGTTGATCGCCGGCTTGCTGACCGCGCGCACCGCCAGTGCGGTGACCGCGGCCAGGGCAGCTACGGCGATCAGCCCGACACTCGTGAGGTACGTCCAGGGGACCGCGATCGCTGACGGCGGCGGGTCGAACACGCCGGTCAGGACCTTGACGAGCATGTCGGAGAGCACCCATCCGATCGCCGTTCCGACCGCGAGGCCGCCGACGGTGAGGACGAGCGTCTCGCTGGCGATGAAGCGGCGTAGATGTCGTCGGCGGGCGCCGAGGGCGGCGAGGATCGCGAAGCTGCGGCGACGTTCGGCCAGCCCCAGGGCCAGCACGAGCCCGCCGGCCGCGGCGGCGAGAACGAGCGCGAAGGCCAGTTCCACCCGGGTCAGGCCGGCCAGGTCGACGGCGGTCAGGCTGGAGCCGACGGTGGTGCGCACCGTGCTGATGTCGGTGACCTGCGCCGCCGAGCCGAGCGTCGACCGGATACGTTGCGCGACCGCGCCGGTGTGCCGACCGCCGGTGTCGACGAGGAACGCGCCGACCGCGTTGCTGCCGGACATTCTCGCTACGTAGTCGGCATTCGCGACGAAGAAGCTGTCCTTCGGCGCGGTCGGAAACTCCGCGACTATCCCGGCGTAGTGGAAGGGCACGGTGCGCTGCTGATGGGTGCGGTTGTCGACCAGGCGCAGCTTGACGGTGTCGCCGGGGTGGAGCTGGAAGTCCTTCACCGTCTCGGCCGAGACGAGGATCGAGTCGGGCTGGGCGCCCAGGCGGGCCATGAGCGCGGCCGCGGTGCCGCCGCGGAAGTAGGCGTCCTGCAGGGCGGTGACGTGGCGAATGGTGTTGGGCCGCACGCCGTACAGATCCTGGAGATCGGTGCCCACGTAGGCGAATCGGTGCTGGATGGGTTCCACGGCCTTGACGCCCGAGATCGCCGAGAGGGTGCGCGCCGCGTCGGGGCCGGCCGAGCTGCCGGGTGGTTCGGTGACGGTGACGTCCGCGCCGTTCGTCAGTTGCGCGTCGGCCTCGGCCTGCTTGCGGTAGGTGGCGTTGAACGTCGCGGTGGACACCGCGAAGCAGACGGCCAGGCCGAGCAGGACGATGGCGCGCACGAGTGGTCGGCGCTGGCGTGACATCCCGCCCGCGACGACGCCGGACAACCGTTGCGTGAAGGGTCGCAGGGCCCGAGCGAGCACCGGGCGGCCGCGTCCCAGGGCGCCGTCGGCGAGGCGCCAGGCGAGCAGCCCACCGCCGAGCCACAGCAGGGCCGGGCCGAGGAATGCCCAGTAGGAGACGGAGATCGTGGGTACACCCTCCGGGGCCAGGACGATCTGGTACCCGTTGCGGCTCGTCGCCGTGAACACGAGCCCGGCGACGATCAGCGCGCCGGCGTCGAGCCCGTAGCGGGCCCACGCCGGGTAATGCAGGGCACCGACTGCGGAACGTCCGGCGCTGACCGTCTCCTGCCGCAGGGCGCGGCGGGCCGGGGCGAGCACTGCCGCGGCGGCGATGAGCAGGCCGACGGCGGCCGAGGTGCCCGACCAGACGGCCGCGGACGATGCGGTGGTGCCGAACGCGGCCGACCCGAAGGCCACCTGCCCGACGACGGCCGCCGCGCCGAGTCCGAGGGCGGCGCCGAGCGTGCCGGTGACGCCCGCCTCGATCGCGGCCAGGCGCATGAGTTGGGCGGCGGTCGCGCCGCGGGCGCGCAGCAGGGCCTGCTCGGCCCGGCGCCGGGTGGCCCCGGACGCGGCCAGCGTGGCGGTGAGCAGGCCGGCGAGCAACGCGCCGGGCAGGCCGAGGAACACGAACAGCACCTGGGCGTAGGCGGCGTCCTGACGCGCGGCGTCGAGGGCAGCGGCGAGGTTGTCGCCCACCTGCGCGGACCCGGCGGCGCGGGCCTCGAGGTTGTGCGCGGCGGCGAGGACGTGCGTGTAGGCCGAGGCCGGATCCGATGGCAGGCGATGGTCCAGCCCGACGTGGATCTGGGTGCCGACCAGGTCGGGTCGGGCGGCGGCCAGCGGGGAGAACACCTGTGACCACAAGGGCGACGGCAGCAGGACGACGTTGTCCGGAGGCGCACTTGGTTGCGATCCGGCCGGTGCCCCGACGGTCTGGAACAGTGAGTCGGCCTGCGGCAGGTCGACGACACCGGACACCCGGACGGGAACGGGCGGCAGGCCGGCCCGGGCGATGCTGATCGTGTCGCCGGGCGCAGCGTGCAAGTTCGCGGCGGTCTGCTGCGCGAGCAGCACGCCCGAGTCGGTGCCGACCAGGGTCCGCAGCTCGCCCGGGAACGCGCTGCGGTAGTCGGCGGGCAGGCCGAGGACGACGCCGGCGCCGGTGGTCTGGGTGCTGCCTGCGGTGGTGGCCGCCAGCCCGGGCGTCCGCGCGAAGCCCACGGTGTCCCTCGCCCGCACCCCGGCCGTGCTCCGGACAGCCTGGGCGACGCCGGCGGCGTTCGCGCCGGAGTGGACCTGCACCTGCCAGTCGACCGTGACTCCGCGCACCGCCCGCGAGGTCATCGTCGCCTTGGCGTGCGCGAGGAACGAGCCGAGCGACGCGAGCAGCGCGACGGCGAGGGCGATCCCGACGGCGGTTCCGATCAGGCGGCCCGGGCGTCGTCGCAACATCCCGAGCAGCCACACGCCGGTCATCGCCCCGCCTCCCGGGATTCGATCATCGAGCCGTCGCGCATGACCCACTGTTCGGGCAGCCGGGCCGCGATGAGCGGGTCGTGGGTGGACACGACCAGGGCGGCGTCGAGCTCGCTGCACGCCGTCAGCAGCGCGTCGATGACCGTCGTCGCGGTGTCGTGGTCGAGCTGTCCGGTCGGTTCGTCGGCGAGGATCAGCGCCGGACGGGCGGCGAGGACCCGGGCGACGGCCACCCGTTGCGCCTGGCCGCCGGAGAGCTCCTCGGGCAGTCGGGGATGCAGGTCACCGATCCCGAGCACGGCCAGCGCCTCGAGAGCTCGGGCGTGGGCGTCGCGCTCGGTGCTGTCGTCGAGCAGCATGGGTAGCGCCACGTTCTCGGCAACGGTGAGCGCGGGCAGCAGGCTCGGTCCCTGGAACACGACGCCGATGCGGCCGGGACGGGCGAGGGGGTGTCCGCCCAGTCCCGGCCAGTTCACGGTGCCCGCCGTCGGGGTGTCCAGGCCGGCGAGCAGGTGCAGCAGCGTCGACTTTCCCGATCCCGAGGAGCCGGTCAAGGCGGACCGAGTGGTCCGCGACACCGAGCAGGTGACGTCGTGCACCGCCACGACCGCGGTCGGGCCGGTCCCGAACGTGCGGGCGACGCCGGCGCAGGTCACCAGGTCGGCGGTGGTCACCAGCGCGGTCACGCTGCGATCCGCCCGTCGGCCAGGGTGACGACGCGATCGGCGGCGTGGGCCACGGCCGGGCTGTGGCTGGCGATCAGCACGGCGACGCCGTCCCGGGTCCGGGCGGCCAGCAGGTCGAGCACCTGGCGCTCGGTGCCGCTGTCCAGCTCACCGGTCGGCTCGTCGGCGAGCAGGATCACCGGATCGTTGGCCAAGGCGACGGCCAGTCCGGCCCGCGCGAGCTCACCGCCGGACAGCTGCTGCGGGGTGGCCTGCGCGCGGGCCCCGATGCCCAGCGAGTCGAGCAGTGCCGGCACCGAGGTGCGTCCCCTGCGACGGGCCAACGACTGCGCGAGCCGGACGTTCTGCTGCAGAGTCAGGTGAGCGAACAGGTTCGCTGACTGGAACACCAGCCCGACCCGCTGGGCCCGCATGCGCGCGCGTACGACCTCGGGCTGATGGCTGATCCGCTGCCCGGCGACGCGCACGGTGCCGCCGTCGGGTTCGTCGGTACCGGCCAGGCAGGACAGCAGCGTGGACTTGCCCGACCCGGACGGTCCGGTCACGGCGACGTACTCGCCCGGTTGCAAGATCAGCGATATGCCTTGCAGGGCAAGGGTTTCCTCGTCGCCGGCCCGAAAGAAGCGGTACAGCGACCGCGCCTCGAGGGCGGGCGCCGCGCTCATGCCGACCAGCCGAACGAGTCGGTGACGGTACGCCACGGATCGACGTTGTCGGAGCCGACCGGGGCCGCCAGCGTCAGGACCGCCTCGTGTCCGGACTTCCAGAACTCGTAGCGCTCCACCGCCTCGACCGCGACCTTCCCGGTGACCGGGTTCGGTGCCGAGTCGGCCTGGTAGGTGATCAGGACGACCGGGCCGGCCTTGCGGTTGACCATCGACACCTTGCCCGGGTGGAAGCCGTTCGCGGCGGCGGCGATCGCCGGCACGTCACCGGCCTGCGCGCTCGCCACGGTGGGTGCGGTCGCCGTCGCCTTCGTGTCGATGCGGACGCTGTTGTACTTGTCGGTGAACAGCGTCCCCGCTCCTGAGGACGTCCGGGCCCAGCCCTCGGGGACGGTGACCGTGAACGTCTTGCCGGGGTCGACGTACGGGACGAAGGCCTGGTTGTCGGGGATGTCGCCGGCCACCTTGGATTCGGTCGCGTTCGGATTGGGCCCGCTGCTGGGGGAGGAGCCCTTCGGCGAGCTGGAGCTACAGGCGGCGAGTACGGCGATCGTGGCGATGATCGATCCCGCCTGCGCGAGGTGCTGCCACCGGGCCATGAGAGATCCCCTGTCGCGTCGGTGAGTCTGGAGATGAGCGTTGGCATCGACGCTAGGGAGGGACCGGACAACAGCCGGTTCGGCGATGGCAAACGCACGGTAAGAAACGAGCGGGTCCCGCGCCGCCCGCTGTCACACTGGCCCGGACGGAGCGGAGTGACATGCGAAGACGGATCGTCGGCCTCGCCGTGATGGCCTCGGTGGTGGCGCTCGTTCTGTTCGCCGTGCCCCTCGGGGTGGTCGTAGCTCGCTACTTCGTCAGCGACGAGCGCAGTGAGCTGACCAAGATCGCTGACTCCCTCGCCGTCTCCGTCTCCGGTGACCTGGCCCGACAGCGCGACCCGACGGTCACTCCGGAACGAGGCACGAGCGTCGCGGTCTACAACGGCGCCGGCCGCAAGGTCAGCGGCAGCGGGCCGGACCGAGCGAACAGGCTGGTGCAGCGGGCCCTGCGAGGCGCCGAGAGCTCGGGAACGACGGGCGGGCGACTCGCCGCCGCCGTACCGGTCACAGACGGGGACACCGTGACCGGCGCCGTCCTCGCCACGACCACGCGCTCGGACGTCAACGGACGCATCGCGCGGGCCTGGGCCGAGATGCTGGGGCTCGGCGTCGTCGCGGTCCTCATCACCTGGCTGCTCGCGCGAGCGCTGTCCCGCCGGCTGGCCCGCCCGATCGAGCAGCTGGCGCAGGCCACGCAACGCCTCGGCGACCGCGACTTCACCGTGCGGACGACCGCTGCGGGCGTTCCCGAGATCGATGCCGCCAACGCCGCGCTCAACCGCGCCGCGGACCGGATCGGCACCCTCGTCGAGCGCGAGCGGGCGTTCTCGTCGGACGCCTCGCATCAGCTGCGCACCCCACTCGCCGGACTGCGGCTCGAGTTGGAGGCGGCGCTGGACCGCCCGGACGCCGACGACCGCGCGGCGATGCGGTCAGCGCTAGGCGCGGCCGACCAACTCGAGGCCACCATCGACGACCTGCTCGCGCTCGCGCGCGACACATCCCAGTCCGGGCCGGTCGACGTCGCGCCGCTGCTCGACCAGGTTCGCCAACGCTGGAACGGGCCGCTGGCCGCGGCCGGCCGCCCGCTCTACATCGAGGCGCCGACCCCGCTGCGTCGGGTGCGCATCTCGGCCGCCGCGGCCGGCCAGATTCTCGAGGTTCTGCTCGACAACGCGCAGCGCCACGGCCGGGGACCGGTCACGGTCACTCTTCGCGATGTCGAGAACCTCGTCGCGATCGACGTCGCCGACACCGGGCCGGCAATCTCCGGTGATCCCCGCGCGCTGTTCGTGCGCCGCTCGGCGGCCGCGGCCGGTCACGGCATCGGGCTCGCCCTGGCCCGCAGCCTCGCCGAGTCAGAAGGCGGACGGCTCGTGCTCAGTCGCCCCGACCCGCCGACGTTCACCCTGCTCGTGCCCGCCGAGCAACCAGTCGCCGACCGGCCAGCGGGCCGCGATCGCCGTACGTGACGTAGGCAACCAGGGCGATGATCGCGACCGTGGTGATCGCGGCGACCGGCCCGCCGCCCACGCCGAGGCCGTCGCCGACGGAGTGCGGCTTGGCGAACCAGTCGGCAAAGGACGCCCCGAGCGGACGGGTGATCACATAGGCGAACCAGAACGCGAAGATCGGATTGAAGCCAAGTCGCCACCAGCCGATCGCGGGCACGGCGATGACGACGGCGAAGATCACCCCTGAGCCGAAGTAGCCCAGGTTGAGTGTCGTGGCGGCCAGATCTCCGACGGCCGTCCCGAGCGCGAACGTGGCGAGAACGGTCAGCCAGTAGTACGTCTCGCGGCGGCGCGTGGTGATGCTGTGGATCGAGAGCGTGCCCTCGTTGCGCCGCCACAGGAAGAACACCACGGCGAGTGCGAGTGCGTAGAAGATGGTAGTCGCGAGGTAGGGCACGCCGAATTCGACGTGCAACCCGTCGGCGGCCATCGTGCCGAACACCGCCACCATGGCCACGGCGAACCAGTAGATCCACGCGACATACCGTTCGGCCCGGAACTGCAACCAGAGCGCGATCGCGAAGCCGGTCGCGCCGATGACGCCGGCAACGGCCAGATTGCCGGTGACCAGAAAGTCCGAGGTCGCCTCGCCCATCGCGGTGGTCAGGACCTTGATCACCCAGAAAAGCGCGGTGATCTCAGGAACCTTGACCCCTAGCGGCTCACGGTTCGACGCCCATAGCCCGGCTGGAGCGCGCACGATGTCCCCCACTGGACCGGCGCGAAACGCCGACCCCGACCAAGCGTCCAGTCGACGCTGTCCGACCAACTACGAACGTGATAGTAGAAGGTCGAGTCTTGAATCAGCTGTGAACGGACGCCTCAAGGGGTGCCTGGGGCCAGCGTGATTCCGCGGAGGGCCTCGCCGGCGCGGGTGAACGCCGGGTGAAGATCGATGCGCAACCTGTGAGTTGCCTCGTCGAACGTGTCTCCGGTCAGTAGTCGGGTGTTGACTCGGTGATCGTGGCTGCGGTGACGAGAGTCGTGGTGCTGATCCAGGAGAATCACACGACCGACAACTACTTCAGTGGGCTCGCCGACTACGGCGTCAACGTCGCCACCGGCTGGCCGGTGCAGGCCAACCCGCCGGCCAAGGACCAGCCCCACGATCGGGCGGCCTACTACAAATGGCTGTCGGGGCAGGGCACCGCGACGCACACCGCGTTCGATACGCGCGCCGAGCTGCCCTACTACGCCTACCTCGCGACGACGGGCGCGTTCCTGGAGAACCACTGCTCGGGCTTCGGCACCAACTCCACGCCCAATCACCTGCTGCTGCTCGGCGGGCAGACGCCGACCCTGCGCAATCCGTCGCAGTCGAAGGCCGCCCCGCTGTGGGATATGCCGTCCGTCCCCGGACTCGCCGACCAGCACGGCGTGAGCTGGCGGTGCTACACCGCGAGCAACGACTACCCGACCGGCTTCTACACCCAGCTCAAGGGCTCGCCGAACCTCGTCGCATCCTCCCGATTCGTCACCGATGCCAAGGCCGGCAACCTGCCCGCCCTGTGCTACCTATGGCACAACTCACCCCAGGACGAGCACCCGCCCGCGAACGTCACGACCGGCATGAACACCATCTGGGCGGCCGTGGACGCCGTCGTGCAGGCTGGTGGCTGGGACGAGACCGTGTTCATGCTGACCTGGGACGACTGGGGTGGCTGGGACGATCACGTCGCCACCCCGAACCTCGAGCACACGCCCGACGGCGTCCAGTTGGCCTGCGGTCCGCGGGTGCCGCTGCTCATGTTCGGCGGCGCGGTTCGTCCCGGCGTCGACAGCCGCTGGTGCTCGCACGTGAGCATCCCGAAGACGGCGCTGCAACTGCTCGGCCTGCCGGCGCTCGGCGTACCCCGTCTCGACGACGACCCCGGGCTGGCCGACCTCGTCGATCCCACCCGCACCTGGCCGGCACCGCCCGCACCGGGCGCCGCGATCACCCTGCCGCCCGCACCGCAGCCGCCACTGCCTCCCCAGCCGCTGCCGCCACCGCCGGCCCCGACGTCACAGCCGGTCGGCCCGGTGCTGCTGCGGGACGGCAGCACCCTGCCCCCGCCCAACGACGCGCCGATCAAGACCACCCCGTGACTCGCCCGATGACCGTGCACACTCACCCGTCCTCATCGACGGTTCCGGCCGCCTGGACGCGGCGGGTGAGGACGGTGGCGGTCGTCACGACCAGGCTCAACCACGCGGCGCCGATCAGCCAGCCGGCCAGGACGTCGCTGAGCCAGTGCGCGCCGAGGTAGAGCCGCGAGAAACCCACGGCGGCCGCCGCCGTGACCGCGCCCGCCCACACCGCGGCCCGGGCCGCCGTCCGGAGCGCATCCCGGACGAGCAGTACGGCGATCAGGCCGTAACCCGCCGCGGCGAGGGTGGCGTGCCCGGAGGGAAAGGAGAACCCGCTCGCCGAGACGCCGGGCACCCGCATGCTCAGGGGCGGGCGGGGCCGGCCGACTAGCTGCTTCGTAACGGTCTCGAGCAGTTCGGCCCCGGCCAGCACGATCGCGGCGAGCAGCGCGGGCGAGAGTCGCCGGGCCAGCCAGCAGACGGCGGCGGCCACCAGACTGGTCGTGATCGTGACGCCGAGCGGGCTGCCCAGCGTCGTGATCGCACGCATGACGGTGGTGAGCCACCCGGTCCGGTGCTGGCTCAGCCAGGTTGCGACCGGGTGGTCCAGCTCGGCGAGCCCGTCGCCTTGCCGAAGATCATCGGTCGTGGCCTCGCCCAGCGCCCCCAGCAACGCCCCGACCAGTACCAGGGTCGCGAGCGCGCCGGGTAGCAGCAGCCGGCGTGGGTCCAGGGTGCGTGCCACTCCATGGCACGGTACCGGCCGCCGCGATGTGTCGCGCCGTGAAGATCAATCAGGTTGCGTTCATGATCGGCCGCTGACACTGGCTCGATGGATACGAGAAGCACGCAGGTGCTCCCGGGCACCCGGACGCAGATGCTGAACAAGGTGCCCGAGGTGACCGTCTACTTCTGGGTGATCAAGGTGCTGTGCACGACCGTCGGTGAGAGCTTCGCCGACTACATCAACAGCACGCTGGGATTCGGTCTGACCAACACGACCCTGGTCTTCTCGATCGCGCTGGTGATCGTGCTGGTGGTGCAGTTCCGGTTACAGCAGTACGTGCCGGGGGTCTATTGGCTGGCAGTGGTGTTGATCAGCGTGGTCGGGACGCTGCTGACCGACAACCTCACCGACGGGCAGAACGTGCCGCTGTGGATCAGCACCACGGTGTTCTCGGTGCTCCTCGCGATCGTGTTCGGCGTCTGGTACGCGCGAGAGCGCACGCTGTCGATCCACTCGATCGTCACCACGAGCCGCGAAGGGTTCTACTGGCTCACGGTGTTGGTGACGTTCGCGCTCGGCACTGCCGCCGGCGACTGGACGCTCGAGCTCACCGGCTGGGGTCCGGGGCCATCCGTGGTCCTACCGGCGGGGCTGATCGTTGCGGTCTTCCTCGCCTGGAGACTCGGCGCCGGCCCGGTGTTGTCGTTCTGGCTGGCCTACATCCTCACCCGGCCGCTGGGCGCCAACCTCGGTGACTACTTCGGGTCGGCCCACGCCGACGGCGGTCTCGGGCTCGGCACGTTCGGAACGAGCGCGCTGTTCCTGGGGACGATCGTCGTGGTCGTGGCGTATCTGTCCAAGACCGGCCGGGACCGCACCGACACGGTCTTGCTCGGCAGCACGTAATCGGCCGCGCCGGTCAGGCCGGCGGTAGGCAGACGCGGACGGTGGCGCCCGTTCGGGCGGGGGCGACGATCAGCACGTCGCCGTCGGACGACCGGGCCAGCCGGCGGGCGAGCGAGAGCCCGAGACCGGCGCCGAAGTGCCCGTCGCGACGATCGGTTCGGAAACCCGGCCGGAAGACGTCCTCGACGAACTCGACGGGTATACCCGGGCCGTCGTCGGCGACGTCGACCCACACCTGTCCGGCGGTGCGCCGGGCGGTAATCCGGATGTCGTGCTCGGCGAAGCGGAGCGCGTTGGCCAGGATCGGCGCGAAGATCCGCTCGGCGACGGCCTCGTCGACGCCGAGCAGGACGTGCGGGTCTTCGACGTGGACGGAGATAGCGGTGTTCCCGGAGTGGGCGGCGTGCTCGACGACCGGCCCGAGCGCGCACTGCCCCATCGGGCCGGCGAAGTCGGAGCGAGCGGTCGTGAGCAGGGTGTCGAGAATGCGGGCCATGTGAACGGAGCTGTCGTGGATTCCCTCGTGGGCCCGGAGCTGCTGCTCGGCGGTGTGCGGACGCGACAACAACACATCGGTCTCGGCGACGATGCGGCTCAACGGGGTGCGCAGTTCATGGGAGAGCTCGGCGGAGAGTTGCTGCTCGTGCCGGACCACCGCGGACAATCGATCGAGGACGTTGTCGAGCGTCGACGCCAGGTGCTGCAGTTCCCGGTGACCGTATTCGACGCCGAAACGTTCCCCGCCGGCGTGTGCGCTCCATTCCGCGGCCTGACGGGTCATCGCATCGACCGGCGCGAGGGCGCGTCGCGCGGCGAGGCGCAGCGCGGGGTAGGCCCCGAGCAGGAAGAGCACGGCCACGCCGGCCGATCCGATCAGCGCCGTTTGTTCGGCATGCCGGTACGGAACGAGTGACACGGCCGCGACCACCGATCCGAGGCGAGTGCCGTGGTCGACCACGGGGAGAGCCTGCATAAGGCTGCCGCCGCCGAGGCGGACCGAGCCGCTGCCCCTTACGGCCAGAGCGTCGGCCCGGGCCTGCAGCTGCGTCGAGCCCACCGGCCGCTCGACCGCCCGGTCGCCTTGGTAGACCCAGATCCCCTGGTCCAGGACGCTGTCGTCGGCGGTCTCGCGGACGAGGATCCGATGGGCAGCCGTGACCTCGACGGTGGCCGCCGCCGCTTCGGCCCGGGCGTGCAGCACCTCGCCGGCCTGTCCGGCCAGATGGTCGTGGAAGTAGGCGTTGAAGCCGGCTGTGAGGGCCGCGACCCACAACACGAGAACGCCCAGGCTGACCAGGGACACCCGGCCGCGCAGCGTGCGACGGCGCCACCGCCGGGCTCGGGCGTCAGCCAAGCTCGTATCCAACGCCACGTGCGGCGCGGATGGTGTGCGTCGAGCCGACGTCGGCCAGTTTGCGCCGAAGTCGACTGACGTACTGGTCGAGGGTGTTCTCCGAGACGATCGCCCCGGACGGCCACGCCGCGTCGACCAGTTGCCGGCGCCGCACGATGGACCCGGGGGCGGCCATGAGACGCGCCATGAGCTTGAACTCGGTGGGTGACAGGGCGACCTGCACCGACCCGGAGGACAGCGAGTGCGACAGCGGGTCGACGCTTAGCCCGTCCCAGGCCACGGCCGGCGATTCGGACCACCGGCTGAGCACGGCCCGCAGCCGGGCCACCAATTCCGGAAAGGCGAAGGGTTTGGTCAGATAGTCGTCGCCGCCCGACGAGAAACCGGAAAGACGGTCGCCGATGCGGTCGCGAGCGGTGAGGAACAGCACCGGCATGGCCAGGCCCTGCGATCGCAGGGCCTGGCAGACGTCGCGTCCGTCGGAGTCGGGCAGCCCGACGTCCAGAACGATCGCGTCCAAGCTCCTTCGATGGGCGGTGCGCAGCGTCCCGGCACCGTCGGCCGCGGTGCAGACGTCGAACCCCTCTTCGCGAAGCCCACGGGCCACGACGTCACGCAGGCCGTGATCGTCGTCGACGACGAGAACACGATGCGCGGTCACATCAGAATTATTGATCAAGCCAGGTAAGAGCCGGCTGGAGGTCCGGGCCGGGCCGCTAGTAGCTCAACGCCGGCTTCCGGCGTTCCCGCGGGCGTGGCGGCGCAGCTCGACGGCGACCGGGATCAATGAGAGCACCACGATGACGGCGATGATCGGCAGCAGGTAGTGGTCGATGTTCGGGATGTGCGAGCCGAGCGTGTAGCCGGCGAGGGTCACGCCCACTGACCACACCAGGCCTCCGGCGATCTGCCAGATGGTGAAGGTCCGGGCGGGTACGCCGAGCACGCCGGCGAGGGGGTTGAGCACCGTGCGCACGATGGGGATGAACCGGGCCAGCACGATCGCCTTGCCCGGCCCGTAGCGTTCGAGCGCCTCCTGGCCGCGGGCCAGAGCGCGCCGCAACCGGGGGCGCTGCTGGGAGCCGAGCAGCGGCGGGCCGGCGCGCTGACCAATCAGGTAGCCGGTTTGCGCCCCGAGCAGGGCCCCGGCGGCGGCGGCCACCAGCACAGCCGGCAGCGAGAGGTGGATCGTCGAGTGCGCCTTGGTCGTGCAAAGGAGCCCGGCGGTGAACAGCAGTGAGTCGCCGGGCAGGAAGAAACCGATCAACAAACCGGTCTCGGCGAACAGGATGACGAACACACCGAGCGCGCCCAGGCTGGACAGCACGCTGTGCGGGTCGAGCAGATTGACCGCGAGCGGCACGAGATTCCTCCAGTACGGGCGGGGTGAGCGTCAACAAGCGACTACAGGTATTGTCGTACTACGACAACAGTAGTAGATGGAGGTGCGTCGTGCCGAGAACAGGCGGGCGGGATCGCGGGGGACTGGAGCGGGAAGTGCTCGCGTGCCTGGCGGCGGCCGGCCGGCCGTTGACCGCGGCGGAGGTTCTCGCTGAACTCGGCGGTGATCTCGCCTACACGACGGTGATGACCACGCTGGCCCGGTTGCACGCGAAGCACGCCCTGACCCGCGAGCAGGACGGTCGGGCGTACGCGTACTCGCTCGCCGGCGATGAGCAGGCGGCGCAGGCGTCGGTCACCGCGTTCCGGATGCGGCGCCTGCTCGACCGCGACAGCGACCGGGCCGGCGTACTGGCCCGATTCGTCGCCGATCTGAGCCCAGAAGACGAACGCCTGCTGACCGACCTGCTCGCCGAGGACGGGGCGGGCCACAGTCCGGGGGTGGCGACGTGACCCCCATCGTCGCCACCCCCTTCCTCGTCAGCGGATTGCTCTGGCTGACCGGGGCGCGAGTCGGCCGGCGGTTGCCGCCGGCGGCAGCCGCTGTCCTGCTGACCACCCTGGCCCTGGTTACCGCGCTCGCCACCGGACTTGTGCTCTCGCTCGCCGGGGTCCTGTGGCTGGCCCAGCGGCCGCCGGTCGCACGAGTCGGTCACTGGTCATCAATCGTTCTGCGCAGCGACACCTGGTTGCCAGGTGCCGCTGGTGCACTAGCCGGCGTGTGCGCCTTCGCCCTATTACTTGCCGCATTGAGGCGAACCGTCCGGGCCGTGCGGGCAATCGTCATTGCGGCCAGGACGTGCCGCCGGCTCAGCCCCGCCGCGGGTGGCCTCGTGGTGATCGAGGATCTCGAGCCGACGGCCTACGCCGTGCCGGGCTTCTCCGGACGGATCGTCGTGTCCACAGCAATGCTGCGAACGTTGTCGGCGGACGAGCGCCGGGCCCTGCTCGCCCACGAGGCGGCGCATCTCACGTATCGGCACCACATTTACACGCAACTGACCGACGTGGCGGCGGCGGCCAACCCGCTGCTTCGGCCACTGCGGGCCGCCGTGGGCCTAGCGGTCGAGCGGTGGGCTGACGAGGCCGCCGCGGCCGAGACCGGTGACCGGCACCTCGTCGCTCGCGCCCTGGCTCGCGCCGGCGTCGCCCGTTCCAAGGCTCACTCACCGCAGCCGTCAGCGGCGCTGGCCGCCGCCAGCACGCACCTGACCGTCCGGATCCGTGCCCTGCTCGACCCGCCGCCACGGCACCGCCGACTGGCGTCCGGATTCGTCGTCGCCTTGACCGCCTGCAGCATCGTGGCCGCCGGTGTGGCCGCGCAGGGCGCGCACGATCGCTTCGAAGCGGCCCAAGCGACCTATCACCACCACGGCTGACGCTGCGCGGCCGCCGATGGTGCTACCTCGACCGATCCGAGTTCGCCGGGCGGCTGTGCTCGCCGGGGTCGGGGGGCAGACGACCGCGGCCTATGCGGCAGCCGGGTTCGCGGCGAGCACGCTGATCGTTCTCGCCGGTGGTCATGTCGGCACGGCGCGTTTCACCACCCCGCTGACGGACTGGTTCGGCCTGCTCAGTCGCAGCGGCTACCGTCCCGGCGGCTCACCGGCGCCCGGACTGCTGCTGGTGGCCGGCATCGCCGTCCTGGTCCTGCTCTGGCTCAGGTTGGCCCGGCGCCCGCGTCCGGCGGTGAGTACCGAGGGACGGGTCTGGGCGATCGGGGGCGCCTGGGCGCTGCCGTTCGTGGTCGGCCCACCGCTGCTGAGCAGCGATGTGTACACCTACGCCGCCCAGGGGATGCTGGTCGACCGCGGCCTCGACCCCTACTCGGTCGGACCGTCCGCCCTGGGCGGCGTCCCTGCCGTGGCGGCCGTCGACCCCTCCTGGCGCAGCGCGACCAGCCCGTACGGGCCGCTCGCGACCTGGTTCCAGCACTTCGCCGTCGTCCTCGGCGGTGGTCCACTGGGCGCCGTGATCGTCTTCCGGCTGGTGGCGGTTGCCGCCGTTGTGGCGATCGGGCTGCTGGCCGCCGACCTGGCCGGCACGCATCGGATCGCGGCCCTGACCCTGACCGTGCTCAACCCGCTCGTCCTGCTGTACGTCGTGTCCGCGGCGCACATGGAGGGCCTGCTCGGTGCGTTGCTGCTCGGCGCGCTGGTCGCGGTACGCCGCGGAAGTCCGACGCTGGGCATCGTCCTCGCCTGCGCGGCCGGGGCCGTGAAAGCGCCTGCGCTGATCGCGGTCGTCGCGATCATCGCCTGGCAGCGGCGGCGTCCGGGCCATCAGGCCTGGCCGGACACCGCGCGAGATTGGGCAGTCGCGGTCGCCGCCTGCGCCGGGCTGACGATCCTCGTGCCGCACGGTTGGGGCTGGGTGCGGGCCCTGAACACACCGGCCCTCGGCTACACGCCGGCCGCACCGTCGAGCCTCATCGGCGACCTGTGCAAGGCGATCGTGCCGTGGGCGCCTTTCGACGACCTCGCCGTGGCCGGCCGGACGGTTGCCCTGATCGCCGCCGGCTGCATCGTCGCCTACCTGATCGCCACCTCGCGGCGTCGCAGCCTGGAAGCCACTGTGGGCCTCGGCCTGCTCGCCGTCGCGCTGCTCGGCCCGGTGATCTACCCGTGGTACGCGTTGTGGGGTGTGCTCTGCCTGGCACCGATCGCCCGAGGGCGCATGCGTGAGCTGGTCGTGCTGGGGTGCGCGATCGAGTCGGTGGTGGCGCTGCCGGGGCTGCCGCGGCTGCCCGCCGACCTGGTGGCTGTCGGCCTCGCTGCCGGGATCGGGCTCCTTGTCGCGTCCTCCGGCGAATGGCGCACCCTGCTCGTACCGGCTGGCCGCCCGCACCGGCCGGCCCGAGTCCCGTAACGGGAGGCGGCCGTACTAACCGACTGACACGCTGCCCGAGCCGGACAGCACCAGCACCTGGCGGACGAACTTCAGTTCCGACCGGCACGGCGTCGGATGGACCTCATCCACGGTGACACCAACGGTAAAACTGCCGCTGATCCCCTGGTATGAGCCGGTACCCGACCCGGCCACGATCGGAGTGGCGGCGGCGACGCGGATGAAGGTCGAGCAGGTCCGCGGGTAGATCGGCTCGTGACTGGTCGCCGCAACGATCTTCTTGCCAAGCTCCGCGATGTTCAGCCGGAACGATCCGTGGGTCAGCCGCAACTCCAGCTCGCTGGTGTGGCCCGGGTCGACCGTCCCGTCGGGAAGAACGGTCATTGCCGGACCGTAGTCACCGACTGCGCCGGTGACGACCGTCGAGAAGGCGGGGCCGTCGCTGTCGATGCTGTAGGCGATGATGTTGGCGGCGCCGCGTGCCGCAGCGGCCGGTGGGCCGATCTTCGCCGCGGCCGACGGGCGCGGGTTTGCTTTGGTCGTCCCGCCCGGCTTGGCCGCGGCCGAGGCGCAGCCGTTCAGCGCGAGCGCGCCAGCCAGCACGGCGGCGATGACGGCGCCCAACACCGGGATCGACCGATACCTCTTGGTGGGCCGGTAAGCATCGATCATCGCGTAGCTCCCTGGTCAGCGTTGGTGGCGTTGGCCCGGGTAACGCTAGGTAAGTGCCGCACGTGGCGACAGCGGGAGATCCCCCAATTCGAGATGGGTGATTCCCCTATCCGCCCACCGCGGCCTGGCCGGGCTCGCGCGACAGATCCGTAAGGGAGAGCGGCCCGACGTACGGGCCCCTGCTCGACCTGAGTTCCGACGACGTACGCCGAGCGCTCAGCGAGCACATCGTGGTCGCGCTCGACGACCACCGCCGTGCTGCCTCCGTTCACCGCGGCCCTCGCGCTCGAGCTCGCGCCGATCCGGGTCAACCTCATCGCCGCCGGCTTCGTCGACACCCCGTTGTCGGCGTCGCTGCTCGGAGATTGACTCGCGACAGAGATGATCACCGCCGCCGCGTAGCCAGGCAGGGGAGACTGCAGCTATGAGCCATGACGTGCAGGCGGTGGTCAGTCTCGCCAAGGGCGAGCCGGTGCAGCTGACGACGATCCGGGTACCCGATCCGGGCCCGGGCGAGGCGCTGGTCGCCGTCCAGGCCTGCGGGGTGTGCCACACCGATCTGCATTACCGCGAGGGTGGCATCAACGACGACTTCCCGTTCCTGCTCGGCCACGAGGCGGCCGGCGTGGTCGAGGCGGTCGGCCCCGACGTCACCGACGTGGCGCCCGGGGACTTCGTGATCCTCAACTGGCGGGCCGTGTGCGGCCAGTGTCGCGCGTGCAAGAAGGGCAAGCCGTGGTACTGCTTCGCCACGCACAACGCCACCCAGACGATGACCCTGACCGACGGCACCCCGCTCTCGCCGGCGCTCGGCATCGGCGCATTCGCCGAGAAGACGCTCGTCGCCGCCGGGCAATGCACGCGGGTGGACGCGTCTGCCCCTCCCGAGGTGGCCGGCCTGCTCGGCTGCGGCGTGATGGCGGGCATCGGCGCGGCGATCAACACCGGCCAGGTCGGCCGCGGTGACACCGTCGCGGTCATCGGCTGCGGCGGGGTGGGCAACGCGGCCGTGATGGGTTCCCGCCTGGCCGGTGCCCGCACGATCATTGCCGTCGACGTGGACGATCGAAAGCTCGAACTGGCCAAGGGATTCGGGGCCACGCACACCGTCAACTCCAGCAGCGCCGATGCCGTCACCGCGATCCAGGAGCTCACCGACGGGTTCGGCGCGGACGTGGTCATCGACGCAGTGGGCCGGCCCGAGACCTACCAGCAGGCGTTCGCCGCCCGCGACCTGGCCGGCACCGTCGTCCTCGTCGGGGTGCCGACCCCGGACATGCAGCTCACGATGCCGCTGATCGACTTCTTCTCGCGAGGCGGAGCGCTGAAGTCGTCGTGGTACGGCGACTGCCTGCCGTCGCGTGACTTCCCGACGCTGATTGACCTCTACCAGCAAGGCCGCCTGCCCCTGCAGGACTTCGTCAGTGAGCGGATCGGGCTCGGCGACGTCGAGGCGGCGTTCGACAAGATGCACCGGGGCGAGGTACTGCGCTCGGTCGTGGTCTTCTGAGCTGATCCGATGCTGGCGACGCGCGTTAGGCGGTTTGGAGCAGGCGGGTGATCCCGTGGCGGAGGTCAGCCGTCGGCGACCGATCCGCAGATGTCCGTGAGCGCGTAACTAGTGAGCGACTCCAGGATCCCGTCCGGGTCATAGCCAAGCTCCAGCCACGCCGCGGTGACGAGCTTGAGCAGGCCCCCAATCAGCTTCTCCTCGCCGGCTAGTTGAGCGATGTCAGCCATCGCGACCCCGTCGCGCGCCCGCGACGCCGCCATGTAGCGCAAGGTGAGCAACTGCCCCTCCGCCTGGTCCGGGCAGTCGTGGGCCATGCGGGCGAGGGCGGCTCCGGTCGGCCCCGCCTCGAACTCGTCCGTGGCTCGGTAGACGAGATCACCGACACTGATCGAGCCGATGCTGTGCACTACTCCGAACTCGTCGACGACCGCGTCATACCGGTCGATCGGCTCCTGGTCGATCTCGCGACCATCGTCGTTACTCATTGCTCGGCCCCTCTCGACGCCGTCGATGGCCGGTCTGGGTGCCCATGATCCGGCCCGGCTCTCTGACTAGACGGCGGTCGATACCGAACGTGACGCAAACCCGGCACGTCCAAACACCGGCCTCACGCCGGTTCGGGTTCGGGTCGCTCGTTGCCCCGACTCGAGACAGTCGCCTGACGTCTTCTCGCCACGCTGCCCCAGTCGCGTGCTGTTCGACCACGTCACCAGTCGTTGGGCGCTCCTGATTCTGGTCGCCCTGTCGAACCAGACCCTGCGCTGGGGCGAGCTGAGCCGATTGCTCCAGCCGGTCACCGACAAGATGCTGGCGCAGGCCCTGCGGACCCTGGAGGCCGACCGGCTGGTCCGGCGCGAGGTCTACCCGGAGGTTCCGCCGCGAGTGGACTACAGCCTGACTGAGCGTGCGCAGGAGCTGGTCGCTCTCCTGCGCCCGGTTGTCGACTGGGCGCAGACCCACGCCGAGGAGATCATCGCCGACGGCGACTGACTGGCCGCCGCATCGCCGTCAGAACATCCCGTTGGGATTGGCCGCATTCTCGGGTACGTCTTGGATGACGTCCCAGTGCTCCACGACCTTGCCGTTCTCCAGGCGGAAGAAGTCGGCCAGCGCGCGACCAGGGTGACCGGGTTCCAGGACGAGGTGGGAGTGAGTGGCGACGATGTCGCCGTCGGCCAGGACCCGCTTGATGTCGAGCCTCAGCTGCGGGTACTCGCCCCGCAACCACGTAACGAATCCGATGAAGGCCTCCGGGCCGTCGGCGGTGTCGGGGTTGTGCTGGATGTAGCGGTCCCCGAAGTGGTCCGCGACCGCCTTCTCGGGATTTCCGCCGAATGCCGTCTGGTAGTAGTCGACGACGACCCGCTTGTTGCGCTCGAGGTCAGACACTATTCCCCTTTCTCCGGTCCATGAATGTCTCGCCTCATAGAACCCAAGATCAGGCCCGGATACATCCCTCAGCCGGATGCGCACTTATAAGTGAGGTACTTTCCCCGACGAAAGAAATGCGCAGGTACTGGGCTCCGACCAGGTCAGCCGCTGCCTGCGGCTGCGGCCGGCCAGCCGATCGCGTCAAAGACAGCCAGCGGGTCGAGGTAGTCGCGCCAATGCGCGACCTTACGGTCGACGATCGATAGCACCGAGATGTAGCGATTGCCGTAGGCGGCTCCGGTCGGGACGACCCGGCCTTGCGAGGCGTATTCGAGAACGACAACGCCAGTGTTCTGGTCGTGGTGGACGGCCAGGTCATAGCAACTCTCGAGGGAGAATGTGTCGCCGTACGGGCGATACAGCTCGGCTACGGCTTGGCGCCCCTCGACCCGGCGCGGGTAGCCCGGGATCGTAATGATGTACTCGAAAACGACGTCCTCGGTCAGCAGGTCGAAGAAGTGCTCACCGTCCACCAGTCCGGCCACGCCTTCCTCGATGATGCGAAAGAACGGATCCAAGGCTTGGAAGTCTCCGAGGTTGCTGATCTCCGTCATCGGGCCTCGTCCAGGGCCCAGGTTGCGGCCGTGCGCCGCGCGAAGTCAGCGAAACGTGTCGGCGCCGTGCCGGTCGCCTTCTCCACGTCACCGTGGGGTCGCGAACCGCGACCGGACGCAATGGTTTCAGTCAGCATCAGGAGAACCGCCCCATACTCGATTGGAATCCCGTCCGCCACCGCGCCAGCGATCCATTCGTCGCGGTCGATATCGATGTAGTCAATGGCCTGACCGGTGACGTCGCCGATGACCTTAGCCGCCTCCGCGAGCGTGAGCGCCTCGGAACCACGATCGCGCCGCCGATTGGCTTGAGGAAAGTCTCGCTGAAGTTCTGCATGAACCACGCCGGTCGCAGGATGGCGTGGGTGAGAGTCCGCCGGCTGAGCAGGTCGAGTTCGACGCTGCGCAGGGCTGTCTCGGGTGGCGCCGCGTCGACGCCGTAGGCGCTGAGATAGGTGATGTGTCGGGCGCCGGCGACCTCGACCTGGTCGAGGAATGCCGATACCTGGTCGGCGAAGTCCGTCCGCATGACCGGTCCGAGGAGATAGACCCGCTGAACGCCACGAAGCGCGGGTGCGCAGGTCTGCGGGTCGTCCCAGTCGAAATGCGCATCGGCTCCGGAGCGGGCCGCGGTGCGAACAGGTAGGCCCTGCGAAAGCAGCCGGTTCGCGACGCGCGCACTATCAGTAGACCAGATCGCCACCCGCACCGGCGTTCGCCTCGCCGACCGCCTTTGCCGCGGCCTTCCGTCGCCACCACGGACAGCCGCCAGGCCGGTGGCGGCGAGGCGAACGCCCTGCTCAGCCCGTCCTCGTTGTGCGTCGGCCGCCCGGCTGGACGGTGGGGGAGCGCAGGTCGCTGTCGGCGATCCGGTTCATGATCGCGGCGGCTTTGCGGAGCGTCTGTTGTTCAGTGACGTCGAGGAGTTCGTTGACGGCCGACCCGAGCCAGGCCTCGCGGGCGGCGGGGATGGTCGCTGACAGGGTCCGGCCGCGTGGGGTGGCGTGGATGAGGGTCTTGCGTCCGTCGGTCGGGTCGGGTTGAGCTTCCACCAGGCCGTCCGCGCGCAGGGCGGCAATCGTTTCCGCCA
Organism: Jatrophihabitantaceae bacterium; assembly: GCA_036502575.1. GTDB lineage: Bacteria > Actinomycetota > Actinomycetes > Mycobacteriales > Jatrophihabitantaceae > DASXRA01. The sequence continues at coordinate 15,904 of DASXYL010000061.1, read as the reverse complement.
TCGACTGTCGGCGCATGTGCTCGGCCTGGGCGAGATCGCTGGTCGTAGCCGGACCTTCTTTCGCGAGTCGCCCCAGCGTGGTCAATTGGGACCAGTTCCACCGCATCTCGCTAGGCGCTGACTCGGCCCGCAACCGCGCCCGCAGACGGGTCATCGCCTTCATCAGCTCGGCAGCGGTTTCAGGTGCCCGCTGTGATCTCCCGGACATGATCCAAGGCTACCAGGTGCGCAGGCTACCTGCTATATTTATGACAGGCAGCCTGCGCAGCGTGCCTGTCTATATCGAGATTCCGGTGGGCGATGGGAAGACGCGGCGACGTGACCACGCAAGACAGCACGCCTGACGCTGACCCGACCGAGCACGGAACCGGCAACGTGCCTCCGACCGAGCGTGCGTTCGGTCCGCGGTTCGTCTCTCCGATGTTGCTGGGGGCGGCGCTCAACCCGATCAACAGTTCGGTCATCGCGACCGCGCTGGTTTCGATCGCGGCAGCCATGCACGTATCAGTCGGGCAGACGTCGATTCTCATCTCCAGCCTGTATCTGACGAGCGCGATCGCACAGCCGACGGCGGGGCGACTGTCAGAGGAGTTCGGCCCCCGCCGTGTTTTCCTCGTTGGGATCGTCCTCGTGCTGGTCGGGGGGATTGTCGGCGGCGTCGGGCAGGACCTGCCAACCCTCGTCGTGTCCCGGGTGCTCATCGGGCTGGGTACCTCGGCCGGATACCCCTCGGCGATGCTGTTGATTCGGCGACGCGCGAGCGCGATCGGGCTGCAGTCACCCCCGGCCGATGTGCTCGGTGCGCTGGCCGTCGCGGGGGCGGCGACGATCGCGATCGGACCGACGATCGGCGGGTTGCTCGTCGGCTGGTTCAACTGGCGCGCCGCGTTCCTGATCAACGTGCCGGTGACCGTGGCGGCGGTGGTGATGGCGCTGGCCTGGATTCCCCGTGACTCCGACAAGGTGCGAGGCCGAACGCCACGCGAGGTCGCTCTGCGCATCGACCTGTTAGGCGTGATCGGCTTCGGCGGGGCGATGACCGCGCTGCTGGTCTTTCTGCTGTCGCTGCCGCACCCGGACTGGATCGCACTGGCGGTCTCCGTCGTCGCCGCCGCCGCGCTGGTCGTCTGGGAATTGCGCGCGACCAACCCGTTCCTCGACGTGCGGCTGCTGGCGTCCAACGGTGTGCTGACCCGGACCTACGCGCGCAACGGCCTGACGTTGCTGGGCGTGTACGTGATCTTGTATGGCCTGACCCAGTGGATCGAGGTCGCGCACGGCCTGTCGGCCTACGAGGCCGGTCTGGCGCTGATCCCGATGGGGGTCTTCTCCGCCATCAGCGCCCGGGTCGCGTCGCGTCACGTCCGGCTCCGGCTGTCACTTACTGGCTCGGCGGTGCTGTTGGTCATCGGTGCGATCAGCACTCTGTTCCTGACCAGCCACAGCCCGCTGGCAGCGATCATTGTCGTTACCGGGGTGTTCGGGCTGGCGTCGGGTTCGAGCAGCGTCACAAACCAGACCGCCCTCTACCGGGCTGCCCCACCACGGACGGTGGGCACCGCGTCCGGGCTGCTGCGGACCTTCGGTTATGTCGGATCCATCGCCTCGGCCACCATCACCGGCCTGGTGTTTCGCTCCCACGTCGACGACACCGGGCTGCACACGATCTCATTCATCCTCATTGGCGCCGGCATCGTCGTGCTGCTCATGACCGTACTCGACCGCGGCCTCGGGCAGCGTCCCGCCAATGCCGCGAACACTGCGGCGGCCTCCGTCCGCACTACGCGCTCGCCCTACTCGTCCGGCAACCCAATTCAAGGAGAGAACAACTATGACCGTCTCGCCTCTCGTCCCGTCCCGCACAGCGCTGCTGCTGATGGACTTCCAACCGGCGATACTCGCTGGCGTGCCCGACGCTGACGCACTGCTCGCGCGCACCACGGCGGCCCTGTCGTGGGCCCGGTCGGCGCAGGTGCAGGTCGGCTACGTCCGGGTCGCGTTCACCGACGATGACTTCCGCGTCGTCCCCGCACACAGCAAGGCCTTCGCCCGGGTCGCTCAGAACAGGCTCCTCGGCGCCGACAGCCCCGAGGCCCAGATTCACGAGTTGCTGGAGGTCCGCGACGAGGACATCGTCGTCCGTAAGACACGCTTCGGCGCCTTCAGCACCACCGACCTCGTCGCCAGCCTCCACGCCCGAGGGATCGACACCCTGGTCGTGGCCGGCATCTCCACCAGCGGGGTAGTGCTGTCCACCGTGCGGCACGCCGCCGATGAGGACTACCGCATCTACGTCCTGGCCGACGCCACTGCCGACCCCGACCCCGAGGTCCACCGAGTCCTCATCGACAAAGTCTTCCCGCATCAGGCCGACATCATCACCACCGGCGATCTGCCCACGCTCAGCGGTGGGGCCGCGATCTGAACTTCGGACTCTCGCCCGGATCGACGCCTCGGGTTGGACCGCTGCTGAGCGACTACTAGCCCATCGCCTGGTCGCGTGGCGGATGCGAGCGGGTTGCCCGGGGCCGAAGATCGCGTACGTGGAGAAGCTGCCAATGGAACGGGGCAAGGAATGAGTGACGCCGAGACCGATAAGCGTGCCCAGGTCTCTGAACACGCCCAACCCGCATCCGTAAGGACCGGGCACTGCCGGCGTTGGCTACGACGGCGCGGCCGGCGTCGGTGACGGAGGGCTCGAGTGATCCGCGTTGTCCGCGGCGGCCGACCCGGCACTCCACGACGCAAGGATGCGCAGGGCTTCGTGCGAAGGTGTGCCCGACTCGGCGGTGAGGACCATCAGTCGCTGGTTGCTGCCGTCCGTGGTGGCCCACATGTCGCAGTCGAGGGTGAGCTCGCCGACGTTCGGATGACGGTAGTGCTTGGTGCCGTAGCTCGCGGTGGTGGCGTGGCGGGCGGCCCACCACGTCCGGAAGTCCTCGTGCTGGACGGACAGCTCGCCGACGAGGAGGGCGAGGTCGGGGTCATCGGGTTCGTGCGCGGCTTCCATCCGCAGCGACGCGACGGCCGTGCGGGCCGCGTCTTCCCACGCTGGATGCAAGGCCCGCATCGCCGGATCGGTGAACAGCAGCCGCACGTAGTTGCGCCGATCGGTCGGCATGCGGTCGAAATCGGTGTACAGGGCGTCGGCCATGGGGTTCCAGGCGAGGATGTCCAGTCGACGCCCGAGGACGAGCGCGGGGGTTTCGGTGAGCTGGTCGAGCAACCGCCGCATCGCCGGCCGGATCCGCTCCGCCGTTCGGCGGCGCGGGCGAGCGACGGTCTTGCCGGCCAGCGTGTAGAGGTAGATCTGCTGGTCCTCATCCAGGCGTAGCGCGCGGGCCAGCGTCGCCAGGACCGCGGCCGAGGCCCGGACCCGACCCTGCTCCAGGCGGGTGTAGTAGTCCACGCTGATCGCGGCGAGCTGCGCGACCTCCTCACGACGCAAGCCCGCGACGCGACGGCGGGCGTCGGGCTCGGGGAGACCGACCGACCGCGGCGTCAGCTCGGCGCGGCGCGCCTTGAGGAACTCGCCGAGTTCTGCCGGACCGCTGGATGCCGTGCTCATGGGGGCCATTGTCCGCGCGAAGCGGTGACGGGTGGGTAGGCACGATCGTTCCCAGGCACCCGGTATCCCAGGCCGAAACCTGCTCTGGTCCAGGCGCGAGAGGGGAGTGAGGCTGGATTCCAGGGCCCGGCGATCCCCGGGCACCCGTCAACCATTGGAGCAAGACAGCATGCGGACGAATTTTTCGTTCGACAGCGCCGGCCTGACCATCGCCGGCCACCTCTCCACCCCCGAGGACGCCGCGACCGGACGCCGCCCGGCGATCGTCGTCGGCCACCCGGCGAGCGGCGTGAAGGAGCAGGCCGCCGGCCTCTACGCGCAGCGCCTGGCCGGCCACGGATTCATCGCCCTCGCCTTCGACGCCGCCTACCAGGGCGAGAGCGAGGGCACGCCGCGTGGGCTGGAGGACCCCGCTCACCGGGTTGAGGACATCAAGGGCGCCGTCTCCTTCCTGAGCACCCTCGACGACGTGGACCCTGACCGCATCGGGGCTCTCGGGATCTGCGCCTCCGGCGGGTATGTCGTCCCGGCCACGGCCACCGATCACCGGATCAAGGCCGTCGTCACCGTCAGTGCCGCCGACATCGGCCGCCAGTTCCGGCAGGGCGCCGACGACGCTCAGGACCCGTCGATCATCCAGGGGATGCTCGACGCGGCCGCCGCTGCGCGCACCGCCGAGGCCCGAGGCGAAGGTGTCGGGGAGTTCGCCATCTTCCCGGAAACCGAGGAGCAGGCCCGGTCGCTCGGCCAGCATGGCTTCGAGGGCTGGGAGTACTACTGCACCGATCGGGCGCGGCATCCGCGCTCGGCGAAGTCGTTCACCTGGAACAGCATCGACCGGATCGTCGCGTTCGACGCGTTCCGATTCATAGACCTGATCGCCCCGCGGCCGTTACTCATGATCGTCGGGACCGAGGCGGTCACGCGCCACATGACGACCGAGGCCATCGCGAACGCCCAGCAGCCCAAAGAGCTGTATTGGATCGACAGAGCGAGCCACGTCGACCTCTACGACAAGGACGAGTACGTAACGCCCGCCGTCGACAAGATGGTCGAGTTCTTCCGCGCCGTATCGTGATTTGACCGGGTCCCGACCCGGGGAATCCGTTAGGAGCGGTTCGTGGCAGCTGTGCAGTTGGGCACACCGCACGCCGGCGAGCATGATCGACGCTTGCTGGAGATCGGGCTGCTGGGGCCGATGCGAGTGTCGGTCGACGGCCGCCCGCTCGAGGTGACCGGGGGCCGTTTGCGCACGCTGCTCGCGTTGCTGGCGATGGCGGCCGGCGAGAGCGTCTCGACCGACCGACTCGCTGCTTCCCTGTGGGACGAGCGCCTGCCCGTTGACGTCCGCAAAGCGGTGCAGGTCTGCGTGGCCCGGCTGCGGGCCGAACTCGGGGCCGAGTTCATCGTCACCAGCCCAGCGGGATACGCGTTGCGTGCGGCGCCCGATCAGGTTGATGCGATGCGGTTCGTGCGCTTGCTCGATGCAGCCGGATCCGCCGCTGACGGTTCGGCCGAGCGAGAGTTGCTCGTCGAGGCACTGACGCTCTGGCGGGGAGCCCCGTTCGAAGGCATCCGATCGTCCTGGTTGGAGGCGTCGGTGGCGCCACAGCTGGTTGAGAGCTATCTGGCCGGGACGGAGCGGCGGATCGACCTGGACATCGCGGACGGGCGGGCCCGCGAGCTGGTGGTCGAGTTGGCCGAGCTGACGAGCCGGCATCCGATGCGGGAATCGCTGTGGGTCCGGCGGCTCGTGGTGCTGGACCGATCCGGTCGGCCCGCGGAGGCGCTGGCTCAATACGAAGCGATCCGGGTGCAACTGGCCGACGAGCTCGGGGCGGATCCCGGGGCAGAATTGCAAGGCGTTCATGCCGACCTGTTGGCCGGGCGCGCGCCGGCGGTTCGGCGCGACGTGGGGACGATGCCGGTGCGGACGCAGCTGCGGCGAACGGTGCCGAGGCAGCTCCCGGTCGACGTGGACGGCTTCACCGGCCGCGGTGCCGCGCTGCAGTGGCTGGACGAGTGCTTCGACCACATCGACGACGCCGAGGGTTTGCCCCGCCGGCCGGTAGCGATCGCGGCGATCGCGGGTGCCGCCGGCATCGGCAAGTCCGCGCTCGCGATTCACGCCGCGCACCAGCTTTCAGCGCGGTTTCCCGATGGGCAGCTCTACGTGGAGCTGCAGGGTGCCACCGCGGGGCTGCAGCCGTTGGCGCCGTCCGAGGTGCTGGCCCGCTTCCTTCGGGCGCTCGGTACCGAGGCCGCCACCATCCCGACCGAGCTGGACGAGGCCAGCGCCGCGTTTCGGTCGCGGGTGGCCGACCGGCGGCTGCTGGTGGTGTTGGACAACGCGGCGGATGCCGCCCAGGTCCGTCCCCTCCTGCCGGCCGGACCCGGCTGCGGCGCAGTGGTAACCAGCCGGGCTGTGCTGTCCGGCATCGACGGTGCCCGCCACCTACGCCTCGACGGGCTTGCCCCCGCCGAGGCGACCGAGCTGCTCGCCCGGCTGGCCGGTCCGGCGCGGATCGCCGCCGAGCCCGAAGCAGCGGCCGACGTGGTCCAGTCGTGCGCGTCGCTGCCGTTGGCCGTGCGGATAGCGGGTGCGCGGCTGGCCGCCCGACCGACCTGGCCGGTGCAAGCCATGGCGCAGCGCCTCGCCGGCGCGCAACGTCGCCTGGACGAGCTGGAGATCGACCAGGCCGGGGCGCGCGCCAGCTTCGCCGTCTCCATCGAGCAGGCCCGCAACAGTGCGGATCCGTTGGATCGAGCCGCCGCCGAGGCTTTCGAGATCCTCGGTGGGCTGGACGGACCGGAGCTCAGCGTGGCTGTAGTGGCCCGGCTCCTGGACGAGTCCGACATCGCCGCCGAGCGGGTGCTCGAGCGGCTGGTGGACATCCAGCTGCTGGAGACGCCGTCGCCGGGCCGCTACCACCTGCACGACCTGCTGCGCCTGTACAGTCGAGAACTCGCCCAGCAGCATCCCGAGCCGGCCCGATCGGCCGCGTTGACCCGGGTGCTGGCGTTCTACGTGGCGACGGCCTGGCAGACGTTGAAGCTGCTGCGTCCAGGTGACTATCGCCTGGCGCGGACCGATCACCGTTGGCGTAACGGTGGCTTGGCGTTCGGCGACGATCAGGCGGCGCTGCAATGGCTGGATGCCGAGCGGGCGAATCTGGTCGCAGCCGTCCAGCAGGCGGCGAGCTCCGGTTCCGGCGCGCCGGACGAGATCGCGATGCAGCTGGCTCACGCGCTGTTCGGCTTCTTCGAGGTGCGGGGCCACTGGGATGAGTGGGCGCAGGTCAATCAGACTGCGCTCGGCATTGCGCGCGCGAACGGCGACCTGGTCGGTCAGGGGCAGGTCCACAACGATCTTGGCGTGCGCTATTCGCGGTTGGGGCGCTACGACCAGGCGCTGGCCTGCCTGCAGGAGAGTCTGACCATCCGCCGCGCACTTGGGGACCTGCCCGGTCAAGCCGCGGGTCTGGTCAACGTCGGCCTCGTGTACGAGTGGCAGGGACAGGACGACCAGGCGCTGGTCTACGAGCAGGAGAGCCTGGCCATCTCCCGGACCATCAACGATCCGCGAGGGGCGGCGGGTGGCCTGGCCAATCTGGGCAACGTCCACCAGAGGCAAGGCCGCTACGACGAGGCGCTGGCCTGCCTGCAGGAGAGCCTGGCGATCAGTCGGGAATTGGGCGACCGCAAGGGTCAAGCCACGACCCTGAACAACCTCGGTGCGCTCTATGGGCGTCAGGGGCGCTACGACCAGGCGCTCCACGCTCAGGAAGAGGGCTTGGCGATCTATCGAGAGTTGGGTGACCGCGACGGCGAAGCCTTCTGCCTGACCGACATCGGGATCGTCCACCAGCGTCAAGGGCGGCCGGCGCGCTCACTGGCCTCGCTGCAGGAGAGCCTGGCCATCCGTGAACAGTTGCAGGACCTGCACGGTCAGACCGAGACCTTGCGCGAGCTCGGTGTGACGCTGCGAGACATCGGCCGGATCGACGATGCGCGCGGCCACTGGCAGCAGGCCCTGACGATTTTCGAGAAGCTGCCGAGCGCCGACGTCGATCAGGTTCGCGTCCTACTCGCCGACCTGCCGCGCAGCGGCCGACTCGAGCCGGCTTAGGGGCGTGTGCGCAACGCCGCCCGGGTCAACGCCGTGGCGGCGCCCGGCACCGGTTGGGGTAGTGGCGCGCAGGTGGTGTCCGGGCCGTTGCCGGGCAAGCGCGGCGGGAAAGTGCCGTTCGCGAGGTAGGCGGCGACCTGGTCGTCGAGGCAGGCGTCGCCGGACAGCGAGCTGCCGTGTGTGGTGCCGCCCGGCAGTGCGATCAGGCTCGAGTGCGGGTACCGCTTGCGGACCTCGAGGCTGCCCTCGAACGGTGTGGGGGCGTCGAGGGTCTGGTCGATGAGCAGGGCGCTGCTCACCCTGCTGCCGTCGATCTTCAGCGGAGTGTGGGCCGGCGCGGGCCAGTACAGGCAGGGCGCGTTGTACCAGGCGTTGCCCCACGTCTCGAACGGCGCCTGGGCGAACGTCGCCCAGTTGTCGCGCTCCCACGTGGACCATTGCGTCGGCCACTGCACGTCGGTGCACTGCACGGCGTTGTACACGGCGAAGAAGTTGTCGTTGCCCAGCCCGTCGACAGCGAGGAACAGGTTCTCGAGCTTGGCCACGTCGTTCTCGTGCACGTAGCCGGCGAACGTGTCACCCAGGATGGTCCACGCCGCCTGCTTGTAGCCGGTCTGCAGGAAGATGTCGACCCACTCGTCGCCGCCGATCTTGCCGTCGGCCGGGTGGAAGGTCAGCTTGGCCTCGATCTGGTAGAACAGCGCTTCGACGGCCTTCTCGGTGTTGCCCAGGTGGTACACGTTGTCGTACCTGGCCAGCCAGCCGAACCAGACCTTGAGGGTCCGGTCGAAGGCGATGTCCTGGTTCAGGTTGGCCTGGTAGAAGACGTTGCGTGGATCGACGTTGCTGTCGAGCACCATCCGCCGCAGGTGTGACGGGAACAGCGTGCTGTAGACCTGCCCGAGGTAGGTGCCGTAGGAGAAGCCGTAGTAGTTGATCTGCGCGACGCCGAGCGCGGCCCGGATGCTGTCCATGTCCTTGGCGTTCTCGATCGTCGTCATGTGGGCCAGGATCGGGCCGTTCGATCTGCACGCGTCGGCATAGCCCTTCGAGCGGGCGAGCCATTGGCGCCGGGTGGATTCCAGCACCGGAACGTAGGTCGGACGGTTGAAGTCGAAGTAGGTCGGGTCGCACGTGAGAGACGGTTGCGACGAGCCGACGCCGCGCGGATCGAACCCGATCCAGTCGTAGTAGCCGCCGGCGCCGTTCGGCACGAGTTGTCCCCAGGTCGACAGCCCGAGCCCGGATGCGCCGGGTCCGCCGGGGTTGATGAGCATGGCGCCCTGAGCCTGCGCGTCGGGCACGGTGTGCTTGATCCGCGATACCGCGATCTTGATCGTCGCGCCGTTCGGCTGGGCGTAGTCCAGCGGGACGGGCAGCAGCGCGCACTGAGCACCGGCGTCTTGCAGGCCGGGATCGTCGCACGTGGTCCAGCTGATCGCTGCCGCCCGGCTCGGCCCCGCTCCGGCCACCGGTGTGACTCCGGCTGCGACAATCAGCGCGGTGGCGAGCAGACCCAGCACCGTCCGTCTTCTCATCGAGACCCCGTTCCGCTCCTGAACTCGACGTATCCGGCCCAGCCCGGACCCGATCGCATCGGGGACTGTATGCAGCGTCGGCTTCAAGTCGCCTTCGATTCGCCTTCGGCCGAGCGAGTCGGTGGTTATCGGGATCGACTGCTGGGCGACACTGACGTGAAGCCGAGATCGAGTAGCTTCCGAAGGCCGTGATGCGACAACTGATCCTGCAGATGCACGTTTCGCTGGACGGGTACGTGGCGCGTCCGCCCGGATCCGACGGCTGGGGCGTGGACGAGGAAGGCCCGGGGGCTGTGCGCTGGGTCATCGAGTCGACCCGCGACGCTGATGAATGAGACGCCCAAGGTTGTGTTCTCCAAGACCCTGCAGAGCGCTGACTGGCCGGACTCGCGGATCGCCTCGGGTGAACCGGCCAAGGAGGTCGCGCGGCTCGAGGCCGAACCGGGCGCGGACCCGATGGTCCACGGCGGGGTCCGCCTGGTCCAGGCGCTGTCGCGCGAGGGTCTGGTCGACGAGTATCGCCTGATCGTGCGACCGGTGGCTTGGGGCGACGGATTGCCTTTGTTCAAAGGCCTTCCCGCACCACTGCCCCTCAAGCTTCTCGACGCCAAGACATTCCCGTGCGGCACCACCGCCCTGACCTACCAGAGAACGCCGTCGAGCTGATCGACCGGCCGGGTGGACCGCTCCGATCGACAGAAGGGATTCATCACATGCGCAAGGTTTACGCGGGGCTGTTCAGCTCGGTGGACGGTGTGGTCGAGGCGCCCAACGAGTGGCAGCCGAGCTTCGACGAGGAGATGGGCGCGGCGTTGTCGCGCCTGCTCGACGGGCAGGACGCCGTGCTGCTCGGCCGGGTGACGTTCACCGAATGGGCACAGTACTGGCCGACGTCGACCGACGAGCCGTTCGCGAGCTGGATCAACAGCACGCCGAAGTACGTCGCGTCCACCACTCTGGACACCGTCGACGAGTGGGATAACAGCACGCTGATCAAGGGCCCGCTGGCCGACTTCGTGGCGGACCTGCGCCAGCAGGACGGGGGGACGATCGGGGTCGGCGGCAGCCCGTCGCTGGTTCGCTCGCTGATCGACGAGGGACTGCTCGACGAGCTCACCTTGATGATCAGCCCGGTCGTCGCCGGCGGCGGCCGCAAGCGGCTGTTCGCCGACGACGCCGCGCTGACCAAGCTCGAGCTGGTGCAAGCCCAGCCGACCAGCAGTGGGGCACTGATCGCGACCTACCGGCCGAGCCGATAGCCGCGATCGAGATCGGGGGTAGGTCGCCGGCCCGGATCGGCCGCAAGCGGTTAGGCCAGTGCTGGCTCGGGTGTTGCGGCGGTGGTCGACGCCGGTTGGTGGGCTTGCGCGGGTCGGCGCCCGGGGAGCATCAGGGCAGCCAGGGCGCCGAGTCCGCAGACGCCGGCCGCGACCAGGCAGGCGACGTGCAGGCCGCTCATGAACGAGGCGTTGATGTCGGCGATGAGCTCGGGGCGCAGTTGCGGGCCGGCGTGGGCGGCGGCCGTCATGGCCGCGCCGACCGATTCGCGGGCCGCCCCGGCGATGTTCTGCGGCAGTGCGGCGATCGTGGCGCCGCTGAGGTGGTGGGCATAGATGGAGGTGAAGACGCTGCCGATGATGGCGACGCCGAGGGTGCCGCCGGTTTCGCGGGTGGCGTCGTTGACGGCCGAGCCGACGCCGGCCTTGGCCGCCGGGAGCACGCTGAGGATCGACTCGGTCGCCGGCGCGGTGGTCAGGCCGAGGCCGGTGCCCATGAGGACCATCTGGGCGACGATGACGCTGTAGGACATGTAGGTGGGCGAGAAGGCGATCCAGGCGAACGCCGAACCGAAGAGCAGCAACCCGGTGACGACCAGGACGCGGGTGCCGACCCGGCCGGCCAGCCGGGCGCCGAGAACCGATCCGACCGCGATCGTGGTGGCCACGGGCAGGATGCGCACGCCGGTGGAGAGCGCGCCGAAGCCGCGGATGAACTGGAAGTACTGCGTGATCAGGAAGATGAAGCCGAACAACGCGAAGAAGGCAACGGTGACCGCGCCGCTCGCGGCCGAGAAGGCGGGCGTGCGGAACAGGCTGACGTCGAGCATCGGATTGTCCCGGCGCCGTTCGATCGCGACGAAGACAGCGGTGATGACGGCGGTGGCCACGAATCCGGCCAGTGACCAGGGTGCGGTCCAGCCTCGGTTCGGTGCCTCGATGATCGTGTAGACGAGCAGGCCGATGGCCGCCGAGGACGTCATCAGCCCCGGCACATCGATGCGGGCCTGGGCCGGGTCGCGTGATTCGGGCACCAGCACGTAGGCGAGCACGGCCGCGCCGATGGCCACCGGGACGAGGGCGAGGAAGACGCTGCCCCACCAGAAGTGGGCGAGCAGGAGGCCGCCGGTGACCGGGCCGATCGCGACTCCGAGGCCGGTGACCGCGCCCCAGACGCCGATCGCCTTGGCCCGCTCGCCGCGGTCGGGGTAGGCGTTGGTGATGATGGACAGCGTGGTCGGGAAGATGAGCGCAGCGAACGCGCCCATCACGAACCGAACGACGATGAGCGCGCCGGCGCCGGTGCACAGCGCTCCGATGCCGCTCGTGATCGCGAAGCCGGCCAGTCCGGCCAGCAGGACCGGCCGGCGCCCGAACCGGTCGCCGATCGAGCCCGCGGTCAGCACGAGTGCGGCGAAGGCCAGGTTGTAGCCGTCGACGATCCACTGCAGATCACGCGTCGTTGCGCCCAGCTGGCGGGACAGGTCAGGCAACGCGACATTGACGATGGTCGTGTCGAGATTGATCGCGAATACGGCGAGGCAGACGGTCGCGAGGATCGCGAGCCGGCGGCGGGGGCTCAGGGATGGCATCGGGATCGCTCCTCAGACGACGATGTTGACAGTGGAAACATTGACGAGCATGGCACTTCAAGTGGACACTGTCAACATGCCTGCGACTGCAACGTCCCCCCCTTATCACCACGGCCGGCTCCGCGAGGCGCTCGTGGATGCCGGGCTACAGCTCGCCCGGGCCGAGGGGCCAGACGCCGTCGTGCTGAGAGCGGTCACCCGAGCGGTCGGGGTATCGCACAATGCGGCGTACCGGCACTTCGCCGACCGCGACGAACTGTTGCGCGCGGTCTGCGAACGCTGCATGAGCCAGCTAGCTCTGCTGATGGAGCAGCGGATGGAGCAGGCTCCCGAGTCGGATCCGGTCGCGACCGCGTGGGCCCGGCTGGGCGCTGTCGGGACGGCCTACGTCGAGTTCGCGACCACCGAGCCCGGCTGGTTCCGGACCGCGTTCGCCGTTCCGAGCACGGTTACCACCTTCGGGCCCGGTGAAGGCGTAGGCCCGAGCGGCCTGGGCCCCCACGAGCAGCTCAGTGCCAGACTCGACGACCTCGTCACCGTCGGCGCGATCCCGGCCGACCGGCGCGGAGGTCTTGAGTACGCCGCCTGGTCGGCCGTGCACGGCCTCTCGACCCTGCTCAACGACGGGCCGTTGCGCGAGCTCCCGGCGGCCGAACACGAACACGCCCTACAGGTCGTCCTCGACATGGTCGCCCGCGGCCTCTGAGGCCCGGCGTCGATGTCAGACTTGGGCGGTGACGTCGCTTGCGCCTCCTGATGGTTGGGTGCCGGTCAGCCGGCGCTCGCCGTTCCTGGATCTCGTCGGCCCGCTGTGGGTGCGCGACAGTGAAGGACTCGACCCGATCTTCGGGCTGCGGATAGAGGAACGTCACGCCAATGGCCGCGGCGGTGCCCACGGCGGGATCTTGATGACGATGGCCGATTTGGTGCTCGGCTACACGGCAGCGTTGCGCCGGGAACCACCGATCGGACTGACGACCGCGAGCGTGAGCGTCGACTTCGCCGGCTCGGCGCAGGTCGGCGACTGGGTCACCGGTCGGGCCGACGTGCAACACGTCGGCCGACGCCTCGTCAACGCCTACCTCAGCGTCGAAGAGCGCCGCATCCTTCGGGCCAGCGCGGTCTTCGCCGTCACCAGCTGACCCGATGCCGGCGCCTGACCGAAGACGCCTGGTCAGAAGGTGAGCGAGCGGGCGCGCTTAGCGGTGGCGCGCCGGATGCCTTGTTCGTTGGCGTAGAGCAGCCCGTACGTGAAGCCGTTTCGACCAGCGCCGGCGCCATTGGTGGCCAGCCGGAGCAGGACGTCGCCGGCTCCGATGCTGTCGTTGTGTTCGCCGAGGACGTCCTGGAGCTTCGTCGCCCGCTTGACGATGCGCCGGGCGGGCTTGCCGAGCACCGGGGCGGCGAGTTCGGCGGCATAGCGCGCGCGCTTGCCGGCTCGACGCGCGCGGTGCAGCTGCTGGTCATCACCGGACCGGGTGGCCCGCTTGAGTCGCTTCGCGGTCGTGCGGGTAGCGCGGCGCAGGTAGTCGTTCACCGCGCCGGCCTTGGCCGAGGCGGCCTCGGTGAAGGCCGGCTGGTCGTGCCACGCCTTGAGCTCGGCGAGCAGCCCGACGTAGCGCTTGCTCCGCATATGACGGGTCAGGGCCTCATGCGCGGCGACGCGGTCGCCGCGCAGCTGCTTGTCGATCTGGGTACCGACCGGGCCGACCACGAGTTCCGGGGGCAGCGACGCCACCGCACGGTCGAGGCGGGCGCGGAGCACGTCGTAGTCGCGGACCTCCCCGAGCAGCGTGGAGTACCGGGCCAGTTCGGCGTCCAGCGTCGCCGCACGGTCGGCGTCGAACAGGTCGGCGAAGACGCGTAGCACGCTGCGGTAGCGGCGGGTCGCCACCCGGGTGCGGTGAATGGCGTCCTCGTCGCGGCGAAGCGCCAGGTCGCCGTCGATCAGAGCGGCGTACTGCGCCTGCAGGTACTGCGCGACGAGATCGCCGAGCGGGCCGGACGGCACCGGTGCGGGCGCCGGGGTGGCCGAGCCGAGGACGTGGGCCAGCTTGGAACGCGTCTTCGCCCGGGTAGCGCCGGTGCGGAGCAGGCGCTTGCCGATTGCGGTCAGGAGTTTCTCGTCGCCGATTCCGAGCTCGACCTCGACCTCTCGCCATTCGGTGGCGGCGACGGCGTCAGTCCCGACGCTCGCCGTGACCTGATCGTCGGCGATCTCGGCGAGCAGTTCGCCGGAGGAGTCGAGCACCCGGGCGACGCTGCGGGTGGTGTGCAAGGTGGCGACCGGTCGCAGCGCGGCGCCGCCCCGCAGGCCGAACAGCAGGTCGCGTAGTTCCAGGGGCGCGGTGCGCGCGGTGCCGTTGGCCGGCACGCGCAGCTCGGTCCGCGCTGCTCCGGCGGGCACCTTGAGCTGCCAGCCCGTGTCGGCGTCGCCGGTCCGCAACCGCAGGGTCACCCCGCGGGCGAGTAGTGCATGGTCGACGGTGTCGAAGTATTTGCTCGACAACGACACCGTGCCCAGCTCGATCCGCGCGCCGGCCGGGATCACCTCGGTCAGGTCGGGCAACTCCCAGGCCGCGTCGACCTCGAACTTGTCTTCCCGCTCCCGGTACTGCTCGGCCACCTGGTGTCGCTCCGTCCACGGCTCGATGGTGAATAACAAGTGGCCAATCGTAGATGACGAGATGAACGCGCTCGCCGCGCTGGGTCGCTGGCCACAGGCGGATGCGAGCGCGCTCAATTGTTCGGCACGCTCACTTCGCGACGCGCGTCGCTCGCGGCCTTGACGGGGAAGTGCTGCGGGACAGAGCCCGAGAGCGGAGAGAACGAGACATGGCCAGTCTGCTTGAAACCGTCATTGACGCCCATGGTGGCCTCGAGCGCTGGCGCCAGCTGGACGCCGTCTCGGTGCGCGTTGTCCAGGGCGGCGCCATCTGGGCTCTGAAGGGCCACGCGGGTGTGCTCGATGACGTCTTCGTGCGGGCGAGCCTGTACGAAGAGCGGGAATCGCATCATTCGTTCGGTGCTCCGGATCGTCGCAGCGCGTTCACCCCCGAGCGCGTCGCTGTCGAGCTGACCAACGGTGAGGTCGTCGAAGCGCTGGAGCAGCCGCGCGCGTCGTTCGCGGGTCACACGATCGAGACCCCGTGGACGACGCTTCAGCTGGCGTACTTCGTCGGGACGGCGATGTGGACCTATCTCACCCAGCCGTTCACGTTCGCCCGGCCCGGCTTCGAAACCTCCGAGCTCGACCCGTGGCCGGAGGGCGGGGAGGAGTGGCGCCGGCTGCGCGTGGTCTGGCCGAGCGACCTCGCCACCCACAGCACCGAGCAGACGCTGTACGTCGGTGCGGACGGCCTGCTCCGACGCCACGATTACGAGGTCGAGATCATGGGCAGCTCCACAGCTGCCCACTATCTCTCCGACTACACGAAGGTCGCCGGCATCATGGTTCCCACCCGGCACCGAATCTTTCCCCGGCAAGACGACGGCCAGGCCCTCAGTGAACCCCTCCTGGTATCAATAGACGTCAGTGAGATCGCGTTCACGTGAGTTAGGTAGCGGGATGGTTGCCCAGGTGCGCTCAGCTGGACTCAGGCGCCGAGATGATCATCGACCAGGCCGGCTGGGAACACCGGCATGAGTTCGAGCGGTCGCGAGCATCGGGAGCTCGGTCCGCCGCGGCTGGTCGAGGTGGCCGATCGGGTCTTCGCCTATGTCCAGCCCGACGGTTCGTGGTGGATCAACAACGCCGGGTTCGTCGCGGGCGAGGCGTCGACGATCTGCATCGACGCCTG
>DASXYL010000060.1:0-106034 GCA_036502575.1 Jatrophihabitantaceae bacterium | reverse complement strand
TCACACTCGACCACGACACGCCGGGCAAGCTCGTCGTCCAACCAATGTTGTGACTCGCGGCCAGACCGCCCATTGAGACACCCGGCGCGTCGCCACACGCCAAGCCGTTCACCTGAACCGCTTTGTTCAGGATGGTCCTAGGGAGTACCGGGGCAAATCGCGGTGGCGGGTGTTGGGTTTGAACCAACGTAGGCTGAGCCGGCGGTTTTACAGACTGCCCGGCTTTCCGGCCGCTACCCCAGTGTTCCTGGGCTTGTAGCGGGGTCTGCAACCGAAAGACGATCTTGTGGGCCGCATATGGACCGCGACCGACAGATCCGCGTTGACTCGCTGCTCGCCCCCACAGAGAAACCGAGTGGCGCCTGGTGGCGGCGCTCACCTCCGTTCCTTACTCGTGCGATGACGCCAGCAGCAGCCGTGGTTCTGTTCGAGACCGTCGAGCGGCGGGCAACGCCTAATGGACAGCCCGA
Organism: Jatrophihabitantaceae bacterium; assembly: GCA_036502575.1. GTDB lineage: Bacteria > Actinomycetota > Actinomycetes > Mycobacteriales > Jatrophihabitantaceae > DASXRA01. The sequence continues at coordinate 105,564 of DASXYL010000060.1, read as the reverse complement.
GTCTAGGCACGCATCTGCGCCGACCCATCTGGCTCGTTGTCCACAGCCACCCCGCTGTCCACAGATCTGCGAGCACCACGGCGTTGCCCAGTGCGGCGGGTGTCGTGCTGGGTCGGGGTTGAGGTCACGCGAAGAGCTGGTGGGCTGGGATGAGTGTGACGTCTTCCAGGGCGGCCTGCTCGATCAGACGTTGGTCGAACCCGCGAGCGAAGATGATCAGCCTGGCGTGGGTGGCTCGGCCACCGAGGTGGTCGCGGGCAGCGAGGAGTTCGCCCAGGACGCTGGGCTTGGCTGTCTGTGACCATTTGCAGGATGCGAGCAGGTCGTAGTGGTTCTTGGTCGTGCCCACGACGTCGATTTCGACCTGGCCGTCTCGCGACCACCACGAGCCCAGCTGCTCGGAGTTGGGGAGCGTGTCCGGTGGTGCGTAGCGGCCGAGCCATTCGCGGCAGCAGTCCTCGAAGGCCAGGCCCATGAACGTGTCGAGGTCGGTGTCTAGTTCGCCGTAGACATCATTGGTGCGGCCGCGTTCGAGGCGGCTGCGGTTAGGGAACACGTAGCGGAACCAGAACCGGAAGAAGGGGTCGGCGATGCGGTAGCTGCCGCGCGGGCGTTTGGCGGTTGGTTCGAGGGCCTGGCGTCGTGTGATGTAGCCGAGCTCATCGAGGCGGGCAAGCATGAGGTCGAGGTTCTTGGCGATTGCGGCCTGTTGCTGGATCTCGTTGAACTGCGTCGCGCCGGCAGCGACGGCGGCCAGCACCGCGAAGTAGGTGCCCGGGTCGCGGATTTTCTGCTCCTCGCGAAGCAGGTGTAGCGGCTCCTCATAGAGCGACTCGCCCTTGCGCAGGATGCGGTCACGAATGACTGTGGGCAGCGGGCCGGCGCCGGCCCACACCTGATACTGCGGCGTGCCACCTAATACGGCGTAGCGGCGCAGCAAGGCCTCTGCGGTCGATCCTTCGCGGGCAAAGCTTGCCGCGTCCCGGTAGTCCAAGGGCCCGATCAATGGGCGGTAGTCCGCGCGACCGAACAGCGGGCTGCCGTGGGACAGCAGCTCTTCCAGCAGGGTCAGCGCGCTGCCGCTGAGAATCAACGTCACCGGAGTGCCGGCCCGCTGCCAGCGATCCCAGTGCCGTTGCACGATTGACGGCAACGCGGGCTGGGCCTGGGCCAGCCACTGGAACTCGTCGAAGACCACAACCAGTGGGTGCTGCTCGGCCTGGGTGCCGAAGAACGTCAGCGCGGCGTCCCAATCGCTGAAGGTGAGCGGGGGGCTACCGGGTAGGAGCCGAGCCGCCTCACGAGCTAGAACGTCGAGGTGTCCCCGCTCGGGCTGCTCGTCGGCCTGAAAGGACACCACCCGCCGTCCGGTCAGCGCGCGATCGATGAGGAAACTCTTGCCGATCCGTCGCCGACCCCGCAGCACCACCAGCTGCGGAGGATTGTCCGCGGCATCGACCAGCCGACGACGTTCGTCATCGCGATCCACCATGTCCCGCACGGCCTTAACCTAACACGGTAATCCCTATCATACTAGGGCCTAGCATAATAGGGTCAAGTTCCCCCGGCAGGCGTAACCCAGCAGCTGCCTGGAGCTTAACCAAGCAAGTGCCTGCATCGATCGCACGCATCTGCCTGCACGTTTCGCTGGCAAATCCCCGCGATGGCTGGAACCTTGCGCAGTCGAGTTTGGGAACGTCATACCAACTTGCTGATGACCTCGAATACACCAGGCCTGCAGTCCGAGCAGCGATCGACGCCTTGGCCGAGCGAGGCTCGCTGCGCCTCGACGACCAGGGCAACGTCATCGGCTCGGCCGGCCTGAGCATTCGCCCCGACCGGCACGAGATCAATCTCGACGGGCGACGGTTTTGGACCTGGTGCGCCTAGGACATCCTCGGCGTCTTCGCCGCCCCGGGCGCCAGCGGCGACGCGCGCTCGGCCAGCCCGGACAACGACGAGGTATTGCAGCTTCGCTTCCGTGACGGCCGGCCCGAAGCAGCGCCGCTCGTGCTGTTCCGTCCCGACGAGGACTACGCCGCCTGCTGCACCAACACCTACGAGCAGTGGTGCCCCAACAGCAACCTCTTCCACACCGCCGACGTCGCCAGCGCCTGGGCCGGCCAGCATGGTGTCACCGGGGAGGTGCTCACCCTTGTCCGAGGCCGCCGACCGTGGCGCCCCGGGGTGGCGGGCCCTGGCCTGAGACCGCATCCACCAGCCCCGGCGTCGGCATCACCGGGATGCGCGAGCGCGCGAACGTGGCCGGCGGACCTCTCCACGCCGGGCCGAACGATGCGGGCTTTCGCGTGCGCGCCGACTGCCCTACGAGCCGGCGTGATGATCCGCGTGCTCGTCGCCGACGGCCAGACCGCCGTGCGGGACGGCTTCGCCTCGATCGTCGACGCCCAGCCGAGCATGAGTGTCGCCGGCCGCGCCGAGACGGGGCGCGCCGCCGTCGATCTCGCCCGGAGCACGTTCCCGGACGTGGTCTTGATGGACATCCGCATGCCCAGGATGGACGGCCTCGAAGCCACGCGCATCATCTGCGCCGACCCGACGTTGCCGCGCACGCGCGTCCTCGTCCTCACCACGTTCGATCTCGACGAGTACGTCTACAACGCGCTGCGGGCCGGCGCATCCGGGTTCCTCCTGAAGGACACCCCACGCGCCGAGCTGTTACGCGGCATCGAGGTCGTCGCGGCCGGTGAGGCGCTGCTCGCCCCGAGCATCACGCGCCGGCTCATCGCCGAGTTCGCTGCCCGACCCGACCCGCAGCAACCGCGTCTCGCCGAGCTCACCGACCGGGAACGCGACATCCTCACCCTCGTTGCCCGTGGGCTGAGCAATGCCGAGATCGCCGGGCAGCTCGTCATCAGCCCGCTGACCACGAAGAGCCACGTCCGCAACATCCTCCGCAAGCTCGACTGCCACGACCGGGCCGCACTCGTCGGCGTCGCCTACGAGAACGGCCTCCCGGCTCGACATCGGGGTGCGCCGGCAGGTGTCGGATGCCCGCGCCGAGCCGGTGCACCTGTTCCTCGCTGACCTCGCGGCCGTGCTCAGCGGCCACGTCGCGCAGCGCCGCCCCGGCCAGCGCACCAAAGGTGACCGAGAGCACGGCGGCAGTCACGCGGTCGTGGTGTGTTCGCGCATATAGCGGATGAGGCCGACGATGTCCTCGGGCACGAGCCGGCCGATGGCGCCGCTGGAGTACACGCTGACCACGACCCGGCCGTTGGGGTCTAGGACGAAGCCGGTGGACTGCAGGTGCACGGGGTCGTCGTTGACGACCGCGCCGGTCGCTGCCGCGACGGCGCGGGCGTCAGCGCCGTGTCCGACCGGAAAGCGCAGGCCGTGCTTGTCGATGAGGGCTTGGGTCGTGGCCTGGTCGTCGACCGACAGCGCTACCACTCGCGCATCGACCCCGGTCAGCGCGTCGTAGGCGCGGTCGAACGCGCGCAGCTGCGCGTTGCAGTAGGGGCACCACGCGCCGCGGTAGAGCAGCACAATCCCGAAGTGCCCGGCCAGGGCGTCGGGCAGCGTGAGAGTGTCGCCACCGGGCAGCGAGATCGTGAGGTCGGGGAACGTGTCGCCGGGGTGGAGCAGCGTCATAAGAATCCTCTCGGTCTGTGATGTCCGGACGGTGCCGGCTCATAGGGGTTAGTGCCGCCACGGGCGCCGTCCTTACCTTGGCCGTCAGTTCGTAATATCGACGGCATGGTGCCGACAGATGCGACCGCGAGCGCGGCATCGGCGACGGATCCGGAGTCGGCCGAGTGGCTGCGGGACCTCAGGAGCACCGGCGCCGAGCGGGAGGCGGCCCTCGCTCGGTTGCACGCCCTGCTCCTGCGGATCGCCCGGCGCGAAGCACGCCGGCGTGGCCCCCGGGTGCGGATCTCCGGGCCCGAGCTGGACGACCTGGCGCACCAGGCCGCAGCGGACGCGCTGCTGGCGATCACCGCAAAGCTCGCACGGTTCCGCGGTGAGAGCCGATTCACCACGTGGGCCTACAAGTTCGCGATCCTTGAGGTGTCGTCCAAGATCGGCCGGCATTTCTGGCGCAATTCCGCCGTGCCGTTCGAGGCCGAGGACTGGGATCGGCTGCCAGACCGGTTCGGGTTCGACCCGGCAGACCAGGCCGAGTCGCGGGAGATCCTCACGGCACTGCGCCGCGCGGTCGACGACGAGCTCACCGCCAAGCAACGGCAGATCTTCGTGGCGATCGTCCTCAACGGGGTGCCGCTCGACGCGCTCGTGGTGGAACTGGGCTCAACCCGTAACGCGATCTACAAGGTGTTGTTCGATGCTCGGCGTAAGTTGCGAGCGGCGCTAGTCGCTAATGGTTACTTGGTTCTCGACACGGCGAGGCACTCATGAACGGTTGGTCAGCGCTGGATCGCTTCCTGCGTACCGACCCGCGTGACGTCGGCTGCGCCGAGGCGGTGGAGTTGCTGCACGTCTACGTCGACCTGGTCGCGCGAGACGCGGATGCCGCCGGGCGCTACCCAGGTGTCGCAGCCCATCTGCGCGCGTGCGGCCCGTGCTCGGAGGACTTCGAGGGCTTGCTGGCGGCGGTCCGCCACACGACCTGACGCCAATGCTGACTACCACGTCGCCGTCGCGGACGAACTGCTTACGTGCTGCGTGACACCCTGCCGTGCGGGTAAGGGCTCCCGGCCAGATGACGGTAAATCTTCGTGAAGCCCTTATCACGGGTTGACATCCCAGATCTGGCCGGTCGCGTCGCCGGACAGCCGACTGAGGAGCGACTTTGACGACTGCTCCGGGCTGATCAGGGCACCCTGCTCGTGCGCTCCGACGAACCGGTCATGCAGGTCCGCGCCGATCAGGTACGGGTCCTGGGCGCGGATCCAGCCCTGCATCGCCGTGTCGACGGTGCCGGGCCGGTACGCGTTGATCGTGACGCCAGTGCCGGCGAGTTCGGCGGCGAGGTTGATCGTGTGCGCCTCCAACGCGGCCTTGCTGGTGGCATAGGCGTTGGCGCGCAGCATCCCAGCCGGATGGGAGGCGATACCACTGGAGACGTTGACGAGTCTGCCCCATCCGCGCTCGAGCATGCCGGGCAGGACCGCGAAGCTGAGCCGAGCCGCGGCGGTGACGTTGATGCCGATCGCAGCCGCCCAATCGTCGGGCTCCAGGGTGGCGCTGGCCGCGATCGGCCACACCACCGCCGCGTTGTTCACGAGGATCTCGACCGTGCCAAGTTCCTCTTGCGTTCGCCTGATCGCGGCGTCGAGTTGCGCTGCGTCGGCCACATCGGTCGGCAGTACCAGCGCGGTTCCGGCTTCCTCGCGGATCAGCGTCGCAGTGTGCTCCAACTCGTCGACGGTGCGGGCCGCCAGAGCGATCTTGGCGCCGGCCCGGGCCAGATCGAGAGCGACCGCGCGTCCGATACCGCGGCCGGCACCGGTCACCAGCGCGGTCCTGCCCTGAAACGTATGCGTCGAATTCGTCATGAAACAGTTGGCGGCGCCGCACCGCGGGAGTCTTACCGGCCACGCCGCGGATGTGACGTGTACCTCCCGCCACGCACCCACTCCGGCTCCGCGCAGCGGATCCAGGCGCGTGGCAGGACCGAGCACAGGCAGAGCAGAGACGCGGCCGAGACGGAACAACCCAGTGTCAGTCGGTAGGTAAGACCGAGCTGGGAGCCGACACCAACAGTGTGTAGATGCTGGCAGGTGAGTTGCACTTCGCCCGCGCAGGCGGTTTCGGATTCGAGGAGTTGGCTGTGACGACCACGCTCACGATCGGCCAGTCTCGCCGCTACCGGGCTACCGGACGGCATCACCACCCCCGGCCTGAGGCTGCGCGACGTGGCATTGGTCGCGGTCAGCCCACAGTCGCCGGACGGATCGCTGAGCATGCAGGAGACGAACGACCTGGCGTTCACCGCCGTCTCCGACCCCGGCAACACCCTCATCGCCGACGCCGGTCACGTCCTGCGTTGGATCGACGTGCACCCCGACTACAGCATCCGCACCGCACCCGACCAGATCCTCGCTGCCCTCGACACACTCCACCTGTAACACTCGTAATGCCCGACACATCGCCACCAACGAAAGGAAACCGCATGACCGTGCAACTTGGAATCCTCGCCCTGCTCGAGGCCAAGCCCGGCAAGGGCGACGACCTCGCGGCGTTCCTGAAGGCCGGCCGCGACCTGGCAGTCGCCGAGCAGGGCACCGTCACCTGGTACGCGTTCAGGATCAGCGACACCAGCTACGGCATCTTCGACACCTTCGACACCGAGGACGCCCGCCAAGCCCACCTCGGCGGCCAAATCCCCACCGCACTCGGCCAGGTCGCCCCCGACCTACTGGCAGCCGACCCCGACATCCGCACCATCGACATCGTCGCCGTCAAGTAACGCGAACCCTCGACGACCTCATAGGTGCGGTCGCGCTCGTGGGCTAGCGGCGGGCTCGCGGCTCTGGGTTGCGCCGAGCTTCACCGATGTGGTCTGACCACATACCATGTGGTCAGACCACACAGCACAACTGCCAGGAGCCCACATGCGGATCGCGCTGTTCGTCACGTGCCTCACCGACGGGATGGTCCCGGAGGTCGGCCAGGCCACCATCCGATTGCTTGAGCGATTGGGCGTGACGGTGGAGGTGCCGCTCGAGCAGTCGTGCTGCGGCCAGATGCACGTCAACACCTGCTATCCCCAGCTGGCGCTGCCATTGGTCCGTCGCCACGCCGCCACCTTCGCCGACTACGACGCGATCGTGGTGGCCTCGGGCTCGTGCGCGGGTGCCGTGCGCCACCAGCACGCCGATCTCGCTTGGCAGGCCGGCGACTACTCCCTCGCCGCCCAGGCCGAGGCCGTGGCGGCCAGGACCTATGAACTCTCGGAGTACCTCGTCGACGTGCTCGGCGTGACCGATGTCGGTGCCTACTTTCCGCATCAGGTCACCTATCACCCGACGTGTCACTCCCTGCGACTGCTGCGAGTCGGTGATCGACCGTTGAAGCTGTTGCGCAGCGTCCAGGGCATCGACCTGGTCGACTTGCCAGACGCCGACCAGTGCTGCGGGTTCGGCGGCACCTTCGCCATCAAGAACTCGGCGGTGTCCACGGCGATGCTCGCTGACAAGGTGGCGACGGTTGAGGCGACCGGGGCGAGCGTCTGCGCGGCCGGTGACTCGTCCTGCTTGCTCCACATCGGCGGCGGGCTGTCGCGCCTCGACACCGGCATCGGGACAAAGCACCTCGCCGAGATCCTGGCGAGCACTCGATGAGGCCCGCCGAGATCCCCACCGCGCCGCCTGGGGTCGGCCAACTACGGAGCGCGTTGCCCTTCCCGGTGGCGGCCGAGCGGGCGCTGGCCGACGGACAGCTGCGACGCAACCTCGCCCACGCGACGCGCACGATCCGCACCAAACGCGACGCCGCGGTCAGCGACCTCGACGACTGGCAGCAGCTGCGCGCGGCCGGAGCGGCGATCAAGGACGAGGTGCTGGCTCATCTCGACGACTACCTCCTTCAGCTCGAAACCCGGGTCACCGCACGTGGCGGTGTGGTCCATTGGGCCCGCGACGCCGATGAAGCCAACGCGATCGTCACCGACCTCGTCCGGGCGGCGGGCGCGACCGAGGTCGTCAAGGTCAAGTCGATGGCGACGCAAGAGATCGGCCTCAACGAGGCGCTGGCCGCTGCTGGCATCGCCGCCTACGAAACCGACCTGGCCGAGTTGATCGTGCAGCTGGGCAACGACACACCGAGCCACATCCTGGTGCCCGCGATCCATCGCAACCGCGCCGAGATCCGCGAGATCTTCCTGCGTGAGATGAGCAATGTCGACCCCGAGCTCAGCGACGACCCGGCCGCGCTCGCCGAAGCCGCGCGGCGCCATCTGCGCCGCAAGTTCTTGAGCGCGCAGGTCGCGATATCGGGAGCGAACTTCGCAGTCGCGGAAACCGGAACCCTGACAGTGGTGGAGTCTGAGGGCAACGGGCGGATGTGCCTGACGCTGCCGAAGACCCTTATCACCGTCATGGGCATCGAGAAGTTGGTGCCGACCTGGCGCGACCTGGAGGTATTCCTCCAGTTGCTGCCCCGGTCGTCCACCGCGGAGCGGATGAACCCGTACACGTCGATGTGGACGGGCGCCGTCGACGGCCAGGACTTTCACCTGGTCCTACTGGACAACGGCCGCACGGCCACGCTTGCCGATCCGCATGGCCGAGCGGCGTTGCGCTGCATCCGATGCTCGGCCTGTCTGAACGTATGTCCGGTGTACGAGCGCACGGGCGGGCACGCCTACGGTTCGGTCTATCCCGGACCGATCGGAGCTGTTCTCTCACCCCAGCTCACTGGCGTGACCACCAACCCCACGCTGCCGTTCGCGTCGACGCTCTGCGGCGCGTGCTACGACGCCTGCCCGGTGGCGATCGACATCCCCTCGATGCTTGTCCATCTGCGCGCTCGGGTCGTCGCCGACAAGGCGCGCACGCATCACGTCCCAACCTCGGAGGCCGCCGTCATGACAGGTCTGGCCTGGACGATGCGGGGGCGGCGGCGCTGGACGCTGGCCCTGCGCGCAGCCCGCCTCGGTCGGGTGCTCGGACGCCGCAAGGGACGCATCACCCGGCTCCCTCCGCCGATGACGGCCTGGACGACATCGCGCGATGCACCGCGACCACCCAAGCAGAGCTTCCGCGACCGGTGGCGCGACCGATGACCGCGACCGCCCGCGCCGAGATCCTGACGCGCATCCGAGCCGCACAGGCCGCGGAGCCGGCCGACGTGACGATCCCCCGCGACTACCACGGACCCGGCACACTTCCGGTGACCGGGGCGAGCGACCTGCTCGTCGAGCGGCTGCAGGACTACGGCGCCATCGTCCGTCGATGCTCTGCTCAGCAGGTGCCGCTGGCCATCGCCGAAGTGCTGGAGGCGCACGGCGCGCGGCGGATCGTGACCCCGATCGGCCTGCCCTCCGGGTGGGCGGACGCGGTGCCCGAACCCGTGCCCGAGGCGGGCAGGCTCGCTACGCCCGACCTGGATGCCGCCGACGGCGCGCTCACGTCCGTCACCGTCGCGATCGCGCAGACCGGCACCCTCGTCCTCGACCAGCGCCCTGGCCAAGGTCAGCGGTCGCTCACTCTGGTGCCCGACCTTCACGTGGCGGTGGTTGCCGCCGACCGGATCATCGCTGCGGTGCCCGATGCCGTGGCCGCCGTGGACCCGTCGCGTCCGCAGACCTGGATCAGCGGGCCGAGCGCAACCAGCGACATCGAGCTCAACCGGGTCGAGGGCGTCCACGGCCCGCGCACCCTCGTCGTGATCGTGATCGACGCCTGAGCAGCGGGTCAGTCCAGGACGGCTTGGTGGACCAACTGGTGCAGCATGTTGCGGATCGGCAGCGCGGCGGCCGGCAACACCTGCGTCATGAAGACCACGACCAGTTCCAGGGCCGAGTCGACCCAGAACACCGTGCTCGCCGCGCCGCCCCAACTGACCTCCCCGGCCGAACTCGCGTACGCCGCCCGGATCGGGTCCAGCACCACGGACACGCCGAGCCCCTGGCCGACCCCGACCAACGGCGAGCCAGCATTCATCGGCCGGCCGAACGCCTGCAGATCGACGCCGCCGGGCAGGTGGTTGCAGGTCATGAGGTCGACGGTGCGCGGCCCCAATATCCGCGTGTCCTCGAGGGCCCCGCGTTGCAACAACATGGTCGCGAAGCGCAGGTAGTCCGGTGCGGAACTGACCAGTCCGCCGCCGCCGTAGTGAGCGCGGTCGGGCTGTAACACCGTCGCGCGCTGCGCGTCGCCCGGCTCCAGACCACCGGACGGGGTCGCCAGGTAGAGCCGGGCCAGCCGCGCAGTGTCGGCGCCAGCCACCGTAAACGCTGTGTCGACCATGCCCAGGGGCTCGAAGATGTGTTCGTGACAGAACTCCCCGAGGCTCTGGCCCGAGACGACCTCCACCATCCGGCCCACCACGTCGGTCGCCACCGAGTAGTTCCATTCGGTTCCCGGCTGGAACAGGAGCGGTAGACCCGCCCACGTCTCGCACGACTCCGCCAGCGTGCCCCCGGGCGCCTCGATGTCGTGACCTGCTTGCCGGTACAGCGCGTCGACCGGATGAGCGCGGTGGAAGCCGTAGGTGAGACCGGCCGTGTGAGTGAGCAGGTGCCACAGCGTGATCGGCCGGGTCGCCGGTTCGGTCACCGAGCGAACGTCCGACCCTCCGAGGAACACGCGCATCTCGCCGAAGGACGGGATGAAGCGGGCGACCGGATCGGACAGCTCGAACGCGCCGCGCTCATAGAGGATCATCGCGGCCACTGCGGTGACCGGCTTCGTCATGGAGTAGATGCGGAACAGTGTGTCGGCCTTGACGGGACGGCCGGCCTCCACGTCGGCCCACCCACCTGAGCTGGTGTGCGCCAGGCGCCCGCGCCGGCTCAGCGCCAGCACCCAGCCGGGAATGCGGCCGGCCGCCATCGTCGCGTGCAGGAAGTCGTCGAGGCGACGCAGCCGCTTCGTGTCGAGACCGAGCGTGGTCGGGTCGACCTCGACCTTGAGTTGGCTCACCCGTTTCAGCTCGCGGCGGGCGGCCACACGAAATCGGGCTCGCGCCGCTGCTCGGGGACCTGGATCAGCTCGAAGATCGTCCCGAATTCCTTCAGGGTGTCGAAGTATACGAACGCGCCGTCGCCGGCCGCTCCATAGCCGTGCCCGGCCTGGAGAATTTCGTACCCCGCGGCCTGCATTTCCTCCTTGACCGGCGCCATGTCCTGCACCCGGATCCCCAGGTGTTGGATGCCGTACCCGTGCAGGTCGGTCCACTCGTGGTACAGCGAGTGCTCGCCGTGCACCTCGATCAGTTCTACCTGCGGGCCGGACCCGGTCATCGCGATATCGATGCTGTAATCGGCCGGCTGTCCCCGGTAGGTGAAGTCCTGGACGGTGTCGGGCGAGAAGTGGTAACCGATCCAAGGACCGAGGCCGAGGGCGGTGCTCCACACTGCCAGGCCCTGGCGCAGGTCGGGGACGACGATGCCGATCTGGACGATCTGGCTCTGGGCGAGGAAGGGCAGCATTCAGGTTCCCCGCAGTTCGGCCCGAACGATTTCCGTTCCGGCGACGATCGATTCGATCTTGCGCTTCGCGACGATGTGCTTGATGCCGGTGAGCGTGCAGTCGGTGTACACCATCACTCGCTCGGGCGGGATGACATCGAGGACGCGGCGGATGCCCGCGGCGACCTGCTCAGGGCTCTCGGCCACGAGGCTCTTGCCGTTGACGACGCCGACGCCGAAGTCTTTGTCGGACGGGATGGTGGCGATGGCGTCGATGTCGCTCTGGTGAAAGCCGTGGCTGCTCATCTCGTACTGGATCTGGTCACAGTTGAGGTCCCAGAGCCACGGGAACAACTTCGAGCCGCGGAGCTCGGTGACGCCTGGCTGACCCTCCTGCTGGCCGTAGCAGATGTGGATGACCTTGTAGGCGTCGATGCCATCCAGGGCGATGTTTATAGCCTCGACGACCCAGTCGGCAGGGTCGAAGAATGTCAGCACTTCGGCGAACTGGATGATGTCGACGCCCCGGCTGACCATGTCCCGCAACTCGGTGTTCAACGCGCGGGCAAGGTCTTTGGAGAGCGAACCGATGTCGCCGTAGTGCTGGTCGGTGATAAGGGCGGACATGGTGGCCGGGCCGACTGCGGCCTGGACCTTCACCGGCTTGTCGGTCTGCTCAGTGACAGCTTCGACGATCGGCTTGAAGATTGGGCGGCGCCACCCGATCGGCCCAACGACCGTGGGCTTATAGACCGGGATGTTGTTGAAATGCCCGGCGCTGATGTTGTCGCCGTAGGGGGTGAAGCCCTCGAGCCGGTCGAGGTAGAAGTGAAAGATCTCGCCCTGCTCGTAGTCGCTGTCGCTCTCGTAGTGCTGGGACCCGTCGGTCACGACGTCCAGCCCGGCATCGGTCATGTCCTTGATCGCCAGGGCGACCGCGTTCCGGTACAGCGTGCGGTCCCGGAAGCTGGGGAACTCGGGCGAGTCGACCCCGCTGAGCGGGAACACCTTGCCCTGTAGAAATTGGGCTCGCGGGTAGGACCCCACGATGGTGGTCGGCAGCAGCACTTCTTCACCACGAATGTTGACCACGATGCTTCTCCCTCGACTGTGTGCATGACCTGCGACAAGTTTGGTGGCCGCGATCCGCCCGGTCGTCGGCTTGCCGGGACGAGGCGCGCGGCGTCATTGACCCGCCGGGACCTATCGCCCCGCCCCGTACCTCGCCAGCCTTGGTTACAGCACGGAACTCCGGCCGCACTGTCGACGAGGAGATAGTGACTTGGACGTTTATCGGAAAGGCCTCACGATGCCGCAGTGGCGGCAGCTGATCGACGACGCCTACGACGGCGACTTCGAGGGGCCCATCGTGAACGTCGACGAAACACGAGGCTTGGACTTCGACGCGATCTTCGTCGGCGGCGGCAGCGCGGGTCGCTTCGGGGCAGCCGTTCTGCGCAGCCTGGGCGGACGCGCGCTCATCCTTGAGAGATGGCCCTTCCTCGGTGGCTCGTGCCCCCACCAGGCTTGCGTGCCGCATCATCTGTTCTCCGAGGCTGCGCGGGAATTGGATCAGGCGCAGGCCCTTGAAGGTCGCCTCTGGTACGGCAAGTTCGATCCGTCCGCCGCGTCGATCCTTGAGTTGGTCGAGCTGTTCCGCGCGCAACGCAGCGGCCCGCACGCTCACATGAACTGGCAAAGTGCCGAGCAACTCGATATCGAGTCGATCGTCAACGTCGAGGCAACGGTCCTCGACGCGGCCACGGTCAGTGCCGCGGGGCGAACCTTCACCACCAGCGCTCTCGTTCTGGCCACGGGCTCACGGACCGCGATGCCGGGCATTCCCGGCGAGAGGCTGCCCGGTGTGTTTGACTACGCCTCGTTTATCGAGGACCTGGACTACGAGCCGACGAAAATCGCGGTCATCGGCGGCTCGAAGGTGGCCGTCGAATACGCCAGCTTCTATCGGGCCACCGGTACGCCGACCACGATCGTCTGTCGCGGTGCGCTGTTGACGAGCGGCGGGCCCGGTCAGATGGACGACGACCTGCGCGCGTTCGTCACCGACGGCATGCGGACGCGCGACGTGCACCTACTCGAACACAGCACCGCGACACGCATCGTCGGCGGTGAGCGGGTGGAGGGCGTGCACGTCGATACCCCTGACGGCGAGCTCTTCGTCGAGGCCGACTTCGTCCTGATCGCGACCGGCGAGCAGCCCAATCTCGAGAGCTTCGCCGGCGTCCTGCCGCTCGCGCACGACGACCGGGGCTTCGTGATCGTCGACAGCCGGATGCGGACCAACGTGCCGAACGTGTACGCCGCCGGCGACCTGCTCGGTCCCCCGTTGGAGATGTTCAAGTCCCGACGTAGTGGAACCACTGCTGCGCGCAACATCATGGGCGTCGACAGCGAGTTCCACTACACCGACATCCCGGACTTCCTGCATACGACCTACGAGGTCACCTGGGCCGGGCTCAGCGAGCGCGCCGCGCGCGAGACGCTCGAGCAGGTCGTGACCATCCAGGTGCCTCCCGCAGGCATGGACCCGGCCGACACACCGCTACCCATGGCTGAGGGTTCCATGATCTACGGATTCACCATCCCGGAGCGGACCGGATTCCAGAAGTGCGTCATCGACGCTCGCACGCGGCGGGTGGTGGGCATCCACCACGCGGGCTACGGAGCAAAGGACGCGTTCCAGTACCTGCATCACCTGATCAGCCGTCCGGGCGGCCTGACGATCGACGAACTCGGTGACATGAACGAGTTGTACGTGAGCTCGGACTACTTCATCGGCTACGCCCGTCTCCGCTCCAGTCAGACGGAACTCAGCAGCATGTAGGCGGTGGGTCCAGCGTGGGACTCACCGCTGGTCAAACCCAACAGAAGGGATCGTGTCATGGGGCGTTTCGACGGAAAGGTAGTGCTGATCACCGGCGGCGCGCGCGGCCAAGGCCGCTCGCACGCCTTGGAGTTCGCGAAGGAGGGGGCCGACATCGTGGTCACCGACATCGCCAAGCAGGTCGAGACGGTGCCCTACGGCATGTCGAGCGAGGCCGACCTCGCCGAGACCGTCAAGCAGGTCGAGGCCCTGGACCAGCGGTGTCTGTCGTTCATCGCCGACGCCCGAGACACGTCGTCGACCAACGCCGCGGTCGAAGGCGCCGTCGCCGAATTCGGCAAGATCGACATCTTGCTGGCTAACCACGGCCTGCTGTCGCTGTCACCGGTGGTAGAGATGTCCGATGCCATCTGGGACGACGTCATCGCCTCTGACCTGACCGGAGTCTTCAAGTCGATCCGTGCGGTGCTGCCACATATGCTGGCCCAGAAGAGTGGCCGAATCATCGCCACCTCGTCGATGGCCGGACGTACCGGGCTGCCCACCGTCGCGCACTACTGCGCGGCTAAGTGGGGCGTCATCGGGCTGATCAAGTCGGTGGCCCGCGAGGTCGCCGCCGAGGGCATCACGGTGAACTGCGTCTGCCCGACGAACCTCGACAGCGACATGATCCACAATCCGGCGTTCTACGCGCTGTTCGCCCCCGGCATCGACAACCCGACCCGCGAGCAGGTGACGCCCGGATTCGCCTCGCTCAACGCCATCCCGATCCCGTGGATCGAGGCGATCGACACCTCCAACGCGATGATGTTCCTCGCCTCGCCGGAGGCTAGTTACATCACCGGCGAAGCGCTGCACGTCAGCGCCGGATGGAACGCGTTCAACGCTGCATGAGCGCAACCGCGCTGCGTGAGTCGGACCGGCCGCCGTTCGCCGACCTCGTGCGGCTCTACGGCGCCGTCGCCCGTGACGTCGTCGGACGCGAGCTGCAGCTGCAAGGCCTGCTCAGCGTGCTCGCTGCCGGGCGGAACCTCCTCTTGGAGGGGCCGCCCGGCACCGGCAAGTCCACAGTGCTGCGTTCCGTCGCCAGTCACGCCGGCATCCCGCTCGCGGTGGTCGAGGGCAACGCGGAGATGACGCCACAGAAGATGCTCGGCTACCACGATCCAGCGAGTGTGCTCAGCCATGGCTACCGGGACGAGGACTTCGTCTTCGGGCCGCTACCCACCGCGATGAGCGAGGGCGGCTTCCTGTACGTCGAGGAGTTCAACCGGCTGCCCGAGGACACGCTCAACACGCTGCTCACCGCGATGTCCGAGCGCGAACTCCATATCCCGCGGCTCGGGGTCGTCTTTGCCCGCGACTCATTTCGCGTCATCGCGGCGATGAACCCCTTCGACAATGTCGGTACCGCTCGGGTCAGCGTGTCGGTGTACGACCGACTGTGCCGCATGGTCGTCGGTTACCAGTCCGAAGCCGACGAGTTGGAGATCGTCCGTCGGCGCACAGGGATCGATCGGCCGGTCATCGCGCAGCTCGCGGTGCGGATCACGCGCGCGACCCGCGACACGCCCCAGTTGCGCAGCGGGGCCTCGGTGCGCGGTGCGATCGACTTCGTCCTCGTTGAGGCATCGTTACGCCGCCTCCTGGAGGTCGCGACCCTCGACGTCGAGCAGCTGATCACCGTCGCCGAGCTCGCTCTCTCGAGCAAGGTCGTGCCCGACGAGTCCTGGGGACGCAGCGCCGAGGACATCGTGCGCGAACTCACGGTGCGGCTCACGAGCTGATCGAATGACCGGACCGAGCGCGCCGCGGCTGATCGGCCGCGACGACGAACTCGCAGCGCTCGCGGCGGCGTTCGACGCCGCCCGCCATGTGCTTGTGGAAGGTCCGCACGGCGTCGGGAAGTCCCTGGTCATCGGTGAGATCTGCACCCTGAGGGGGGCCGCGCCCGTTGTCGTCCACGGCTCGGTCGCCCTCAGCGCCTCGGCGCTGGTCGGGGCGCATGATCCGGGCATCGTGCTGCGCGGCGGGCACGAGGTCGCGTTCGTGCCCGGGCCCCTCGTCTACGCGATGCGTACCGGCCGCGTGCTGTACCTGGACGAGGCCAACCGGGTGCCGGCGGACGTGATCAACGTGCTTATCAGCGCGATGTCAGAGGCGGAACTGGTCGTGCCGCGGTACGGCCGGGTCCTGGCGAAACCGGGGTTTCAGGTCGTTGCGGCGGTGAATCCGCTCGACGGTATTGGCACCGGCACGCTGCCGGCAGCGTTCCTCGACCGGCTTGTCCGACTCACACTGGACTACCAGAGCGCCGAGGACGAACGGGCCATCGTGCGCACTCAGGTGCCCGATGCGGACGATGCCCTGTTGACGCGGGCCATCTTTGCCGTGCGCGCCAGCCGCCGGCATCCCGACGTCCGAACCGGGGCCTCGGTCCGGGGGGCGATCGATCTGGTCTCGATCGCCCCCTTCCTGGTGCAGCTTGGCCGGCTCGACGCCGACCTGGATGCGGCCCTGCTCGCGCTCTCGTCGAAGATCGCTCTTCGTTCGGGTATCGAGCGCACCGTGGAGTCGCTGATCCGCGAGCTCTGGACCGACGCGGTGATCAACGAACACCGCGCGACGACTGGGCCGCGCCCGGACGGCGCGGCCGGTGAGCCGCTGCTCTTGTCCTCGGTGGAGCTCGAGCGCGAGGGCGACGGTGGGGCCGAGGAGCCCGCCTACAACCCGGCCGCAGCTAAGCCGGGCCGAGCGGCGGCGCGCACCCAGGCGTCAGCCGGCGGCACCGGCTCCGGGTCGCCGGGCGCCGACCCGGGTGGCGCGCACGAGTCGGACGTGACAGCAGAGACCCGGCAGGCCCTCGCATCGTTCGTCAGGTCGTCGCGCGGGCGATCGCGGTCCGGCGGTGCGCGGACCGACGTCGCGGCCGCGCAGGACCTCACCGACGTGGAGCGCCTCGCGGCCGGCATCGTCGTCAACCGAGCTCGCGGTCAGCTGCCGACCGCGGACCGGACAGGCGGCCGCTTCACCAGCGTCCGCTACAACTTCCGCTCCGACGACCTCGACCTCGACCGCACGATCGCGGAGCTCATCGAGACTCCGGTGCTGACACCCAGCCACCTTTGGGTCCATGACCGGGTGCCGCGGCGCCGTGGCGTAGTGGTCATGCTCGATGTGAGCGGGTCGATGCGCGGCGGCCGGGCCATCGAGTCGGCCACCGCCGCCGCCTCGGCCGCGCTGGCCGCGGAGCAGGACGAGCTCGCCGTCGTCGCCTTCGGCACGAGCGCCGAGGTGCTCAAACGCAGCGAGGAGACCATGCCGGTACAGGAGCTGGCGCGGCGGGTGCTTGCGTTGCGTCCCCACGGTCTCACCGATCTGTCGGCCGGGCTCGGGGCCGGGCTGAGGCTGCTCGCGGGGATGCAGTCGCTGGTCAAGATCGCTGTCGTCATGACCGACGGAGTGCAGAACCAAGGCGCCGATGCGCGCGTGGCCGCAGCCCGCTACCGGCAGCTGAACGTGCTGGCAACGACCGAATCGCAATGGCGACTGGGGCACTGCCAGGCGCTCGCGGCGGCTGGGCGCGGACGCTGCCTGAGCTACGAACGCCTCGATCGGCTGCCCGCGGCGATCTCCGTTCTGCTGAGCGGTTGAACCGAGGAGGTTCTCATGCACGACGACCGGCTGGCCGGCCAGATCATCGCGATCACCGGTGCAGCGTCCGGTATCGGTCTCGCCGTGGCGCACGCGTGCGCCGCCGCGGGGGCGCGGCTGGCCCTGCTCGACCGCGACGGCCCAGCCCTCGAACGAGCCGAGGCCGCGCTCGACGCCGAGGACGTGCTCGGGGTGGTCGTCGACATCGGCGAACCGAGCTCGGTGGCGAACGCCTTCGCGGCGATCAGCACCCGCTTCGGCGCCTTGCACGGCCTGTTCAACAATGCAGGTGTCGCGCCGGTCAATGTCTCCGAACGCGTCGAGGACATCAGCGACGCGACCTGGGCTTTCGCGTTACAGGTGAACCTCACCGGGTGCTTCCTGTGCTGCCGCGAGGCGATGGGGCTCATCGAGTCCTCCGGCGGCGGCAGCATCATCAACAACGCCTCGACGGCGGCGCTGGTCGCCGAGCCCGGGCTGGAGGCCTACAGCGCGGCCAAGGGCGGCGTCCTGGCACTCACCCGCGCCCTGGCTGTGTCATCCGCGCACCGGGGTGTGCGGCTCAACGCCGTGTGTCCGGGACTGCTCCAGACGCCGATGACGTCGGACATCGGTTCGCAAGTGGTCGCCCGGTTGCAGGCCGATACCTTGCTCGAGGTGCCCGGCCCGGAGGCGATATCCGGGCTGATCGTGTACCTGCTCTCGGGCGAGTCGCAGTACATGACCGGCTCTGTCGTCGTGATCGACGGTGGCCTGACCAGTCGCTGAGACCGCGTCCCCGCGAGCCGAACCCGCAGGGACGCGGACCGGGCGATGCACGGTCACGAGCGCCTGTTACCCGATCGAGTCGCACGACGGGTTGTTAGATGACCACCGAACGCGACGGCGTGCCACAGCACGATCAGGATCGTCCAGTCGATGAAGGCGAGAGGGTCGCCCCCGTAGCTGCCCTTGAGCGCAGGAAAGTGCAGGGCCTTGGTGGCGAAGACACGCATGAAGAGGACGTACGTGGCCACGGCCAGTGCGGCCACCACCAGCGTGCGAACGGCACGTGCCGCCGGCACCGAGCGAATCCTGCTGGGCCCGAACACCAGGCCGACGGTCAGTGACCAGAGGCTGAAGCAGACCCCGAGCTCGGCGGTCTCACTGGCCACAGAGAAGGTCGGCAGCGACTGGATGTCGGCCGGGACGACGCCGTAGACGACCTGTTTGAGAACCAACATCAGCAGGAATCCGCCTCCGAGCGCGATAACCAAGGTGGCCAACGCACGCGCGTGGCGGTTCGCGATCCCGATCCAGGGCCAGTTGTCCCACTGCATCGCGGCGAGGATGCAGATCACGATGCTGCAATAGACCCAGCCGAGAGCGGTCGGTAACGACACCGGTGCGTGCGGCGCGAGCTGGGCGTTGAAGTTCGGATAAACGAGCGTGATGACACCGATGAGCGTGATGAACGCGGCGAGAAAGAACTGCGCCACGCTGGCCAGCGGCGCCGCGACGGACTCGAACGGGTAACCACCCCAGCTGGCCGAGGCCATCGTGTAGGCGAAGAATCCGATCAACACGATGAATGCCGTTGCCGTGTAGCCGGACCCGCCTGGAGCGTCGGGCGAGAACGTGGGGTCCCAATGGCCTACCCCGCGGGTGAACAGCAACGTGCCGAGCACCCCGACCACCAGGTTGGTGAGCACCTGCGCGATTCCGGCCAAGGGTTGCGCAAGCTTGGTGAACGGCCAGTTCCCGAACGTGAAGCCGGTGAAGATGAAGCCGAGAATCGTCCAGAACAGCAGACTCTGCACCACGGCCGGCGAGGGCTCCGAGATGCTCCATTTCGCGTCAGCCAGAATCCACCAGCTAACGGTCGATACAACGACGATGGCAACGGTAGCCACGATCGGCGTTGCCCGCCCGAAAGTCGGAACCCGGGTCACCACCGGATCCGGCGCTAGGGTTGTCGTCGCAATACCTTCCTCGTAGGTCGTCATGGCTGAAACTCCTTCGGCGACTGATCCGCCGGCCCGGCCGGTCAGATTCGCGGTACGCAGGAAATGCGGAACCTGGCCGAAAAGTAGGCGCCGTCGCCGTTCTGAACCACGGCCCCGGGGGACGAGGGGAAGCTCCACTCCGAGCTCGCCAGGCCAACCCGCCGGGCCGTGCGGGCCTTCGGCGAGGTTCCCGGTTCAGCGGCTCAGGACAAATTCGGAGCCTTTTCTGAACCCGTGACGCTGTCGTTCCACAGCGAGGATCGCGATTACGGTACCGAGCACCGAATCAGCCTCTCGAAGGAGCGTCGTCGTGGGAAAGCTTGACGGAAAGGTGGCCCTGATCACCGGTGGCGCGCGTGGCCAGGGCCGCTCGCACGCGATCACATTCGCTCGGGAGGGCGCCGACGTCATCGTCTGCGATCTCGTCTCGCAGATCAAGACGGTGCCCTACACGATGTCGAACTCCGACGACCTGGCCGAGACGGTCAAGCTGGTCGAGGAACACGATCAGCGCTGTATCGCGATGCAGGCCGACGTCCGCGATACCGCGCAGATGACGGCGGTCGTCGATCGGGCGATCGCCGAGTTCGGCCAGGTGGACATCCTCATCGCCAACGCCGGCATCGTCGCCCCCGTCCCGCTCGTCGACATCAGCGACGCCCAGTGGACCGACATGGTCGACACCGACCTCGGCGGGGTGTTCAAATCCATCCGCGCCGTGGCGCCGCACATGATCGAGCGCCGCGGAGGCCGCATCATCGCAACCTCGTCCATGGTCGGGAAGACCGGCGTTCCCGGCCTGGCACACTACGTCGCCGCGAAGTGGGGAGTCATCGGCCTGGTGAAGTCAGCCGCACTCGAATTCGGGCAGTACGGCATCACGGTGAACGCCGTGTGCCCAACCAACGTCGATACCCAGATGATCCAGAACCCGGCCATGTACGCGCTGTTCGCACCCGACGTCGAGAACCCGACCCGCGAGGACGTCGTGCCCGGATTCACCGCCATCAACGCACTGCCGGTGCCGTGGGTCGAGGTGCAGGACATCTCCGAGGGCATGCTGTACCTCGCCGCGGAGTCCGGTCGCTACGTCACCGGCGAGACGCTGACCATCGCCGCCGGATGGAACGCGAACAACGCAGCGTGACTCTTGGCCGCTCCCCCACATTGTCGACTCCCCACGCTGTCGCTGCTCGCCACTGTGTGCCACATTGGCACAGAGACGTGCGACACAGCTTGGCAGGATCAGTGGGTCATGTCGGCAACGGACTCGGAGCGGTGCTTCATGGGCTTACCCGCACGGCAGGCAGGCGTCCTGCAGTCGGCCCGGCGCGCGCTGAGCGAAGGCGGCGAGCTGCCGGGGGATCTCCTTCGTGACACGATCCGGCTGTCCTGGATCCGAAGCAAGTTGGCGGCGGCACCTATGGACCGCATCGAGGTTCCCTATCGTGCGGCCGACGGCGTCTCGGAGCGCCTGGTCCACGCCGCCGAGCCGATCCTGAGCCGCTTCGCCGACCAGCTCGCCGACACCAACGTCAGCATCGTGCTCGCCGACTGCAACGCGCGCGTGGTCGGCCGCTGGGCCGGCGACCGATCGGCGCTGCGCAGGCTGGCCCGGCTGTCCATCGACGAAGGTTTCGTGCTCGCCGAAGACGCGGCCGGCACGAACGGCGTCGGCACGGTACTTGAGGAGCTCGGGCCGGTCACCATCTTCGGCGAGGAGCACTACAGCGAGCCGCTGCAGCGCCTCGTCTGTGTCGGCGCCCCGATCCGCAATCCACTCACCCGCCGCATCGAAGGCGTGCTCGACCTCGCTTGCCCGACGAACGAGGCGACCGGGCTGCTGGTGCCGACGCTGCTGGACCTCAGCGCCCAGATCGAGCACGAGCTGTCCGCCGGCTCGTCGGCCCGCGAGCGGATCGTCTTCGAGGAATTCCTCGCGCGGTCCCGGGAGACCTCCGCTGCGCTCGTCGGCCTGAGCGAGCAGTACATGGTGACGAACGCGGCGGCTGCCGACCTGCTCGAGTCCCGCGACCAGCGCCTCTTGTGGGAGCAGGTCGCGCGCTCCGTGGCGTCACCTACGACTCTGGTACTCACCAGCGGCGCCGTCATCGACGCCCGGTGCATCCCCATCCGACTCGGTTCGCTGCTGGCCGGCACGCTCATTGAATTCGTTCAGACCCCGGTGCGTCGGCCAGCAACGGCCAACCTGGCCACGCGGCGTACGAAGAATGCCAGCGGCGGCGCACTCGCCGAACTGCTCGGGCGGGCGCGGGGCCGGATCTGCATCGTCGGCGAGCAGGGCACCGGCAAGCTGACCACCGCAACGCACATCCACGAACTGCTCAGCCCCGGCGAACCGATGACCATCCATCCGGCCGGGCTCGCCCAGGTCGAGGGCGCCGCTGCTTGGCTCGGTGAATTCAGGACGCGGCTGGCCGACCCACGCGGCACCGTCGTTGTCCGGAACATCGAGGTGTTTGACGACAACCTGGCCCAGTCGTGCTCCGACCTGCTCGACCGGCACCGAGAGCCACAGCCCTTGATCATCGCGACCCGCACTACCGATCGGGGAGTGGAGCACAGTGGATTGCAGGGGCGCTTCGACGACGCGGTCCTGCGGCTGCCCCCCGTACGGCAGCGACGCGACGAGCTCTCCGATCTCGTCCACACGATCCTGCATTCGGCGGGCTACTCGACCCAGGTGGGGCATCGTGCCATGGCCGCTTTGGTCAACTTCGGCTGGCCGGGCAACTTCCCGCAACTGCAGCAGGTGGTTCGGGAGGCCGGCCGGCGTGCCCGCGGCGCCACGATCGGCGTCGAGCACCTGGCCGACGAGGTGGGCGGCAGCGTCCGCGGGCGTCGCCAGCTCAGCCGGCTGGAGACCCTCGAACGCGAGGCGATTGTCGACGCGCTGCACGAAAGCGGCGGCAACCGGGCCAAGGCGGGCGAGATTCTCGGAATGTCGCGCTCGACCTTGTATCGGCGGCTTCGCCTGTTCGGACTCGACTCGAACCGCGCCATCCTCTGAGCGCCAGCCGCGCCTCCGGGTGTGTCAAAACAGCACGGTTTCCTTCTCTGCCGCGACCTAGCGTCACTGGCACACGTCGGCGCGGGGCCGACCACGGCAAGGAGGCGCTCGTTGTCAGTCGGATACGCGGTTGAGCCGGCGCCGGCGGCGGTCGGCCCGTTGGACACCCGGCGGCTCAAGATCACACTGGAGCGGTCGAGGGACGGCGCACTGCACCCGGACAGCACCTGCCCGGTGCACGACGTCGAAGCGCTGCTCAACCGTGTTCTCGAGTCACGCACCGTCCTCGTCGAGCGGCGCGACGGGGCGGCCCCGGTGCGACTGCGGTCGCGGGCCGCGCGCGAATCCGAGGTCGCCTGGCTGTCCCGTGTGCTGACCGCGGTGCTGGGCCAGCTCACCGACACCGCGCTGGCCGGCAGCCTCGTCGGCGACGCGATCCAGCGCACCGCCGGAGTGCCGGTCGCGATCGAGTGTTGGGCGCCCGGACAGGAGGCGCCTCGGCCAGTTGCGGCCGCCCCGCATTCTTGGCCGACATGGCGGGGCGAGATCCCGCTCGTGCGCTCGGCCCGGGGCGTCTGGATGCTGGTGTGTCCGACCGGATCGACCGGGCTCGCGGCCGAGTACCCGGCGCTACTGGCCGCGTTGACCCGGTGTCTGTGTGAGGCCGACGCCGACGACGTGCGGGCGCAGGATGCGCTGCGTCAGCAGCTCGCCCACGCTGTGTCCGGTGGAGATCCCGCTGCGTTCGTCAGCGCGGCCGCGCAGTTACTGAACGGGTCGGTCTGCCTCCGCGACCGCACCGGGGCGGTCGTCGCGGCGAGCGGCCTGACGGCCGAGGCATCGCGCACCCACGAGATCGTTCTCCGAGACGAATCCGGCCTGCGCGGTGCCCTGGTGATCGACAGCGTCCATAACATCGGTGCCGACCTCGGTCTGTCCGATCTGGCCCTGGCCCTGCTCCGGCTGCTCGCCGCCGACAGTGAGCGCAGTGCGCTGGAGAACCGGTTGGCGGTGCTGGGCTGCTTCGTCAAGGGCGGCCTCGACGACCCGTATGCGGGGCGCGCGGGCCATGCCCGTCGGATGGTGCTGATCAGAGCAGTCGGGTCGGGGCAGACTGCGGCCAGGTCGCCCTCCGTGGGCCCGCTGCTGCGCGCGGCCGCCGCGTCACCCCTGCTCGCCGGCCTCAGCCTGGCCCCGCAGGACGACGCCCTTCTCGGCGCCTACTCCGACGACGGCAGCGACGCGGAGGTGCACCGGCGCAGCTGGCAGCGCTTGCTCGACGCTGTCGAACGCGACGGATCGCTGCGGGTCGTGGTCAGCACCAGCACGTCGAGCGCGGACGATTCGAGGGCGCAGTACGAGACGGTCAGCCAGGTGAGCCATCTGCAGCGCGACGGTGCGGATTTGTTCGACCTCCCAGCCGTGGCGGTTATCGATCAGCTCGGCCCGCTCACCGGAGTCCTGAACGCGGTTCCGGGCGCGCCGGTGCTGCCCTACGTACGGCGCGTGCTCGGTGATCTGATCACGGACGGCCGCTTCGGCGGCCAGCTGATCGACACCCTCTACGCCTACTTGCAAACCGGCGGCAGCCCGCGCGGTGCCGGCGCCTTGCTGCACCTGCACGGATCCTCGGTCAAGTACCGGATGCGCATCCTGCGGGAGCTGCTCGGCGAGCGGCTCGACGACCCGAGCAAGCGCTTCGACATCGAACTGGCCCTTCGGCTCTATCTCGCCGGCCGGGAACTGGCCGCTGGGCCGGCGCGATGACCGGCCGACCGGACTTCCTGGTCACCCCACCGCGGTCGAGCAAGCCGCGCCGGGCCGGGCTCACGCACGTCCTGGACAAGGCCACCCCGATCCCGGTGCTCGAGGCGTACCTGGGCCAGCACGGTGAGGTCATCGACTTCGTCAAGCTCGGATGGGGTCTCGGGTATCTCGACGCGCACGTGGCCGATCGCGTCGAGATGTGCCGGCGCTACGGGGCGGTGCTGGTGACCGGTGGGACGTTCCTCGAGATCGCCGCGCAGCAGCGCCGGGTCGAGGAGTTCCACGACTGGGCGCTCTCGCAGCGAATCCCGGCCGTCGAGGTGTCGAACGGGCTTAGCCTGCTCAGTCGCGACGAGAAGCAGAAGCTGGTCGCGCGCCTCTCGGCCGACTTCGTCGTGTTGGCTGAGACGGGCAGCAAGGATGACAACACCATCGCCGAGCCGCTGGAGTGGGCGCAGGAGATGGCCGGTGACCTGGCCGCCGGCGCGTCCTGGGCCATCGCGGAGGGGCGGGAATCGGGCAGGGTCGGGCTCTACCATCACGACGGCTCGATCCGGGATTCGCTGGTCGACATCCTCGCGTCCCGCGTCGATCCGTCCGCCATCGTATTCGAGGCGCCGCGGAAGTCCCAGCAGCTCTGGCTGATCAAGCACCTCGGTCCCGACGTCGGCCTCGGCAACATCGAGCTGGCCGATGTGGGCAGTGTCGAGAGCTTGCGGGTGGGACTGCGCGCCGACACGGCACTCGACTATCTCCGAGCCGGCACGGCGTGATCCCCGATCCGGTCCCCAATCTGACCGCCCGTCCCTACCGCGGTCTGTCCGTCCAGGACGTGGCGATCGATCTCACAGCCGCGGCGCTGACGGACTGGATCATCGGACGAGACGTGTACCGGCGCACCGAGTTCCTGCTCGCCCGTCGGGACGGTCGGGCCTGCTTGGTCGCGCTCGAAAAGGCGCCCGGGCCGGACCTGTTCCTGCCGGTCGTCGCCGCGCGCATCATCGCCAGGGCGGATCAGGTCGTGCTAGTCGACAGTCCGGACACCGACGTCGGCAACGCCACCGCCCTGGCCGAGATCGCCGGGCAGCACCGGTCGGCGGGCGCGCTCGCCTACGTGGTCACGGGGTGCTACCGGCACGTCAACTTCATCTGGCAGCCGACGCCGGTGGTGCTCTACGTGGACGAGGTTGTCCCGCCACATCCGCCGAAGCTGGTCGACATGGTGCGCCAGGCCATTCGCTTCGACGAGGAGCTGCCTCCGGTGCGGGTGGTCAGCCGGCTCATCTCGCTGCCGATGCTGATGCGCACCCGCCCGCAACGGCCCTACCTGCTGCCATGCCGCGGCGCCGGCACCGGCGCGGCGTCGGCGGAGGTCAGCTACCTCGACGCCGGCCCCGCCGAACGGGACGACTGGACCGTCATCGGCTGCGAACGCTCGAAGCAGATCTATCAACACCACTACGGCGGAGTCCCCTCGAACGTCGACTTCTGCCCCGACGCAGTGGGCGCCCGGGCCGGCTCCGGCGTGCGACTGACGAAGTGTTGCCTTCTCGAACGGGGCACCCGGGTCGCGCACAGCGTCGCGGTTGTGCCGTGGGGCGCGAATCTGGATGAGGTGCGCAGCGCCGTGACCGCACTAGTCGGACCATGACCGGCCCATCGCATCTGCGCGACTCGCTGAGCTTCGGCCACCTCTGGGCCACCGACGCGATGCGGGCCTGGTTCGGCGAATCCGAACGCACGCGCGCGTGGCTGCTGATTTATGCCGGCATCGCCGCAGCCCAGGCCGACATCGGCGCGATCCCTCGGACGGCGGCCGAGCACATCGCGGCCTGCTGCGCCACCGCGCGCCCGAGCCTGGCCTCGGTGTCGGCGCGCACGAGGGAGGCTGGCCACTCCACCGCCGGGCTCGTCGAATGGTTGCGCGACGCGGCTGGTCCTGAGGGCGCGCGCTATGTCGCGGTGGCGACCACCGTCCAGGACGTCTCCGATACCTGGACGGCACTCACGCTGCAACGAACCGGGCAGCTGATCGAGCGCGATCTCGTCGCCGTCGTCGGCCGGCTGCGCATCCTGGCCACCCGCTACCGCGACACCCCGATGATGGCGCGCACGCACGGGCAGCCCGCCGTACCCATCACCTTCGGGTTCAAGCTGGCTCAGTGGGGTGCGGAGTTCGACCGGCACCTACAGCGACTGCGGGCCGGCCGCGCCCGCTGGGAATCGGCTCAACTCGGCGGTTCGGTCGGCAGCCTGGCGTACTGGGGCCCCGATGCGCCGCGGCTGCTCGAGGCATTCAGTCGGCGTATCGGCCTGCCGGCGCCGGTGCTTCCGTGGGGGTCAGCGCGCGACTGCGTCGCAGAGTTCGCGACGTGCGCGGGCCTAGTGTCAGCGACCCTGGCCAAGGTTGGCAACGAGATCTACCAGTTGCAACGCCCGGAAATCGGTGAGCTGTCGGAGCCGGTGACCAGCGCGCAGATCGGCAGCGTGACGATGCCGCACAAGCGCAACCCGGAACGCTGCGAGCACCTCGTCACGTTGAACACGCTCGTCCGCTCCCACGTGGGCGCGCTTCTGGCCGGCATGGTGAGCGAGCACGAACGGGACGGACGAGCGTGGAAGGTCGAGTGGATCGCCCTGCCCGATCTGTGCTGCGAGATCACCCGGGCCAGCAGCCTGGCCCGCGAGCTGCTCGACGGGCTCGACGTGCATACCGAGCGGATGCAGCACAACATCGACGAGCAACATCAACATGCCTTCAGTGAGCAGCTCGTGCGGTCCCTCGCCGGTCGGCTCGGTTACTCCGATGCCTATGCGTCAGCACGGGCGACGACCGGCGCGGCTCGGTCTGGGCAGCTCACCGCGCTGGAGTCGTCCGGCGCAGCCGCCGAAGGCGACGAGTCGATGGGCATCGACGCGGCCATCGCGAGCGCGGTCGCACTCACCGATCGGTGGCTGTCCGGGAGCACACCGTGAGTACCACCATGTCGCTGTTGCGTGGACGGGTGCGGCTCGGGATCTGGCCCACCCCATTGCAGCACGTCGACGGGGCCGCGGGCGTCCACGTGAAGCGGGAAGACCTGTGCGGCTTCGCCTTCGGTGGCAGCAAGATCCGCGCCCTGGAGCCGCTGCTCGACCAGGCAGTGAGCTCGGGCGCTGAGCGCATCGTTCTCGGTGGTCGCCGGGACTCGAACTGGATGGCCCTCGCCGCAGTCGCCGCATCTCGACTAGGTCTCGAGTGCCGCTGCATCGTCGATCCCGGGCCCACGACGACCCTGGCCATGGGCATCGCCCGGCGCTTCGGCGCGACAATCCGGATCGCGCCGGCGCCGGGCGCCGAGGCGGTCAACGCCGCAATCGCCGAGGTGGTTGCCGAACTCGGACCGTCGGCATTCGGCATCCCGCGCGCCGGAGCCGACGCCACCGGCGTGCTCGGCTACCGCGCGTTGGTGCGCGAAGTCCTCGACCAGCTGAC
Source organism: Jatrophihabitantaceae bacterium (assembly GCA_036502575.1). Taxonomy (GTDB): domain Bacteria; phylum Actinomycetota; class Actinomycetes; order Mycobacteriales; family Jatrophihabitantaceae; genus DASXRA01. Next base: position 77,748 of record DASXYL010000060.1, on the reverse strand, counting down.
CAACTCGGCCCCAGTGGACATCGTCGTCGCGCTCGGCAGTGGCGGGATGGCCGCGGGCCTGCTCCTAGGGCTCGAAGAGGGCCGGCTCGATCGCGAGGTCGCTGTGCACGCCGTCCCCGTCTCGAAGGCCACCGAGCAGGCGACCCACGCCGTCCGTCGTTTGCTCGAGTCAGCCCGGGAGCGCGACCTCACCCAGGCGGACCCGGACGCCGCGCTACGCCGGCTGCGGATCCTGCCCCGGACGGGCAGGAGCACCGAACTCGCCGAGCTCGCCGAAGCGCAGAGCGGGACGCTGCTCGACCCGGTGTTCGCCGGGCCGGCGTGGAATGCGTTCGGCGCCCAGAGCCGAGATGCCGCCCGCACGGTGGTGCTCGTCGCGTCCGGCGGCCTGCCTGCGGTCTTTGATTCAGTACGTGACGGCGACCGATGAGCGACGCCGATTACCTCGGCCTCGGCAGCCGCCTCGCATCGGGGCCAAGCCGGTTGCTCGTGGAGACCGGGTTCCACACCGAATCCCGGCAGGCCACGTACCTCCACGGCGGGTTGGGGCTCGCGGATCTCGCTCACGTCCTGGCGCTGCGCGATGCCGGGGCACTACCGGAACCGGCCGGCGCCCGGCTGCTCGCGGCGCTGGTCAACCTGATCGAGCACCGTCCCGACGAACTCGCCTACGACCCGGCCGACGGTGACGCCTACAACAGCCGCGAACACATGCTGAGGGTCCGCGTGGGCACGGACGCGGGCTGGCTGTCACTGGGGCGCACGCGCAGGGAGGCAGGCCGCGTCGCGTTCTACCTCGCGGCACGCACGGCCCTACTCCAACTCCATGACGCCGTCGCCGAGTTCGTCGAGGTCGCACTCTTGCGGGCTGTGGGCAACCTCGAGACGTGGTGGGCGGACCTCACGTACTGGCAACCCGCGCAGGTCTCCACCTTCGGCCACTACCTACTGTCCTTCGCCCACGAGGCCGCGCGCCACCTCGACCGAATCGAGGCGGCCTGGAAACGGTGCGGCCTGGTTCCGGTCGCCGCCGGCGGCGTTGCTGGAACCACCGTCCCAGTATCCCGCCAGGCGTACCTGCGCCGTCTCGGGCTCCACGGCGCCGCGACGACGTCGCGTGACGCGATGTGGTCGGTCGACGGCCTGCTCGACGTCGTCTTCGTCGCCGACCAGACCGCGATCACCGCGAGCCGGATGGCGGAGGACTTCATGATCTTCACCTCCGCTCCGTTCGGGTACGTGCGTTTGGACGACGCGCACTGCCGGGCGTCGGTCTACCTTCCGCAGAAGCGCAATCCCTATGCGCTGTCGGTCGTGCGCGGTGGCGCCAGTGTGGTCGCCGGCCGAGCCAGCGGCCTCGTGACATCGGTGCGTACCGCGTCGGCGCAGAGCGACAACTGGATCTACAACTACGGCGAAGCGCTAGAGACCGTCGAGCTCGCCGGGCGGATGGCTGCGCTCATGGGCGAGGTTCTGGCCAAAGCTGACTTCGACACCGCCCGGATGGCCGACCTCGCTCAGGACGGATTCACCGACGCCGCCGACCTCGCCGAGCGCCTGGTGGCCGAAGGACACCTGGACTACCGAAGTGCGCACTCGCTCATCGCAACGTTGACGACGGCCGCGGAGCAGCGCGGCGACACCCGGCTCTCAGCCGCCGACTACGCGACGCTCGCCGGGCAAACCGGGGCCGCCGTTCCCCCTGCCGATCCTCGCTCGCTGGTGCTCGCCCGGGCACACGACGGCGGTGCCGCTCCCAGTCAGGTACGCGCGTCGGCCGCGCGACTGCGGCGACAACTCACCCGGCGCCGCGCGTGGCGTGAACAGGTCGGCGCGGCCGCCGACACCGCGGCTCGGCTGCTCGTCGACGAGGCGGTCACAGCGTCGGCCGCGCGGGACTTGGCGGCGGATCGGCCGTTACGGCACTGAGCTGTGCGGCTCGTCCGACGCCGCACCATACCCAGCCTCTCGACCCAGGAAGGAAATGCGCATGACGATTCTGCAGACCCCCGAGGAACGGTTCGACGATCTCCCGGAGTTCAACTACAAACCGCACTTCACGACACTGCAGGATCCGAACCTGGGCGAGCTCCGTATGCACTACCTCGACGAGGGCGATCCGAGCGCTCGGCCGGTACTGCTGCTGCATGGCGAACCGGCCTGGTCGTTCATGTTCCGTCGCACGATTCCGGAGCTCCTGGACGCGGGCCTGCGGGTCGTCGTCCCCGACCTCATCGGCTTCGGCAAGTCCGACAAGCCGACCGCTCAAACCGACTACACCTATGAATCCCACGTACGTTGGCTGACCGACTTCGTGTCCGCCCTTCAGCTGCGCGGCGCAGTCATACTCGGCCACGATTGGGGCGGGCTGCTGGGCCTGCGCCTGGTCACCGAAGTGAACGGGCTAGCCGCGGCGTATGTGGCGACCAACCACGGCTACCCGACCGGCGACGTGCTGCCCAACGACGCGCTGCGCGAATGGCAGACATTCGCGGCCGGCGCCGAAGAGTTCGACGTGTCGGCAATCGTCGCCGGAGCGTGCACCACGCCACTTGCCGCGGACGTGTTGCGGGCCTACGACGCCCCATATCCGACCGACGAATACAAGGCCGGTGCCCGTGCCTTTCCTGCCTTGATCCCCGTGCGCCCGGACGATCCATCGGCCGAGGCCGTCCGCGCCTCGCGCGTCGTGCTGTCCCGTTCAGCCATGCCGTTCCTCACCGTGTACGGCGAGCAGGACCCGATCGCTGGGGCAGCGGACGGGATGTTTCAACAGCTCGTTCCGGGGGCGAGCGGGCAGCCGCACGCCCGCCTGGTTGACGCCGGGCACAACATGCCCGAGGACGCAGGCGAGACCCTGGGCGAGCTAGTCGCCGGTTTCGTCGGGTCGAGCCTGCCGACATGGTGATGCCATCGCGGCGTCCGTGGAATCCTCGGTAGCGATCGGCGCAGGTCCACGTGACGACCCTTACCGCTCTCGAGGCGCAGTACGCGGTCGCGAACGGACGGTATTCCGATGATCGCGTCGTCGTTGACCGCGTCGGGTGCGGCGAGCAGATCTCTGCCGTGCCGCGTGTGGACGGTCGCGTACACGTCCGGCACGGCTTCGATTCCACGCACCTCGACGACGACCTCGCCGACCGGCTGGCCGTTAGCCTGACCCCGGTCGTCAAGGACGCCGAGACCTTCCAAAGTGCCTTCGTCGGCATCGTCGCCACGTCCGATCGTGATACGGAGCGGGCGTGGCGCCGGTTCTACGAAAACAGCATGAATCGGATCAGCGACGGATCGCGGACCGGCTACGTCGAAGTCCACCGGCACGCCATCGAATTGCTCGAGGGGCAAACCAGTGTTCTCGACCTCGGCTGCAGCTTCGGCTTCCTCGCGCTGTTCCTCGCCAGAACCAAGATTCGAACCGTCGCCGCCGACGCCAATCCGGAAACCGTGCGATTGCTGGCGCGAATGAGCAAGCGCATCGGCGTCGCGCTCACCGTCGTCCGGTCTGATCCCCGAACCGTGCCGCTGCCGTCGCGATCAGTTTCAGCAGTGGCGCTCCTGCATGTACTCGAACACACGGATCGCAGCGTCGGCGACACGCTCCTTAGCGAAGCACTGCGAATCGCCGAGTCTCGCGTTGTGGTGGCCGTGCCCTACGAAGCACGTCCCACCGCCTTGTACGGCCACATCCGAACATTCCTACCCGAAGATCTCGCGGCCATCGGCGAACAGTCGGGATGGCACTACCAGGTTCACGATCGCCACGGCGGATGGCTGCTGCTCGAGCGGCCATCCGCTGATCAAGCAGAAGCTCATGCTCGATGACGCTCCGGCTCGATCCGCTTGGTCGACCGTGGCCGGTGAAACAAGTGAACGTCAGGTTCCTGGAACCACCGTGGTCGGTCCGTGGGCGCCTACCGTCCAGCCGCCCGGGGCCAGGTGCTCCTGAGCGAAACGAAGCGGTGATGCCTCCAGCTCGGTCGCCATCGTGTCATTCCAGCGGTTGAGGAAGCCGAAGAGCGAGATGACGGCCACGATTTCGACGATCTGTCCGTCGCTAAACTCCTTCCGAAGCTCATCCATCGAATCGTCGGTGACGAGGTTCGGCGTCAACCCGGCGCCTTGCGCGACCGTCAGGGCCGCCTTCTCGGCCGCAGTGAATCGTGGATCGCTTGCGAACACCCAGACAGCCTCGACCTTGGCAACGTCCACGCCTCGCATGGTTGCTACGTGTGATGTGTGGGCCTGGCAGTAGCGACAGCCGGCAGAGGCCGATACAACGGCCGCCACCATCTGCTTGAGCTGCTGCGATACCTCGCCCGGGCCCATGACCGCCTCATTGAGCGCGGCGAAGCGACGCATGATCTCTGGCCGGTGAGCCATCGTCAGGGTGCTGTTGGGGAGCAGGCCTAGGTGATGCTCGACCGATGCAAATGTGCTTTCGAGGTCGGGCAGACCTGCCCGATCGAGTGGCTCCACCCTTGCCATATTTCTTCTCCTACTTCTCCCACGTGGTCGTCGGTCGTGGCTGCGTCCAGTGGGCGGATAAGTGGCCCGGCAATGCGGTCCCGACCTGTGTGAAGCGCGCTGAGGGCGCCGAACTGCTGGACCGCTCCTGCAGCCGCCGCGGCGGTGGCGACGCGTGCGGCCGTCTGCGCGAGCGCTCCGCCCACGAGGCCGGCTACGAGACCGCCGCAGCGGGCATCCCCGCGCCTGTCACCTCCGTTGTCACCACCGGAAACCGCACCCAGCCCTCATCCCATCGCTGCTGATGCCTGCCTCGACGCTAGCCGCTGGCCGTGACGTCGGTCTACCGTCACCGACATGCTGCCCCGCTGAGTCCCAGGGCCGCCGGTGGACTGTCCATATCTCGTGGTTCTAGCGAACGTGTCTCATCGTCAAGAAGTTGGCCGGCCGCCGAGGTCCGCGTTACCGGTTAGAAGAGGGTGCCGCCGACTTCGGCGTTGTAGCCACCCTGCCGCCCGGGACCGGCGCCACGATCGCTGCCGGGGGTGATCGCGAGACGTCCGGCGAGGCCATCGGCTGAACGACCGCACGTCGGATCCGGTTGGCTGACACGGGACGCTTCGATGCATGACTATGCGGTCGCGCCACCCGCTCGTCACGATGCCCTCTCGCCGACACCGCAGAGCGGACCCTCCTACGCCAGCGATGAGCGTGATTCCCAGTCCTTCCATCCCGCGGGATGGAACCAGCCCAGCGCGTGATCAATTGACCAACGGCTGGCACCCACTCCTGCCAGGCCTATCGCTGCCAGCGCCAAGGTCATTACGTACTCGTAGCCCTCGCCGAGACGAAATGAAGAAGCCGTTGCGACGATGATTGGTTATCCAAGCGACGATCATGGTTCCCACAGCGGCAGCACAACCAAGCGGCGTGAGAAACCACAGTACGAGGCTGATACCGGCGGCGAGCTCGCTGAGACTCGCGAGCCACACGTGAACCCCGGTCGCATGCCGAGGCTCGAACCAGCGAGCCGTCTCAGCAATCCGTCCACCGCTGACGATGTGGTTGTACCCGTGGGCGAAGAACACCATTCCAAGCCCTATCCGCAGCACGAGGAGCGATACGTCGGCGGCATGACCGGGGTTCACAGGTGGGCTCCTTGGGCGCGACGGAACGCGAAGGTCCTGCCGTCCTCGTAGGGCTCGTGAACGAACGGCACCACTTGGTCGCCCTTGGTCGCATCCCCATCGACGAGGCCAATCACACACACGCCCTCGTCGAACTCTGCGACTCCGACTTGATAAGGCGCAGGCACCTTGGCCCCCGGAGGCGGCGCGAGCACCGCGGTCAGTACCCGCAGCCGCGCCGATCCGGACAGATCGCACGGCACAGACTCAGTGCCACACGCCGGGCACGACGTCCGTCGCGGAAACTCCACCCGCCCGCAGGTCTCACAGCGCGACGCACGCAGTGCAGTCCGTTCGCCGACCGGCGCGTCCAAGAAGAGCACCGAATCCACCACCGGGTCGAGCGCGGTCATCGGTTCACCACCACGACGCACGAGTTGTGACCGGCACCCATCACGTGCCCGAGTCCGACCCGCGCATCATCCACCTGCCGGGCACCGGAGCGCCCGCGCAATTGCGAAACCAGCTCATGCAGCTGACCCAGCCCGGACGCGCCAAGCGGCTCACCCTTCGACAGCAGCCCGCCTGACACGTTCACCGGGATCCGTCCGCCGAGCGTCGTCGCACCCGAACGCAGCAATGTTGCCTCGTCTCCGGGCGCGCACAGGCCGAGGTCGGCGTAGGCGATCAGCTCTGATGCAGCATCGGTGTCCTGACACTCGACCAGGCTGATGTCGGCGATGTCGACACCCGCATCATCGAGGGCAAGCCGCACCGCCCGAGACGTCAGACTCGTCTTCGTCGCTTGATACGACGGCGCCGGCACGAACCAGTCGTCCGGTCCACGAGACACGAGCCCGAGCCCGCTCAGCTGCACCAGATCGGTCAGCCCGCGCGCCGCTGCTGCGCGGCGACTCATCAGTACCACCGCAGCCGCCCCCTCGTTCGGCGCGCACAGCATGAGCAGGGTCAGCGGCGGGCAGATTCCCTTGCTGGCCAGCACCTCGTCGCGGCTGACCGGCTTGCGGAACATCGCGTTCGGATTGTCGACCGCATGCCGATGATTCTTGACCGACACATCAGCCAGGTCGTCGATCGTCACATCTGTCGAGTCGATGAGCTCCTGTGCCTGGATCGCGAAGTACATCGGGTTGACGCCCAGCCCATTCTCGATCTGCCACGCGTCGAAGCCGGATCCGGCGATGAACCCTTTCGGTGCCTTCTCGACACCGATGCAGAGCACAACGTCCGCGCCGCCGCCTTCGATCAACTTCGCCGCCAGGTAGAGCGCTGATCCGCTCGATGCGCAGGCCGCCTCCACGTTGATGATCGGGACACCGATCCGCGCGATCCGGTCCATGACGTTGTGGCCCTTGGCCATCTCCGCGCCGACGTTCGCCACGAATACATGATCGATCTCTTCCGGCGCGATACCCGCATCGGCCAGGCACGCGCGCGCCGCGTACTCACCCAATTCGCGGTAACCGTACTCGAAGCGGCCGAACGGATGGATCCCGACCCCAGCCACGAGAACGCTCTGCATGTCTCCTCCTACAGCCCGATCGAGACGAGCGGAGCCACGCCACGCGCCAGTGCCTCCACAGCCAGGTCGTCTTCCGCGTCCTCACTGGACCCGAGCAACGCGTCCAGGACGTAGGCCCGGCGGACAAGCCGATGCAGCCCGAACTCCTCGGTGAACCCCATAGCACCGCAGACCTGCTGAGCGGCCTGCACCGAAAGCAAAGCAGCTCGTCCGGCGGTCGCCTTCAGCACGAGCCTCTCGACAACTGGGTCGGCCGGCTCACCGGCAAGCGCGAGAAGCTCACGCGCACCGGTTTCGGCGATCAGGGCATCGGCGAGCCGGTGACGGACACTCTGGAATGCCCCGATCGGACGACCGAACTGGTGCCGTTCCTGCACATGCCGGACCGCGACAGTCCGAGCGGCTTCGGCAACTCCGACGAGCTGGTGAGCGATGGCTCGCGCGGCCCGGGCGGTGAGCACATCCGCAGCAACGTCGATCGTCTCGACGTCGTCTACGGCGACACGGCACTGCAGTCGGACCAGACCGGACGCGGGGTCAAACCCCGCGGCTGGCGGGAGGCCCAGCAGCGACACCGACAGGCTGGTGAGCACGCCGCTCGTTCCGTCATCCAGCCCGACGACGAACGATGAGTCGCTACCGAACGCGACGCCGTCGAGCACGACCTGATCTCCGTCCAACCGAGCAGCGGCTCGACCGCTGAGGCCGAGTACGACATGCCCGGCCGTCCTCAACACATACCGATCGAGCAGCGGGGACACCGCGCAGAGCGACCCGTGCAGCTCGAAGAGCATCCCCGCGACCTGGGGCGATGCGAGCACCTCGGAACCGAACTCCGACTCCTCAAGCTCATCGACGAGGTTCGCGCCACGACCCGCCGACAACAGCCCGGTGGCCCAGCCTCGGAGCATCTCGAGCTCGTCGGGATTCATCGTCCACTCCGCCGCAGGCCGAGAACGCGCTCGGCGACAACGTCGCGCTGGACGTCGATCGCCCCGCCGAAGATCGTCGACGCGCGGCTGTAGAACCACTCCTCGCGAAGCTGCTGATCGTGTGGATCCCCACCGAGTGTGGCTCGGGTCCGATTCAGCTGGCGAAGGGCGTCGAAGGCGAGCTGTTCGGCCTGACCGAGCATGGCTTTGTCGATCGAGATCTCGGGGCCGGGGTTCTCGCCATCTGACAACCGCGTGACAGTCCGGCGCGAACGTGCCCGCAGCGCGGTCACCGCGTGCAGGGCCCGCCCCAGCGCGATGCGCGTGCTCGCCGCGACCGGCTGGCTCGAGGTGCCCGCCGAAGCGATCGCCTCGCGCAGGCGGCGATTCAGCACCGCCTGACGCTGCCACGCGTACATCCCGCGCTCGTACTGGAGCAGGTACATCGCGGCCGCCCAGCCGCCGCCGACCTCGCCGATCAGCCCATCCGCCGGTACATCGACTTCGTCGAAGAACATCTCGGCGAACTCGTCCCGGCCATTGGAGGCGGTGATCGGTCGTACTGTGGCACCCGATGCGCGCAGGTCGACCCACAGCATCGTCAGCCCGCGATGGGCTTCCTCGGCGGTGCCGGTGCGTGCGAGCACGGCCGCGAACTCCGAGAACTGCCCGAGCGTGGTCCAGCTCTTCTGCCCACTGAGCCGGAAGCCGCCGTCGTCGCGAGCGGCAGCGCGCGTGCGCAGGTGCGCAAGATCGCTGCCAGCGTCCGGCTCGGAGAATCCCTGCCCCCAGATCTCACGTCCCGCCAGGGAGGCGGGCAGGTGACGCGCTGCCAGCGATGGTGCGAACGCGACCAACAGCGGCCCGAGCGTCTCGAGGATCACGTACGCCTCAGGGATCTCCAGCCCGAAAGCCGCAAGCTCGTCGTAGAGGACGGCGCGCAGCAGAACCGGCCCGCCAAGCCCCCCGACCTCCTCGGGCCAGCCTCGACGCGACCAACCCGCCTCGGCCAACATCGCGAGCAGCGTTCGCTCGTGCACAACGTTCGCATCAATTCCGCCCGGCGTCCGGTTCCGGAAGGAGGCGAGCTCACTCGCATGATCGGCCAGCCAGGATCGCAACTCCGCGGCATGCGTCGCAGCCGACAACTCCGCCGCCACCACAGTCACCGCGACGTCGCCCGCCGTGCCGTCACCACATGGTCGAGTTCGGCCATTGCCTCGATCGCGACCGGGAAGCCGGCGTACACCGTCATCATCTTCATGACCTCGCGCAGCTTCGCTTCGGAGATGCCGTCCTGCAGCGCGCCGTGCAGGTAGTTGCGCAGTTGATTGCGACGGTTCAGCGCAGCCAACGCGGTAATCGCGACCAGCATGCGCTCCTCGAACGCCAGCTCCTCGCCGGCCCATACCTCGCCGAAGACGTATTCGTCGGCCCATCGTCCGAGCGTCGGGTCGAGCGAGACCAGGGCCGACTGAAGCTTGTCGGCCTTCGCTCCCTGTGCCCGACTCCGCCGGGCCGCGCCGCCTCCAGTGACGCCGTCAGCGGCCATGACGAACCAGCGTCTCGGCGAACTTCTCCTGGGCCTGCAAGGCAAGGGTCGGAATATGCTGGGTGGGGAACAGTCCGTCGTGTCCGTCGACCTCGCGCAGCAGCTCACGTGCGATGGTCACCTTGTGGATCTCGGTGGGGCCGTCCGCAATACCGACATGCAACCCGTTCACGATCATCGAGACGAACGGCATCTCGTCGGAGATGCCCAGCGAGCCATGGATCTGCAGCGCTTTGGAAGCCAAATCCACAAGGGTCCGAGAGGCGAGGATCTTCGAGGCGGAGATGTCTTTGCGGACCACCTTGTAGTCGTTGTACTTGTCGATCTTCCAGGCGGTCTGCAGGACGAACAGCCGAAGCTGCTGGATCTGAATCCACGCCTCGGCGATCATGTCCTGCACGAGCTGCTTGTTGGCCAGCTTCTCGCCCTGCGTGAAGCGGGACTGCACCCGCTCGCACATCATGTCGAACGCAGCCTGCATCTGCCCGACACTGCGCATCGCATGATGCACCCGCCCGCCGGAGAGCCGCGTCTGCGCGACCAAGAAACCCTGACCGCGCCCGCCCAGGATGTTCTCCTTCGGGATGCGCACGTTGTTGTAGCGGATGTAGGCATGATCGCCGCCACCGTCGCCCTCCACCCAGCCGGAGACACCGACGTGGCGGATGAACTCCACCCCCGGCGCCGTCGTCGGGACAACGAACATCGACATGCGCTCGAAGGGCGGCGCATCCGGATCGGTCACCGCCAGCACGATCAGAATTTCGGACCAGCGGGCGTTCGACGAGAACCATTTCTCGCCCGAGATCACCCACGAGTCACCGTCGAGCACGGCCGACGTGGTGAACGTCTTCGGATCTGAACCACCCTGTGGCTCGGTCATCGAGAACGCGGAGAACAGGGTGCCGTCGAGGAGCGGCTTGAGGTACTGCGCCTTCTGATCGTGGGTGCCGTAGTGCGCAAGGATCTCGGCGTTGCCGGTGTCAGGCGCGGCACACCCGAAAACGATCGGTCCCACGGTCGGGCCCGGGCCGGAGCGTCCGAGTATCTCGTTGAGCAGCGCCAGCTTCACCTGCCCGAAGCCCGGCCCGCCCAGTTCGGGTCCCAGATGGCAGGCCCAGAGCCCTTGGCGGCGTACCTCCTCCTGCAACGGCGGGATGAGTTCCTGGCGCACCGGATCGTTGAGGTCGAGCGGATGGTTGATCACGTACTGCAGCGGCTCGACCTCGGTCCGCATGAACTCGTCGGCCCAGTCGAGCTTCGCCTGGAAGTCGGGGTCGGTCTCAAACGCCCACATGCGCAAACCCTCTTCGGTCTTGTCGTGCGTCATCGTTGGCACTATTCTGATATTAGTGCGTATAAATGTGCAGGTCAATGCAATGACGGATCATCAGAGCGGGCCTCAGATGACGAGGTTGGAAGAGCTGGACTTCCAACAGCCTGCGGTGCTCGAGTGCCCCTACCCGAGCTACGAGCGGCTGCGGTCGCAGTGTCCGGTGTTCCGCACGCTGCAGGGATACTGGCTCGTCACCAGGTACGACGATGTCGTGCATGTGCTGCTCGATACAGGCCGGTTCTCCGGCCACGTCCCGCCTTCCCCCGACGCGGAGTTGCAGGCCGTGCTTGCCGGCGGTTACCCCGAGATTCCGACACTGCTGGCAGCCGACCCGCCGAACCATGGGCGGTACCGCACGCTCGCGAAGAAGGCATTCCTGCCCGGTCGGGTCCGGCAACTCGACGCCCAGATTGCCGTGATCGCCGACGAGCTCATTGACCGGTGGGTGGACGACGGCCACGTCGAGCTGATCGGGCAGTTCGCGGTCGGCCTGCCGCTGACGGTCATCGCTGATGCTCTCGGCGTCGACCGCTGCGACCTGGCACTCTTCAAGCAGTGGAGTGACGACATCGTGGCTCCCCGGTCCGGCCCGCTCAGCCACGACGAACTGCTCGACGCCGCACGCTCACTGGTCGACATGCAGCACTACATGGCCGCACGCTGCGAACAACGCCGTGCCGATCCGCAGGACGACCTGCTCACCGATCTGGTCCAGGCCCGCTTCGACGACGGAGATCGCGTCGGCGAACCACTGAGCCTCAACGAGTCGATCGGGATCATCCGTCAACTGCTGGTTGCGGGAAATGAGACGACTACCTCGTTGACCGCCAACGTGATGCTGGCGCTGGTGCAGGACCCCTCACTCATGGCCGACATACGAGCGGACGGCGAACGTCTCGATGCGGTCATCGAAGAGATGCTGCGCGTCGACGCTCCGATCCAGATGTTGCCGCGGCGCGCTGTCGTCGACGTGCGCATCGGGGCAACGGACATCCGCGCCGGCGACATCGTCTACGTCGTCTACGCCTCGGCGAACCACGACGAGCAGTACTTCGAGGACGCAGCGCAGTTCGATCCGCGGCGGACGAGCGCCAAACCACATCTCGCGTTCGGGAAGGGCGCTCACTTCTGCATAGGTGCAGCGCTGGCGCGTAGCGAGGCACGGATTGCCTTCGAGCGCCTGTTAGCGCGCACTGAAGAGTGGCAGCTCGACCCGCAATCGACGGCGCCAGTCCGACGCGGACTGTCGATGCAACTGCGTGGACTCAGCGGACTCGACCTTGTGTTCACGAGGCGGGGATGAAGGTCGTCCTTGTCACCGGCGGGGCCGGCGGAATCGGTGCGGCGCTCGGCAACTACTTGCTTGCCCAGGGTTGGGCCGTCGTCTCGGGTGACCTCCGTCCAGGAAACCTCACCGGAGTCCTCGATCTCCCGCTTGACGTGCGTGACGAACAGTCCTGGCAGGCGGTGACCGAGGAGATCATCAGTCGCTTCGGTCGTCTGGACGGCCTCGTCAACAACGCAGGCGTACTAGGCCGCGCCGACGTCCTCACCTTGTCGCCGGAGGTCTTCGACGAGACGACCGCCGTGAACATGCGCGGTTGCTACCTCGGTATGCGCACCGCTGGAGCGGTCATGGGCGAAGGCGGCTCGATCGTCAACATCTCGTCGGTTGCCGCACTCGGAGGTGCCGGTGATCTGCTCGCGTACTGCGCGACCAAGTGGGCCATCCGAGGCATGACGAAGGTCGCAGCAATCTCGCTTGGCCCACACGGCATTCGCGTCAACGCGGTCCTGCCGGGCATCGTCGCGACTGGCATGTCGACAGACGACGACGATCCTGAACGGACGGCGTTCGTACGGGGCTTTCCGCTCGGTCGAAAGGCGACACCGGACGAGGTATGCGCTGCGATCTCGTTCCTGCTCGGCGATGGCAGCTCCTACGTCACCGGCACCGAAATCGTCGTCGACGGAGGCCTGAGTGCCGCGGTGCCCATGCCGCCGCGGCATTGAGGGTCAGATGACCCCCGCCGCGCGCCATTCCCCGATCTCGTCCGCTGAGTGACCGAGGTAAGCGCCAAGCACCAGGTCGGTATCTGCGCCGAGCGCGGCACCAGGACGCCACACTGTGCCCGGTTGCTCGGTAAGCCGAGGTATGACGCCCTGCATGCGTACCGGGCCGAGATCCGTGTCGTCGACCTCGACGACATTGCCGCGTTCGAGATACATCGGATCGTCGAGGATGTCGGTACCGGTCAGCACCGCTGCGGCCACGACTTCGCACTCCTGCATGGCCTTGAGGGCATCGACCAGAGTGCGCTCGCCGATCCACTGGGAGAGGAGCGCGTCCAGCTTGGGCACGCGCTCAGCTTGCTGCGCGGGGGTCGCGTAGTCGTCCGGGTCCTCTCCTAGCAGGTTGGCGACGTTGATCACCGAACGCAGAGTGCCGGACGTGACCGTCAGCCAGCGCCCGTCGGCGGTGGCGTAGGTGTTGACGAGGACGCCCTTGGCGATGGCCAGCTGGTTACCGGATCGCCCTGGCGAGTAGCCCAGCTGGTCGGCGACGATCACCTGCCAGTCGATGAGCCGGAAGAGCGTCTCGTCCAGCGAGAGATCGATGAACTCGCCACGAAAGCCTGGCGACATCCGCCCCACCAAGGCCGCGCAGATGGAGTATGCCCCCATCAAGCCAGTGAGCGTGTCGGCATGGCTGAAGCCGGCATGCACCGGCGGGCCGTCGGCAAAGCCGGTGAGGGCGACGACGCCGCTGCGCGCCTCCCCTACCTTGCCGAAGCCCGGTTCGTTAGCCCGCGAGGTGACAATGCCGTTCCCACTGACGTGCAGCATGATCAATTGTGGGTGCAGCGCGTGCAGGCTCTCCCAGTCCAGCCGCCAGGTGCGCAGCGTGGTGGCGCGCATGTTCGTCACGACGACGTCCGCCCAGGCGACGAGCTCCGCGGCGATCCGTCGACCCTCTTCTGACCTCAGGTCCACCGTCACGGACCGCTTGTTGCGGCCACTGACCTTCCACCACAGCTTGGTGCCGTCCTTGTCCGGACCGTGCCGACGGGCAGCGTCACCGTGCAGCGGGTCCTCGATATGGACGACCTCGGCACCGAGATCGGCCAGCAGCGTGCCCGCCATCGGCCCGGCAAGCAGGTGGGCGAACTCGACGATCTTGATGCCGGTCAACGGGCCACGGCGACCGGTCACTGCGTCCATCCCAGCGCACCTCGAACGACCGGAAGAACCTCACGGCCCAGCATCGCGAGTTGGTCTGGGATCTCTGAGTCACGACCGTGGTAGGCATCGAGGTGCAGATGCAGGGCATCGCAGCCGGAGACCTGCGCGGCTTCGATGAGCCCCGCCGCGATCACGTCGGGCGACCCACTGAGCAGTGCTCCGTCGGCCGCGGAGAGCCAACTCGCACCCTCGGCGCGGCTGTTCCACGAGGATTCGCTCGCGCCGAAGCCAACTGGGTCTGATCCGACGTAGACGCGGCGGATCAGCACCACCGGTTGCTGGCCGCCGGCCTCGCGGTAGGCGGTGGCGAGCTCCGCCGCCTCGATCGGTGCACGCAGGCTCGTCAGAAGCACACCAACACAAAGCTTGGCTGCGCGCTCGACGCCACGCGGTCCGCTCACGCCGGCGAGCAACGGCAATCCCGCTACGCCGAGGTCTGCAATAGCCGGGTCAGCCTTGATCGGCGAGACGTCCTCAGCCATGCCGAGCGCCTTCACCAGGTCCCTGAGCGCGCTCCAGAACGTGGGCCTGCGAGTGTCGAAGTCCGCGCCGACGACGTCGAAGTCCTGCCGCTGGTATCCCGCAGCGAAGCCAGCCCCGACCCGTCCCGGATAGGCGGCATTGAGCCAGGCCAGGTCCTCTGCCACCACGACCGGGCGGCGCAGCGGCAGGAGCGTCGGGCACGCCACCGCCCACGCGGACTCCAGCACCGCCAGCAAGTGCGCGGTGACGACGAGCGGCGTCGGCAGGTACCTCGCGAAGCCGGCGTGATGTTCGCTGAGCGTGACACCGTCGAAGCCCGCAGCCTCGGCCCGCCTCGCCTCGTCCTCGAGCCGTCGCATGACCTCCGATCCGCCGTCCCCGACCGGCGCCAAGCAGACGGCGAATGCCCCGCGCGAGAACGGTGGGTGGGTCATGTCATGCCTCCAGTTTGGCGATGCCGGTTTGGACGAGCTGCCGGATCGTCGGCGGCAACTTTTCCTGGAACGGGTCGACGTGCCGTCCTTCGCGATGCCGGCGCAGGTTGTGCGCCATGATCGCCGCCATCTTGAAGCGGCCGAACGCCTCGAACCACGCCACGTCCTCGAATCGACTGCCACCTGCGCCCCAGTACAGCTCCAGCAGCTCGTCTGCGGTCGGCAGGCCCTCCACCGGAGCGCCGATCCCGGGGAAGAGGCTCGCGTCGCAGAAGACCAGGAACCAGCCCAGGTCGACGCCGGGATGCGTGCGACCCCAGATCTCCCAGTCGATCAGGCCCGTTGCCCGTTCCCGGTTGAAGACGACATTGCCGAGCCGGTAGTCGCCGTGCACCAGAACGGGAGGGACACCGTCGTTCGGCAGTGCCTTCTCAAGGAGTCGAGCGAGGTGGACACCGCCGACGAGGATCTCCGGATCAGCTGCCTCGGCGGTGGCCAGCCAGCGCCGCACTTCTGAGGACAGATCGGCAACCGGCTCCGCGCTGCCGTCTCCCTGGTCCGGCACTGCCGCATAGTGCAGAGCGGCGAGCATGCGAGCTGCGGCGGTGGCACGGGCCGTGACGAGCTGCGCGGGGAGTTGAACCTCCGCGGCATCGAGCACCGGCTCGACGGCCTCGCCGCTCGCGCGGGTCATCACCACGAAATCCGTCGGCGCGGCGCCGGTGGCGAGCACGGTCGGCACCACGACCCCGTCGATTCCCGCGACGGCGTCGAGAGCCCGAGCCTGACGAAGCACGTCGTGCCGACCGACGGGTGCCCGCCCCTCCGGCGCGGCCTTGATCACGACCGAGCTCTCGGACGCGCCCGTCAACTCCGCCAGCAACGTGACGCCGGAGCGTCCACCTTCCAGCGGAGCGAGCGAGCGGACCGACACGTCGGGCCAGCGCGGCTTGAGCGCCGCCTCCACCGCCGCCTGCAGCCCGCTCACGAATAGACACCGATCAAGTCGGCCGATTCTCCGCCAACGTGGAAACGCCCGCCGTCGACGCGGATAACCGAGCCGTTCAGCCAGCGCGCGCCCGGGCCGAGCAGGAACTCAACCGCTGCTGCAATGTCTGCCGGCTGGCCAAGCCGCTGCATCGGCACCAGCTTGATTTCCGGCTCCTGGCGATCGCCTTCCCAGAGCACTCGAGCCAGTTCCGTCTGCACCAAGCCCGGTGCGACGGCGTTGACCGTGATGCCGCGCGGCCCGAGCTCCCGGGCCAGCGTGGCTGTGAGGTTCTCCAGCGCAGCCTTGCTCGCCGTGTACGGCCCGGTCGTCGAGTGCACTCGCTGCGCGCCGGTGGTCGAGATGTTGACAACGGCAGCCCCGACACCCATGCCCGCCCGAACCGCGCTCTGCACCAGAGCCAGTGCCGGCCACGTGTTAGCGACCAGCGTCTTGACGAAGGCGTCCCGGTCGACGTCGAGCAGCGGGCCGTACCAAGCGGTGGCAGCCGCGTTGTTCACGATGAAGTCGACCCGGCCGAAGTGCTCGATCGCAGCGTCCACCAGTCGCTGCGGCAGCTCCGGATCGTTGATGCTGCCGCGCAGCCCGGCCACCCGCTCGCCGAGTTCGGTGACCGCCAGATCCAGCGTCTCCGGATCACGGCCGTTCAGCAGGACCGCACAGCCACGCTCGGCAATGCGGTCGGCAATTGCCCGGCCGATCCCCCGCGACGCGCCAGTGACGATGGCGACCTTGCCGTCGAACCATGAGTCGTCTGGCACAGACTGCTGCGGCATCGCGCCTCCCCCAACCTAAAGGATTCCTGATTACTATACGGTCTAATCCGGTAGGTCAACCTTGCCGCGCATTTCATCGCCGACAGGTAGGGTCCCTGTTCACCAATCGCAGTAACTACGTACGGCCTACGAGGAGAGACCATGGCACAGCCCGCAGTGAAGAACCGACGCCAACTCGGCGGCCGTCGTACCGAGAAGATCGCGGAGACCGTCGCCCGGCAGATCCTCCGCGACATCAAGCGGCAAGGGCTTGAGCCTGGCTCGATGTTGCCGTCGGAGAGCGCCATGTTGGAGCGCTTCGACATCGGTCGCGGGTCGCTTCGGGAGGCACTGCGCATCCTCGAGGTCAACGGCTTGGTCACGATCAAGACCGGCCCGGGCGGCGGGCCGATCGTCGCCGGGCATGACCCGGCCAACTTCGGCCAGATGTCGACACTGCACCTGCAGTCCATCGGGGCGACCTACCGTGAACTGCTCGAAGCACGTTTGGAGTACGAGTCGATGCTGGCCCGCAGGGCAGCCGAGCAGCCAGGTGACGTGGCCGGCAAGCTAGTACGCGCCGCCATGGAGGCGAGCCAGAACCCGCTACCGGACGACTCGGGCTACGCCTCAGTCACGTCCGGTTTCCATGCCACCGTCTGCTCGGCATCAGGTAATCCTGTGCTTGCGCTGGCCGCCAACTCAATCCAGAGCATCTGGTCGGTCCGGGTGACCAGCGTGCTGTTCGCGGCGGAGGACCGTCCGCTCGTCTTCGAGCAGCACGAGCAGATCACTCGGGCCATCGAAAAGCACGAGGCGAAGCGTGCCGAACGGCTGATGCGCGAGCACATGCAGCACTACCGCGAGTACTGCGAGGTGCGCTATCCGGCACGGATGGACGATGTTGTCGACTGGAGTTAGTTGGAACTCTTAGGCCTTCCTTCTTGTATTCATGCGCATAATCCGCTTGAATAAGCACAATGCGTATCGCTAGGAGGCCTGGATGACCCTGACCAACGACGCACTCGATCGCGTTCTGATCATCGATTGCGACGCTCACTTCACCGAACCCGCCGAGCTGTGGACCTCGCGCGCACCCGATCACCTCGTCAATCGGATGCCGATCCTTCGCACAGTCGACGGCATTTCAGCGTGGTACATCGAGGGTGAGCTGTGGGCCAGCATCGGCGGCAACACGATCCAGATTGGTCCGGATGGGCACGCCCGCAAGGTCGTCGGTACCCACGTCGTCCAGCCCTACGAACTGATCGACAAGTCGGCCTTTGCCGTCAAAGAGCGCCTAGCGCTGCTGGACGAGGAGGGTATCTGGGCGCAGGTCCTGTACCCCAACGGCATCGGGTTCGCGTCAAACCACATCTTCGCGATCGAGGACATCGAGCTGCGCACCGTGGTGCTGCAGCTCTACAACGACTTCCTCATCGACGTCCAAACCGAGTCGAATGGACGCCTGCTGCCGCAGGGCATGCTCCCGGTCTGGGACATCGACCTCACGGTCGCTGAGATCACTCGACTCTCTGAGAAGGGCATGACCGGATTCACCATGTCCGACAAGCCCGAGATGATCGGTCTCCCGGAACTGTGGGAGGACTACTGGACCCCGATGTGGCAGTTGCTCAACGACCGCGAGCTCGTCGCAAACTTCCACATCGGCGCCGGGTCCCGCAAGGAGGAGATCGAGGCGATCCGCAACGCGCGCAACCAGCCGCGTTCGACGCAGCGGCTCTCCGGTTCGGCGGTGAGCCCGACCTGGGGCCAGTTCGGCCACCAGCGTCGCCTAGCCGCGTTCTCGACACAGATGTACATGAGCAACCTGCGCATCATCGTCAACCTCTGCATGAGCGACCTGTTCGACCGCTTCCCCAGGCTGAAGGTCGTCTCGGCCGAGAGCGGCATCGGCTGGATCCCGTTCATGCTGGAAGCACTCGAGTTCCAGTACGACGAGATGATCACCGACCCGGAAGAGCTAGGGATGGCGAAGAAGCGCCCATCGGAGTACTTCCGCGAGCACATCTACGTCATGTTCTGGTTCGAGACGAGCGCTCCTGAGCGCATGATCGATGTCGTCGGAGCGCGCAACGTTCTCGTGGAGACGGACATCCCGCACCCCACCTGCCTGTACCCGAACCCGAAGGAACACTTCGTCCGGGTCCTCTCCGGGCTCGATGCTGAGACGATCACCCGCGTGCTGCAGGACAACGCGGTCGAGCTCTACAAGATCAAGCTGCCGGTGCCGTCTCCGACAGCCTGACTGTCCCACCGACGTAGGAAGGGCGCACCCGAGTCGGGGCCGCCCCTACTACGTCCGCATCGTGTGGGTTGGCTGCGGCGGCTACGCCTCTTCCCAGCTCTGACCCGTCGTGTGGCTGTTCAGCAGGGCCACGCCGCCGTCGATCAAGATGTTGCCGCCGGTCATGTAGCCGCTCTCCGGTCCTGCCATGAACTCGAAGAACGCTGCGATCTCGTTGGGCGAGCTGAGGCGTCCTACCGGGGTGGAGCGCGCGATGTGTTCGATGGCCTCCGGAGGGACGACGGTACGGAGGAGGTCAGTGTCGACGCCCGCCGGCGAGATGACGTTTGCCGTGATCCCCGTGGTGGCTAGTTCGAGGGCGACCGACTTCACCAGTCCGAGCAGAGCGTGCTTGGACGCGACGTAGGCCGCCAGCCCGGCGCCACCGAGCACCGACTCGATCGAGCCACACACCAGGATGCGTCCGCCGGCACCACGCTTGCGAAGGTAAGGCAACCCGGACCGGATCGAGTTCCACACTCCGATGAGGTTCACGCCGAAGACGGCGTCGCGATCCTCGTCGGTCATGTCGCAGATCTGGGCGGTGCGGGTGATGCCCGCGATCGCAGCCACTATGTCGAGCCCGCCGAACTCCGCGGCGGCTCGCTCGGATGCGCCCGTCAGGTCCTCAGAGACCCGGACGTCGCCGCGGACCGGCAGGAACCGATCCCCGGCCTCCTCTGCAGTCACCGCCAAGCCGTCGACGCTCACGTCGAGTCCGACGACAGCGGCACCGGCTCGCACGTAGCGCAGTGCAACGGCCTTGCCGACTCCCGATGCCGCTCCCGTGACCAGGGCGACCCTGCCGTCCAGTGATCCCACGCTCTGATCCTAACTTCTATATGCATGAATCGTATAGATCATGCGCTGAAGTTTCTCGCCGCATCTTGACTATCATTCGCATAAATAACGTAGACTCCGAACAAGAAAGTCCGTCGAACAGACAGCGAGTCGAGCATGAAGCCGCTTCCCGCCCTCGCCGGCGTCAAGATCGTGGAGTTCGCGCACGTCATTGCCGGTCCCCTTGCCGGAACGCTGATGGCCGACCTCGGTGCGGACGTCGTGCACGTCGAGGATCCTCGGCACGGCGACCCGGGCCGCGACCAGGGACCTCAGAAGGACGGCATCCACCTCTGGTGGAAGGTGTCGGGCCGCAACAAGCGCAGCGTCACCCTGGATCTGCGCACCGAAGAGGGCCAGGAGATCGCGCACCAGTTGGTCCGCTGGGCCGATGTGGTCATCACCAACTTCCGCGTCGACACTCTGCACAAGTGGCAGCTCGACTGGGCGGCGGTTCACCAGGTCAACCCGCGCGCGGTGATGCTGCAGATCACCGGAAACGGCGCCACCGCCTCGAACTACAACGACCCGGGCTTCGGCAAGGTCGGCGAGGCGCGCAGCGGCGTTGTGCACGTCACCGGCTTCCCGGACGGGCCGCCGGTCCACACTGGTTTCTCGCATGCAGACACCACGACAGCACTCATGGGCGCCTTCGCCGTTGCGGCCGCGCTGGTCCGGCGCAACGATCCTGACTTCGATGGCGAGTGGATCGACATCGCGCTGTTCGAGACGCTCTTCCGCCTGATCGAGTGGCAGGTCATCTTCTACGATCAGTTCGGGGTCTCCCCCGCACGGGCCGGGAACCAGCTCGCAGTAGCGCCAGGCGCGGTGGTGAACACGTACGCGACCAGCGACGACGTTTGGATTACCGTCACCTCGGCCACGCTGCGCTCCGTGCGCAACATCGCTGAGCTGCTGGGCGAGCCGCTTAGTGACTACCAGACCGCAGCACAGCAGTTCGAGCGCCGGGATCGTCTGGACGTCTTGCTCAGTGCGTGGATCCGAGAGCGCACCGCGACCGATTGCCTGCAGGCGATGGCGGCCCTCGAGGTGGTCGCCTCTCGCATCTACAGCGCCGAGGACATCGTCAACGACCGTACCTACGCCGAGCGGGGCGACATCATCTCGATCGCCGACGAGGACTTCGGATCGGTGCGGATGCAGGGTGTAGTCCCGATGCTGCACCAGCGTCCGGGGCAGGTCTGGCGGGTCGGAGCCAAGCTCGGCCAGGACAACGAGCTCGTCTACCGCGACTGGCTCGGCATCCCGGCGGAGAAGCTGGCCACCCTGCGCACAGAAGGGATCATCTGATGGCGACAGACCAACCGCCGACGCTGATCAACCGAGGAGTGCACCGCGAGGTCTCCGAGCGCAACGCCAAGTACCGCGCGCTGCGAAGCATCTTCGAGACGCCGATCCTGGACGACTACAAGTGGGCCAAGATCCCTGACATCCCGGCGGACATGTTCTTCCTGGATCTGGAGGACTCGGTTGCAGCGCACCGCAAGGAAGAGGCACGCGAACGGGCGGTGCAGAACCTGAAGGACACGTCGTTCTTCGACGGCCGCCCCGTGCTGGCTCGCCCCAACCACCTCTCGACACCGTGGGGACGCGAGGACGTGATTGCCTTCGCCGAGGCGGGCGTCACCTGCATGGCGTACCCGAAGATCGGCTCATACGAGGAGCTGCTGGAGGTGACGGAGCTGCTCGCCTCGCACGGCGCGACCCCGGACATCTTCGCGATCGTCGAGGCGGCCGGCACGCTGATGGACCTGCGCGAGATCTCCAAGCACCCGCAGGTGGTGCTGCTCATGTTCGGCGCGGGCGACCTGAGCGTCGACATAGGCTGCCCGCTGTACGAACCTGACGGCATGCTCAACCGGGTCTTCGAGCCGATCAAGTCGCAGGTCGTGGTTGCCGCGACCGCTGCGGGCATCGCCTGCAGCGACATCGTCTACGCCCCGGACTACCGCAACTTCGACGAGGTTCGCCGACGTGCCGAGGACATTGCCCGCAAGGGTTTTACGGCGCTGTCGTGCTTCTACCCGCCGCACGTGTCGCTCATCCACGAGGTGCTGACACCGTCAGAGCGAGACATCGCCGAGGCACGGGAGGTCGTCGAGCTGTACGAGGCGGTGCTGGCCGAGGGGAAGCCGGCCGCGCTCAGCCCGTCGGGGGAGACGATCCTGGTGCACGACTACGACAAGGCCCTGAGTGTCCTCGCCAAGGCACGCTGACCAACGCAGTCAGCCGGGGAGAGTCCCCGGCGTGATTGCGGAGAGTCCTCCATCGACGGGGATGACGGCACCGGTCAGATAGAGCAGCCGGAGGCGAGAGAAAGCCGATGACGGCGGCGAGCTCGCGCGGGTCGGCGCGACGCCCCAGCGCGGTGGCCGCAGCCACGGTCAGCTCAGTCGGTCCGCCCACCATGTTCCCGACAACTCCAGCGCGCGCCGCGCAGTTGACTCGGATGCCGAGCGGGGGCGAGTTCGCCGGCCGACACTGTGTCAACGGCACAAGCGCACCCCTTGGTCGTGGGGTAGGCCGCGACGAGTGGGTTCCCGAGCAGACCGTCGACGGAGCCGACGTGGCCGATCGACGACGGTCGGCCCTGTTCGAGGTTCGGCACGAATGCCTGGGTACTCGCAACTGGATCGAGCAGGTTCGTTCTGATCGCCTCACTCCACACCGTCATCGGGGTCTCACGCACCCCGGCCACGTGGAGGGCGAAGTGGGCGTTCACCAGTGCCCGGATCGGCCCGAGCTCCCGCGCGATGGCGCGAAGTGCATCGACGTCGCCGAAGTCGACGTCGTACAACTCCGCGGCGCCGCCGGACGCCGCGACGAGTTCCACGGCCTGGCGACGTTCCGGCCCAGGATGATCGCTGGACGAAGCGAGCGCTGTGACGGCGGCTCCCTCGGAGAGGAAATGGGCTACGCAGGCCGCCCCGACCGCCGAGTCAGCGGCCACCACCACGTGACTCACCGAAGAACGTTCAGTCCTCCCGCGGATCGTCGATCTCGACGCAAAGCGAGTTGTCACCGGTATGGCGCCGAAGAGAGGCCTCGATGACATCGACGAGCCGGTCGTGCGGCAGCACGCAGTCGGCGCACGAAACGTCCTCGAGGGACAGCTTGAGATGTACCAGGTTGGATTCGTCTGCGTCGATGAGATCGAGGCGTGCGCCGTCGGCGGACACGACCAGCTGAACTTCTTCGATTCCCGCGGCCAGGCTCTCAGCAGGTGCGTTCATCACGCCTCATTCGCAGTTGGCTGCCACGTCGACGGATCGAGAGAGCGCGTCACGGGCAGCATGTTCGACATCGCCGGAAGCATCGTCCCGTGCAGAGAGCCCTTGCCGCCGTTGACGATGACCGAGACATCGTCGGGGGTGTCCATCAGGTAGACCTTGCCGTCCGAACGAATGTCGTTGGCCTCTTCCAGCGGGCGGTGCAGCGACTTCGGGAACAAGTCGATCGAAACCGCGGAGTGTTCGTACAGCTTCTGCTGGACGTCCTCGATCTCCGGGAACTCGCGCGCAACGATGCGCGCCCAGACCGGGTTGAGCGCCACGAGTTGGTGCGCGAACTGCGCCGAGTGGTCCATGTTGTTGTTGCCCATGTACGCCAGCGAGCGGCCCACGACCTCAAGGATCTCCGAGCCACAACTGCCGTAAGAGTTCAGGATGTTCGCCGTGCCCAGCACGCCGTAGACGGTGATCGAATCACCGTGCACACCACGTCGTTCGCCGATCGATGGCCACGGCGACTCCTCGATCCATTCCGACGTGACGATGCCAGTGACGCGGCCCGGCTGGCCGAACACGGACTCCGAGGTGACGCCGACCACCTGACCGGCAACGTTACGGACGAGCAGACGCAGCGCGCGCCCGATCGCGGGCGCTGGTCCTGCGGCGCCGCCGAATGCACCGTGCTTGAATGGCAGAGCGACCGTGTCGCGAACCTCGCCGCTGACGACGAACGCCGGAACCACCGACGCCGTCGTCGCATTGATCCCGGCGAGGTCAAAGGCCGGGTCCGTCATCGCAGCGACGCCGGCCGCCATCAAGGGCATGGCGTTGGCTGGCGCCCCGGCCATGACGGCGTTCACCGCCAGTTGTTCGATAGTGCAGTCCACGCCGGAGGGGAAGAGCCGGCCGAGGACGTAGTCGGCGGGTAGGTTGCTGGCCGCGACGAACTCCAGGACGCGCTCCTCGGTCGGAGGGATGACCGGGAGGCCGTCAGACCAGCCGCGTTCGAGCGCTTCTTGGGAGAAGGTCGCGATGTCGCCGGAGAGTTCGACCCGCTCGCTGGTCAGAGTGGCAGTCATCGTGACGCCCCCAGTACCGCGACGAGACCTTCGTAGTGCTCGCGCGCAATCTCGCGGACCTCGTTCTCGGGGAGGCCTTCGAGCGGATACGGCATGATCTTCAGCCGAAGACTGTCGTGTCCGCGCTGCGCGGCAAGCGTTCGCGCCAGGCCCTCGAAGTGCTCGGTCGAGACGGCAGCGGTGGGCACCCCGTGATCAAGCGCGCCGACGGCGTCGTGAATGGCCCAGAGAGTGCACGAACCACAGTTTCCGAGGCCGCTGACGGCGACATCGATGCTGTTGATGAAGTCTGCGTACTCTTCGCCGCCTTCGGTCATTTCCTTGTCACCCTTGCCGACCGGCGCGCGCCAGATGACGACGTCTGCACCGTCCTTCTCGAGAAGCTGCGCCCACTCGTCGGTGATCCAGTCCCAGGAGAGCCAGAACTTGTCCCGGCGCAGGCCGACCCGCTTACCGCGTAGGGCGCCCACCGGGGGGCACATCGGCTTGCTGAGAGCCCGCTTCGCGGGCTGCGGCGAAAGTACTGCGACCATGGGCCCTCCATTAGCCTCGTATTCCATGATAATAGTTACTAGCGACTCGTGGCACAATGGTTAGCGCTCATTCCTAGGAGAATTCGATGACCGACGATCTCGCGGCTCAGCTTCAGGCGCAGGTCCAACTGCTGATGGACGAACGGGCGATCACGGCCGTCCTGCACCGCCGAGCCCGGGCGACCGATCAGCGCGACCTCGCCGAGGCGCTGTCCTGTTATCACGACGACGCGACAGAGGACCACGAAGGCTTCGACGGACCGATCCGCGAGTACTTGGCAACCACGTCGCCGGTGTTCGTAGGCGGTTCAGACATTGCGATCAACTTTCACCAGATCGGCAACATCGAGCTCCAGGTGGACGGTGATCGCGCGGCGGCGCAGTGCTATTTCCTCTGCGCGATCACCGAGGGGCACGGCGAGGCCGCCCGCGACTACCTGAACGCCGGCCGCTACCTCGACGAATTCGAGCGCCGCGACGGCGTATGGCGTATCCAGCATCGGGCGTGCATCTACGAATGGTCACACGGCGAGCCGTTGACCGACCGCTGGTGGACCCGCGAGGCCTTCGGCAAGCGGGTCTCCTCCGCGTAGCGAGGGCGAGGCTACGCGGCTCCGGCAGGGGTCCCGAGAAACGTCTCGATCACCTCGGGCCGCGCCAGCATGTCCCGGGTCGGACCGACGCCGACCTGCTTGCCGTAGCTCAGCACGAGCACTCGTGTGCAGTGCCGCGTCACGAAGTCGACGTCATGGTCGACCAGAACGGTCGGCACCCCGAAGTCGGTGACGATCTCGATCGCCTCCGACACCTCCGAACGCTCGCTGGTGATCGTGCCGGAGGTCGGCTCGTCGAGCAGGAGCAACCTCGGCTCGCCAAAGAGCGCCCGGGCGATGTCGACGCGCTTCTGCACGCCATACGGCAGGTCGGCGAGTTCGGCCCGAGCCAGGTGAGCGATCTTGAGACGGTCCAGCAACTCCATGGCCGCCGCGCGCTCGCGGCGCTCGGCGTGCTCCATGAACGGCCACGCGAAGGTTGACAGCACGACCGAGGACCGGGCCTTGTGCATCCGGCCGAGCATGACGTACTCGAGCACGCGGAACCGGCGGAAATGCTCCATGTTCTGAAACGTACGGCCCAGGCCGAGCGCGGAGATCCGATGTGGCGCGATGCCGGTGATGGTCTCACCGAAGAACTCGACCGAACCGGAGGTCAGGCGGTAGACCCCGGAGACGCAGTTGAGCAACGCAGTCTTGCCCGCACCGTTCGGGCCGATGATGCCGAACGTCTCCCCCGGCTCGACCGCGAACGAGACGTCGTTGAGCGCGCTGATGCCGCCGAACCGGAGAATGGCGTTGTTCACCTGTAGTGCAGCGCCGGCGTCGTTGGTCGTCACGTTGTCACCGTCGGAGCAATCATGATGCGGTCCTTCATCTCTTCCGGACTTCCCTCGGCGACGAGCTGACCGCCATCCATCAGGTACAGACGATCGGCGAGGTCGAGAGCAGCAGCAGCGTTCTGCTCGACCAACAGCACAGTCATGCCGTCCATGCGGAGGCCGCGGATGACCCGTGCCACCTCGAGGATCATGACCGGAGCCAGGCCGAGGGTGAACTCGTCCACCATCAACAACTTCGGCTCCAGCAGCGATGCGGTAGCCAGGGCCAGAAGCTGACGCTCACCACCGCTCAGCAAGCCGGCGGGCTGATCGAGTCTCTCCTTGAGCCGATGGAAGTACGGCCGTTCGATGACCTGCGCGTAGTCGTGCGACACCAATTTGAGGTGTTCGGCAACGGTCAGCGAGGGGAAGATCTTGTCCCGTTCAGCGACCAGAACGACGCCACGAGCGGCAGTCTTCATCGGAGCCGAGCCGAGCACGTCCCGGCCCTCCAGCAACACCGCGCCGGACAGCTTCACCTGCTCCGCGGCGAGGAATCCGCTGATCGCCCGCAGCGTGCTGGTCTTCCCTGCCCCGTTGCGACCCAGTAGCGCGACGACGGTGTGCGGCTGGATGCGCAGGTTGACATCGGCAACCGCACGCGCGCCGGTCTGATACGTGACCGTCAGGTTTCGGACGCTGAGCATTGCTGTGCGGTCGCCGTCGGTCAGCTCGGTGCGCTCGGCCTTGACACGTCGTGGCATACCCGGTCGGCCTGCTGTCAGCAGGCGCAGACCCCATCGGCCGATCCGCCCGAGCGCCGGCACGATGCCCTCCGGCAGGTACAGCAGGACGACCAGCACAAGAATGCCGTAGAGCCCGTTGTTGATGTAGAAGATGTTGGACGACAGCCACGTCCCGAACGTCGAGTCCTGCGGAAGGTTCTGCGTGAGGTTGGTCAGCAGATACGGCAGCGACACCACGACGATTGACCCGACGATGGCGCCAGAGATCCTCCCCATCCCGCCAAGAATCAGGATCGCGATGAAGGTGACTGCGAACTCAAGGGTGAACGAGTCGGACGAGACCACGCTGTTGGCGTAACCGAAGAGGCTGCCGGAGACTGCGATGATCGAGGAGCTGACGACGAACGCTGCGAGCTTCCAGCGGGCCGCGTTGACGCCAATCGCCGTCGCTGCCAGCTCGGACTCGCGCAGTGCGTTCCACATCCGCCCCGGCGCATGCTTGGACATCGCGCGCACGGCCATGATCACTAGGCCGAGGATGACGCCGCACACCAGCACGAAGTCGCGACTGTTCGAGAAGTCACGGCCGCCAATGGTCAGGGTCCGAACCGTCACGCCGGATACCGCGCCGGTGTGGGCCTGGTAGCGGTCCCCCGCGAAGACGACGAAGAACTGCAGGGCCAGCGTGGCGAGCGCGAGGTAGATGCCCTTGAGGCGTAGCGCCGGCAACGCGATCAGCAGCCCGATCACACCACCGATGACGGCGCTGACGATGAGCGTGATCGGAAAGTCGCCCCACGTGCCGTGGTGGCCGAGGATCGCCGTCGTGTAGGCACCGATCGCCATCAGCGCACCGTTGCCGATAGACACGAGACCGGCCTGGCCCATCAAGACGTTGAGCCCGATGGCGCTGATCGAGTAGATGATGACCGTGCTGGTGATGAGCAGGACGTAATCGCTGGAGCTGTTCGTCCAGGCAATCAGCGCCAGAGCACCGACGATCCACGGGCCGACGGTCGACGTCGCGCGGAACCAGTGCCGGTCCCGATAGGGGTCCAGCCGGCCTGACTTGCCGGAAGTGGTGGCGGGAACGTCCGGCGTCGCTGCGGTCGGCGTCGTCACGTCAGGCAAGTCTCGCGCTGGGATCTGAAGTGAGCTCACAGTCGCACCGCCGCAGGCGTGCCGAAGAATCCGCGAGGCCGTACCAGCAGCACGGCAAGCAGTACCGCGTAGGCGGTGACATTGGTCCACTCGCCGCCGAAGTAGAACGATGCGCTGCTCTGCGCGATAGCGAGCACGAACCCGCCGGCCATCACACCGCGCACCGAGTCGAGGCCGCCGAGCAGGATGGCCGGGAAAGCGAGAAGGCCGAGCGCGGTCATGCCGGATGGGTCAATCGACAGCCTCATGGCGTAGGCAATGCCTGCTACTCCGGCGCAGAAGGAAGCGATACCCCAGGCAACCGCGGACATCGCGTTGACGTTGACCTTCAGCTGGGAGGCAAGCAGCGGATGATCGGCAACCGCGCGCATCCGGATGCCCATGCGGGTGTGCCGGAGCGCGATGTCCAGGCCGAGGACGACGACCACCGCGAGCGCAATGGAGAAGACGTCGATGCTGGAGAACTCGAGATTGCCGATCGAGAAGAGCGTGCTCCGCGAGAGCTGCTCCGGCATGGTGCGGGTGGCCGGACCCCAGATCAGCATGCACACCGTCAGCAGCAGAACGCTGAGCCCGAGCGTGGCGATCACCAGGGTGAACTCGGCCTCGCCCACCAACCTGCGGAAGAACAGCAGATACAGGGACGCGCCGATCACGGCCATCGCACCCAGACTCAGCACCATGGCCAGCGGCCAGGCCATGCCCCAGTCCTGGTTGAACGTGAAGAAGACGAAGCCTCCCAGCAGCATGAGGCTGCCTTGGGCGAAGTTCAGGACGTGTGTCGCTTTGTACAGAATCACGAAGCCCACCCCGACAACGGTGTACAAGCTCCCGAGTACGAGGGCACCAACGAGAGCCGCCGCAAGTTCGTCGCTCATGATCCTCCAAAGGTCGGCTGCGGTCCTGGTCGTTGCGCAACCAGGACCGCAGGAGCGAACACGTGCGCCTGATTAGGGCGTCAGCTGCTGCCGTTGCCGCCGGCTGCATCCTTCAATGCGACCTTGACGCCGCTTGTGGCGGGGTCCCAGACGTACAGGCTTACTGCCTGGAGGCCCTCGTGGCGGTCGGGCGTGTAGCCGAGTGTGCCGGACGCGAAGCCTCCGGTGTCAACACTCTGCTTG
This sequence comes from Jatrophihabitantaceae bacterium, assembly GCA_036502575.1. GTDB lineage: Bacteria > Actinomycetota > Actinomycetes > Mycobacteriales > Jatrophihabitantaceae > DASXRA01. Next base: position 48,456 of record DASXYL010000060.1, on the reverse strand, counting down.
TCCAGCGCAGCCTGCAGCTGAGCTCCACTGCACGGGTATCCGCAGGACTTCAGGCCTTCGCCGATGCTCAACGCCTGCAGGTATCCGGTGTTGACGAACGGCGTGCTCGCCTCAAACCCGCCTGCCTTGATCGCTGCGCGGTACTGAGTCAGACCTGCCCCATCGCCCGTGCCGTCCATCGTGGTCGAGGAGAGCACGTAGAAGTTCGGGTCCTTCAGGCCGAGCAGGCCGCTCTTGTACGTGGCGCCGTCGTAATCGATGAACGGTGCGTCGAGCGACTTGGCCCGGATCCCACGAACGAACGACACTGCCAGCGGGTCGAAGAGCGAACCCATAATGACATCGGGCTTGGCCGCAACGATCTTGGCAACCTGCGAGCTGACGTCCGTTGAGTTGAGCGGAATCGACTCATTGGCTACGACGTTCCAGCCCTTGTTCTTGGCGATGCTCTGCAGGCCCTTCTGCAGCGAGACGCTGGCAGCCGACGCGAAGATGATGATCGCAACCTTCGGCGCTGAGGAGGTGACGAGCTGCGCGGCCAGATCCGACTCCGGAGCCGCCTCATTGCTCTGCGACATGCGCGCGGTGTAGACGTAGGGCTGAACCGGGTGCAGCAGGTCGTCGGAGACGGCGCTGCAGTTGATCGGCACCTTGTTCTTTGCTGCGAGTACGGCAGCAGCTCCACAGACGTTGCTGAGGATGTAGCCGCCGATCACCGAGACCTTCTTGGCGGTCATCAGCTGGGTGGTGTTGGCGGTGCCGCGGGTGACGTCGGCGGCGTCATCGAGATAGGTCACGTTGACCTGGTGGCCGTTGATGCCGCCGTGTGCGTTGATGTAGTCGAAGTAGGCCTGGAAACCGTCCTTCTGCCCAACGCCGTTCAGGGCGTAGGGGCCGGAGAGGTCTGAGTCGAAGCCGACCCGGTACGAGCCTCCGCTTGATGCGGAGCCCTTGGTGGACGACCCGCCTCCGCTGCTGCCGCATGCGACGAGGCTGCCAGCGATCAGCACCCCGGCGGCCACTAGCGCAATACGTGAGCGATACATGCTTTGCCCCTCTGCGTGGTAGCGATTGCGAAACCGTAACCCCCATCACATCGGAATTCAATAGGACTGTTATAACGATGCGTATAGATTTCCGGACGACGACGAGGTCCTGATCATGCATATCGGTATCAAGATCCCCAACTGGGGACCGCTCGCCGGGCCGGACGTGCTTGGTGCGACTGCAGTCGCTGCCGAGGCCCGCGGCTTCGGATCCGTCTGGGTCAGCGACCACATCGCCCTGCCGCGGACTCCGCTGGCTGGCTATCCGTACACCGAGACGGCGAGCCCGCCATTCGATCCTGGCACTCCCTTCGTCGAGGCCCTGCTTTCGCTGGCTCACGTAGCAGCAGTGACTTGCCGGGTTCAGCTCGGCACCGGCGTGCTCGTGCTGCCGTTGCGCGATCCCCTGCTCATCGCCAAGCAGGCAGCCTCACTGGACGTCCTGGCCAGGGGACGTCTCGTCCTCGGCGTCGGGGCTGGATGGCTCGAAGACGAGTTCAGGCTGCTGGGCAAGGGATTCGGCGACCGCGGCCGGCGGATGGACGACACGATCCGCACCATGCGCTCCTGCTGGGCCGGCGAGGAGATCGAGGTCGCCGGAACGCGGGTGGCGGTTGCCGTCGATCCGCTGCCCCCGCGCGACCCCGCTCTGCCCATAGTTATCGGCGGTCACTCGCCGGCAGCACTTCGCCGGGCAGCGACTCTGGGCGACGCTTGGTATGCCAGTAACGTCACGGCGGACGAGTTCGGCGCGCTGGTTGAGTCGCTGCGGGCGCTGCCGGGAGGCGCGGCGCTCGCCGTCGGCGCACGCCCGGGTGTGGTCGCGGCCGACGATGCCTCGGATGTTGTTGGTTCGTTTCGACGAGCGGGCGCAGACTTCGTCGTCCTGGACGGGCCATTCGCTTCCGTCGACGTCGGCGGAGTGCTGGACTGGGTGCACCGAACAGCAGACGCGCTTGCTACGGAGTACCTTACCGAGGTCGCTCAGCCGCTGGTGGCGCGCGCCTCAGAGGGATAGCGCGGTGGCCGGCGCTCCAGGGTGGCACGGACTGCCTCCTGGGAGTCAGGGTCGCCACAAACACGAGTGGTGAGGCCCTGCTCGAACGTGTAGCCGGGCTGCAGGCCCATCAGCTCGACGGCGTTCAGTGATTCCTTCGCGGTCCGGAGCAGCACCGCGCTGTGTGCGGCGATCCGCACAGCGTGCTCACGGGCGGTGACCAGCAGTCGCTCTCGGGGCACCACCTCGATCACGCCGCCCAGCGCCGCCACCTGGCCAGCGGACATAGGTTCTGCGGTGAAGTACATCTGCCGGACCCAGGGCTCGGGTACCAGACGAGCCAGGTGACGAGCACCGCCCATGATCCCGACCCCGACCTCGGGAGTCCCGAAGCGCGCGTCGTCAGCGGCGATCACGAAGTCGCACGATGCGGCGATGGCCAGCCCTGTGCCCAGCGCCGCTCCGTGGACCGCCCCGATCACCGGCACTGCGCAGTCCTGAATCGCGAAGAAGGCCGCACGCACCTCAGCCATCCGCGCGTCAGAGTTCTCCGGAGCCAGCGTTGCGAACTCGTCGAGGTCGTTGCCCGCACAGAAGTGTCGTCCTGCCCCGGCCAGGATGACCGTCTTGATCCCGGCGCCGAGTTGATCGATGTCGCTGAACAGAGCACGCAGTTCGCGATACATCGCCTGGTCGATCGCATTCACCGGCGGGCGATCCATCAGCACTGTCGCCACCGCACGGTCCATGGAGGTGCGGAGAAAGTGGAACTCCGTGCTCACGCCCGCTCCGGACCGAGGACAACCGGCAGTGTCTCCGGACCGCGGTTCATATGGGTGAGCCGCCACTCGATCTCGTCCGTCGCCAACCTCATCTGCGGGAAGCGCTGGGTGAGCATGTGAAGCGAAACCTGGGCCTCGAGCCGGGCCAGCGACGCCCCGAGGCAGTGGTGCGGGCCGCGGCCGAACGTCACGTGCTGTACTGCCTCCCGGTGGATGTCGAGCGTCTCCGGGTTGTCGAAGGCCCCCTCGTCGTAGTTCGCGGAGGCGATCATGACGTTGATGGTGTCGCCCTCACGAATTCCGACGCCGCCGATCTCGAGGTCTTCGGCAGCCAACTTGTCGATGTTGTGGGTGGGCGAATCGAAGCGGAGTAGCTCCTCGACCGCCGCTGGGACGAGGGCCGGATCGGAGCAGAGTTCGTCCCAGACGTCGCGATGCTCGCCGAGCAGCGAGACCAGGGCGTTGCCGAGGAACATCGTCGAGGTCTCGTGACCGGCGAAGACGAACTGGGTGATCATCGCGACGAGCTCGTCCTCGGTGAACCGGTCGCCGTCGGCCTCGGCGGCAATGAGTGCGCCGAGCAGATCGGAACTCGATCCGAACTTTCGCGCCTCGAACACCGACGTGAGGTATTCGCGGAGGTTGAAGACGCTCTCGTGTCCGGCTGCGATCACCGCAGGGTCACGCCAGTCGGCACCGACGAACCTGCCCAGCGAGTTGGCCCAGCCCCGAAGGTGGTCGCGGTCGTCGGGTGAGATGTCCAGCATCTCGCAGATGACGATCAGCGGGAGTTGGAAGGCGTAAGCCTCGATGAACTCGACCGGTTCGCCGCGCGGGACCGCGGCGATGAGGCGGTCGGCGACGACCGCGATCTGCTGCTCCATCTGGGCCACCATGCGCGGAGTGAAGGCCTTTTGGGCCAAGCGCCGCAACCGCAGGTGGTGTTCGCCGTTGGCGCCGCCGACCCGTTTCTCGAAGAAGCCGAACGTCTCGGCGAGCCGGCGCCGGTCGTCGTCGTCGACCTGCGCGGCGGCGGTGCGGAAGCGAGTGCCCTTCACTGCCAGGCCCTGGTGGACGAGCGGTGACGAGAGCACCTCCCGGACATCTTCGTACCGGGAGATCAGCACCTTGTCCGTGTGCCGAAACACCGGTGCTTCCTGCCGGATGCGCTTGTACAGCGGGTACGGATCGGCCACCAGCCGGTAGTCGAGGTTGAAGAAGGCGGCAATCTCGTCCGCCAGCGGTGCATCCGTCACTGTGATGGCCTTCACGCAATTTATGCTAACATTGATCAGCAATAGCGCAACGGTCACGACGGCGTTGAAGGTGAGCCAGATGCACGTCGAGGTCAACAGCGACATCTGCATCGGTGCCGGTCAGTGTTACCTCGCCGCCGCCGCGGTGTTCGACACCGATGACGATTACGGCACCGTCGTCCTACTCGATGCGCAGCCGGAGGGCGATGCCGCCGAGGCCGCTCGCGAAGCGGAGCGGTTGTGCCCTTCCGGCGCAATCCGCATCCGGACGACAGCAGCCGAACACGGCTAGGCGCGGCCTGGTCAGGGCCGACGCAGGCCGGGCACCTCGGCAAGCTGCTCGACCTGGTCAAGGAATTCATCCGCCAGGCATTGCGGCGAGCACAGCACCAACGAGGTGCCGGCCTCCCGGAACTCGGCGACTCGGCGAGCGATCTCGTCCACCGGGCCGACGGCGCAGAAGGCTTCGACGAAGTTGTCGAAGTCCTGGCGATACCGGGTGCCGAGGATCTGGGCGATCCTGTCCCGTGCTGTTTCGACGGAGGCCGCCACATAGGTCCACAACACCGTGCCGGTCGTGAAGTCCGATCCATCCACCTGCGGATCTACCCGCAGCTCTGCCCGCAATTCGGCAAGCTTGGCGACCGACTCGCGAACCCGGCGGGTGCTGGCGGCGTAGGCGAGCCAACCGTCGTAGCGGGCCGCCCGAGCGAGCGCAGCGTCGGTACGGCCACCGACCCATATCGGCGGCGGACCGCCCCGTGCGGGGCGAGGCGATCCGACTACGCCGTGCACCGACGCGAACTCCCCGTCGTATTCGACCCGTTCGCCGGTCCAGAGCGACGCTGCGAGATCGAGGTAGTCGTCCAGGCGCCGCCCCCGGTTCTCCCGTGGCACTCCCGCCGCGGCCCATTCGTCCTCGAACTCCCCACCGACACCGACTCCCAGGACGAACCGGCCGTCGCTAAGGCAGTCGATCGTCGCTATCTGCTTCGCGGCTGCGACGGGCTCGCGTAATCCGAGCTGCAGCACACCGGTGCCCACTATGATCATCTCGGTGCGCGCGGCGAAAGCTGCGGCGATGGCGAGGGCATCGACGCTGGGGCCGGCCGCGAAGAGGTGATCGCCGGTGAACAAGGCATCGAATCCAAGTTCCTCGACACGACGGGGCAGAGTCGCGTAGAAGGAAGACGGGGCAGATGGCATCCCGAGCGGCCAGGACCCGACAAGAATCCCGGCATCGGGCGGCGGCGAAGCGACCATGGCGGCACAGTCGCACATTCCAGGATCTCTGTCTACTATGCATATAAATATCTAGACAGGAGTTGGTCACATGGCAGGCCTGGAACAGACGATGTCGGGCGTCACGGTGCTGGACTTCGGGATGAACATCGCTGGCCCGCACGCGACCAGCTTGCTTGCCGACCTGGGTGCCACCGTGATCAAGGTCGAGCCGCCGGGCGGTGAGACGAGCCGGACCATGGCACCGCAGAGCGATGGCGTCAGCGCGATGGTGGCGGCGATGAACCGCAACAAGTCCTACGTCTGCCTGGATCTGCGAAACGATGCCTCGCGGCCCGTGCTCGCCAGGCTCCTCGAGCACGCCGACGTAGTGGTGCAGAATCTGCGGCCGGGCAAGTCAGAAGGGCTCGGGATATCGGCCGAGCAGTGCCACAACGTCAACCCGCGCATCGTCCATGTCTCGGTGGAGGCGTTCTACCCGGCTGAGAACACCCGGCCGGGATACGACCTGCTCGTGCAGGCCGAGACGGGAATGATGAGCCTGACCGGCGACCGGGACCGGGCGCCTTCGCGACTGCCGGGCAGCTTGCTCGATCACGTCACCGGGGTCTGGGGCGCATTCGGCATCGTTGCCGCGTTGCACGGTACGCGCGACCGCACGGCGATCACCCTGACGATGAGCGACATTGCGATGAGTCTGCTGGGCGATCGCGTCACTGCTCACCTACTGACCGGCGAGGTGCCGACCCGGATGGGTTCTGCGATCGGCACCACCACGCCGCTGCAGGCCTACACGGCATCCGACGGTGACGTCGTGGTCGGCGCGGCGAGCAATCCGCTGTTTCGCCGGTTCGCCGAGGTCGTCGCCCCTGAGCTCGTCGACGATCCGGAGTACGCGACGCAGGACGCCCGCATCCGGAACCGGGACCAGCTCAACACCTTGCTCAACGAGCGCTTCGCGAAGGAGACCTCGGCGACGTGGATCCGCGATCTCGACAAAGCCGGGATCCCGAATGCGTACATCCGCGATCTCGGCGAAGCCACCAAGCGCCACCGCGAGATGAGCCGGACCGGGTTGCGGGCTATCGCCGATCTCCCGGGCATGGAGTTGGTCGCCAATCCATTGCTTGACCACGATGCTCCCCCGCTCCCCCACCCCGGCGGTGTCGGCGCCGATACCGCCGCCGTCCTGGCGTCGTGCGGGTTCAGCAACGACGAGATCGCGGGCTTCGTCGCCGCGGGCGTCGTCGTGGTCGGCGAGGACGGCGCGCAGTGAGCGACGGGCACGGCCCGCTCGCCGATGTCCGAGTACTGGAGATCGCCGGGCTCGGCCCGGTGCCGTTCGCGTGCATGATGCTGGCGGACATGGGTGCGGAGGTACTGCGGCTGGAGCGGCCGACCGGCCGCAGCATCCGGCTCGTCGATGATCGGTTCGACGTTCCAGCACGCGGCCGGCGGTCCGTGGCCATGGATCTCAAAGCGGACGGAGCGGCACAACTCGTTGCCGACCTTGCGCGCCATGCAGACGTGCTCGTCGAGGGATACCGGCCCGGCGTCTGCGAGCGGCTCGGCATCGGCCCGGACGCGATGCTCGCTGTGAACCCGGCGCTGGTCTACGCACGCATCACCGGCTGGGGACAGGACGGCCCGCGAGCGATGCTCGGCGGCCACGACATCAACTACATCGCGGTGACCGGAGCACTGGCAGCGATCGGCGAACGTGGCCGACGGCCCGTGCCGCCCCTGAACCTCGTCGGCGACTTCGGCGGCGGTGGGATGTTCGCGGTGACGGGCACCCTCGCTGCTCTGGTCCGCGCTCGCGGCACCGGGGAGGGGCAGGTCGTCGACGTCGCGATGATCGATGGCGTCAGCACGTTGCTTGCCACCGCGCTCGGCTATCGAAGTGCAGGGGCGACGAGTGACGAGCGCGAATCCAACTTCATGGACGGCGGGTCACCGCACTACCGCACCTACGAGTGCGCCGACGGCGAATATGTCGCGGTGGGCGCAGTCGAGCCTGTCTTCTTCCGCGCGCTGGTCGAGGCGCTCGGGGTGGACGTGAACCCCGACGATCAGCTCAACCGCTCGAGGTGGCCAGACATCCACGCGAAGCTCGCGGCGGCGATCCGGACGCGCACGCGCGACGAATGGGCCGAGGTCTTTACGACGGTCGATGCCTGCGTCTCGCCGGTGCTCACGCTCGCCGAAGCCGCTAGCGATCCGCAGATCACCTCGCGCGGATCGCTGTTGGTACGCGACGGAGTCACCCAGCCGGCGCCCGCGCCTCGATTCACGGCAACCCCGACCAATGCGGGAGTGCCGCCGCGCCCGGCCGGCTCGGACACGGTCTCGGCTCTGCTGGACTGGGGCATCGGACAGGCCGACGTCGACCGGCTGCTGGCCGAACGGGTCATCGCACAGGCCTGATCAACCGACGCGGGCAAGCAACTCGGCCGCGTAATGATCTGCAAGCGCGAGACAGGCATCGCGTTCTGGCGGGAGAACGACCACGACGCGTTCGACACCCGCGTCAGCAAGGACATCCCAGCGGCATGTGTTGAGAAGATCATCGCTACCGAGCGCCAAACCGTCGCCGGTCGTTACGTGGAAGGCGGTGACGGTCACCCCTCGCCCAACGTCGTCTGCCAGCCGGGCGAACTCGGCAAGTTGGCCGCGCAACTCGTCGTCGGTGAGCTGCGGCGTACCTGGGCACCAACCGTCAGCGTAATCGAGTACCCGCGCCATGTTGCGGACGTTGCCGCCGATGAGAACCGGCGGCCGGGGCCGCTGTACCGGCTTAGGCCAGGACATCATCGGGCCGAACTCGACGTGATCACCGTGGTACTCGGCAACGTCCTGGGTCCAGATCGCGGTCATCGCCTCGATTCGCTCGCGCATGGCGTCCCAGCGATCGCGGATCTCGACACCATGGTTGCGCATCTCGTGCTCGTTCCAGCCGCCACCGATGCCGAAGACGAACCGCCCACCGGAGAGGTGGTCCAGCGTCGCGACCTGCTTCGCGGTCGTAATCGGGTGCCGCTCGTTGACCAGGCAGATCCCGGCGCCGAGCTTGATCGTCGTGGTGGCTTGAGCTGCTGCAGTTAGCACAAGAAACGGATCGAGGAGCTGCCAGTAGTGGTTCGGCATGGGATAGCCCGTGCGGGTGTCGATCGGTACGCCGGTGCCGCCGGCCTCGACCGGGATGTGGGAGTGGTCTCCCGCCCAGAACGACTCGAAGCCGCGTTCCTCGAGCGCCACCGCCACCTCGGCAGGCTGGATCGAGGTGCTGGTCATGAACGAGATTGCGCCGAGCTGCATATGGTCAATTTATGCTAACATTAAGCATGAATCTAGCGCCATCTCCGGATCTCATAGAACTAGCCGCGCGCGTCCAGCGGCCCGAGGACGAGCGCGACATCCGTGGGTTGCTCACTCACTACGCGTTCAACGCCAACCTCGGGCGGTCGCGTGCGTGGGTTGAGCTGTTCACCGACGACGGCGCCATCGACCTCGGTGAGACGGTGCACGCCATGAGTGGGGCAGCAGCGCCGGAGGGTTATTCGCGCCGCGCCCGCTTCGAGGGCCGCGAGGAATTGCTCCTCGACTTCATCACTGCACTACCCCACCGGCGCGTCGAGCATCGCTCACAGCACCACACAGCCGGCGGCCCGCTGATCATGGAGGTTCCGGTGACGACGCGGTCGCGCAAGGTTACTCGGTGATGATCACCCGAGACGAAGCCGGGTTCCGCATCGAGGTCGCCGCGTCCAACCGCTGGACGTTGCGGCGGGTGGACGGCCAGTGGTGCATCGCCGAGCGGCGCATACGACCAATCGGATCGCCTGAGGCCGCCGAGTTGTTGGGCACAACGCCGTGAACCTTCAGCTGCCCCCCACGCTCGACTGCCTGCCGCATCACATCGGGTTCGCCGTGACCGATCTCGACCACGCCATGCGGGAGGTCGGCGACCTCTTCGCGGTGCGCTGGCGCGAACCGATCCGGGCATGGGACAACACCTTCCGCTCTGCAGGAGTACCGGCAGGGTGGCGACTGGACGTCGTGAAGTCGACGGGCGAGGACGGGCTCACCATCGAGCTCCTATAGGGCGGGCCTGGCTCGACCTGGTTCACCGAGGCCGGCATCGTCTTCCACCATTTTGCCTATGCGCCCGAGGGCAAGCAGGGTGCGTACGACGCTCTGATCGCCGACGGATGGACCGTCGATCTCGCACACGATCTCGACGACTCGCGCGAGTCGACGTTCGCGTACTTCATCAAGCCCGACCATCCGCGAGTCGAGCTATGCCTGCCCTAGCCGCTCTCGGAGTAGGCGTGCTTGCGACAAACGTCGCAGCCTCAACGTGGTCCCTAACGTCGTCAGCGCGCTGAAACGGCTCGAACGCGAAATCTACAACGGGTTAAGTGGCTTGGGCGAGCAAGTTGTCGCGGCGAGTTCCTAGTGCTCGACACGAACGATTCAGAAGGTCCTACTAGCGGCGCCGGATCGCTGGACCGTGACGGTGTTGACGGCGAGGGCTGCCTGTGCCGTTCTGACACGGGCAGGAATCACACGGCGTCCGAGTGATGCTCGACCAGCGCGCCATGACACCGCCCGGGCACCTCGGTACTGGCCTGCCTCGCCGACCGCTAAGCCCGGATGCACTGTGATCTTCGGGTGTTGAGCGTGCCGTAACGTCGAGATGCCCTTGTGCGGCAAGAGAATCAGAGCTGTCGAAGAACCGATTCTGGCCGTCACGAAGGGCATCTGGCAGGTGCAACTATCTCACGTCGATCCGGTGCGCTCGGCGCGCTTCGATGATCCGAATCTCGTGTCGGAGGCCGGGCTGGTGCCGGCACTGGGGTTGGCGCAGCGCGCCGGGCTGGCCGAGCTGGCGGACCGGCATCTGAGTGTGGCCGGTGGCGCGGGTGTGGCGGCCGGCGCGAAGGTCGGCTCGCTGGTCGCGGGCATGGTCACGGGTGCGGACTCGATCGCGGACATGGATCTGCTGCGCCACGGCGGCATGGGCCGCGTGTTCACCGGGGTGCGGGCGCCCTCGACACTGGGCACGTTCCTGCGCGCGTTCCGGTTCGGGCACGTGCGCCAGCTGGAGGCGGTTGCGGCCCGGTTCACCGCCGGCCTCGCGCAGCGCAGTCCACTGATCAGTGGCGCGGAGCCGGTCGCCTACCTCGATGTCGACGACACGATCCGCGCGACCTTCGGGTATGCCAAGCAGGGCGCTGGCTACGGCTACACCGGTGTCAAGGGACTCAACGCGCTGCTGGCGACCGTGTCCACGCCGTCATCGGCGCCGGTGATCGTGGCGAGCAGGCTGCGCAAGGGATCGGCGAACTCCGCGCGCGGCGCGGCCCGGCTGGTCGCCGACGCCATCAAGACCAGCCGCAGCTGCGGGGTGAGCGGGCTGGTCATCCTGCGCGCCGACAGCGCCTACTACAACCGTGAGGTAATCGCCGCCGCGCGCCGCCACGGCGTGCACTTCTCGGTCACCGCCCGCAAAGACCACGCGGTCAGCGCGGCGATCGCGGCGATCGGTGAGGCCGCGTGGACGCCGATCCGCTACCCGCACGCGGTCTTCGACGAGCAACTGCAGCAGTGGGTCAGTGACGCCGAGGACGCCGAGGTCGACTTCACCGCCTTCGCCTCACGACCGCAGCGGGTCAGCGCCCGGCTGATCGTGCGGCGGGTCCGCGACGCCAACCCCGACCACGTTCACATGAACGCGCAAAGCGAACTGTTCGCCGCCTGGCGCCACCACACGATCTTCACCGACTCACCGCCGCCGATGCTCACCGCGGAGGCCGAGCACCGCCGGCACGCCATCATCGAGCAGGTCATCGCCGACTGAAGAACGGCCCGCTCGCGCACCTGCCCTCGGGCAGCTTCGCTGCCAACTCCGCCTGGCTCGCCCTCGCCACAATCGCGTTCAACCTCACCCGCGCCGCGCCGGAGCGCTCGCTTCGAGCTTCCACGCCAAAGCCACTACCGCCACCATCCGAAGACAGCTGATCAACGTCGCCGCCCGCGTCACCCGCTCCGCGCGCCGCGCGTGCCTACGACTGCCGACACGATGGCCATGGGCCACCGCGTGGCAACAACTGTTCACCGCCGCCACCGGGCCACCCGGCGCGGCCTGACCGACCAGCACCGCCAGGCCCACCCAGGGACCCGTTCAGTGGAAACGCCGAGCAGATCGGCAGCTCAACCGCGCGCCAAGCGTGAACCCAGCCAGCGAAGATCAACTACCTCGACACGCGAAGCCCCGCGGTGGATCCGGGCTAAGACGACTCCGATGACGTGCGGTCAAACAGCAGCGGCCGCAGCGGCCGACCGAGCTGACGCATCAGCCTGGGACCAACCGGGATCCGGTCCAACCGTGGACAGTAGTGAACGAACGCAAAGCCGAGCCTGCGCGCGAGCACGCCGTCGGTTGCCACTTGATCGCCCACCACGACGCCGGGCGATGGAAGGCTTCGATAGGGCGCCAACCGCATCGGCTTGCGCTCGGCCGAGACATAGAAGACGCCCCCGGCGGCCTGGTCCACCGCCGCCCACCGCAAGGAGTTTGTCGCGAAGCCGATCACCTGCACGTCGCCCAGCACCGCGGCGCGAGACACGACCGTCACAATGCCGCGATCAAGGGTCAGCTCATCGGTATCCCAGAACGCAACCAGCGGCTCAACATCGAAGATCACCGTCCGCACAGAACTCTCGTCCACCTTCCGCATCACAGCATCCAAGTCGGCAGCCCGCCAATAGCGCCCGCGCACCGTCCCACCTCCCCACGGCAGCAAGCAAACCTCAATCAAGATCAAACTGCGCCAACTCCTTGACCTTGAAGACACAACGACCAGCCGAGTGGCGGCTAGGCCCTCTCGATGCCGCGCTGAGCATCCGAGGACGGGCCGCGTATGGACCGTGAGCTCCGGTTCTTGCGCTGATCCCGGCGCCTTCTCAGGCCGCCAACCGTCCGATTTGGCGGATGATTTGCGGTGTCTCAGTGGGATATGCCCACCTGCTCGACCGGAACCATCGCCGCCGACTGAAGCGAAGGAGCGGCTCTCCAAACCGCCAGCTTTCCTTGAGGAAACCTACAAAGACAAGTGCCCGAAAACGAAATTTGCCCCGACGGAATCGGGGCAAATCGTGGTGGCGGGTGTTGGGTTTGAACCAACGTAGGCTGAGCCGGCGGTTTTACAGACCGCTCCCTTTGACCACTCGGGCAACCCGCCGCGGGTTTCACGTGTGTCACCGGATAGACCGGCAACGGCACGCCACCTTACCGGATGGGGGCGCCGATTCGGTCACGGTATCCCCCTCCGCTACCGTCGAGGCCACACCCGATCCAGGAGGACCGTAATCGTGGCCGACTCGTCGTTCGACGTGGTGAGCAAGATCGATCGCCAAGAGGCGGACAACGCGCTCAACCAGGCGGCGAAGGAGCTGGCCCAACGCTTCGATTTTCGCGGGACGAACACGTCGATCGCGTGGGCGGGCGAGCTGGGCGTCACGATCAAGGCTGACACCGAGGAACGGGCCAAGGCCGCGCTGGACGTCTTCAAGGACAAGCTCATCAAGCGATCCATCTCACTCAAGGCGCTCGACGCCGATGAGCCGAAGGCGTCGGGCAAGCAGCACGTGATCACCGCGTCGCTCAAGCAGGGCATCGAATCGGACGAGGCGAAGAAGATCGCGAAGCTGATCCGCGACGAGGGGCCGAAGGGCGTCCAGGCGCAGATCCAAGGTGATCAGCTGCGCGTCAGCGCCAAGAAGCGCGACGACCTGCAGTCGGTCATTGCCATGCTCAAGGGCGCTGACCTCGGGGTCGCCCTCCAGTTCATCAACTACCGCTAGGACGCATCAGTGAAGGGCATCATCCTGGCGGGCGGGGCCGGCACCCGTCTGCATCCGATTACCCGCGCCGTCAGCAAGCAGCTGTTGCCGGTCTACGACAAGCCGATGATCTACTACCCGCTCTCGACGCTCATGCTGGCCGGCATCCGCGACATCCTGATCATCACCACGCCGCACGACCAGGAGCAGTTCGTACGGCTGCTCGGTGACGGCGGCGAGCTCGGCATCGACATCAGCTACGCCGTGCAGCCCGAACCGAACGGATTGGCCGAAGCGTTCATCATCGGCGCCGACCACGTGGGCAGCGACACCGCAGCCCTGGTGCTGGGCGACAACATCTTCTACGGTCACGGGCTGGGCGGCCAGCTCACCGAGGCGGCTGATCTACAGGACGGCTGTGTGCTGTTCGGCTACCAGGTGCGCGACCCTGAGCGATACGGCGTCGCCGAGGCGTCCGACGACGGCCGGCTGCTGTCGATCGAGGAGAAGCCGGTTCATCCCAAGTCGAACCTCGCGGTGACCGGCCTGTACTTCTACGACAACGAGGTCGTCGAGATCGCGACCTCGCTGCAGCCCTCAGCCCGCGGCGAGCTGGAGATCACCGATCTCAACAACGTCTACGTCAAGAACGGCAAGGCCAAGCTGGTCGACCTCGGTCGCGGTACGGCCTGGCTCGACACCGGCACTCACGATTCGATGCTCGAGGCCGGGCAATTCGTGCAGGTGCTCGAGCATCGGCAGGGCGTGCGGATCGCCTGCGTCGAGGAGATCGCGCTGCGGCAAGGCTTCATCGACGTCGACCAGGCGCACAAGCTGGGCGCGGCGCTGGCCAAGTCCGGTTACGGCCAGTACGTCATGGACGTCGCCCGCGGCTTCATCGCCGACTGATCGCTTTTGGTCACCAAACTGGCTATCTGACGTCCGGTGACCAAAACTGGATCGACCGCCGGTCAGGACCAGTAGCGCGGATCGTCCTTCGCCATCGACTCCAGCCGGGCGATGCGCTTCTCCATCGGTGGGTGGGTCGAGAAGAGGTTCGAGAGGCCCGGGCCGCCACGGAACGGGTTCGCGATCATCAGGTGGCTCGTGGTCACGAGTGACGGCTCCTGCGGCAGCGGGGCCGCCTGCGTGCCGGCCTGCAGCTTGCGCAACGCGCTCGCCAGCGCGAGCGGGTCGTTCGACAGCTTCGCGCCGGACGCGTCGGCCTGGTACTCACGCGAGCGGCTGATCGCCAGCTGGATGAGCCCGGCGGCGATCGGTCCGACGATGAGCATCGCCAGCTCGGCGAACGGGTTGCGGTCACGGTCGTTGCCGCCGAAGAAGAACGCCAGTTGCGCGACCCAGGTGATCGCCGCCGCGACCGTACCGGCTACCGACGAGATCAGGATGTCGCGGTTGTAGACGTGACTGAGCTCGTGGCCGAGAACGGCGCGCAGCTCGCGCCGATCGAGAATCTGCAGGATGCCTTCGGTACAGCACACCGCGGCATGACGGGGGTTGCGGCCGGTGGCGAACGCGTTGGGCTGCATCGTCGGCGAGAGGTACAGCCGGGGCATCGGCTGGTGGGCCGATGTGGCCAGCTCGCGCACGATCGAGTACATCCCCGGCTGCTCGGCCTCACTCACCGGGCGGGCCGCCATCGAGCGAAGAGCGATGCGGTCGGAGAAGAAGTAGCTGAATCCGTTCATGGCGACCGCGAGAATCACGCCGATCGTCAGGCCGCGCGAGCCACCGATCGCGCCGCCGCCGAACACGAGCAGGGCGGACAGCGCGCCGAGCAGTACGGCGGTCTTCAATCCATTGGTTGCACTGTGCACGTCAACTCAACGAATTATGGACCCGCTCGCGTTCCCGATGTTCGCTAGGCGGGAACGATGTGCTCAACCGGCGTCCCGCCATCGGTGGTCGGCAGCCCGGCGGCGTGCCACGCCGTGAACCCGCCGACGATGTCGGTCGCGGGAATACCGAGCGACCGCAGCGCGGCGGCGGCGAGAGAGGACGTGTAGCCCTCCGAGCAGACGACGATCCAGCGCTGACCGTCGGCAGCGAGCGGCACCCGGGTGTCCGAGCCGGGATGCAGGCGCCACTCGAGGTGGTTGCGCTCCACGATGATCGACCCGGGGATCTCCCCCTCGTTGCGGCGCTGCCAGGCCGGCCTGATGTCCACGATGAGCGCCCCCGCGCGTACCTCGCCGTAGGCCTCGTCCGGCTCCAGCCGGGTCAACCGCGAGCGAGCATCGGCGAGCAACTCCTCGACCGACGCGAACGGCGCGCTCATCGCAGACTGACCCCGGGTTCGGGATCGTCAGTGGCCAGCGTGGCCAACTCGACGAGCTCGCCGGCTTCGACGTCGTAGTACGTCATCGACGTCAGCGCGGGGGAATAAGCGTGCACGCTGACCGCCGGCGCATCGGACAGGTTGCGGACGTCGTGCACGTAGCGGCCGTCGAATCCGACACTGCGGCCCACCTTGTGCTCGCGCTCGCGCAGCTGCCCGGCGTGGCGTCCCGACCGGACGTAGACCGCCTCGGAGAGCTGGCCGGAGATGACGGTGAACGACCCGCTCGAGCCGCCGTGGTCGTGCAGCTGCGTGCCCTGATCGGGTAGCCAGCTGATCAACCACACGTCGACGCGCTGATCGCGGTAGATGCGCTGGTGCCAGCGGGTCTGCTCGTCGAACCTGACGAACGGGTACTGACCGGAACGCATCTCGACGGCGACGAAGCGGGTGAACTCGACGAGCTCGATGGCGTTGAGTGGGGCGCCGTACCCGGGTAGGGATTCGGCAGTAGTAACGGCGGTCATGACGTGACTCCGCAGATGACAGAACGGATGGAGGATGCGGCGCAGCGCCTCAGGCGCTAAGCGCAGCGACACCCCTCGTCGAACTCATCGGCGCGCCGATCGGACCAGAACACGTCAAGCAGCCCGCCCGCAGCGGGGGAGCCGTGCTCGGTCGGGGTCACCCACCCAGTATGCCCCACGAATCGCTTCTTGGCTATCCCTATAGCAGAACTAGAGATGCCGACAAGCGCTCGCGCGAACAGCGGCAGGCGACCACGGGGACGCAACCACGAACACGATGAGCGCTTGCGCGAAGAGCCGCCGGCCGCGACTCGGACGCCTCCGGCGGATTAGCTACTGGTCCAGCGGAACGAGGCCATCAGCGCCTCGATGCGCTGCCGCACCTCACCGTCGCCGCTGTCGGCGCTGAACTCGGCCAGCAGCGCGAGTCGGCCGTCCGGTGAGGGAACCAGGTAACGCACCGAACGCTCGTCGGCATCTGGATCGATCACCTCGGCGGCGACGCACCCGCGGAGGGGGGGAACCGCAGGCGGTGCGTCGTCGTCGAGCAGGCCGACCGTGAGGACGGCGCTGGCTGAGGAGAAGTCCTCAGTTCCGATCACCGCGGTGCTGAGCACGGCCAGCAGCGGCGCACCGGCTATCTCTTCGGGAATTCCGGCCCCATCAGGAGTCACGACAAGCCAGTCACGACAGTCCATCTCGAACGCGGGCAAGACCAAATCGTCTTGCATCATCTCAACTCCTCCGCTTGGCCTGCCCCGTGACTTGACCGTGATCTGGGACGCCTCAGACCCCGTCAGCGCCCCACCTATACCCAAACGCTCCGCGACTATCACGGCTTTGCCGAAACTCGTGGATCAATTCCCTACGATTCCGACAGTCGTCATGGGCGGATCCATC
The DNA here is from genome assembly GCA_036502575.1 of Jatrophihabitantaceae bacterium. Classification (GTDB taxonomy): domain Bacteria; phylum Actinomycetota; class Actinomycetes; order Mycobacteriales; family Jatrophihabitantaceae; genus DASXRA01. The sequence continues at coordinate 31,559 of DASXYL010000060.1, read as the reverse complement.
CAGACGACACCTGATCGACCCCGGGATGTCACCTTGCTGCGCCGCAGCGCTATGACCGACGCTGTCATGTCACTGGGCGCGCTCAGGTTATCTGCGCTTCGCGCGAGGCGGGGACGCGTTCTGCCGGCAACAACAGGACTGACCTGTGCTGTCCAGAGTTATACCGGGCATCAACTGTCGGAATGGACAACTCGCGCAGCTGAGACGACGCGGGCGACCTCCGCGACAACGCCTTTCACCCCGTGGATTTCAGATGTTTCCGCGGTTGCAGCGGCAACGAAAATGATCACGATGCATATGCTCGGTGCGCACATGAAATAGGAGACATGCAGCATCGGCGAATGCGATGGGTCATCCGCCGGCGTCCACCGGATGTGGGAGACGATCGGGACGCCGTCGAGATCGCCGATCGCCACGGGCTCACCCTCCGCGTCGAGCGCAGCGAACAGAACGTCGCCGGGAACGGCGAGCGCGTCGAGAACGAATACGCCGCCGCAGATCGCCGTGGCCAGCGCGTCGTTGCCCGGCCGCAGCAACGCGATGCTCGCGCCCTCGCCGTGCAGCCAGTTCGCGAACGCCACTGCGCTCTGCTCAGCCACCGAGCTGGCCGGCCCACCTGCTTCGCGTAGTGCCCCGTAGAGCCGCGCCACCTGATCAGACAGCGCGGCCTCGTTCAGATCGAGACACCACCACCCGTCCGGCAGGTCGACGGTGAGGCGAGCCGCGGCTCGCTCGGCGGCAGCGGGCGTCATGGCACTACGCCCGGATGGGCCAGCCGCGGAAGGTCCCCGACGTTGTTGATCGCGGTGCTCGTCGCCCCCACCAGGAGGGGGCTGGCCGGACCCAGTACGACCTCGAAGGCGGCCTGCTCGATGGCGCGGGGGCCGCGCTTGCGGTTGTCGTACGCCTCGGTGCCGGCCTGCGCCGCGGCGACTCCCCAATCTTGCGCGGCCCCCGGGCCGTCGAGCGCCGCCCGGCCCGCGCTCAGATCAGGACGCGCCTTGGTCGTCCGAAGGTCGCGCAAGACGTCCTTGGCCCCTCGCCCGAACGTGTCACTGAGTTCGGCGCCGATGGACGTCCCGAGCCTCGCGCCGCCGGCCCGGAACTTGCCCAGCAGTCGGGCACCCTTCAGCGCCCGACCCGCCTTGACGGCCTCGGATCCCGGCCGGGCGAACGGGATTGTCCCGAGCGCGTCGAACGCCAGATCGCCCAGGCTGACGTTCTCGTGGTACTGCAGCTTGCGGTCGACGTCCGCCAGGAGCTGTACGCCCGATGACACGGTCGACACCAGCAGGAACATTGCCGCAGCGGGCGGCCAGGGAATGGTCAGCACGGCCAACGCCGCGGACAACGTGGACACGAGCCCGGCGACGTCAGCCGTCGCGTCCACAAAGGCATGGAAGGTGCCGTCGATCGCCGCGGCGGCGGCACTGGCGCCGTGCGGGTTGTGCAGCTTGTCGCCGTCGACCGCCTTGACGGCGCGCTGGCAGCGTCGGGCCGAGTCGATCCACGCGTTGTATGCGGTCTGAAACTGGGTCACCGCCGCCCGGCAGTCCTGCGCGGCGGCTCGTTCGAGAAACGTCGGGTCGACAATCGGCGCGAGGTGTGGAGTGCTCGGGGGAAACGGAAGCGCGGGGTTTCGGGGAAACGCAGGCTCGGCTACGGCGGTCCGAAACCGGTACGTGTCGAGTGCGGATCCGACGGTTGCCCGGGCGCTGTCGATGGCGCTCTGGTGACCGTCGAGCGTGGACCCGTACTCGCGCAGGGCGCGCGCATAGCCGTCATAGCGGGCGGGTACCTGGTCGGCGTGGGTGCGCTGCGGGTCTTCGAGGATCGTCCGGAAGGACTCGGCCGCCTCGCCCGTCCAGGCCGAGTCGTCGGCCGCGATCCTGGCCAGGGCGCCGAGCGCGTCCCGGAACGCCTGGGCGAAGAGCGACAGCCGGCCGGCCGCCGCGTAGAACTCGCACGAGGAGCCGGGCGGGCGCGGCGGGTTGACGCTCAGGCAGGCGTTGGCCGCCGCGACAAGGTCGGCCGGCAGCTCGAGGTGCTCGTACCACTTGATGCCGCCCATCAGCGCCTCGCCGCCGTCGCGATCTGCTGCTCGGTCTGCGCGTACGCGTCGGCAGCGGCGTGTGCGGCCTGTCCCACGCCCCTCAGGTACCCGACGAACTCGCCCCGTTTGTGGGACCAGTCGTGCTGGATGTTCTTCAGCGCGGTGCGGATCTTGGGATCACTGATCCAGTCGCCGATGCCCGTGCCGTCCTTGTTGTCGGCGTCGAGCCGGGCGGCCAGGCCGACGAGGTCGGCGGCCAGCCGGCGCAGCGCGTCGATGTCGACGTCGAGTGCTCCACCCATGGGCATGACGGTAGGCAATTCGGACGCCTCGCGTTGGAAGTTATCCACAACCCGGGTGGCCCGTCCTCGTGAGGCATACCACCAGCGCGTCCGGGCCGATCATCCGTACGATGGGACGGTGCGGCTAACTCCGCGCTGGGTCGAGTTCAGCGCTTGTGTGCCGCAACGCCCGCGCCGGCAGGTTGACGCTGGCGCCGGTAGCTGAGCTTGCTGATCCCGTCAGTAGCTCTAAGGAACGCCATGGAGGCGGACATCCAGATGTCCAAGGACGTCAAGCAACTCGATCGCGTCGTCATCCGTATCGCTGGGGACTCCGGCGACGGCATGCAGCTGACCGGCGACCGCTTCACCCAGGAGACGGCCAGCTTCGGCAACGACCTCTCGACGCAGCCCAACTTCCCGGCCGAGATCCGGGCTCCGGCCGGAACGTTGGCCGGTGTGTCGTCCTTCCAGCTGCACTTCGCCGACCACGACATCCTCACCCCCGGCGATCGCCCCGACGTCCTGGTGGCGATGAACCCCGCGGCGTTGAAGGCCAACCTCAGCGACCTGCCCGGTGGCGGCACGATCATCGTCGACACCCACGACTTCACCGAGCGCGCCCTGGCCCGGGTGGGGTGGAAGAGCAACCCCCTCGAGGACGGCACGCTCGACGCCTTCATCGTCCACGCGGTCGACCTGACCCAGCTCACGCTCGACGCGCTGGCCGACACCGAGCTCTCCCGCAAGGACGCCGGCCGGTCGAAGAACATGTTCTCCCTCGGCCTGCTGTCCTGGATCTATTCGCGACCGGTCGAGGGCACGCTGCAGTTCCTCCGGCAGAAGTTCGCGAACAAGCCGACCATCGCCGAGGCCAACATCACCGCGTTCAACGCGGGCTGGAACTACGGCGAGACCACCGAGGCGTTCGCCGTCCACTACGAGATCAAGCCCGCGCCCCTGCCCGCCGGCACATACCGCAACATCACCGGCAACACGGCGCTGGCCTACGGGCTGGTCACTGCATCGCAGCGGGCCGAGCTGCCCCTCTACCTCGGCGCCTACCCGATCACGCCGGCGTCAGACATCCTGCACGAGCTGTCCAAGCACAAGCGCTTCGGCGTCCGGACGTTCCAGGCCGAGGACGAGATCGCCGGCATCGGCGCGGCCATCGGGGCCTCGTTCGGCGGGGCTTTGGCAGTGACCTCGTCGTCCGGGCCGGGCATCGCGCTCAAGGGCGAGGCGATCGGCCTAGCGGTATCACTCGAGATCCCGCTGATCATCTGCGACATCCAGCGCGGCGGACCGTCAACGGGGCTGCCGACCAAGACCGAGCAGTCCGACCTGCTGCAGGCGATGTACGGACGCAACGGCGAGGCGCCGGTACCGATCGTGGCGGCGCAGTCGCCGGGCGATTGCTTCGACGCGATCCTCGAGGCGGTGCGCATCGCGTTGACCTATCGCACGCCGGTGTTCTTCCTGTCCGACGGGTACCTGGCCAACGGCTCCGAGCCGTGGAAGATCCCCTCGATCGACGACCTGCCCGACCTGCGCGTCGAATTCGCGACGGAACCCAACGGCACTGGAGACTCAGCCGGCGAGTTTTTCCCCTATTTGCGTGACCCCGAGACGCTGGCCCGACCGTGGGCGGTGCCGGGAACGCCTGGGCTGCAGCACCGGGTCGGTGGCATCGAGAAGGCTGACAAGACCGGCAACATCAGCTACGACCCCGACAACCACGACTTCATGGTTCGGACGCGGCAGGCCAAGGTCGACGGCATCGCGCGCTCGATCCCGCCGCTGGAGGTCGACGACCCCGACGGTGACGCCCGGGTGCTGGCTCTCGGCTGGGGGTCGACCTACGGCCCGATCGGGGCGGCGGCCCGCCGGGTTCGCCGCGCGGGGTACTCCGTCGCGCAGGCGCATCTGCGCCACCTCAACCCGTTCCCGGCCGACCTGGGCGAGGTGCTCGCCCGCTACGACAAGGTCGTCATCCCCGAGATGAACCTCGGGCAGTTGGCGCAGCTGATCCGGGCTCGGTACCTGGTCGACGCCATCAGCGTCACCCAGGTGCGCGGCATGCCGTTCCGCGCCGAAGAGCTCGCCGACATGCTGACTGGAGTGATCACCCATGACTGATCTGGGTTTGAAGGCGAAGGATTTCAAGACCGACCAGGAAGTTCGCTGGTGCCCCGGCTGCGGTGACTACGCGATCCTCGCCGCCGTCCAGGGCTTCATGCCCGAACTAGGCATCGCCCGCGAGAACATCGTGTTCGTGTCGGGCATCGGCTGCTCGTCGCGGTTCCCGTACTACATGAACACCTACGGCATGCACTCGATCCACGGCCGCGCGCCGGCGATCGCCACCGGGCTGTCGTCCTCGCGTCCGGACCTCTCGGTCTGGGTCGTGACCGGTGACGGCGACGCGCTCTCGATCGGCGGCAACCACCTGATCCATGCGCTGCGGCGCAACGTCAACCTCAAGATCCTGCTGTTCAACAACCGGATCTACGGGCTGACCAAGGGCCAGTACTCGCCGACGTCCGAGCTGGGCAAGGTCACCAAGTCCACGCCGTTCGGGTCGCTCGACAACCCGTTCAACCCGGTGTCGCTCGCGTTGGGCGCCGAGGCGACGTTCGTGGGACGGACGCTCGACTCCGACCGCAAGCACCTGACCTCGGTGCTGCGTGCGGCGGCCGACCACCAGGGCACGGCGCTCGTCGAGATCTACCAGAACTGCAACATCTTCAACGACGGGGCGTTCGAGGTCCTCAAGGACGCGTCCACCCGGGACGACTGGACGATCCGCATGGAGCACGGCGAGCCGCTGCGCTTCGGCGCCGACGGCTCTCGCGCTGTGGTCCGATCGGACACGGGCACCCTGACGATCGCCGACGACGTGGCCCTCGATGACCCGCGGGTGGTCGTGCACGACGCGCACGCCGACGACCCGGCCTACGCGTTCACGCTGTCACGGCTCTCGTCGCTCGATTCGCGCTACACGCCCATGGGCGTGTTCCGGTCGGTCGAACGACCGACCTACGACGCGATGATGGCCGACCAGATCACGCGGGCCAGCGCCGATTCGCCCGGCGACACGGCTGCGCTCGAGTCGTTGCTGCACGGCAAGGACACCTGGCAGGTCGGGTAATCCGCTTTTGGTCACCGGACCGGCTATATGACGGCTGGTGACCAAAACCGAATCAAGCGGCCCCGTCGACGACGTGCATTAGTCGGCGTAGCAGGCTGGTCAGCTGGTCCTGCTGCGACTCGGTGAGCGCGCCCACGAGCTCGCCCTCGACGTCGAGCTGTCCGGCAATGATGCGATCGGCCGCCGCGACTCCCTTGCGGGTCAGCGCCACGATGTTGCGCCGGCGATCGTCGCGGTCGTGCCGGCGCACCACGTACCCGCGCCGCACCATCGCGTCGACCCGCGTCGTCATCGCGGCACCAGTCACGCCGAGCTCGGCCGCCAGGTCCGTCGGCCCGGCGGCGTACGGCGCCCCGCGGCGGCGAAGCGCGTGCAGCGTCGAGCACTCCCACATCTGCAGCCCGAGCCCCTCGAGCGACACCGCCTTGCGGGCCCCGAGGTAGCGGACGATCCGCTGCATCCGCGTCACGATGCCCTCGGTACGCGGGTCGATGTCGCCAATCACGGCCGCCCACAGTTCCACCTGGTCGTCGACGCTGTCCTTCATAGCTCGAAGTATCAACCTGCTGAAACATCGTTGTCTAATAGTTCGATGTCTAAGTACCGTTCGGGGCATGGCAACTCTGGAGATCGAGATCGTGGTCGACTCGGCTGGGGAGCTGGTTCGGGCTGGACGGTGGGACCGGGCCGTGCGCCTGCTCGACGTCACCGAGCCGGCCGATCGGCACGAAGCGGGCGCGCTGGCGATCGCGCGGGCCGAGGCCGAGGTCGACCAGGCCTTCTGGACCCGGCGCGAGGCGAACGCGTCGTTGCTCGGTCTAGCGCGTTCCTTGGCCGCCGACGCGGCCCAGGCCTGGGCCGCGGACTTCGCCCAGCTGCGCGCGTCCTACGCCCCGCAGCTATTCGTCAAGGTCGCCGGCGGACAGCCCGCGACGGCCGAGCTCGCCGCGACGGCGCAGCGGTTGGCCGAACAGGCTCCCAATCCGCCCGCCCGGGCCTACGCCACCTTCTACCGAGGCTTGATCGCCGGCGTTCTGGGCAACGACGACGCCGCGGCCGAGGCCCACTACCAAGCGGCCCTCGACACGGACGACGAATACGTGCGCTCGTACGCGTTGCGCCATCTGGGCTGGGTGGCCGACGAGGCCGGGCGCCACGATGAGGCGCTGGAGATGTGGCGGGAGTCGACCCGGCTGCGCCAGCGGGCCGGCTTCGTGCCGGGCGTCCTGGCTCAACTGGTCGTGCAGGAAGGCGGCGCGACCCCGATCGTCGCCGGCTGGGCCGACGCACTCGGCATCGGCGCGACCATCTCGGCGGTGTCGGCCACCGAGCCGGAAGTGGCCCGCGATCCGGCGTAGCGGCACGCGGCACGATCCTGGGATGGCATTCACACTGACCCGCGAGGACGGTCTGACCTTGTCCGACGACGCGACCCGGCTGGACGTCGACCGCGTCCACGCCTGGCTGCGCGCTTCCTATTGGGCGAGCGATCGGGATCGGTCGACGCTCGAACGGTCCATTCGCGGCTCGCTGAACTACGGCGTGTACGCCCCGGGCGGCGAGCAGGTCGCGTTCGCCCGCGTGGTCACCGACCGGGCCACGTTCGCGTGGGTCTGTGACGTGGTCGTGGACGAGGCCTGGCGCGGCAAGGGCATCGGCGGCTGGCTGATGCGCCGTGTCGTCGACGAGACCGCCGCGCTGGGCGTCGTCCGGGTGGTGCTCGCGACCCGCGACGCGCACGGGGTGTACGCGCCGGTCGGGTTCGCGCCGTTGCTGTACCCGCAGTTCTGGATGGAGATCGACGACCGCCTCAATCGGCCCCGCCCGCTGGACGAGCCACCTGACGCGAGCTGACAAGATCCCTGGGCATGAACGCCGCCGCGACCCGGATCGTCCCGGTGCTCGGGGTGGCCGGGCTGGTCACCGCGCTGATCGGCACGTTCCTGCCCTGGCTGCGATCGGGCCAGGTGCAGCGCAACAGCTATGCGTCCTTCGGCCTGCTGCGCCGGCTGATCGGCTTCCACGGCATAGGTGAGGTGCTGATCCGCGCCTGGCCGTTGCTCGGCGTGGCGTGCGCGCTCGTCGTCCTGGTCGCGGTGGCCGGGTTGCTCCGCCCGGCGGCGCTATTGGCTCTGCTGGTGGGGGCCTGGTCGGCCGCGATCGCCGGCGGCGCGTTGGCCCACGACCCGGTCGGCAACGTCCGGATCGACACGCTCGGTCCGATCGTGACGGTAGTCGGTGCCACAACGACGATCACAGCGGCTATCCTCACTCTGATCTCACAGGTCAGCCATCAAACGGGGGGGACCCGACGTGACCCAGCCTCCGGACGTGCCGAGCGATCCGAACGGTGATCCGTCGCGGTACGCGCCGCCACCGCAGTACGGGCCACCGCCGCAGTACGGGCCACCGCCGCAGTACGGGCCGCCACCGCAGTACGGGCCGCCACCGCAGTACGGGCCGCTACCGCAGTACGCCCAGCAGCCGTACGCGCAGCCGCAGCCTTACTCGCCCTACGAGGTGCCGCCGCCCGGCGGGGGCTGGGAACAGCTCGGCCCGGCGATGCCGCCACCGCCACGGCGGCACCGGCGCGCGCCCCTCATCGCCGCGATCGCGGCCGTCGCGGTGATCGGCGGCGGCACTGCCAGCTACGTCGCGCTGTCCGACTCCCACTCCAGCTTCAAGGGTGCGGCCTCGCCCGAGGAGGCGGTGACCTCACTCGTCAGCGACCTCAACCAGGCCGATCTGCTCGGCGTCCTCGACCACCTCGCGCCGGCCGAGCGCACCGCCTTGCTCGAACCGGTCACGGAGTCGATCAGCCAGGCCAAGCGGCTGCACATCCTGAAGTCGTCGGCCAACGCTGCGCGGCTGCCCGGGGTAGATGTCACCGCGAAGAACATCACCTTCGACAAGTCCAAGACGGAGGTCGTCAACGACCACGTGAAGGTCGTCAAGCTCACCGGCGGGACGATCGCGTTCAACGCCGACCTGCGCAAAGTCCCGTTCACCGACGAATACCTGAAGCTCGCGTTCCCGCAGGGCCTGCCGAGCGACTCCACGTCCAACGGGACGATCGACATCGCCGACGTCGTGCGCGACACCGGCGAGCCGGTCCGCATCAGCGCGCAAAGCGTCAACGGCAAGTGGTACCCGAGCCTGCTCTACACGATCGCCGACAACACCGTCTACAGCAGCGGGGAGGACAACCCCGCACCCGGCGACTACATCGCGCCGAAGGGCGCCGCGTCTCCGGAGGACGTGGTCAAGCAGGCCGTCGCCGCCCTGTCGAAGGGCGACTACACGCGGCTGATCGAGCTGTCGTCGCCGGACGAGATGCGGGTGCTGCACGACTACGGCGGGCTGATCGTGAAGAACATCCCGGCCCCGTCGAAACCCGACTTCACGGTCAAGGACCTGCAGCTGAACTCCAAGAGTGTCAGCGGCGCCACCCGGGTCTCGCTCAAGAGCATCACGGTCGATGTTCCCGATCACGAGACGACGGTCACCGTCGACGGCCAGTGCCTCGGAATCACCCAGGACGGCGACTATCGCAAGCTCTGTGCGGACCAGATCATCAAGGAGCTCAACGCCGGTCCGCTGCAGGACCGGCCACTCACCGCGGAGCAGTCCGCGGCGCTCGGGCGGTTCGCCAGCGGCATCCCGAATGTCGGCGTCGACGTGACCTCGACCGACGGGCAGTGGTACCTCAACCCGGCGCGCTCGTACCTGGACCTGAGCAACGCGCTGCTCGAGCCGCTGCACGACAACGACCTCATCGTCTTGTTGAAGCTGCTCAACGGTTAGGAGGCCGCTGGCCGCGAAGTGGCCCGCGCGGCACCGCGCCTCGACATGGATCATCGAGGCGTGGGGTCCGACGTCGACGAGCGCCGGGGCTTCGCGTACGCCGTTACGGCCTACCTCATGTGGGGGCTGTTCCCGCTGTACTGGCCGCTGCTGAAACCGGCCAGCGCGCTCGAGATCCTCGCGCATCGGATGCTGTGGTCGCTCGGCTTCGTCGCTCTCTTGATGTGGCGGGCCCATGCTTGGTCAGAGATACGGGCGATCCTGGCCGACCGGGAGAAGCGCATCCTGCTCGGCTGCGCCGCCGTGGTGATCACCGTGAACTGGGGCACCTACATCTGGGGCGTCAACTCCAAGCAGGTCGTCGAGACCAGCCTCGGGTACTTCATCAACCCGCTGTTCACGATCCTGCTCGGCGTAGCACTGCTGCACGAGCGGCTGCGCCGGATGCAGTGGGTGGCGGTCGGCATCGCCTCGATCGCGATCGTCGTGCTGACCATCGGCTACGGGCGGTTGCCGTGGATCGCGCTCGTCCTGGCCGCCGCCTTCGCGCTGTACGGCTACTTCAAGAAGCGGGCCGCGGTGGGGGCGGTCGAGTCGCTTGCCATCGAGACGGCCTTCCTCGCGCTCCCGGCCCTCGCGACGCTGATCGTCATCCAGATGCAGGGCACGCTCGCATTCGCCCACCACAGCGCCGGAAACACCACGTTGCTCGTGTTGACCGGCGCGATCACCGCGATCCCGCTGCTCTTCTTCGGGGCGGCCACCCGTCGGCTGCCGCTGTCGGTTATGGGGCTGATCCAGTACCTCGCGCCGCTGCTTCAGTTCGCGGTGGGGGTCACCGTCGACCACGAGAAGATGCCGCTGGAGCGGTGGATCGGATTCAGCCTGGTCTGGGTCGCGCTGATCATGCTGATCCTGGACGGCCTACACCGCCAGCGCCGCGGCGCCGCCGATCAGGTCGTGGTGGTAAGTCGGGCGACGAACGTGTAGCGATCACCGCGGTACCAGCTGCGTACCCACTCCACGGGGGTGCCGTCCGCCTCGAAGCTGTGCCGGCCGAGCACCAGCATCGGGGATCCGGTGTCGGTGCCGAGCAACGCGGCTTCGCGCGGCGGGGCGGCCCTCGTCTCGATCGTCTCCTCCGCGTTCACCGGCTTGACCCCGTAGGACTCGGCCAGCACCCGGTACAGCGACGACGTCCGCCGCACCGCCTTGACCAGCCCGGGGAACCGCGCGACCGACAGATGCGACGTCTCGACGGCCATCGGCGTCTCGTCGGCGAGGCGCAGCCGCTCGATCCGGTAGACGTAGGCCCCCGGCGACAGGCGCAGCCGGGCCGCCGCCTCGCCCGTGGCCCGCACCCGCTCGGCGGACAGCAGCTGGGCCGAGGCGACGAAGCCGTTCGCGGCGGCCTGCTCGGTGAAGCTCGTCATCTGCAACGGCCAGGTCATCTTCGGCTCGGCCACGTAGGTACCCGAACCCTGCCGGCGCACCAGTCGACCCTCGCCGACCAGCTCACCGAGCGCCTGCCGCACCGTGGTGCGTGACGTGGCCAGCTCGACCGTGAGCTCACGCTCGGTGGGCACCAGCGCGCCTGGCTCGAGGGATTCGATCAGCTCGAGCAGGTGCCGCTTGACCAGGTAGTACTTCGGCTCACGCGGCTCGATCGGGTCTGCTGCGGCAGTCACGGTCATCCCTTCGCGAGTTCCCCTGAGCGGTGTTCCAGTAAAAAATGTCTACACCATTGACAGTGTGGAGCCAAAACCCAACCATGTAAATTCGTCTAGTCCATTTTTGACAACGGAGGTCCCGCCGATGCACGATGCCGCGATCCGCCGCCTCACACTGGGCTGCCTGCTCGCCGGATTCGCCGGACCCGAGGTGCCGGGCTGGCTGGCGCGGGCGCTGGCGGACGGCCTGGGCGGCGTCGTGCTGTTCGGCTCCAATATCGGGGACGGTACCGGGGTCGCCCGCCTGACGGGTGAACTTCGTGCCGCGGCCGGACGCGATGTCGTCGTCGCGCTGGACGAGGAGGGCGGGGACGTCACCCGGCTGGACGCGGAGCGGGGCAGCACGAGTCCGGGCGCCGCCGCGCTCGGCCACCTGGACGACGCGGCCACCACCGAGGCGGTGTACGCGGCGATCGGCGCCCGGCTGGCGCGGGCCGGCGTGACCCTGAACCTGGCGCCGGTGGCCGACGTGAACGTCGACCCGCGCAACCCGGTGATCGGCGTCCGTTCTTTCAGCGCCGACCCCGACGTCGCCGCCCGGCAGGTGGCCGCCGCGGTGCGCGGACTGCAGCGGGTCGGCGTCGCGGCCTGCCCCAAGCACTTCCCCGGGCACGGGGCCACGGCGGCCGACTCGCACCACGAGGTGGCGACCGTGACGCGCTCGCGCGCCCAGCTCGACGCTGCGGAGTTGGTGCCGTTCCGGGCGGCGATCAACGCCGGTGCGCGTTCGGTCATGACCGGCCACCTGCTCGTGCCGGCGCTGGACGCGGCAGCGATCGCGACCGTCAGCCGGCCGATCACCACCGGGCTGCTGCGTGACGAGCTCGGCTTCACCGGCACCGTCGTCACCGATGCCCTCGAGATGCGGGCCGTGTCGGCGACGATCGGCATCGCCGAGGGGTTCGCGCAGGCCCTGGCCGCCGGCGCCGACGCGATCGAGACCGGCGCCCAGGACGCGGCGCACCTGGTCGAGCCGATCGTCGAGGCCGTGACGAACGCCGTCCACGACGGGCGCCTGCGCCTGACCCGGCTCGAAGACGCAGCCCGGCGCACGGCCGCTTTGGCCACCCCGGGCGACCCCTCCCCGGTCGCTGATGCGCCAAACGTCGCCGCCCGCTGCCTCGAGATCCACGGGACGCTGCCGGTGCTGCACCGCCCGCACGTGATCGAATGCCGATCTCCCAACGGCGTGGCGACCGGCGCGCTGCCCTGGTCGCTGGCCGAGGTGATCGCCGCCCGGGTGCCGGGCACCGAGACGCTGACCGTCGACGGCCCGATGAGCGCCGCGAACCCGATCCACGCGGACGGCCGCTCGCTGGTCGTCGTGGTCCGCGACCCGCACCGGCACCCGTGGCAGCGCGCCGTGCTCGACGCGGCGATGCGCCATCCTGACAGCGTGATCATCGACGCGGGGTGGCCCGCCGAAGACCTCCCGGACGGCGTGCCGCTCGTGCGCACACGCGGCGTTGCGCCCGGGCTGTTCGCCGCGGTGGCCGACCTGCTCGCGGCCGGAGTCCCCGCATGACGACCGACCGTCCCCGCCTGCACCTGCTGCCGCCCGAGGATGTCGTGGCCCTGCTGCTCGACGGTGAGCAGCGCGTCGTGCCGGCCGTCCGCGCCGCGACCCACCAGATCGTCGCGGCGGCGCGCCTGATCGCCGAGCGCCTGGGCGAGGGCGGACGGCTGGCGTTCGCCGGAGCGGGGACCTCGGGGCGGGTCGCGTTCACCGAGGCGGCCGAGCTGCCCGGGACGTTCGGGCTGGCCGAGGGGCGCGTCGTGGCCATCATGGCCGGTGGCGCGGACGGCACCGACTGGCACGAGGACGACACCGGAATGGCCCAGCGAGATCTCGCCCGTTTCGACCCCGTCGCCGGCGACGTGCTCGTCGCCGTCGCCGCCAGCGGCAGCACGCCCTACACCATCGAGATGGCAGAGGGCGCGGCCAAGAAGGGCGCCGATGTCGTGGCCGTGGTCAATACGCCCGGATCGCCCCTGGCGCTGCTCGCCGACCTCGCGATCGAGGTGCCGGTCGGCCCGGAAGTGCTGCGCGGCTCGACCCGGCTCTCGGCCGGCTCGGCGCAGAAGGTCACCCTGAACACGCTGACCACCACGGCAATGACGCTGCTGGGACGCGTCCACGACGATGCCATGATCGACGTCGTCCCGGCCAACGCCAAGTTGCGTGAACGGGCGGCGGGCATTGCCGCCGAAATCGCCGCATCCTCACTCGACGAGGCCCGGGCGGCGCTGGCCGCCTGCGACTGGAACACGCGAGCAGCGGTCCTGCACCTGGTCGGCGGGTTGGCGCCGGACGAGGCGATCGAGCGCGCCGCCGCCCACGCCACCCTGCAGGGCGCGCTCGACTCGGTCCGGTAACGACCGCCGCATCGACGCGTCGGCCTATTGACACCGCAAGTTGTCCATGCCAATCTCGCGATTGGTCTAAACCAATAGAGGAGGCCAGGGTGAGGCGCAGAATCGTGGCACTGGGGGTGCTCGCCGTAGCCGTGGCGGTGACTGCCTCCGCGTGCAGCTCCAGCAAGTCGTCCGACAAGAAGACAGACTCCGGCAGCTCTGCCAATCCGGGAGGCGGCGGCAGCGGACTGCTGAGCACCAACGGTACCGGCAAGACCATCGACGTCTGGCTGCAGAGCGATGCGCAGAAGGGCTGGCCCGCCGTCGTCAATCAGGCCAACCAGCGCTTCGAGCAGGCCACCGGCGCGAAGGTGAACGTCCAGTGGCAGCAGTGGGAGAACTACACCGGCAAGCTCGACTCGACCTTCGCCGGCAGCTCAGGCATTCCGGATGTCGTCGAGCTCGGCAACACGCAGACCGCCTCCTACATCGCCGGTGGGGCGTTCGCCGACCTGACCTCGGCCAAGAGCGAGTTCGAGAACTCGGGCACCTGGCTCAAGGGCCTGGCCGACTCGGGCACCTCGCCTGAGGGCAAGCTGCAGGCGATCCCTTACTACGCCGGCAGCCGAGTGGTCATCTACCGCAAGGACCTGTGGACCAAGGCCGGCGTCACCACCGCGCCGACCACGCTGGACGAGCTGTTCAGCGACCTCGACAAGGTGAAGGCCGCCAACTCCAAGGACCCGAACTTCTCCGCGTTCTACATGCCCGGCAAGAACTGGTACGCCGGCATGTCGTTCGTGTACGGCGCGGGCGGCACGATCGCGACGCAGCAGGGCGGCCAGTGGCAGGGCGGCCTGTCCAGCCCGCAGGCCCAGCAGGGCCTGCAGCAGTGGCAGCGCCTGGCCACCGACTACTCCGTCGGCGGGGCCACCAAGGACGAGGCCGACCAGGACGGGATCATGGCTCAGGGCCACGTCTCGGCCATCCTCGGCAACGGCTGGGAACTCGGCTCGGTGATCGACAAGAAGACCGGCAACCCGGCGCTGGCCCCCAAGCTGGCGACGTTCCCGCTGCCCGGTTCGGCGGCCGGCAAGTACACGCCGTCCTTCCTCGGCGGCTCCGACCTCGCCGTCCCGGACAAGTCGTCCGACAAGGGCCTGGGTGCCGAGTGGATCAAGATCTACACCGATACGGTCAGCCAGACCGCGCTCGCCAAGTTCGCGATCCCGAACACCACCTCGCTGCTTTCGGTGTACGAGGCGCAGGCGCAGGCCAACAAGTCGACGGGTGAGGCAGCCAAGGACACGTGGTTCGTGCCGAACACGCCGAACTGGGCGAACGTCGAGAGCAACAACGTGCTGCAGAACGCGCTCGAGTCGATAGCGACCAAGAAGAGCTCGGTGGCCGACGCCGCGAAGTCGGCCGACGAGCAGGTCGCGAAGACGCTCAACGCGAGCAGCTGAGCGACCACCCGTCCGGATCGGGGTTGGTTTGCCACCGCCCGCGGTGCGAATCAACCCCGATCTGAGCACTCCTCGGAGGCGGCATGACGGCGATCGAATCGCGTGAGGCCCCCAGCCGCCGACCCCGGCGGCGTCGGCCGCTCCTGCCCTATCTGCTGGTCCTGCCGTGCGTGGCCGTCCTCATCACGGTCGCCGGCTGGCCGCTGTACAAGATCA
Source organism: Jatrophihabitantaceae bacterium (assembly GCA_036502575.1). Classification (GTDB taxonomy): domain Bacteria; phylum Actinomycetota; class Actinomycetes; order Mycobacteriales; family Jatrophihabitantaceae; genus DASXRA01. Next base: position 16,503 of record DASXYL010000060.1, on the reverse strand, counting down.
TCACCCTGTCGCTGCAGAAGCAGGAATCCGGCAAGTACGCGCTGTTCCACAGCCAAGGGACGACGCCGTTCGTCGGGTTGCGGAACTTCGGCAACGTCCTGACCGACTCGACGTTCTGGAGCGTACTGGAGCGTACGGTCATCTTCACCGGCGTGAACGTCGTGCTGAGCCTGCTTATCGGCATGGGCATCGCGCTGCTGCTCAACCGGGTCTCGCGCTGGGCCCGCATCATCCTGGTCATGGTGTTGTTGTTCGCGTGGGCGATCCCGACGACGGTGTCGTCGCAGGTCTTCTACTGGCTGTTCAGCAACCAGTACGGCGTGGTCAACCACATCCTGGACGCCCTGCCCGGCGTGCACATGCGCGGGCACGACTGGTTCGCCGACCCGCACGAGGGCCTCGCCGTGGTCACCGCCGTCGTGGTGTGGGGCGCCATCCCGCTGCTCGCGATCTCGCTGCACGCCGGCATCACCCAGGTGCCGAAGGACACGCTCGAGGCCGCGCGGGTGGACGGGGCCGGGCCGTGGCAGTCGTTCCGCAGCGTCACGTTACCGTTCCTGCGGCCCCTCATCGTCATCCTGACGACGCTGTCGGTGATCTGGGACTTCGGGGTGTTCAACCAGATCTGGTTCATGCGTAGCGGCCACCCCGAGCCGGGCTATCAAACGCTCGGCATCTACATGTACTCGCAGGGCGTCGGCAGCAGCCATTACAACCTGGGCGCAACGCTCGGCGTGCTGATGATGATCTGCCTGCTGTTCGTGATGATCTTCTACATCAGGCAGCTGTTCCGGATCGGGGACGCCGAATGACCGCGACCGAGCTTGGTGATCTTCCTGCGCAGGCCGCACCGGAGGGCAGCGGGCGCAGGAAGATCACCGACAAGTCGGCTGCTCCGCCGACCGTACGCCGGCGTAGGGCGCACCGCCGCTACGCCACCTGGGCCTGGAACACGCTCGCGATGGTGCTCGCCGTCCTCATCGGCTTCCCGATCTACTGGATGCTGATCACCGCGTTCAAGCGCAACTCCGACATCACCACGTTGACGCCACAGTTCTGGCCGAAACATCCGACGTGGCGAGCGTTCAGCGAGGTGCTGCACGACCCGATCTTCCGCACCGACATCCGCAACAGCCTCATCATCACCCTCGTCGCCGTGTTGGTCAGCGTCGTGATCGGGTTCTTCGGCGCCATGGCGATCGCCCGGTTCCGCTTCGCCGGGCGCAAGGTGTTCGTCTTCGCCGTGCTGATCGTGCAGATGATTCCCTTGCTGGCGCTGACGATTCCCATGTCGTTGCTGCTCGACAGCGTGCATCTGAAGAATTCGCTGCCCGGCATCATCATCGCCTACCTGATGTTCACGATGCCCTACACCGTATGGACGTTGCGCACGTTCATCGCCAACGTCCCTCGCGAACTGGACGAGGCGGCGCTCGTCGATGGATGCAGTCGCTGGCAGACGTTCTACAAGATCATCCTGCCGCTCGTGGCGCCCGGTCTGATCGCCACCAGCGTCTACGGGTGGATTCTGGCCTGGAACGAGTTCGCGCTGGCCAACACCCTGCTACTGACGAACGACAAGCAGACGCTGATGATCTACCTGTTGATCTTCCAGAGCAGCCCCGTGCACGGCGCCGACTGGAGCGGGCTCATGGCGGCCGCGACGCTGACGTCGTTGCCGGTCGTCGTGCTGTTCGTGATCTTCCAGAGCCGCATCTCGGTCGGGCTCACCGCCGGCGCCGTCAAGGGCTAACGCTCGGCGGCCGCGGGGCACGGCGAGCGATCCGGTGGTTCGGCGGCCGACACGGTGATTCGGCACGGCGACCGCTCGCTGCGGTAGATACCGCTGTGGGCGGTGGGCTACTGCGGGTGCTCGGTGCGGTGGTCGACCGCCGGTTGCCGTAACTACCGCTGCTTGCGGCCGCGCACCGGCGGCACGAGGTACCTACGGCGTGGTGCGGTCGACGCGAGAAAGGGAATCGCTGCGGAGACGACGGCGCGTGGCGGTAGTTACCGCGCGCTGAGGTGGTCACGCACGCCGTCACACCGCTGACCACGCATGGCGGTAGTTACGGCGCGCTGAGGTGGTTCACACCCCTGGCGATGGTTGCCCAGACGGCACCCGCCGGGGTTGCGCGCTACCGTCGCATCCGTGTCCTCGACTCGCCTGCTCGTGCTCGGCTGCGTGCGAACGTTCCAGCCGGTGCACGGTTACGAGGTACGGCGCGAACTGATCAGCTGGAACGCCGACCAGTGGGCCAACATCAACTACGGGTCCATCTACCACGCCCTCAACCAGCTGACCAAGGAAGGGTTCCTGGAGGTGGCTGGCACCGAGCAGGCCGCCGGCAAACCGGCCCGCACGGTCTACCAGCTCACGCGCGTCGGCGAGGAGGAGTTCTTCCGACTGCTGCGCGAGGCGGCCTGGACCCCTGCCCCGCCGGTGGTCCCGTTCGCCGTGGTCATCACCTTCATCGACGAACTGGAGCCGGACGAGGCGGTGCGCATCCTCAAGCACAGCGCCCAATGGTGCCGCTCCACGGCGGAGAACCTGCACGCGACGGCGGCGGCGTACGAGGTGTCCGACGTCCCGTCCGACGGCAAGCCGTGGATGGTCCCCGAGCTGTTGGAGCTGAACGCCGGGCAGCTAGGCGCTCTGGCCGACTGGACCGAGCGGCTGAGCGCCCGCTACGAGCGCGGCGAGGTGCCCACCCGTCCGCACCCCTGATCGTGGTTCGGACTCCCCGCTATTCGGTACGTCCGAACCACTATCGCCGACGGTCGAGCTACTGCTTCGAGTACGCGAACGGGCGCACCACGATGATCACTCGATCCGCGGCATCCGGCGGCGCCCCGCGGTCCTGCCCGTATCGCTGGGCGAGCTCGAGGTAGAACGCGCCGGTCGGGTCGGGCTCGATCCGCTCGACGGTGCCGCGAGCCTGCAGGTAGCGGTAGGGCTGGTCGGGGTCGTTCACCGACAACGACACGTGCGGATTGTGCTCGATGTTGCGCAGCTTGGTCCGCCGGGTCGTGTGCGTGAATCGCAGCACCTCGCCGTCCCACACGTACCACATCGGCGTGACGGCCGGATCGCCGTCCGGACGCACGGTGGCCAGATGCCCGAACAGCGGGCGTTGGAGAAGGTCTTCGTAACCCGGCGGAATTCCACTCATATCTGCGCCAACACCGGATGCCCCGACGCGGATTCCGGGTTGACAGGGGCACTCCTCAAGTTTGAGTATGTCCTTACTCAAACTTGAGGAGTTGGGGCATGATCGAGACGCGCGACCTGCGCAAGACGTACCGCAGCCGCGCCGGGGGTTCCGATGGCACCGTCGAGGCCGTGCGCGGCATCGATCTCGTCGTCAAGTCCGGCGAGATCTACGGGCTGCTCGGCCCGAACGGCGCGGGCAAGACCACCACCATGCGGATGCTGGCGACGCTCGTCCCGCCGACGTCAGGCGAAGCCGAGGTGGCCGGGGTGGACCTGCTGGCCCAGCCGCGGGAGGTGCGCCGCCGCATCGGCTATGTCGCCCAGGGCGGCAGCACCGACCGGGAGATGACCGCCCGCCGCGAGCTCTACCAGCAGGGACGCTTCCACGGCCTGTCGCGGATGCGAGCTCGAGCCCGGGCCGACGAGACGATCGCGGCGCTGCGACTGACCGACCTGGCCGACCGTCCGGCCAAGACGTACTCCGGCGGCCAGGCTCGGCGCCTGGACATCGCGATCGGACTGGTGCACACGCCGCCGCTGCTCTTCCTGGACGAGCCGACCACGGGCCTGGATCCGCAGAGCCGCGCGTACCTGTGGGACGAGGTGCGCGCCCTGCGCGATGCCGGCACCACGATCTTCCTCACCACGCACTACCTCGACGAGGCCGACGCCCTGTGCGACCGGGTGGCCATCGTCGACCACGGACAGGTCGTCGCGGAGGGATCACCCGAGCTGCTCAAACGTGAGATCGCCGGCGAGTCCATCGTGATCGGCACCGGGGCACCGATGGGCGTGCGCGATGCCCTCGCGGCGCTGACCGGCCTGCGCGATCTGACGGTCGGCGAGACCGAAGTGCGGGCATACCTCGACGACGCCGCGAGCGCGCTGCCGACCGCATTGCGACTGCTCGACGCGGCCGGGCAGGACGTCACGACGGCGAGTGTCAGCCGTCCGTCACTCGACGACGTCTTCATGAGCAAGACCGGGCGCAGCCTCCGGGAGGTGGTAGCGGCATGAACCGTTTCCTTCGTGACAGTTGGTTGGTGTTCTTGCGGGCGATGGGGCAGTCACTGCGCAATCCGGTCTGGACGCTCGTCGGGCTGGCCCAGCCGGTGTTCTTCCTGTTCCTGTTCGGGCCGCTGCTCAAGCAGATCAGCCACGTGTCGGGCTTCGGCGACACCAACGCGTACGTGGTGTTCGTGCCGGGACTGCTCGTCCAGCTCGGGCTCTACGGCGCGGCGATGGTCGGCTTCGGCATCATCGAGGAATGGCGCTCCGGTGTCATCGAGCGGATGCGCGTCACGCCGGTGAGCCGGGCGGCCCTGTTGCTCGGGCGCAGCCTGCGCGATGTCGTCACCATCGTGTTCCAGTCGATCGTGATGATCCTGCTGGCCACCACACTCGGCCTGTCCGTCAGCGTCGGTGGTGCCTTCGTCACGATCGTGCTCATCGCGCTGCTGGGCTTCGCGTTCTCGTCGGCGTCCTACGCGATCGGGCTGACCCTGAAGAGCGAGGACGCGCTGGCCCCGCTGATGAACTTCGTCGTGCTGCCGGTGATGTTGCTCTCCGGGCTGCTGCTGCCGATGACGCTCGCCCCCGGCTGGCTGCGCAACGTGGCTCGCGTCGATCCCTTGCGCTACACGGTCGACGCTGCCCGGTCGCTGTTCCGCGGCAGCATGGCCTCGAGCCAGGTGCTGGAAGGCTTCCTGGTCACCGGCGGGCTCGCGGCACTCTGCGTGGCGATCGGGGTGCGGACGTTCCAACGGAGCCAGGCATGATTTGGGGATGAGCGATGTCGGTTCCCACCTAGGCAATCTGCGTGCCTCCAGCTCGGCATTGCTGGCTGGGCTGGATGCCGAGCGATGGTCTGACGCGGATGTGCGCGCGCCGTCCGTGCTGCCGGGCTGGACGCGCGGGCACGTCCTCACCCACATCGCCCGCAATGCCGACGCCGCCGCTCGGACGTTCGCCGGCGCACTGCGGGGCGAGGTCGTGGCCCGCTACCCGGACGGCCCGGCCGGTCGCGGCGCCGACATCGAGGCCGGGGCCGGGCGCAGCGCCGTCGAGCTGCTCGCCGACGTCCGCGACTCCGCCGATCGTCTCGATCGCCTGTGCGGCGCGCTCACCGAGGCGTCGGCGTGGGACCGGCCGGCCGACGGCGAGCGTCCGGCCAGAGGCTGGATCCGCGGCCGGTGGAACGAGGTCGAGATCCACCGGGCCGACCTGGGCGGTTCCTACGGCCCGGCCGACTGGCCGGCCAGCTTCGTCGACTACCTGTTGCCGCGGCTGGCCGAAAGGGTCGGCGACCGAACGGATCGGCCACTGCGCATCGAGGTCGCGCGCGACGGTTCGACGACCACCGACCTCGGCGGCACGGTGTGGACGTCGGGCGGTCGCGACGCGGTGACGGTGCGCGGCCCGGACTGGGCGCTGCTCACCTGGCTGACCGGCCGTCCGTCACTGGCCGGCGACGCGCTCAACGCAACCCCGGAACTCGCCCCCTGGTCGTGATCGCTCAGCGGCGCGTGAGCCGGAATACGCGAATGTGGCGGCCGCTGCGCTCGGCGTAGGTGTCATAGGCGGGCCACACCCGGGTCACCGCCGCCCAGAGCTGCTCGCGTTCGGCACCGCCGGTCAGTGTCGCGTACACGTCGACGTGCTGGCGGCCCACCTCGATGCTCGCGTCCGGGTTGGCGATCAGGTTCGTCGACCAGGACGGGTGATGTGCCTGCCCCCAATTGGACGCGGTAACCACCCAGTCCGACCCCACCTGCGCGTACAGCACCGGTGTCGTCCGTGGCTGTCCGGTCTTGCGGCCGACCGTGGTCAGCAGTAGTTGCGGCACCGCGTTGTGGCCGACGATGGTCAGCCGACCACCGGTCTTGCGCTCGATCCACCGGTCGAGAGGCACCACCCGACGCCCGAGCTCGGCGAACCACGGCCGATGTCCCAGCCGCCGGAGCAGTGCGTTGTAGCGCCCAGTCATGGACGTAAGTGTGCCGGCCGGCGTCCCGACGAGGGACAATGGCACGTCGTGACGTCCTCCGAGCGGCCCGATCCGGAACTGGGCGAGATCGAGTGGCTCGACGTCGACCCATCAGACCGCCCCGACCCGGCCGCCGGACCGCGGCCACCCGGCCCGCCCGGCCTGTCCTCTCGCGGTTGGTACCTGCTGGTGTTCGTGGCGCTGGTCGCCGTGGTGCTCGTCCTCGCCGTCGGACGCCACACCTCGCACAAGGCGGCGCCGTCCCCGACATCGTCCGCATCGCCGTCGCCGTCCACATCGCCGTCGCGGTCGCCGACCGAGCTCACTACCTCGCCCGCGGCGAGCGCGTCGCCTCCGGTCGCCGTGACCGACGTGGGCCACCCGCTGCTAGACGTGCCCACGGGGGTGGAACTGTTCGCCCGCACTGCGGACTCCGTGCTGCGCCTGCAACTCGCCGCGGGTCGGATAACCCGCACGACCGGCATCGATCTGGGCACCACCGGCCCGGTGTTCTTCCTGGTCGGTCCGCACGAGGCGGCCGTCAAACCGCTGGACGCCGTCCCTGGCTATCTCGTCCGGGACGGCCAGCCGGTGCGTCCCCTGCAGGGCCTGCTCACCAACGACGGGCAAGCCTTGCCGGGACCCGGCCCGGGGCAGGTGTGGGTCTGGAACGGTGGCCAGAACCCGACCAAGATGGTGCTGGTCGACTTCGCCGGACGGCCGGTCGGGGTCACGATCTCCGCGGAGGGGGAGCCGACCTCCGACGGCGCTGGATACCTGATGACCTACCTGTCCGGAGGCGTGTACGACGCTCGCCCGGGCTCGTTGCGGCGAATCACCTCCGGCGAGCTGCTGGCGATCGGCCGCACCCGGTGGCTGACCGAGGAGTGCGACGACCAGCACCGCTGCACCCTCGACGTCATCGACCGCAGCACCGGTCGCCACCGCGTCCTCGGCCCGACATCGGATCGCAACGATCCACCCGGTGTCATCTCCCCGGACGGAACGACTGCTGCCCTACTGCGCAGCGACAACCAGAGCCAGACCGCGGTCTTGCATCTGTTCGATCTCGAGTCGGGCGCCGATCGCTCGACGCGCATCGTGATGAGTCGGGACGAGGTCTACGAGGGTCCGCCGGCGGTCTGGACGCCGGACAGCCGCTGGCTGATCGTCGTTGACGCGACCGGCCGGATCGTCGCTGTCGATCGGGGCGGCCATCCCCGCACGCTCACCGACGGAGATCCGCAGGTGGCCCAGATCGCGCTGCGCAGCACGCCCTAACGCAGCAGCCGGCAGACCTCGTCGTCGCCGACCTGGCGGAAGTCGTCGTAATGCGCGCCGACGGCGCCGAGACGTTTCGGCACGTGCACGATCACGACGTCGTCCGCCTCTTGTTCCAGTTGCGCCACCGACTGCCACGAGGCGACCGGCGCGGCGGCGACAACTCCCGCAGCCTGCTGGCGGGCCGCGCTCACTGCGGCTCGCATCGTCGCTCCCGTAGCCACGCCGTCGTCGACGAGGATCGCGGTGCGCTGCGCGAGGTCGAGTGCCGCCCGGCCGCCCCGATAGGCGGCCTCACGCCGGCGCAGCTCGGCCAGTTCGCGTTCGGTGATGGCGTCGATCTCGGCCTGATCGACTTCCGGGACGCTGGCCAGGACGTCGTCGTTGAGCACGCGCACGCCGCCCGTGGCCACTGCGCCGAGGGCCAGTTCGGGGTAGCCGGGCACGCCGAGCTTGCGGACGGAGAACATGTCCAGCGGAGCCTCGAGAACAGCGGCGACCTCGGCGGCCACGGGCAGTCCGCCGCGCGGCAGCCCGAGCACGACGACATCGCCACCGGTGCCGCGCTCGGCGAGCAGAGCGCCGAGTTCCTGGCCGGCTGCGCGGCGATTCGCGAATCGAGCCGTCCGGTCACCTCCCTACTCTCCGATCCTGCAACATTTTGCGGTCTGACGCCGCACGAGGTTGCCGATCGGGGATCTATGCTGGCTCGCGGCCGACTCGTACCGCAACGACGAAGGGACCCACGCATGGCCCTGCGCGACAAGCTGGCCCGGCGGGCCGCGCCGTATCTCGAGCCCGGCGAGCAGATCCAGGCGGTGTTCCTGGCCCAGTCCGGCCCGTCGCCGTACTGGATCCTGCTGTCCGCCCTGATCGTGATCTTCGCCGCCGGGTACTCGATCGTCGTGGTCACCGACCGGGCGATCGTGGTGCTGCGGGCCGGGCGGATGCTGCCCACCTTCCCCAAACGGGTGCACCTGCGTGGCCCCCGCACCGTGTGGCTCGCCCAACCGCACGGGCTGTGGGGCAAGCTGGTACTCGATCGCCGGTACTGGGTACACAAGCGGTTCCACAAGGACGTCGCGGCGGCAAACCAGATGCTGCAGATGATGTACCCGCACGGGCTGCCCATCGTGCCGCCCCCGCCGCCGCCGTACTACGACCCACCGCCACCGCCCTACTACGGTCCGCCGCCGCAGCAGCCCTATGGCGCACCGCCGCCGCACAACGGCTAGCGTTCCCCGTCGAACCCGATCCCCGGAGGGACCGCAATGTCGACGCACGACAAGCTGGCTAATTGGGCCAGGCGCTACCTCGAGCCGGATGAAGAGATCCAGGCCGTCTTCCTCGTCCAGAGCGTCTCGCCCTACTGGATCCTGGTCAGCATTCTGATCGGCGTCTTCTCCGACGGCTACCGCACCGTCGTCGTCACTGATCGGGCGATCGTGCTGCTGCGCAACGGTCGGATGCTGGGGGCCCGGCCGAAGGAAGTTGTGCAGCGCCGACCCCGGGACGAGTGGCTGGGTGAGCCGAAGGGGATCTGGGGCCGGGTCCAGCTCGACCGCAAGTACTGGGTGCACAAGCGGTTCCATAAGGAGGTCGTCGCCGCCGATACGGCGCTGCAGGCGATGCTCGACTCAGGCGCATTGCTACCGCCGCAGTAGCCGCACAGGCCGAGCGCCGGCGAGTGGTGGTCCGCGAATCCGCGTCCGACGGATTAGCTCGTCCGGTCGATGACCCGGTCGGTCAGCGCCTCGAAACCGGCCCGGGCGGCGACGTCAGGCAGATCAGCGAGCATCGCCCGGGCCGTATCGGCGTAGCGCTGCACCGTGGCCCGCGCCTCATCCAGCGCCGTGGACGAGCGAAGCAACGCGAGCGCCTCGGCGTGCTCGGCGTCGTCCACCAGGGGATGCGACACCAGCGCCCGTAGCCGAGCTGGGGACGAGTCCGAGCGCAGCGCGTACAGCACCGGCAGCGTGGCGACACCCTCGCGCAGGTCGGTGCCCGGGGTCTTGCCGGATTCGGCCGAGTCCGAAGCGATGTCGAGGATGTCGTCCGAGATCTGAAAGGCGACGCCGATCTGTTCACCGAACCGGCGCAGGGTGTCCACCGTGGACTCCTCGACACCGGCGAAGCGGCCCCCGAACTCGGCCGCGGTCGCGATCAGCGAGCCCGTCTTCTCGGCCAGGACGCCCAGGTAGTGCTCGATCGGATCATCGCCGGCGCGGGGGCCGACCGTTTCGCGGATCTGGCCGGTCACGAGTCGCTCGAACGTCCGCGCCTGTAATCGCACCGCCGCCGGGCCGAGATCGGCGAGCAGGTCCGACGCCCGGGCGAAGAGGAAGTCGCCGGTCAGGATGGCGATCGTGTTGTCCCACCGCGCATTGGCCGACGGCGCACCCCGGCGCACGCTCGCTTCGTCCATGACGTCGTCGTGGTAGAGAGTGGCGAGGTGGGTGAGCTCGACGACGACGGCGGCCGGCACGACCTCCGGCGCGGACGCGTCACCGAAGTGCGCGGCCAGCACCGTCATCAACGGGCGAAACCGCTTTCCGCCGGCGTCGACCAGGTAGCGGGCCGCCTCGGCGATGAACTCGTCGTCGGCCTGGATGGCCTCATGCAGGAGTGTCTCGACCGCATCGAGCCCGGCCCGCACCGACGCCTCGAGCTGGGCATCGGCGAAGTCGACCCCGATCGGCGAGTTCACCCTCGAAGCTTCGCCGCGTGCGACGCCAGGTCGAGGATCGGCTGCGGGAACAGCCCGAGGACGACGGTCACCAGCGTGCCGAGCGTCAGCGCGAAGGTCGTCGCCGGCGACGGGATCGCGATCGTCGGCGCGTTCTCCGGCGGCTCGGCGAAGAACATCAACACCACGATGCGCAGGTAGAAGAACGCCGCTACCGCCGAAGCGACCAGTGCGATGACGACCAGCGGGGCGGCATCGTGATACGCCGCCCGGAACACCGCGAACTTGCCGATGAACCCGCTGGTGAGCGGGATGCCGGCCATCGACATCAGGAAGATCGTCATCAGCGTGGCGACCAACGGGCTCTTGCGGGCCAGCCCCGACCATTGCGACAGATGCGTGGCCTCCCCGTCGGCATCACGCACCAGGGTCACCAGACCGAACGCGGCGACCGTCGAGAAGCCGTAGGTGACCAGGTAGAACAGCGTGCTCGAGATGCCGTCCTTCGACAGGGCGATCAGCCCGACCAGGATGAAGCCCGCATGCGCGATCGAGGAGTACGCGAGGATGCGCTTGACGTCGGTCTGGGTCAGGCCGAACACGGCGCCGACCACCATGGACGCGATGGCGACCGCCCACATGATCGGCCGCCAGTCCCACTTGGTCGACGAGAAGCCGACGTAGAGCACGCGCATGATCGCGCCGAACGCGGCGATCTTCGTGCACGACGCCATGAACGCCGTGACCGCAGTGGGCGAGCCTTGATACACGTCCGGCGTCCAGCTGTGGAACGGCGCAATGCCCGCCTTGAACAGCAGGCCGACCACGAGCAGGGCCAAGCCCATGTACAGCAGCACGTCGGACTTCGTCGAGGTCTGCGCGGCGTCGAGGATCTTCGGCAGGTCGACGGAGTTCGCGTAGCCGTACAGCAACGCCAGCCCGTACAGGAAGAACGCGGAGGCGAACGCCCCGAGCAGGAAGTACTTGACCGCCGCCTCCTGCGACAGCAGCCGACGCCGCCGGGCCATGCCGGCCATCAGGTACAGCGGCAGCGACAGCACCTCGAGGGCGACGAACATCAGCAGCAGGTTGTTGGCGACCGGGAAGATCAGCATGCCGCCCACGGCGAACAGCGCGAGCGGGAAGATCTCGGTCTGGACGCGGTCGCTGCGCTGCAGTTCGCGGTCACGGGGGGATCCGACGACGACTGCCGCCTGCGCGACGATCGGACTGCCCTCGACGGCTCGCTCGGACATGAGCATCACCGACATGATCGCCAGGATCAGGATCGAGCCCTGGATGAACAGCCCCACGCCGTCGATCGCGATGGCCCCGCCAACCGTGGTGATCGACGTGGAGTGCAGCGCGAAGACCGCGATCAGCGCGCCGAGCAGGCTGGCGATGGCGAGCGACACCTGGACGGGGAATCGCTCCGCCCGCGGAACGAACGCCTCGACGAGCACGCCCACACAGGCGGCGATGAGGATGATCAGGATCGGCCATAACGCGTGGTACGCGACCGAGGGTGCATGCACCGTCGGCGTGGCGGGCGCGGCCGCCGCGGCCAGCAGCGGGCTCACTTCACACCTCCGATGGCCGTGCCGGATGCCGGCGACGGGTCAGTCTGGTGGACGTCTTGCAGGGTCGACTTCACCGCCGGATTGATGATGTCGATGATCGGCTTCGGGTAGACGCCGAGGAAGACGATGATCGCGATCAGCGGTCCGACGGCGAACGCCTCCCGGGCGTTGAGGTCCCGGAACTTCTTCACCTTCTCGTTGACCGCGCCCTGCATGGTGCGCTGGTAGAGCCACAGCACGTAGATCGCGGCCAGGATGATGCCGGTCGTGGCGAGCACGGCCAGGCCCTTGTGCCGGGTGAACGTCCCGACCAGCACGAGGAACTCGCTCACGAACGTGCTCATGCCGGGTAAGGCGAGCGCCGACAGGCCGGCCAGCAGGAACACGCCGGCCAGCATCGGCGTGACCTTCGCCGCGCCTCCGTAGTCGGCGACGTTGCGGCTCTTGCCCCGAGCGATCAGCAGGCCGACGACGAGGAACAGCACGCCGGTCGAGAAGCCGTGGTTGACCATGTACAGGACGGCTCCAGTTCCGCCCTGGGACGTGAACGCGAAGATGCCCAGGCCGATGAAACCGAAGTGCGCCACCGATGTGTACGCCACGAGGCGCTTCATGTCGCGCTGGCCGATGGCCAGGAAGGCTGCATACAGGATGCCGATCACCGACAGGATCAGGATCGTCGGCGCGAAGTAGCGCGACGCGGCGGGGAAGAGCGGCAGGCAGTAGCGCAGGAAGCCGAACGTGCCGACCTTGTCGAGCACGCCGACGAGCAACGCCGCGCCGCCGGCCGGGGCCTCGGCACCGGCGTCCGGCAGCCAGGTGTGGAACGGCACGAGGGGCGCCTTGATCGCGAACGCGATGAAGAAGCCGAGGAACAGCCACTTTTGCGTCGCGTTGTCCGGGACGGCGCCGATCAGCTCGGTGAACGAGAACGTGCTCTTGCCGGCCGTGATGTACAGGCCGATGACGGCGGCGAGCATGAGCAGTCCGCCGACGAGCGAGTACAGGAAGAACTTCATCGCCGCGTACGAGCGGCGCGGTCCGCCGAAGCTGCCGATGATGAAGTACATCGGGACGAGCATCGCCTCGAAGAACACGTAGAACAGGAACACGTCGGTGGCCGTGAAGACGCCGACCATGAAGAACTCGAGCAGCAGCAACAGGCCGAAGTAGTTCTTGACGCTGCGCTTGGGCGCGCCGGTCTCCTCGGCGTCGCGGCGGCTGTCGAAAGAGTTCCACGAAGCGAGGATCACCGCCGGCACAAGGATCACCGACATCAGCACGAGCACCAGTGCGATGCCGTCCACGCCGAAGGACAGGTGGACGCCGAGTGCCTTGATCCACGTCCAGCTGCCGACGAACTGGAATCGAGCGCCCTTGGTGTCGAAGTTCGCCGCGATGACGATCGCGTAGACGACGACCGCTAGCGAGAAGACGAGTGCGACCTGCTTGGCCAGCTTGACGTCCTGCTTGGGCAGGGCGAACACGACCACTGATCCGATGAGCGGCAGCACGACCAGCACCACGAGGGCGACGTTGTGCATCAGCTGAACCTAACCGCGAGCAGCACGGCAACCACCGCGAAGGCGCCGGCCATCATCGACAACGCATAGCTGCGCACGAATCCGGTCTGCAGCCTGCGCAATCGACCGGAGCCGCCGCCGAACGCGGCCGCCAGTCCGTTGACCACGCCGTCAACTCCCTTGTTGTCGAGATAGACCAGCGCCCGGGTGAGCCATAGGCCGGGACGTTCGAGCACCGCTTCGTTCGTGGCGTCGGCGTAGAGGTTCTTGCGGGCGGCCCTGGTGATCGGCGAAACGCCGACCGGCTGAATGGACGGCACCGGCCGCATACCGAAGGCGACCCAGGCGCCACCGACACCCAGCGCGACGACCACCAGGGTCAGGACGGTGAGCACCACCGGCGAGACCGTATGCGCACCCTCCTCGATGCTCGATCCGACGGACGGGGTCAGCCAGTGCTGAAGGCCGCCGCCGAAGATCAGCAGGTAGCCGCCCACCAGCGACAGCACGCCGAGCACGATCATCGGCCAGGTCATGATGCGCGGCGCCTCGTGCGGGTGAACGTCGTCCTCCCAGCGGCGTTTGCCGTGGAACGTCATGACCAGCGCCCGAGTCATGTAGAACGCGGTGAGCCCGGCGCCGAGTAGGGCAACGATGCCGAGGATCCAGCCGGACGTGCCGCCCTTGTCCAGCGCCGACTCGATGATCTTGTCCTTGGTCCAGAACCCGGTAGCCAGCGGGAAGCCGATGATGGCGAGGAACCCGCACAGGAACACGCCGTACGTGATCGGCATGACCCGGGCCAGCCCGCCGAACCGTCGCATGTCGATGCGGTCGTTCATCGCGTGCATCACCGAACCGGCCGACAGGAACAGCGCCGCCTTGAAGAAGCCATGGCCGATCAGGTGCATGATGCCGATCGCGTACACGCCGGGGCCGAGGCCCACGGCCAGGAACATGTACCCGATCTGGCTCACCGTCGAATACGCGAGAACGCGCTTGAGATCGTCCTGGCCGCAACCGCAGATACACCCGTAGAGCAGGGTGATCGCCCCGACGACGACCACCGCCGTCCGCGCCGCCTGCGACTGGTCGAAGATCGGCGCCGACCGGGCGATGAGGTACACGCCGGCGGTCACCATCGTGGCCGCGTGGATGAGAGCCGAGACCGGGGTCGGGCCCTCCATGGCGTCCGGCAACCACGTCTGCAGCGGGAATTGGCCCGACTTGCCGCACGCGCCGAGCAGCAGCATGAACCCGAGCGCGGCCGCGACACCGCTGCTGGCCCCACCCATGTGCGCGAACACGCCATCGAACGACGTGGTGCCGAAGTAGGCGAACATCACCATGATCGCGATCGACAGGCCGACGTCGCCGACCCGGTTCGCGAGGAACGCCTTCTTCGCCGCCGTCGCCGCGGAGTTGCGGTTCTGGTAGAAGCCGATGAGCAGGTACGAGGCCAGGCCCACGCCTTCCCAGCCGACGTAGAGCGACAGGAAGCTGTTGCCCAGGACGAGCAGCAACATCGCGGCGATGAACAGATTGAAGTAGCCGAAGAAGCGGCGCCGACCCTCGTCGCCGGCCATGTAGCCGACGGCATAGATGTGGATCAGCGAGCCGACACCGGTGATGAGCAGGACGAACACCATCGACAGCGGATCGAGCAACATGCCCGCGTCCACCTGGAATCCGTTGACGGGGATCCAGCTGTACAGGTGCAGGCTGATCTCGCGGTTCGACTCGCTCTTGACCGAGAAGAACAGGATGGCTGCATAGACGAACAGCACGACCGGAACGAGCGCGCCGAGCCAGTGGGCCCACTTGTCGGCCCGCTTGCCGACGAGCAGCAGCACCGCGGCCGACAGCGCCGGAAGCGCGACCAGCAGCCAGGCAGCCGACTGAACGCCGTGAGCAGTAGTCATGCGTCCGTCCTGTCGAGTTGTCCGCGCTTGGAGACGTCATGACGTCGCGACGCGCGGACAACTTCCCGGCCGGCTCGATCACCCGCGAGTTGTCCGCGCTTGGAGACGTCATGACGTCGCGACGCGCGGACAACTTCCGAGAACGCGATCACTGAGTGCTCCTCAGTACTTGAGCAGGTTGGCGTCGTCCACGGACGCCGACCGCCGGGTTCGGAAGATGGACATGATGATCGCGAGGCCGATCACGACCTCCGCCGCCGCGACGACCATCACGAAGAAGGCGATGACCTGGCCGTCCAGCGTGCCGTTAATGCGCGAGAACGTGACCAGGGTGAGGTTCACCGCATTGAGCATCAGCTCGATGCACATGAACACCACGATCGCGTTGCGTCGCACGAGCACGCCGACCGCACCGATCGTGAACAGCGCGGCGCCGAGCACCAGGTAGTACGTCGGGGTCATTCGACGTCCTCCGATCCGGGCAGCGCCGGCCGGTCACCGGGCTCCTCGCGGACGCCGAACGTCTCGCGAAAACCGGGGGTCGAGGCCATCACCGACTCGCGGGAGATCGAGCCGTCGGGCAGCAGCGCCGGCGTGCCGATCGAGTTGCCGGACGCGAGTACGCCCGGGGCGGCCAGCGGCTGCGGGCGTCCGGATCGAATTCGCGCCTGGGCGAGCGACCGCTGTGTGGGCTTCGGACCGTCGCGTTCGATGTGCGCCAGCACCATCGCGCCCACGGCAGCCACGATGAGCAGCGCCGACGTGAGCTCGAAGGCGAACAGGTACTTGGTGAAGAGCAGTTCGGCGATCGAGTTGACGTTGCGGCCGCCGTCGTTGGCCGAGTTGAGGTTCGTGGGCTTGATGCCCTTGAACGCGCGTCCGATCGTGATGGCGACGAGCAGGGCGAAGCCGAGGCCGGCGATCACCGCGGCCCAGCGCTGCCCGCGCAGTGTCTCGACGAGCGAGTCCGACGAGTCGCGCCCGACCAGCATCAGCACGAACAGGAACAAGATCATGATCGCGCCGGTGTAGACGATGATCTGGACCAGTCCGATGAACGGCCCCTGCTCGACGATGTACATCGCGCCCAGAGACATCATCGTGGCCGCGAGCGACAGGGCCGAGTGCACGGCGTTACGCAACGAGATCATGCCGATGCCGCCGGCCAGCGCGATGGGCCCGAGGATCCAGAACGCGACGGCTTCGCCGAGCGGCACCTGCCCGTTCATGAGCGGGCCCGACGCGAGTATCGAGCTCATAGAACGCAACCCCCAACGCGATGAGCGCTCGCGCGAAGAGCCCCGCCGCCGC
>DASXYL010000059.1:0-17238 GCA_036502575.1 Jatrophihabitantaceae bacterium | reverse complement strand
GGCGACCCCGAGCTGCTCCGCCCGCTGCCCGCCGCTCCGGACTACCTCCAGGTCGAGGTGATCTACGCGGCCGGCCACGAGGGCGCGCTGCATCTGGAGGACGTGCTGACCCGGCGTACCCGGATCTCCATCGAATACCCGCATCGCGGCGTCGAGTCCGCACCGGCGGTCGCCGCGCTGGTCGGGGAGATCCTCGGCTGGGAGGACGAGCAACGTGACGCCGAGGTGCAGAACTACGTCGCCCGGGTCGAGGCGGAGCGCTCGTCGCAGTCGCGCTTCGACGATGCTGCCGCTGACGAGGTGCGCACCGCCGCACCAGAGGTGCGGAGAGCGCTCAGTCCTCCGGCCGGAAGCAGGTCCGCACCTCGGTGACGAGCTCGCGCCAGTCCTGCCGGTCGACCGACGGGCCGTCGAGGATGTCGAGGTCGGCTTCCAGCCCGCAGAAGTCGGCGAGCTGGCGGACGAGCTCGATGCCTGCCGGCGTCGGTTTGCCGAGGTCGAAGACCGCGTCCTCGTCCGGCGCGAACGCGTCGTCGTCCTCCTCATCGGCGAGTAGGCTCCACCATTCGAGCTTGACGAGTTCGTGTTCCTTCGCGGTGCGGCAGTAGAGCGCGAGGTCCGCGACCTCGGTGAACACCGCGACGGTGTCGTCGCCGCCGATGAACGCGGTCTTGGTCTCGTCGCCGCTGATGTCGGCGAGCACCTCGCCGCGCACGGTCAGGAAGGTGGCGTCGGGCAGCACGATGCGGATCGGCTGCGCGCCGACGCGCTCCCACAACGACTCGTCCTCGTCGAACTCCGAGGTCGTGAAGTCGCCCTGCCAGGACAGCCACGAGTCGACGCGGTTGATCGCGCGTTCCCACGAGTCGGCGATCGTGTCGCCGAGTTCGTTCCACGCGCGCCGGCCTTCCTTGCCGTGGTAGCTGACGTCGTCGTCGACCAGTTCGGCATAGGACGGGGTGCCCTCGACGAGTCGGCGCAGCGCGCCGTCGTCGCAGCAGTCGGCGATGCGCCCGACCATGTCGATGACGTTGGCCAGCGCCGACACGTGCACGGGGTCGGGCTCGCCCGAGGCCCACTCGTACACCGCGTCGAGGTCGTAGGCGTCCTCGCCGCCCGGGCGCAGCTCGTCCGGCGTCAGCTTCTGCACGTATCCCCACGCAGGGTGGTCGGACAGGTCGTTCTCCTCGCCCGAGGCGATGAAGTCGGCCAGTTCGCGCGCGCCCGGATAGAGCAGGATCTTCGCGCCGTCGCCGAGGAAGCCCTGCCACTCCTCGCCGTCCTCGTCCTCCCACGGGGGAGCCCACAGCGTGAGGCCGATTCGCCCTCCGACGGTGAGGGTGATCGGCACGATGGTCGCCTCAGCGGTGCTGCTGGTCATGCGTTGCTCCTCGCGAGCGGGATGCCTAGTTCGGGATGCAGATCGGGCTTGCGCCGTTGGGCGTGACACAGAAGCTGCCCGTGCCGCCGCCGGTCGGGAACCCACTCGGCAAGCTCGGGATCCCGCCGCTCGGGAAATCGGTCGGAATTCCGGACGGGAGGTCGGTCGGGAAGCCGCTGGGCGCTCCCGTCCCTGCGGAGCTGGTCTGGCTGCTACCACCGCCGGAGCCGGTACCGAGGTCTTGGCCGTCACAGACCTTCCACGTGCCGCCTTGCTTCTGTACGTCGAACAGTACGTTGCTGGTCTTGTTCTCAGAGTCGACGATGGTGGCGACGACGGTCGCGGAGTTGCCCTTCTCGGTCGTCTTGCCGATCTTGTAGCTCTTGTCCGCCGGAGCGGTCAGGTTGAGCTGACTCTTCAGCGGTTCGCACGTCACCGCCTGCGCCGCCTTGGCGTCGCGCTTCACGTCAGCCTTGAGCAGCTTGTCGACCGCGGCCGCCGGACCGCTCTTGCTGTCGCTGCCCCCAAGGAGGAGGACCAGGACGACCGCAGCGGCGACCACCGCCGCGATGGCCGTGCCGCCAATGATCCAGGGCGTCTTGCTGCGCGGCCCGGGAGGCGGGCCGTAGGGACCGAAACCGGGACCGCCTGGGCCACCGGGCCCGGGAGGGTAACCACCGGGCGGGCCAAAGGGTGGGCCACCGGGCGGACCGGAGGGCGGGCCACCGGGAGGGCCGTAGGGCGGTTGCCCCGGCGGCGGACCGTACGGCTGGCCCGGCGGCGGGCCGTAGGGCGGCTGCCCGGGAGGCGGACCGTAGGGCGGCCCCGGTGGTGGACCGTACGGCGATTGCTGCTCGGGCGGTGGACCGTACGGCTGGCCCGGCGGTGGACCGTACGGCGGTTGCTCGGGAGGCGGGCCGGGTGGTGGTCCGTAGGGCGGCTGATCCGGCGGCGGACCGAACGCGGGCGGTTGGCCGGCGCCCGGCTGCGGCGGCTGGGCACCCGGTTGCGGCTGGCCACCGTGCTCCGGCTGCGGTGCGGGGCCGGATTCAGGGGAGTCGGTCATGTCCGTCCTCATGGATGCGGTTCGCCTCGGTCCGCCCAGACGAATACTGGCGGACCGAGGCGAACCATAGTCGGCGCCCGATCAGGTCACTGATCGGGTGCCGCTCACTGCGGGATGCAGAACGGGGTCGAACCGGCGGGCGTAACGCAGATGCTGCCCGTGCCGCCGCCGGTGGGGAAGCCCGACGGAATGTCGGTCGGGAAGTCGGTCGAGGAGCTCGGGACGCCCGATCCGCTGGACCCGCCCGATCCCCCCGAATCCGTGTGGAAGTTACAGACCTTCCAGCTGCCGCTCTGCTGCTGCAGTTCGGCGACGTTACTGGTCGTCTTGCCTTCGCTCGTCACGGTGAACGGCACGGTGGCCGACGACCCGCTGGCGTTGCCGGCGCCGACCTGGAAGCTCGAGATCTCCGGGAAGCTCTCGACCTCGCTGTGCAGCGGCTCGCAGGTCAGATCCTTGGCCGTCGTGAGGTCGCGATCCTTGCCCGCCTGGAGCACCTTCTGCACGACCTGCTGCGCGGCCGCGGCATCACCTCCGCCGCCTCCGCCTCCGCCTCCACTGCCGCCTTCCTGGACGTCGCAGATCTTCCACTTGCCGTCCTGCTTCTGCGCTGCTGCGGCGTAGTTCCTCTCGTCGGCGCCGATCGTCGCGGTGAACGGGACGGTCGCGGCGGTGTCCTGCTCGTTGGCGTCGCCGATCTTCCACTTCGTGACCGCAGCAAGGGGCGACGTGATGAATTCGCCGCTGAGCGGTGCACAGGTGAGGTTCTGTGCGGTCTTGAGGTCTCGGGTCTTGGCGGCGTTGAGCAGCTTGTCGAGGGCCCCCTTGGCGCCGCTGGACCCCTTGCTGCCGCCCATCACCAGCACGAGCGCGACCACGATTGCCGCGACGGCGACCACGGCGATGCCGCCGATGATCCAGGGCGTCTTGCTGCGTCCGCCCGGAGGCGGGCCGTAGGGGCCGTAGCCCGGGCCACCCGGTCCGGGCGGATAGCCGGGACCTCCGGGTCCACCAGGACCACCAGGGCCACCGGGCGGAAAGCCACCAGGCGGAAAGCCACCAGGAGGGAAGCCACCCGGGCCACCGGGCCCACTGGGCCCACTGGGGTCGGGCGGCGGGTAGCCGGGGCCGGGCGGCGGGTAGCCCGATTGGCCGGGAGGGAACCCACCCTGCTGCGGGGGGCCCGAAGGCGGCCCGTACGGGGGTGGCGGCCCGCCCGCCGGGCCTTGCGGTCCCGGCCACTGACCAGGTTGCTGCCCGGCACCTGGGTAGTCGGTCATGTAGTTAGGCCCCCTTTTGGCTGGATCGAGCTAGATCGCACTGGATTGGCAACCGCACAGCTTGCCAGACGCCACATAACCGTTGCGCAGGGGCGGGATAGGTGCTAATGCAACTGATCTGAAGGTGCGTCCATATACGCTGTCCGGGTGTCAGCGAGCGCGAAGAACCTTGCCGCTGGGCCGGATGCGATCCGTCCCGAGGACCTGGAGCCCTATCGCCGGCAGCTGACCGGCTACTGCTACCGCATGCTCGGATCGGCCTTCGAAGCCGAGGACGCCGTGCAGGAGACGATGGTGCGGGCGTGGCAGCGCGGCGACGGCTTCGAAGGACGGGCGGCGCTGAAATCCTGGCTGTACCGCATCGCCACCAACGTCTGCCTGGACATGCTGCGCGGACGGCAACGGCGCGCCGAGCCGATGGATCTCGGCGGCTCGTCCAAGGCCGATGAGTTCACCGGCGCCACGCGGCCGGAGAACGTGTGGGTGACCCCGATCCCCGACGCCCGGGTGGTCCCCGACGACGGCGACCCGGCCGAACTGGCGACCCAGCGTGAGAGCATCCGGCTGGCCTTCGTTGCCGCGTTGCAGGATCTGCCGGCCAAGCAGCGCGCCGTCCTCATCCTGTGCGAGGTGCTGCGCTGGCAGGCCAGTGAGGTGGCCCAGCTGCTGGAGACCAGCGTCGCCTCGGTCAACAGCGCCCTGCAGCGGGCCCGGGCCACGCTGGCCGCCCGGGACGCCGCCACGCACCGCGAGCCGATCGACGCCGAGCAGAAGGCCTTGCTGGCCAAGTACGTCGACGCGTTCGAGCGCTATGACATCACGTCGCTCGTGTCGTTGCTGCACGAGGACGCGGTCATGTCGATGCCGCCGTTCGACTTCTGGCTCGAAGGTCCGACCGAGATGGGCAAGTGGTTCCTGGGCGAGGGGAGCGTGTGCCGGGGTGCCCGACTGGTCGCCGTCGAGGCCAACGGCGGGATCGCATTCGGCTCGTACCACGTCGATCCGGCCGGCGGGCACTCACCGTGGTCCATCCAGATCATCGAGGTCGCCGAGGGGCAGATCATCGGCCACCACAACTTCCTCGATACAGGGCTGTTCGAGGTTTTCGGGCTGCCCGCGCATCTCGACTCGTAGCGTCGGGCTGAGTCCACACAGGTCGAGCAGGCCGAGCAGCGTCGGGCTCGGGTCGCGCAGCACCACCGTGTGGCCGCCGCGGCGGGCGGTCAGCACGAGGCGAGCCAACTCGTCGACGACGGCGAGATCCGGGCAGGCCGAACCGGCCAGTGGCCAGCTCGTCAACTCGGTTCCGCGGTGGACGATCACCACCGTGGCGTCACCGTCGTCGCCCTGCATGTAATAGAGACGACCGGCGGGCAGAAAACTCATCGCGCCGGCAGCGATGAGTTCCGGGCGCGCCCGACGTCTGAGCTGACATGACCGCACACATCGCAGACGTGAAAGTAGCCGTAGACGCCCGCGCGGCCCGGCGCGAACTGCGCCGCCGCTTCGCCGGGCAGCTGTATCTGGCCGGGGACGCCGGGTACGACGAGTCGCGCCAGGCCGTGAAACCGGGCCTCGATGCGCGGCCGGTCATCATCGCCGAAGCCGACAGCGCCCTGGACGTCAGCGCCGCCCTGAGCTGGGCCCGCGAGCGGCAGGCGCCTTTCGCCGTGCAGTCCACGGGCCACGGCACGCACGTCCCGTCCGACGGCGGGGTGCTGCTCAAGACCTCGGCGCTCAAGCGGGTGCTCGTCGACCCGGACCGCGGCATCGCCCGGGTCGGAGCCGGCGCCCGGTGGGGTTCCGTGCTCGCGGCGGCCGCGCCGTTCGGGCTGGCCCCGTTGTCCGGTTCCTCGCCGGACGTCGGCGTGGCCGGCTACACGCTCGGCGGCGGCCTGAGCTGGCTGTCGCGCCGGTTCGGCTTCGCCGCCGACAGCGTGCTGCGGGCCGAGGTCGTCACCGCCGACGGGCGCATCGTCACCGCCAGCCGCGACGAGCACCCCGAGCTGTTCTGGGCGCTGCGCGGCGGCGGCGGCAACTTCGGAGTCGTCACGTCACTGGAGTTCCGGTTGCACCGCGTGGCCAGCGTCTGGTCGGGCAGCGCCGTGTTCCCGCTGGAACGCGCCGTGACCCTCCTCGCCCGTTATCGCGAGTGGATCGAGGACGCGCCGGACGAGCTCAGCACCGCCGTCGTGCTCATGCCGTCCTGGCCGTCGACCGGTGCGCCGGCCGTCGCGATCCGGGCGATGTCGTCGGGCTCGCCGGCTGCCGCCGTGGACGCGCTGCGCCCGCTGTACCGGGCCGCCGGCGTCGCGCTGTGGGAAGACTTCCGCTCGGCCGGCTTCGCCGAGACGCGGATGCCCGGCGTCGCGCCGCTGAACTTCGACCTGTTCGAGCAACTGCCGGACCCGGTCATCGACCATCTGGTGGACGCCGTGCGCCGGCCGGGCAGCCGGGTCGGGGCCGTCGAGGTACGGCACTGGGGCGGCGCGATGGCGCGTCCCGCCGCGGACGCCGGCCCGGTCGGGCACCGCCACGTGCCGCTGTCGGTCATCGTCGAAGGACCGCCCGAGGCGGCTGAGTCGCTGGCCCCGTACGCGACGGGCGGCGCGTTCCTGAACTTCCTCCGCGACCCGTCCCGCGTCGAGTCGGCGTACACCCCCGACAACTACCGCCGGCTGCAGGTGCTCAAGGGCCGCCTCGACCCGGACAACGTGTTCAGGGTCAACCACAACATCACCCCCGCGACGCCCCGCACCCACCGCGTCTACTGCTGATCTATCCGGCGGGCTCTTCGCGCGAGCGCTCATCGCGTCCGCTCAGACGCCGATGGGATGCCAGACGGTCTTGGTTTCGATGAAGGCGGTCAGGCGGCTGGTGCCCGGGTCGTCCGCCCAGTCCAGCCCGCCCGGCAGGTAGACGCGCTTGACGTTGTCGGCGGCGGCGCGCTGCAGGTCCGGGCGGTCGGCGGCGGCGACGCCGGTCAGGTCGATGGCGTTGACGTCGCGGTGGCTGGCCAACCACGGGGCGAGCTCACCCACCCGGCCGGTGAGCAGGTTGACCACCCCGCCCGGCAGGTCGGACGTGGCCAGCACCTCGGCCAGCGAGACGGCCGGCAGCGGGCGCTCCTCGGACGCGACCACCACGGCGGTATTGCCGGTCGCGATCACCGGAGCCACGACGCTGACGAGCCCGAGCAGGCTGGAGTCCTGCGGGGCGAGCACGCCCACGACGCCCGTCGGCTCGGGCAGCGAGAAGTTGAAGTAGGGGCCGGACACCGGGTTCGACGCCCCGACGATCTGGGCGTACTTGTCCGCCCAGCCGGCGTACCAGACCCACCGATCGATGGCGGCGTCCACAGTGGACGGGTCGTCGCCGGCCGCGGCCAGCTCGGCGGCGAACTGCTCGCGTCGTCCGTCGAGCATCTCGGCCACCCGGTACAGCACCTGGCCCCGGTTATATGCGGTGGCGCGAGCCCAGCCCGGCTGCGCCTTGCGGGCTGCGACCACCGCGTCGCGGACGTCCTTGCGGGACGCCTGCGCGGCCTGGGCCAGCAACGCGCCGTCCGAGCCGGTGACCGGGTAGGAACGGCCGGACTCCGAACGGGGGAACGCGCCGCCGATGTACAGCTTGTAGGTCTTGCGCACCCGGAGCCGGTCGGGAGCCTTCGACGGCTGCGCCTTCGACGGCTTCGCCTTAGTGGGCAAGGTAGGCCTCCAGACCGTGGCGGCCACCCTCGCGGCCGAACCCGGACTCCTTGTAGCCGCCGAACGGCGAGCCCGGATCGAAGCGGTTGAACGTATTGGCCCAGATGACGCCGGCTCGCAACTGCTGGGCGAACCACAGGATGCGCGAGCCCTTCTCGGTCCAGATTCCGGCCGAGAGCCCGTACGGCGTGTTGTTGGCCTTCTCGACCGCCTCGGCCGGCGTGCGGAACGTCAGCACCGACAGCACCGGGCCGAAGATCTCCTCGCGGGCGATGGTGTTGGCCTGCGACACGTTGGTGAACACCGTCGGCGCGAACCAGTAGCCCCGCTCGGGGATCTCGCACGGCGGCGACCAGCGCGTCGCCCCCTCGGATTCGCCGGAGTTGGTCAGCTCGCGGATGCGGGCCAGCTGGGCCGCCGAGTTGATGGCGCCGATGTCGGTGTTCTTGTCGAGCGGGTCGCCGAGGCGCAGCGTCATGAGGCGGGCTTGCAGGCCGGCGATCACCTCGTCGGCGACGGACTCCTGCACGAGCAGTCGCGAGCCGGCGCAGCACACGTGGCCCTGGTTGAAGAAGATGCCGTTGACGATGCCCTCGATCGCCTGGTCGAGCGCGGCGTCCTCGAAGATGATGTTGGCCGCCTTGCCGCCCAGCTCGAGCGAGACGCGCTTGCCGGTGCCGGCGATCGTCCGCTGAATGATCTTGCCCACCTCGGTCGAGCCGGTGAACGCGATCTTGTCGATGCCGTCGTGCTCGACCATCGCCTGCCCGATCTCGGGTCCGCCGGCGAGGATGTTGACGACGCCGGGCGGCAGGTCGGCCTCGGCGATGATCTCGGCCAGGGTCAGCGCGGTCAGCGGCGTGGTCTCGGCCGGCTTGAGAATGACCGTGTTCCCACACGCCAGCGCCGGGGCGATCTTCCAGGCGGCCATGAGCAGGGGGAAGTTCCACGGGATGATCTGCCCGGCCACGCCGATCGGCTTCGGGTCCGCGCCGAACCCGGCGTATTCGAGCTTGTCGGCCCACCCCGCGTAGTAGAAGAAGTGCGCCGCGGCCAACGGGACGTCGACGTCGCGGGACTCCTTGATCGGCTTGCCGTTGTCGAGTGATTCGAGGACGGCCAGCTCGCGGGAGCGTTCCTGGATGGCGCGCGCGATGCGGTAGAGGTACTTGGCCCGCTCCCGCCCGGGCAGGGCGGACCACGGGCCGAACGCGCGGCGGGCGGCCCGCACGGCATCGTCCACATCGGACGGTGCGGCTTCGGCGATCTCGGCCAGCGGTTCCTCGTTCGCCGGGTTGAGCGTCTTGGTCGCCTCGCCGGCGCCGTCGCGGAATGCGCCGTCGACGAAGATGCCGTAGGACGCCTTGAGCCGGGCGATATCGCGCGACTCCGGGGCCGGGGCGTACTCGAATTTCATAGGACCACCGTCAGTCGATGCTTACATAGTCGGGGCCGTCGTAGACGCCGGTCGCCAGCTTGTGCCGTTGCTGCAGCAGGTCGTTGAGCAGGCTGGACGCCCCGAACCGGAACAGCGCCGGATCGAGCCACCGTTCGCCGGCCACCTCGTTCACCATGACCAGGTAGCGCACCGCGTCCTTGCTCGTCCGGATCCCGCCGGCCAGCTTGACCCCCCGGGCGTCACCGCTCGTGGAGTGGAAGTCACGCACCGCCTGCAGCATGGTGAGTGCCACCGGCGGGGTCGCCGCCGGCGTGACCTTGCCCGTCGACGTCTTGATGAAGTCACCGCCTGCGAGCAGGGCCAACCACGAGGCGCGGCGGACGTTGTCGAGGGTGACGAGTTCGCCGGTCTCCAGGATCACCTTCAAGTGCGCCGACCCGCAGGCGGCCTTCGTCGCCACGATCTCGTCGAACACCTGCCGGTAGTGCCCGGCCAGGAACGCGCCCCGGTCGATCACCATGTCGATCTCGCCCGCCCCGGCGGCCACCGCGTCGCGGACGTCGTGCAGCTTCGTGTCCAGGGCCGCCCGTCCGGACGGGAACGCCGTCGCCACCGACGCGACCGCCACGCGCGAACCCCGCAGCGCGTCCACGGCGGTCGCGACCAGATCGGGGTAGACGCAGACGGCGGCCACCGCCGGGGCGGCGCCGTCCGGCCGCATCGCCTTGGCGCACAGCGACCGGACCTTGCCCGGGGTGTCGGCCCCCTCCAGCGTCGTGAGGTCGACCATCGAGATCGCGGTGTCGATGGCCCAGGCCTTGGCCGTGGTCTTGATGCTGCGGGTGAACAGCCCCGCCGCCCGGCCCTCGGCGCCGACCTGGTCGACGCCCGGCAGCCCGTGCAGGAAGCGGCGCAGGTCGGCCTCGGAGCGCGCCACGTCGGGCAATACAGCAGTCACTCGGCCAGTCTAGGAGCGCGCCGGCTCGGGGCGGGTGGCAAGAGTTGCCGGTTGGCGCCCCGGTGTTTGTGGACCGCTGAGGGGGAACGGAGCGGAATGAGGGCCCACCGAGGGCGGCCCAAGCTTTAGGGTCTCCCTCGTGAAGACCACCGTCGTTGATCACCCCATCGTCCGCGCGCGGCTCACCGTCATGCGGGACAAGACGTCCAGCAACGCCGAATTCCGGGCCGCCCTGCGTGAGCTGGCGACCCTGCTCGTGTACGAGGCGACCCGGGGCAGCGCCGTAGCCGAGGTCTCCATCACCACGCCGATCGGGCCGACGTCGGGCACCGTGCTGGCCAATCCACCGCTGCTCGTGCCGGTACTGCGGGCCGGGCTCGGCATGGCCGAGGCGGCGTTCAACCTCCTGCCCGAGTCGCAGATGGGTTTCGTCGGCCTGGCCCGCAACGAGGAGACGCACGAGCCCGAGGCGTACATGGCCTCGCTCCCGGAATCCCTGCGCGGACGTCCGGTGATCGTGCTCGACCCCATGCTCGCCACCGGCGGCTCGCTGCTGCACTGCGTGTCACTGCTCGCCGCCCGGGGGGCCGACGACATCACCGTTATCTGCGCGCTGGCCGCGCCCGAGGGATTGTGGCGGCTGGAGCAGAGCGGCCTGCCCCTGCGGGTGCTCACCGCCAGCATCGACGAGGGCCTGAATGAGAACGCGTACATCGTCCCGGGCCTGGGCGACGCGGGCGATCGCCAGTTCGGGCCACGCTGATCTGAAACCTCGGGCATACCCCGCGGGTGGGCACTTGTAACTGCCCACTTGCCGCAGAAGTGCCCACTTGAAGGGGAGGGGCGAGCGGGCGTAGCCGGGCCGGCACGGTGATCGCATTGTTATCGAATTTGTAGCCCGGCGGCGCAACCAAACGGGCCGCCAGGACGTCATTGAGGGTAGTTCCGGTCGCGCAACCGCGCGCCTCGCCGCTTGGAGGATCAGTGCTCACTGGGGGAGCCTGGCTCAGACGAGTGGCAGTACGGCGCTGGGTGATAGTCGGCGCGGCCGGAGCAGTGGTGGTGGCGGCGGGCGCATCCGTCGCGGTCGCTCTGGGGGGTGACCGCGCGCCCGCGCCGCCGCCACATACCACGAGCCCGGTCGCTGCGCGCCCGGCCGTGCCGATGCCCTTCCAATGCAAGGCGTGGACGTGCACCAAGGTGCAGACGGTCAGCCTCGGCGGTGGCTACGCGATCACCATGTGGCACGCCGGCCAGGTCGGTGACCTCAGGACCAAGCCGGTGGTCGAGCTCGCGCGCGACGGCGTGGCCGTGCAGTGGTGGCTCTGGCCGGACGGCTACGGCTGGGCCGGCAAGCTCACCTGCCGGGCGGAGGCGCCCGAGCCGCATTGCGTGCTCACCGATGGCGACGGCGCGCACTCGTCGGTCGCGCAGCTGGTGCTGTTGCGGTCGGGCAAGCTGGTCGCTCCGAAGAAGGCGTCCGTCGTGGCCGACCTGCCTACGGTCGTCCCCCGTGACCTGGACGGCGACGGCTACCTCGATGTCGTCGCGCTCGACAGCGATTACACGCCCAACTTCGCCCAGGGACATCTGTACTGGAACACGTTCCGGTTCGCCGGCGGGCAGCTGACGTCCACCGGCTGCGTCCGCCGAGACTCACCCACCGAACCGGCGCCGACCCATCCGGTGAGCGGCCTCTGCCCGCAGCGTTGACCAATCCTCACAGCAGCCGGAGAGCCCGGCCCCCCGGCTCTCCGGCTGCGTCCAATTCAGGCAGCTAGCCGGGGTGAACCACCAGGGCGCTGCCGCCACCCAGGCGCACCGGTTCGGCGGCGGCCTGGAACCGCCCACCCGGTAGCAATGTGATGCCGGTGGCGTTGCCGATCCACTGGCCCCGCGGCATCACCGGGCCCGTGGCCAGTGAGAACGCCTCCCCGTATTGGGACGTGAGCTGCGCCGCCAGCGGCGAGTTGGCGAAGTCGGGCTCGGCAACGGTGGTCGCGGCATTGCGCTGGCTGGCCCGCGGCGCCGCGATGGCATCGGGCAACGACATCCCGAAGTCGATGTGATTGACCAGGATCTGCAGCACCGTCGTGATGATCGTCGCGCCGCCGGGCGAGCCGACGGTGAACGCCGGCCGGCCGTTCTGCAGAACGATCGTCGGGCTCATGCTCGAGCGCGGACGCTTGCCGGGCGCCGGCAGGTTCGGGTCGTAGGTCGTCGGGGTGGCCGGCGCGAAGTCGAAGTCGGTCATCTCGTTGTTGAGCAGGAACCCACGCCCGGGCACGGTCATGCCGCTGCCGGCGATCTGCTCGATGGTGTTCGTGTAGCTGACGACGTTGCCCCACTTGTCGGCGACGACGAGGTGGTTGGTCTGCTGCCCTTCGTGGACGGGGTTGGCCGCCGCGTCGCTCGTCGAGCACGGCGCGTACGGCGGTGCTGGCGTGCCGGGCGCGACCGGCGACGTCAGCGCCGTGTCGTGCACCAGGCAGCGCCGCGTCGCCGCGAAGGCGGGGTCGAGCAGCCCTTGCTGCGGCACCGGTTCGTAGTCGGAGTCGCCGATGTAGGCGTTGCGGTCGGAGAACGCCAGCCGGCTGGCCTCGAGGTACTGGAACGTCGCCCGGTCCCGCGTCTCGGTCGACAGGTTCCATCCGGACAGGATGTTCAGCGCCTCGCCGGTGGTCAGCCCGCCACTGGACGGCGGGGCCATGCCGTAGACGTCGAGGCCGCGGTACGTGACGTGGGTGGGCGCGCGACGCGGCGCGGTGTAACCGGCGATGTCGGCGGCGGTCACGATGCCCGGACGGACGGTGAGCGGCGTCCCGGACCACACCGGCGGGTGCTGCACGGTCTGCGCGATGTCGGCGCCGAGCGGCCCGCCGTACAGGAACCCCGGGCCCCGGTGCGCGAGCTGCTGGTAGGTGCGGGCCAGATCCGGGTTGCGCAGCGTCGAGCCGACCGGCAGGGGCTGACCATCAGCGGTGAGGAACAGGGAACGGCTGCTGGTGAACGCCTGCAGGTCGGTCAGCGAGGTCTGCTCCTGCTGGACGAAGTCCGGGGTGATCGTGAAGCCGCGCTGGGCCACGCCGATCGCCGGTTGCAGGTCGGCGCCCAGGCTGCGTGTGCCGTAGGAGCGCACGGCTCGGTCCCAGGTCGCGACCATGCCCGGGACGCCGACCGAGAGCCCGGAATGCCGGGCCTCCTCGAATGCCAGCGGCTGCCCGGTCGCGGGGTCGATGAACAGCTGCGGCGTGCAGGCGGCGGCGCACGTCTCGCGTCCGTCGATCGTGACGACCTGGTGCGTGCGCGCCAGGTAGATGACCATGAAGCCGCCACCACCCGGGCCGGCCACGAACGGCTCGGTCACGCCGAGCGTCGACGCGACGGCCACCGCGGCGTCGATGGCGTTGCCACCCGCCTTGAGGGTCTGGATGCCGGCCTTGCTGGCGTTGAACTCCGCACTGGCGACCGCGCCACCCGAGCCGGTGGCGGTTGCTTGCTTGACGTACTTGACGGATCGCGCCGGCTGGGGCGCCGCCGCGGCGGGTAGGCCGAGCGCCGCGACGAGAACGCAGGTGGCCATGGCGAGGAGCGGGTAAGTACGCATGCAACATCCCTGGGGGAGGAGATTGGCCGTATTCAGCCGTACTCGGGTGGACCGGTCGTGTCAATCGGTCGCCGCTGACAACCTCGCGGCCCCGTCGCGCGACTTGATCTCGTGACCCGAACAAGATGGATCCTCACGGTGGTGCCGGCGGTCGTCGCCCTCGCCGTGGGCGGCACGGTCGCCGCGGCGATGGCGCGTGGTGGCAATAGCCATCCCGGCGCCCTGGCGACGCCGACGGCAACCGCGTCGACCACGCCCCGTCCGCCCGCGACCTCGGCCGCGACATCCGCCGCTACGTCGAAAGCGTCGAAACCGGCCGCCGCAACCACCTCGACCAAGCCGGCTACCGCCACCGGCGCGCCCGTGCACGTGAGCCTGCTCGAGAGCGACGGGCAGACCTATGGCGTGGGCATGCCGATCGTCGCTCGCTTCACTCGCACCGTCACCGATGCGAAGGCCTTCGAGCAGGCAGCCACCGTCCTCGTGAACGGGGTTCCCGCTGCCGGCGCCTGGTACTGGGAGACGTCCGGCGCGAGCGGCTACGCCGTCGAGGCGCACTACCGGCTGGCCGACTACTGGCCCGCCCACGCCAGCATCAAGGTCAACCTGCCGATCGCCGGCCGCAGCGCCGGTACCGGGCTCGTCTACGACGACAGCCTCACCCTGTCCATCGCGACCGGCGCCGAGCACGTCACGACCGTGGACGCCAGCACCAAGCGGATGACGGTGACCTCGGACGGTAAGCCGGTCAAGACGCTCGACGTGTCGCTCGGCAAGGCCAGCACGCCCACCTACCAGGGCACCAAGATCGTCATGGAGTTCGACCGCGTCCAGGACATGGAGGGCACCCCGGTGCCGTGGTCGGTGCGCCTGACCAACTCCGGTGAGTTCATCCACGCCGCCCCCTGGAACAGCCAGATCGGGCAGGCCAACCTCTCGCACGGGTGCACCAACCTCGACACGGCCGACGCGGAGTGGTTCTACAAGTTCTCCCTGCTCGGTGACGTCGTGCAGTACCCCGACGCGCCCGGTCCGACGGCCAAGGTGTGGGATGGCCTGGGCGATTGGAACGTCTCGTGGGCGACGTGGCGCGCCGGTGGACTGTTGGCGGGGTCGGGAAATTGACCGCCGTCCTGCGACAACCTGACCGGCCGCTCGCGCGACTAGATGGTGTGACATCTGCGCTCGAGGGGGCTGGTAGCTACGTGACGAACCGCGGGACGGCGCCCGTGTGGGGTGCCGAGGTCGACGTGCCTGCCCTGTATGTCACCCATTGGCGGGCGATGGTGCGCCTGGCCGTGCTGCTGGTCGACGACGTCCACAGCGCCGAGGACGTGGTGCAGGACGCGTTCGTCGCCCTGCACCGGCGCAGCCACACGCTGCGCGACCCGGCCGCGGCGGTCGCCTACGTGCGGGCGTCGGTGGTCAACCTGTCCCGTTCGGTGGTGCGGCACCGCCAGGTGGTGCGCAAGCACCTGCGGGTCGCCGAGCCCGATCACGTCGACGGCGCCGACTTCCACGTGCTGCTGTCGGCCGAGCACCGCGAGGCGCTGGACGCCCTGCGCGAACTGCCGCGGCGCCAGCAAGAGGTACTGGTACTGCGGTTCTGGTCCGGGCTGTCCGAGGTCGAGATCGCCGAGACGCTCGGCATCTCCGCCGGATCGGTGAAGTCGTCGGCCAGCCGCGGCATGGCCAAACTCTCGAAAATGTTGGGAGGTGCACGATGAACCCCGATATCGGGAAGGTGTTGCGCGACGCGCTGGACGCCGCTGCGACCGGTGCAGTCGACGACGCCCGCCGCCCGCCCCCGTTCGACCCGCTGCACACCCCGCAGCCGGGTCCACCCCGTCGACGACGTAACTGGGTGGCCCCGCTGCTCGCGGCGGCCACCGTCGTCCTCGTCGTCCTGGCCGGGGTGTCGGTGGTGCACGTGTTCGGCACGGACCGCGGCCAGCCCGCCGCGGCGCCCGACCGGGCGTCGAGCATCAGCAGCGCCGGCTCGACCCCGTCCACCGCCACGCCGTCCAGCAAGCCCGTCGTACCGACCAAGCCGGTGCACGTGAGCCTGTTCCAGGGCGACGGCCAGACCTACGGGATCGGGATGCCGATCATCGCCCAGTTCAACAAGAAGATCACCGACGCGCACGCGTTCAACCAGGCCGTCACGGTGAAGGTGAACGGGCAGCCGGCCGACGGCGCCTGGTTCTGGGTGACCTCGAGCTCGGGCTACGCGATGGAGGCGCATTACCGGCCGAAGCTGTACTGGCCGGCGCACTCGAAGATCGAGCTGGCCATGCCGATCAAGGGCGTCAGCGCCGGCAAGGGGCTGGCGTTCGACGACAGCCTGACGCTGCAGATCAACACCGGGGCGGCGCACGTCTCGACCGTCGACGGCTCGACCGAGAAGATGACCGTGACCGCGGACGGCAAGTCGGTCAAGACGTTGCCCGTGTCGCTGGGCCAGGCGTCCACGCCGACCTATCTCGGCACCAAGGTCGTGATGGCGAAGACCAACCCGCAGCTCATGGTGAGCGCGCCGGGGGAGGCCAATCCCTATTCGTTGAAGGTGCCGTGGTCGGTGCGGCTCACCAACTCCGGCGAGTTCGTGCACGCCGCGGCGTGGAACACCGGCAACATCGGCAGCCGCAGCACGTCCCACGGCTGCACCAACCTGACGGTCGCCGACGCGCAGTGGTTCTACAACTTCTCCCAGATCGGCGACGTCGTCCACTACACCAACACCGGAACGCAGGTGGCGATGCCGTCGTGGGACGGTTTCGGCGACTGGAACGTGCCGTGGACGCAGTGGCAGGCCGGCAACCTGCTCAAGAACTGAGCCGGGCGCCGACCTCAACCCGCAGCTGGTTCATTCGGCGCGTGGCCTCGTCGCGTGAACCGTCGGCGACGACAACCTCCAGGTAGGCCTTGAGCTTCGGTTCTGTGCCGGACGGGCGCACGACGACCCGGCCGCCCGTCCAGGTGAGGGTGAGCACATCGGCCTCGGGCAACCGGTCGGTGACGGTGACCTTCTCGTCCAGCAAGGTCGGTGGCGGCGCCGCGCGCAGGCGGGTCATGGTGTCCGTGATGAGCGCCGGGTCATCGACCCGGATGGAGATCTGGTCGGTGGCGTAGCGCCCGTACTCGGCGGCGAGCTCGTCCAGGCGCTGGGGCAATGATTCGCCGGCGGCCTTCAGCGCAGCGGCCAGCTCGGCGACGAGCAGCGCCGCGCTGATGCCGTCCTTGTCCCGCACGAGGTTCGGTGCCACCGCGTAGCCGAGCGCCTCCTCGTAGCCGAACACGAGGTCGATGGCCGCCCGCGAGATCCACTTGAAGCCGGTGAGCGTCTCGGCGTACCCGAGACCGTGGGCCGCCGCGATGCGGCCGAGCAGTGAGGACGACACGATCGAGGCGGCGAAGACGCCCGACAGCTTCGGGTCGCGGCGGACCAGGTGCTGTCCGAGCAGCGCGCCGACCTCGTCGCCACGCAGCATGCGCCATCCGGCGTCGGCCTCGGGGTCGTGGACCGCGACCGCGCACCGGTCGGCGTCCGGGTCGTTGGCGATGACGAGGTCGGTGTCCGGGTGCTCGGCGGCGGCGGACAGCGCGAGGTCGATCGCGCCGGGCTCCTCCGGGTTGGGGAACGCCACCGTGCTGAAGTCGGGGTCGGGGTCGGCCTGGCGGGCAACGACGACCGGGTCGGGGAACCCGGCCCGCGCGAACGCAGCGAGCAGTACGTCGCGCCCCACCCCGTGCAGCGGGGTGTAGACGACGCGCAGGTCGCGCGGCGACGACGGGTCGAGGAGCGACTCGACCCGGTCGAGGTAGACGTCGAGCATGTCG
>DASXYL010000058.1:0-52196 GCA_036502575.1 Jatrophihabitantaceae bacterium | reverse complement strand
GAGCTGCAGGACGAGTTCTTGCGGCTGCAGGCCGAGGTGGGCAAGACGATCGTGTTCGTCACGCACGACATCGACGAGGCGATCAAGCTCGGCGACAACGTCGCGGTGCTGCGCGTCGGCGGCAAGCTGGCCCAGTTCGCGAGCCCGGCCGAGCTACTGTCCCGACCGGCCGACTCGTTCGTCGCCGGCTTCGTCGGGCGCGACCGGGGCTACCGCGCGCTCGGATTCACGGTCGCCGACTCGCTGCCACTGCACGACGAGCCGACGATCACGCTCGGCTCCGAGCTCGCCGCCGCCCCGCGGGTCGCCCGCGACGGTTGGGTGCTGGTCGTCGACGACGAGCAGCAGCCGCAGGGTTGGCTGGCGCTCACCGGCGTCCCGCAGAGCGCGTTGCAGGGCGTGGTGTCGCCAGATCTGCTCAACCTCGGCGGCACCCTCGCGGCGCAGGGCGGCACGTTGCGCGAAGCACTCGACGCCGCGCTGTCCTCACCGAGCGGCCGCGGCGTCATCGTCGACCCGGACGGTCGCTTCGCCGGCACGATCAGCGCATCCGAGGTGCTCGGTCGGATCGAGGCGCACGCCGAGGAAGCGAGGCATGCGCCCGCGGAGCTTCCGACATGAACGTCTGGACGTACTTTCGCGATCACCAGAGCGACGTCCTGCACTGGACCTGGCTCACCACGTGGATGGCCGCGTTACCGCTCGTCATCGGCCTGGCCATCGCGCTGCCGATCGGCTGGCTGGCCAGCCGCTATCGCTGGACGTACCCGCCACTGGTCACGATCGCCGGCCTGCTCTACACGATCCCGTCGCTGGTGCTGTTCCTCGTGCTGCCCGGCCTGCTCGGCACGCAGATCCTGTCCCCGACCAACGTCGTGGTGGCGCTGACGATCTATACCATCGCGCTGATGGTTCGGGTGGTGGCCGACGGTCTCATGTCGGTGTCCACGACCACGCTCGCGTCGGCGTCGGCGATGGGCTACACGAACCGGCAGCGGCTGTTCGCCGTGCAGTTGCCGATCGCGATCCCGGTCATCGGCGCCGGTCTGCGGGTGGCCGCGGTGTCGAACGTGAGCCTGGTTTCGGTGGCGTCGCTGCTGGGTGTGACCCAGCTCGGCCAACTGTTCAAGGACGGCTCGCAGCAGAGCTCGCTGACCCCGATCCTGCTCGGTCTGATCTTCTTCGTGGTGCTGGCGCTGCTGTTCGACATCGTGATCTTCATGGGCATCCGATCGCTGACGCCCTGGCAGCGGGCGGTGCAGCGATGAGCGCTTTGGCGGCGGCCTTGGCGGACGGTGACAACGGCCTCGACTTCGGACGGGTCAGCGTCTGGCTGAACGACCCGGCCAACTGGTGGGGGCAGAACGGCCTGCTCGTGCACCTGCGCGAGCACGTCTACTACACGTTGATCGCGGTGATCGTCGCGCTGCTGATCGCGTTACCGCTCGGATTGTGGATCGGGCACACCGGCCGGGGCGTGCTGGCGGTGGCCGGATTGGCCAACGGGCTGCGCGCGGTGCCGTCGCTCGGCCTGGTGGTGCTGCTCGTCGTCTGGCTGTCGCCCAAGATCCACGCGACCAGCACGACGGTCCCCGGCCTGGTGCCGCTGGGCGCGTTGCCGTACTTCATCCCGGTCGAGATCGTCCTTGTGGTACTGGCCATTCCGCCGATCCTGACCAATACGTACGCCGGCGTACAGAACGTCGACCCGGCGGTCCGCGACGCGGCCAAGGGCATGGGCATGACCGGTGTGCAGGTGGTCCGCAAGGTCGAGTTGCCGATCGCGTTGCCGCTGGTCGTGTCCGGCATCCGCAGCGCGACCCTGCAGGTGATCGCGACGGCCACCGTCGCCGCGTACGCACCCCTGCTCGGCGGCCTCGGCCGGTTGATCATCGACGGCACCGACACGCTCAACGACCCGCACAGCGGCTATCCGGCGATGGTCTCGGCCGGCATCGTGGTGGCCGTGCTGGCCGTCGTGGCCGACCTGGCGCTGATCGGGATCGAGCGGCTGATCGTGTCCCGCGGCGTCTCGGAGCGGTTCTCCCGGCGCGTGGCCGTGCCGCAGCCGGCGACCTCGACGCCCCCCGCGCAGGGAACCGCGTTCTGAATGTGCACATCCAACAAAGGAGAGAAATGAAGCGCACCTACTTGCTGGCGGCCAGCCTGCTTGCTTCGGCGCTTGCCCTGGCGGCTTGTGGCAGCAGTGGCAGCTCGGACAAGACGAGCCCGCCGGCGGGCGGCAACCCGTCGAGCGGGCCGGCAACGACCAGCTCGGGGAGCTCGGGACCGGCCACGTACCCGGCCGGCCCGGGTTCGATCACGGTCGGCTCGGCCGGCTTCACCGAGAACATCCTGCTCGCCGACATCTACGCCGACGCGATGTCGGCCAAGGGTGTGAAGGTCACCAAGCACACCAACATCGGTGAGCGACCGATCTACATGAAGGCGCTCAACGACGGCTCGATCGACTTCATCCCGGAGTACTCCGGATCGATCCTGAGCTACCTGGACAGCTCCGCGACGGCCAAGTCGCCCACCGACGTCGACGCGGCCCTGCAGCAGAAGCTGAGCGACAAGCTCGTCGCGCTGAAGTACTCCCCGGCCCAGGACAGCGACACGATCACGGTCACCCAGGAGACCGCGACGAAGTACAACCTCAAGTCGATCGCCGACCTGGCGGCGGTGGCCGGCAAGCTGACCCTGGGCGCCCCGGCGCAGTTCAAGACGCGCGCGGACGGCGTCCCGGCGCTCAAGAGCGTGTACGGCGTGACCTTCGGCCGGTTCACGCCGCTGCAGGCCGGTGGCGCGATCACCGTCACCGCCCTGAAGAACGGCACGGTCCAGGCGGCCGACATCTTCTCCACCGACTCGTCCATCGCCAAGAACGGCTTCGTGTCCCTGGAGGATCCGAAGAACATGTTCGCCGCGCAGAACGTCGTGCCGATCCTGACCAAGGCGAAGGTCACCCAGCCCATGGTGGACGCCTGCAACGCGGTGTCGGAGAAGCTCGACACCAAGACGCTGGCCGACTTGGTGGCCAAAGCGGGAACCGGCGACCCGGACAGCGTGGCCAAGACCTGGCTGGCGTCGGTCGGCCTCGGCTGACTCTGCTTTGCTCTGCTTACCTCGCCGCACGTGATGCGTAGAGGTAAGCAGAGCAAGGCTGCGTGCGAGGCTAGGCCCGTGAGTTTCGATGCGTTGTGGGCGGACCTGGACCCGATCGGCCGGGCGGCGTCCGGGGGCTACCGGCGGTTCGCCTGGACGGCCGCCGACCTGACGTTGCGCGAGTGGTTCGCGGCTGAGGCCGCAGCGCGGGGTCTCGATCTGGTCGTTGACCGGGCCGGCAACCAGTGGGCCTGGTGGGGCTCTCCCGACGACGCGCCCGGGGTGGTGTCCGGCAGCCACCTCGACTCGGTGCCCGACGGCGGCGCTTTCGATGGACCGCTCGGCGTCGTGTCGGCGCTGTGTGCGGTGGATGCCTTACGTAGCAAGGGATTCGCGCCCTCCCGTCCCATCGGCGTGGTGAACTTCGCCGACGAGGAGGGGGCCCGCTTCGGGGTGGCCTGCGCCGGGTCCCGGCTGCTCACCGGGGCGTTGTCCGCTCCGCGGGCGCTGGGGCTGCGTGACGGCGACGGCGTGTCCATGGCCGAGGCGTTGCGGTCGGTCGGCCGCGGTCCGGTCAGCGCCGATCCCGAAGCGTTGCGCCGGGTGGGCGTCTTCGTCGAGCTGCACGTCGAGCAGGGCCGCGGCCTGGTCGACCTCGAGGCGCCGATCGCACTCGGCACGGCGATCTGGCCGCACGGGCGGTGGCGCATCGACCTCGTGGGCGAGGCCAACCATGCGGGTACCACGCGGTTGGCAGACCGGCACGATCCGATGGTCGACTACGCCCGGCTGGTTCTCGCCGCCCGGTCCGCCGCGGATCGGCACGGTGCGGTGGCCACCTGCGGCAAGGTGCTCGTCGAGCCGAACGGCGTCAACGCCATCCCGTCGCGGGTGACGGCGTGGCTCGACGCGCGGGCGCCCTCGGCCGATGCGGTGCGGCAGGTGGTGGCCGAGCTGCCAGAGTCCACCGAGGAGTCCTGGACGGACGAGACGGCGTTCGACATCGATCTGCGCGACCGGCTCGGCGGGCTGCTCGGCGGCGTCCCGATGCTGAGCACCGGCGCCGGTCACGACGCCGGAATCCTTGCCAGTAAAGGGATTCCGACGGCGATGCTGTTCGTGCGCAACCCGACGGGCGTCTCGCACTCGCCGGCCGAGTTCGCCGAGCGCGACGACTGCCTGGCCGGTGTCGAGGCGCTCACCGCCGTGCTGCAAGATCTGGCCCGGTGACCACCTTCTTCGCTGAGCACGCCTGGTTGGACGGCGGCGTGACTCGTGGTGTTCGCATCACCGTCCACAGTGGACGAATCGCCGCCGTGCAGGCATCCGGACCGCGGCGGGGCGACGTGCCGTTGCCCGGCCTCGTCCTGCCCGGCTTCGCCAACACGCACAGCCACGCCTTCCACCGGGCGCTACGCGGCCGAACCCACGACGCGGCCGGAACGTTCTGGACCTGGCGCGAGCGCATGTACGCCGTGGCCGCCCGCCTCGACCCCGACTCGTACTTCGCTCTGGCCCGCGCGACGTATTGCGAGATGGCGCTGGCCGGCGTGACGGCGGTGGGCGAATTCCACTACCTCCATCACGCCCCGGGCGGCCGTCCGTACAGCGACCCGAACATCATGGGCCACGCGCTGCGCGCCGCCGCCCGGGAAGCCGGCATCCGGCTCACCCTGCTCGACGCGTGCTACCTGACCGGCGGGATCGACCAGCCGCTGGAAGGTCCGGCCCTGCGCTTCGGCGATGGCACGGTGTTGGCCTGGGCCGAGCGGGTAGCCGCGCTGGGTGCGGACGAGTTTTCGCTTATCGGGGCGGCGATCCACTCGGTCCGGGCGGTGCCACGGGACGCCCTGCCCGAGGTGGTCGATGCGGCGGCCGGGCGTCCACTGCATATGCACCTGTCCGAACAGCCGGCCGAGAACGAGCAGTGCCTCGCCGCGTACGGCGTGACGCCGACGCAGTTGCTGGCCGATGCGGGCGCGTTCAGCGTCCAGACGACAGCCGTGCACGCCACGCACCTCGCCGACGCCGACATCGGCCTGCTCGGCGGCGCCGCCAGCAGCATCAGCATCTGCCCCACCACCGAGCGCGACCTCGCCGACGGCATCGGCCCGGCCCGGCGCCTGCTCGACGCCGGATCGCCGCTCACGCTCGGCACCGATCAGCACGCGGTGATCGACCTTCTCGAGGAGGCGCGCGCTCTCGAGATGGACGAGCGCCTGGCCACCGGGCAACGGGGGCGGTTCACCCCCGACCAGCTCGTCAGTGCCCTGACCGGGCAGCACGCGCTGGGCTGGCACGACGCCGGGCGCATCGCCCCGGGTGCGCGCGCCGACCTGGTGGCGGTCCGGCTCGACACCGTCCGCACCGCAGGAGCCACGCCCGATCAGGTCGTGCTGGCGGCAAGCGCCTCCGACATCGACACCGTGGTCGTCGACGGTCGCATGATCGTCAGCAGCGGTCGCCACGTCCTGGGCGACATCGGCTCGCAGCTGAGCGCAGCGATCGCGCCCTTGTGGGCCTAACGGAACAGGCCGGACATCCCGCCGAGGCCCTGGCGGGGCGTATCGCTGGGCGCCATCTGGGCCACCCAGTGCGCGAACGCCTCGGGGTTGCGCGACTGCAGCAG
Organism: Jatrophihabitantaceae bacterium; assembly: GCA_036502575.1. GTDB lineage: Bacteria > Actinomycetota > Actinomycetes > Mycobacteriales > Jatrophihabitantaceae > DASXRA01. The sequence goes on along the minus strand of DASXYL010000058.1, from coordinate 46,459 downwards.
CACCCGTCCCGGGCCGGCGAAGTCGAACACCCAGCCCTCGCCGCTCTTCATCGACTGGATGCTCTTGCCCTCGACCGCGCGGCGCATCCGGAACTGGATGTTCAGGTCGTAGGCCACCACGTGGCCGGTGTCGATCGTGACGACCTCCTGCGGCTGCAGGTCGATGTAGTCGACGGCGCCGTAGACGCTGACCAGGGCCTCGCCCTGCCCGGACGCGCGGAAGCCGAAGCCGCCCTCACCGCCGAACAGGTTGGCCATGCCGCCCCACTGGGTGTCGATCTCCACCCCGTAGGAGTTGGCGATCCAGCCACCCCGGCTCAGGAAGAAGGGCCGATCGGGCGCGATGGTGATCGGGACGGTGTCGCCGGGCAGCATGCCGGCGACGTCGACCCAGCCGCCCTGCTCGGGCGCGGTGTAGGTCGTGACGAAGAACGAGCCGCCGCCGAGCAGGCTGCGGCTGAGGCCCTTCATGACGCCGCCCTGCGCCTTGGACTCGAGCTGGACCCCGGCGCTGTGGGCAAGCATGGCGCCACCCTCGACGCGCAGCGGTTCGCCCGGCGCGAGGACGCAGCGGGCGACGGTGAACGCTGGGTTGTGCCGCAATTGAACCTGCATGGCTGCGACCCTATCTGGTCGTTGTTCGAGCCCGGCGCCCAAGTTGGCGACGGACGTTAGCCATCTTTGGCGACAGATGCCAGCCACTTGTTGTAGGCGTCGCGGCGGGCGTCGTCGTCGTCCAGATCCGGAGTCTCGTCCTTTACCGTCCCGCCGGTGCGCTCGCGCAGCGTCTCGGCGCGGGCCTGCTCCAGCCAGCTGTCCCGGTCACGGAGCGAGCGTCCGGACGTGCGCAGCCAGCCGATCACCAGCAGGGTCATTACCGCCGCCATGATGGCGTCGCCGCCGAACCACATGATCGATCCGCCGGTGTGCGTGTCGGCCAGCGGGTCGATGTTCAGCGAGGCCGGCGGGCTCATCGCGATCGGCTGCGTCGCCATCATCAGCGTGACGCCGGTGAACGTGTCGACCGCCATCGCCACCGCGAGCAAGCTCCATCGCGCCGGCGTCGACAGCCGCCACCGGATCGGCTCGTCGCCCACCACGAGCACGAAGAACTGGTAGCCGACGAGCAGGTACACCAGGTGTTCGACCTGCCCGGCGACGGTGTTGCGCATGATCGTGTCCATGAGCCCGGTCAGGTGGCTGCCGACGATCACGCCGGTGTAGCAGGCGAGCGCCACGGGCGGTGAAGTCAGCAGTGAGACGATCCGTCCCTGCATGATCCGCTCGATGCGCCGCGCGGTCCGCGGTCGGCTGGCTTCGACGGCCAGCCGCATCGGCCGGCCGGCCACCAGCAGGGCCGGCGCGGCCATGACCAGGGCCAGGTGGCCGAGCATGTGCGCCGAGAACAGCGCCATGTCGTACACGGCGAAGCTGCCGTTCGTCGCGTACGCGCACACCACCAACCCGGCCGCGAACGATGCCGTGCGGGTCAACGGCCACGGTTCGTCGACGCGGCGGCGGCGTCGGGCGAGCGCGGCGACGTACCACGCCGCCAGCACGGCGATCACCGCCACGGCCACGGCGTCCAGATGCCAGGCCGTGACGAGTCGGTGGCTGAGCAGCGGTCCGAGCGGGGCGTTGCCGTCGCGGAACAGCGCGTCGTCGGCCGGCATGTGCATGTGATGGCCGCCCTGGGCGGTCAGATGCCGCACCACGTTCAGGGCCAGCAGGACGACGACCCCAGCCGCCACCAACCACGCGATCCACACCGCGTCGGGGGTGCGCCGCGTCTCATCGGGGGTGCGCCGCGTCTCGCGATCCGAGCTCACGGCGTCCAGTGTCCGCTACCGGATGCGGGCATCGACGACCGGTACGGCGAGGATGGGGGGATGCAGATCCGCCGGTTGACCCAGGTCGAAGCCCAGCACCGAGCCGCGCTCATCGACGTTGATCGGTACGACATCGCCGTTGACCTCACCGGCCTCCAGCACGGCCCGCAGCTGCGCTGTATATCGACGATGACGTTCGCCTGTCGGACGCCGGGGGCCGAGACGTTCGTCGACTGTGCGGCGCCGGTCGTGAGCGCCACGCTCAACGGCACGACCCTGGCGCCGGCCGAGCTGGGACGGATCAGACTGCCCGACCTGGCCGAACACAACACGCTGCGCGTCGAAACCGTGCCGGCGAATACGACCGACGGCGAAGGCGTGCACAAGGCCGTCGACCCCGCCGACGGCGAGATCTACGTCTGGACGTCGTTCGAACCCGACGAGGCGCACTACGTGTGGGCCTGTTTCGACCAGCCCGACCTCAAGGCCCCGCACGCGTTCACCGTGACCGCGCCGCCGAGCTGGATCGTCCTGAGCAACACGGGCGACCCGAAGGTCGAGACCCTCGAAGGCGCGCGGAAGTGGATGTTTCCCGCGACGCCCCCGCTCTCGCCGTACAACACAGTGGTCAACGCCGGGCCGTTCTATGAGCTGCGCCGATCGGCGGGCGGTCACGATCTGGGCCTGTACTCCCGTCGCTCGCTGGCGGGGATCCTGGACCGGGACGCCGACGAGATCTTCACCCTGACCGAGCAGGGGCTGGGATTCTTCGCCGACGTGTTCGAGATGCCGTTCCCGCAGCGGAAGTACGACCAGGTGTTCATGCCCGAATACGGCGGGGCGATGGAGAACTACGGCTGCGTGACGTGGTCTGACTGGTTCTTGTACCGCAACCCGCCGACCCCGGCCGAGAGCGACCAGCGGGCCCAGTATCTGCTGCACGAGGCCGCGCACATGTGGTTCGGCAACATCGTGACGATGCGCTGGTGGGACGACTTGTGGCTCAACGAGGCGTTCGCCGAATTCGCCAGCTTCTGGGCGGCGGTACGGGCCACGTCGTACACCGACACGCTGGCCAGCCACCTGGTGCGCGGGAAGTTGCGCGCCTACCTGCTCGATCAGGGACCGGCCTCGCATCCCATCCGGCAGCCGGTGCGCGACACCGCCGAGGCAGCCTCGGCGTTCGACGCGATCACCTATCCCAAGGGCGCGTCGGTGCTGCATCAGCTGATGAACTACGTCGGCGAGGCAAACTTCGCGGCCGGCGTGGCGGCCTACTTCGCCCGGCACGCCTGGGGCACCACCACGATGCAGGACCTGATCGATGCCCTGGCCGCCACCAGTGGTCGTGATCTCGGTCCGTGGGTCGCCGGGTGGCTCGAGACCGCCGGCACCGACCGGCTGACCATCGAACGGGACGGCGACGCCACCGTGCTGGTCGCTTCTGGTCCTGGCGGTGGTGCGCCGCGTCCCCAGCTGGTGGGCGTGGGCGTGTATCACGACGACGGTGCGGGCCTGGTCCGCTCGGCGCTGGTGCCCGTCGAGGTGCATCAGCCGCGGACCCCCGTCGAGCTGCCGCCCGGCGTCTACCTCCTGAACGACGACGACCTCACGTTCGCGACCACCCGGCCGGACCCGGCCAGCCGCGCCGCCCTGTACGGTCCCGACGCCCGGGCGCTGCCCACGACGCTGTCGCGCGGCGTGGCGCTGGCCTCGGTCTGGGACATGCTCGTCACCGGCGAGGCGAGCGCCGCCGAGGCGGTCCGCCTGGTCACCGGCGTGCTGCGGGTCGAGACGTCCGACTCGGTGATCGAGCCGTACCTGCGGCTCGCCGCGGATATCGCCGAGCTGTGGGCGCCCGCTGACGTCCGGCCCGAGTTGACGGCCCGGGTGGCCGAGACTGCCCGCGCCCTGGCCGGCGACGACCACCTTCGTCCGGTCGCGCTGCGCACGCTCGCGCGCGCCGGTGGCCTCGATGACATCGAGGATCTGGCCGGGCTCGATGACACCGACCTGCGGTGGCGGGCGCTGATACGTAAGGCGGAGCTCGGCGGCGACGTGGCCGCGGACGTGGCGCAGCTGCTCGATCGCGATTCCGACCCCGATGCGTGGGTGCGCGCTCTGGCCGTGCGGGCGGCCACGCCGCGGGCGGACGAGAAGGAGGCGGCGTGGCAGACGCTGGTGGTCGATCGGGCCGTGCCGATCGGTTCGGTCAAGGATGTGGCGCCCGCCTTCTGGCGTCCGGGTCAGGATGCCGTGCTGGCGCCCTACGCCGAGCGGTATCTGGAGCTGCTGCCCGACCTCGGTAAGGGCGGCATGACGCCGGCGGTGGTCTACACCGAGTTGCTGTTCCCGCTGTTCGGCGTCGACCACGGGTTTATCGAGCGGGCTCGCGCCGTGGCTGAACGGGCCGACCCGGTGGTCGCCAAGACATTCGTCGAACGCGCCGACGTCGTGGCGCGCATGCTGCATTCGCGCGCGGTGCGCGCAGTGTCAGGCCAGCTCGACGGCTGAGGCATAATGACTACGGGAACATGAGCGGACCCGACTCAGTTCTATTGACTGAAGCAGCAAATCCAGAGCATAGGGAGAACATCAGATGGCACGTGCGGTCGGTATCGACCTCGGTACCACGAATTCCGTCGTCGCGGTCCTGACCGGCGGCGAACCGGAGGTTATTGCGAACGCGGAGGGCTCGCGCACCACGCCGAGCGTCGTCGCGTTCGCCAAGAACGGAGAGGTGCTCGTCGGCGAGGTCGCCAAGCGGCAGGCCGTCACGAACGTCGATCGGACGATCCGCTCGGTGAAGCGCCACATGGGCGACCCGAGCTGGAAGGTCGAGATCGACGGCAAGGCCTATACCCCGCAGGAGATCAGCGCGCGTGTGCTGCAGAAGCTCAAGCGCGACGCCGAGGCCTACCTGGGTGAGGACGTCGGCGAGGCCGTGGTGACGGTGCCGGCGTACTTCAACGACGCCCAGCGCCAGGCCACCAAGGAGGCCGGCACGATCGCGGGCCTCAACGTCCTGCGCATCATCAACGAGCCCACCGCGGCCGCGCTCGCCTACGGGCTGGACAAGGGCGAGAAGGAGCAGACGATCCTGGTCTTCGACCTGGGCGGCGGCACCTTCGACGTCAGCCTGCTCGAGATCGGCGACGGCGTCATCGAGGTCAAGGCCACCAGTGGCGACAACCACCTCGGCGGCGACGACTGGGACGAGCGGATCATCACCTGGCTCGTCGACAAGTTCAAGGCCGCGCACGGCATCGACCTGACCAAGGACAAGATGGCGATGCAGCGGCTGCGCGAGGCCGCCGAGCGGGCCAAGATCGAGCTGTCGAGCAACCAGCAGACCTCGATCAACCTGCCCTACATCACCGTCGACGCCGAGAAGAACCCGCTGTTCCTGGACGAGACGCTCAGCCGGGCTGAGTTCCAGCGCATCACCGCTGACCTGCTCGAGCGCACCAAGGCGCCGTTCCAGAACGTCGTCAAGGACGCCGGCGTCAGCGTCAGCGCCATCGACCACGTCGTGCTGGTGGGCGGGTCTACGCGCATGCCGGCCGTGGGCGAGCTGGTCAAGGAGCTCACCGGCGGCAAGGAGCCCAACAAGGGCGTCAACCCGGACGAGGTCGTGGCCGTCGGTGCCGCGCTACAGGCCGGTGTGCTGAAGGGCGACGTCAAGGACGTCCTGCTGCTCGACGTCACGCCGCTGAGCCTGGGCATCGAGACCAAGGGCGGTGTCATGACCAAGCTGCTCGAGCGCAACACCACGATCCCGACGAAGCGTTCGGAGATCTTCACGACGGCCGACGACAACCAGTCGAGCGTCGAGATCCAGGTCTACCAGGGCGAGCGCGAGATCGCGGCGTACAACAAGAAGCTCGGCATGTTCGAGCTGACCGGCCTGCCGCCGGCGCCGCGAGGCGTGCCGAAGATCGAGGTCACCTTCGACATCGACGCGAACGGCATCGTCCACGTGAGCGCCAAGGACCTGGCCACCAACAAGGAACAAGGCATGACCATCACCGGAGGCTCAGGCCTGTCCAAGGACGAGATCGACCGGATGATGCGCGACGCCGAGTCGCACGCCGAGGAGGACCGCCAGCGCCGCGAGGAGGCCGAGACCCGCAACTCCGCGGAGTCCCTGCAGTTCGCGACCGAGAAGTTCCTCACCGAGAACGGCGACAAGCTGCCCGACGACAAGAAGAACGAGCTCGAGACGGCGCTCGCCGAGCTGAAGACGGCGATCGATGGCACCAACCTCGACTCGATCAAGTCGGCCCAGGAGAAGCTGGGCCGGGTCTCGCAGGAGGCGGGCGGTGCCATGTACGACGCGGCATCGGCGGCCACCGGGGAGGCGCCGGCCGGTCCGTCCGCGGACGCCGGCAGCACCCCTCCGCCGGCCGATGACGACGCCGTCGTCGACGCCGAGGTCGTGGACGACGGCCCGGAGAGCCCTGGGGACGAGAAGAAGTGAGCGAGCGCAACGACGAGTACCCCGAAGGGGTCGTCATTCGTGACAAGCGGCGGCTCGACCCGGTGACGGGCGAGCCCCGCCACGCGGCGCCTGACCCCGCCTCCGTTCCCGATCGCGCAACGGACGGCGGTCCCACGCCGCCAGACGTTGCTCGATCCGGAGGCGAGAAGGTGCCGAAGGCCGAGGCGCTGCTGCTCGAGGAGCGGACTCGTGACCTGCAACGCGTGCAGGCCGAGTACGCCAACTACCGCAAGCGCGTCGACCGCGACCGGGTGGCCCTGGCCGAGGCGGCGGTGGGTGGCGCCCTCATCGGTGTGCTGCCCATCCTCGACGACATCGACCGCGCCCGCGAACACGGTGATCTCACCGGAGCGTTCAAGGCAGTGGCCGATCAGCTCGAGGCGGTGTTGGGCAAGCTCGGGCTGGTCGCGTTCGGCGAGCCGGGCGATCCGTTCGACCCGGCCGTCCACGAGGCGGTGCTGCACGACGAGAGCGACGAGGTGACCGAGCCGACGGCGACGAAGGTGTTGCGCCGCGGCTACCAGCACGGTGACCGGCTGCTCCGCCCGGCGATGGTCGGCGTAACCGATCCGAAGAGCGAGGCGGCGAGCGAGCCGGAGGCCAGCTCGCCCGGCGATCTTGATACGGATGGCCCGTCATAGCGCGACCTACGTATCAAGATCCACAGTGAGGAGAGGGGGTGACGTGCGGCGATGAGCACGAAGGACTACATCGAGAAGGACTACTACCAGGCGCTGGGCGTCACCAAGGACGCTGCGCCCGCCGACATCAAGAAGGCGTACCGCAAGCTGGCCCGCGAGCTGCACCCGGACAAGAACCCCGGCAACGCGGAAGCTGAAGCCAAGTTCAAGGAAGTGTCGGAGGCGTATGACGTCCTCTCCGACGAGGACAAGCGCAAGGAGTACGACGAGGCCAGGACGCTGTTCGCCGGCGGCGGCCCGAGAGGCGGCAACTTCGGCGGCGGTGCCGGCTTCCCCGGCGGCGGGTCGACGTTCGACGTGTCCGACATCTTCGGCAGCGGCGCCGGCGCGGGCTCCGGTGGGCTCGGCGACATCTTCGGCGGGCTGTTCACCGGGGGCACAACGACCCGGCGGCGCAACGTCGGCCCGACGAAGGGCCAGGACGTCGACGCCGAGGTAACACTCGGTTTCGACGAGGCCGTGCACGGGGCGATGCTGCCGCTGCAACTGTCCGGGCCGGGCACCTGCCGGACCTGTCACGGCAGCGGAGCGCGTCCGGGCACGCGACCGCACGCGTGCCCGACCTGCGGTGGCTCCGGCTTCATCAGCAGCAACCAGGGGGCGTTCGGGTTCAGCGAGCCGTGCCGCGACTGCCGCGGCACCGGCCAGATCATCGACGACCCCTGCCCCGATTGCCAGGGCAGCGGCGTCACCGTGCAGACCCGCACCATTAACGTCCGGATACCGTCAGGAGTCCGCGACGGCGCTCGGCTGCGGATCCCCGGCAAGGGCATGCCCGGTGCGCGGGGCGGCCCGGCCGGCGACCTGTTCGTCACCGTGCACATCGGCGCGCACGAGCTGTTCGGACGCAAGGGCGACAACCTGACCCTGACCGTGCCGATCACGTACGCCGAGGCGGCGCTGGGCACCACCCTGCGCGTACCGACCCTCGACGGATCGGTGGCGCTGAAGGTGCCGGCCGGCACGGCGAGCGGGCGCACGTTGCGGGTACGGGGCCGCGGCATCGACAAGCGCGGCGGCGGCAACGGTGACCTGCTCGTCACGGTCGAGGTGGCCGTGCCGCAGAAGCTGAACGCCGAGGCCCGCGAGGCGCTGGAGAAGTACGCGGCGGCGCAGGCCGACGACCCCCGTCCGCAGATCACCGCCGCGATCCGTCCGACGGAGAAGAACCATGGCTGATCACGTTCCCGAAGACGCCCCGGTGTTCGTCATCTCGGTGGCGGCTGCGCTGGCCGGCATGCACGCCCAGACGTTGCGCCAGTACGACCGCCTCGGCCTGGTGACGCCGGGCCGCACCGGCGGAGGTGGACGTCGCTACTCGGCGCGTGACGTCGCGTTGCTGCGCGAGGTGCAACGCCTCTCGCAGGACGAGGGCGTCAACCTCGCCGGCATCAAGCGAATCATCGAGCTCGAGGCGCACGTCGACGCGCTGCGTTCCCGGATCGCCGAGCTGGGCGCCGAATTGCAGCGCGCCTACGACGAGCTGCACGCCCGCCCGTCCACCGCGCTGGTCGTCTGGAAACCCCAGCGCCGCTAGTCCCCGATCGGGCAACTTCCTGCGGTGTCAGATCGCAGAAGGTTGCACGATCGCTAACGGACGTGGTGGCGGTGGGCGTAGCGGCGGGCTTTGGCGCGATTGCCGCAGACGGCCATCTCGCACCACCGGCGCCGGCCCGACGGATCCAGGAACAGCCAGCCGCATCGCTCGTCGGCACACGTCCGGATGGCCCGGCGCGGGTGTTGTTCGAGCAGGCCGTGCAGCGAGAGGGCGAAGCGGTGCAGCGTCATCCGCAGCCCGGTGCCGCCGTCCAGGCGTAACGCGGCGGTGGCGTCGCCCGCGTACCGCGACGCCCGGACGGCGGTCGTCACGAACCGATGCAGCTCGCCCGCGGCGTCCCCGGATTCGGAGAGCGCGACAGCGTGCAGGGTGCTGCGCAGTCGCTTGACGTCGCGCAGCGCCGCGCCGGCCGCGCGTGGTGACTGCTGCGCCGAGGTAAGCAGAGCAAGGGATTCTGACGCGGACACCACATCGACGTCGCGGGCCAGCGTCACCAGCGCGGCGTAGTCGACGAGGTACTCGCGGGGCTCGGCGAAGCCCCATCCGCCCACCGTGTTGTTGAGCTCGAGCGCGGGATGTCCCGATACGCGCTCGGGCAGCCAGACACCATCGACCTGCCGCGCCACGTCGCCTATGCTAACCGGAACTTAGCGCTAAGGGGTTAGTCGACGTGGCCATCGCTGCATCGCTCGCCGCCGCGCAGCTACGCCACCGGCCGGCCCGGTGGGCGCTGCTCGTGGTCGGAGTGGCGCTCGCGGCCGCCATCCCCGTGATCGCCGCCGGCGCGGGTGACACCGTCGCGGCGCAGACCGTGCGGACGACGGTGCGGCAGCTGTCGCCGGGCGATCGCACCATCACCGCGCTGAGCACCGGCACCATCTACAGGCCGAGCGATGCCGCCTCGTTCGACACCCTCGTGCGCCAGCAACTCGGCCGACTGTCCAGCGCGCCGGTGCGCCCCGAGCTCGTCTTCCACCAGCTGTCGGTGAACGGCGCGACGTTCTTCCTCGGCGCGACCGACGACCTGCGCAGTGCCGTGCGCCTGATCGACGGACGGCTCCCCCGGTCCTGCACGCCGCGCCGTTGCGAGGTGGTCGCCGTCGGGGGTGACGAGGCGGCCCTGGCGCACTCGGCGTCCACCCTCGGGGTCGTCGTCGTGGGACGCGCGCAGCGCACCGATCCGACCCTGCTGGGCGGCGAGCTCGACCCCGGACGAGTGCCGCTGCTGCTCGGCGACGGCACCGCGCGCATGGCGCTGCTCTCGTCGTTGTCTCTGTTCGCGCGCACGTACGGATGGGCCACCCCGCTGGACGTCGACCGGGTGATCGCCCTCGGCGTGCCCGCGTACGTGCGTCGCTCGTCCGAGGTCGCCGATGCGGTGATCGCCAAGGTGCCCGGGGCCGCCATCGTCCGTCCCGACACCGTCCTGACCGACCAGTACCACCGGGCGTCGCTGTCCGCGCGGCGATTCGGGCTGCTCGGCGGAACCGCCGCCGTGTTGCTGCTCGGGTTCGCGGTCGTTGCCGCGGTCAGCCTGCGCCGCGAGCAGGCCCTGCTCGTCACGGTGCTGCGCCGGCGCGGATCACGGATATCGGGCGTCGTGCGCGTCGCCACCCTCGAGGCGCTCGCGGCCGGCCTGGCCGGGGGGCTGCTCGGGGCGGTGCTGGGCGCCGCCGTGACCGCCGGCCTGGCGCAGGACGCGGGCCTGGCGTCGTGGCCGACGATCTGGTCCGCGCTCGGGTCGGCGGGCCCGGCGGTCGCGCTCCTGGTGGCCGCGGCCGTCGTGGTCACCGTCGCCGTGCTGCTCTGGCCGGATCGCGATCGCCGGACGGTATGGCGCACCGTCGAATTGCTCGGCGTCGGTTGCCTCGGGGCGGTGCTGCTGGCGGCGAGTCGCGGCTCGGCGTCGGCTTCGTCGCTGGCCGCGGACAACGATCCGCTGATCGTCGCCCTGCCGGTGCTCGCGGCCGCGGTCGGCGGGCTGGTCGCCGCCCGGTTGTGGGCGCCGTTGGCCGGCGTCGCCGCGCGGCTCATCCCGCGCCGGAGTGTGGCCGGACGCATCGGACTGCTCGGCGCGATCCGCCGCCCGCTGCGCCCCGTCGCCACCACAGCGTTCCTCACCGCCGCCGTCGCGTCGGTCGTCTTCGCCGGGGCGTACCGCGCCACCCTGCTCGACGGCGCGATCGACCAGGCGGCCTACCAGGTGCCGCTGGACGCCACGCTCACCGGTGGCCGGGACGTGACCACGCCGCTGGCCGCCCCGCCGGTGCCCGATGCCCGGTCCTACGGAGTCGTGCGGACGTCCGCAGTGGTGCGCCCCCTCGACGGCAGCACCAAGGCGGTCGCGCTGCTCGGCGTCGACCGGGCGGCGCTGCCCGAGGTGCGGCGCTGGTCTCGCGTCACCGGCACGTCGACCGGCCCGAAGGCGCTGGCGAACGACCTGCGTCCGGTGACCACGCCGGTGCCCGGGCCGACCGTGCCGGCCACCGCCCGCACGGTCAGCCTCGACGTCACCGGACTCTCGGCGGCCGTCGACGTGTACCTGTGGCTCGCCGCGCCGGACGGACGGGACGCGTCGATCACGCTGCAGCGACACGGCAATCGGCTCTCCGGCCCGGTGCCACAGCTCGGCGGACCGCTGCGCGTCATCGGCCTGAGCCTGAGCGAGAACATCGAATACGCCACCCACCACCAGCACGCCGTCGGGGAAGGCAACACCGATCAGGCACTGGTCACCGGGACGATCACGCTCGGCCAGGTCAGCGTCGACGGCGCCGCCCTGCCCTGGACCTGGACCGGCTGGGGCTCGGCGAGCGGGCAGGCAACGGCCGCCGGCACCGGTCTGCGGTTCGCGTTCCGGATCGAAGGCGCGCAGGTCGTGCTCGTGCCGGGGTACGCGCCGCCGCCGGTCCTGCCCGTGGCGGTCGATCCGGCCACGGCACGCATCGCCGACCACGGCCGGCTCACCGTCACCCTGGACGACGTCACGATCATCGCCCGGGTCGTCGCCAGGCTGCCCCGGTTCCCGACCACCACCGGCTCGTTCCTGCTCGCCGACCGGGCCGCCCTGTCGTCCCTGCTCGATCGCCAGCAGCCCGGCACCGGGGTGATCCGCGAACTGTGGTTGGCCGGCCCGTCTCTCGGGCCCGTCCTGGCGAAGGCGCCCTACGACCAGCTGACCGTGGCCCGGCGGGCGCCCATCCAGGACCGGCTGACCGACGACCCGGTGGCCCGGGGCTCGCGCCTGCTGCTGGCGCTGATCGCCGTGCTCGCGTTGCTCGTCGCCGCCGTCGCCGTGGTGCTGCTCGTGCTCGGCGAACGCCGCGACGACGCCGGTGAGCTGCACGCCTGGGAGGCCGACGGCTTGCGGCCGGCCACGTTACGGCGGGTGCTGTTCCTGCGGGCGCTGTCCGTCGTCGCAGTGGCGTTGCCGTTCGGGCTGGCCACCGGCCTGGTGCTCGCCTGGCTCGGGGCCACGCTGGTCGCGGTGGACGCCTCGGGTGTCGCGCCGGTGCCGCCGCTGCACGTCTCGATCGGTGCGCTGTGGACGGCGGGGCTGCTGCTCGTCGGCATCGGGCTGGCCGTCGGGGTTGCCGCCGTGGTGGCCGCTCGGATGCTGCGCGAACGCCTACCCGTCCGTCCCGAACTGGACCTGCGGTGAGTGTTTCCGAAGTTGTCCGCGCGCGGCGACGCTATGACATCGCGCAGCGCGGACAACTTGGGATATGCGCGAACGCGATCGAGGTTGCTGATGCGTTCTGCCTGTATCCCGTACCGGGGGGTACGGTAGCGGCGCTGCGGGGGTTGTCGCTGACCGTTCCCGCGGGAGAACGCCTCGTCGTGCACGGGCCGAACGGGTCGGGCAAGACGACGCTGCTGCGTGTGCTGGCCGGCGAGGTGGCGCCCAGCGCGGGCACGGTCAGCGTCGCCGGGGTCGACCTCGCCGGTGCCGACGAGACGACGCGGTCGCAGCTGCGGCTGACCCGGCTGGGCATCGTCGACCAGCACAGCGCCCGGGCGCTCCGTCCGGAGATCGACGTCACGGACAACGTCGGCCTGCAGCTGCGCCTGGCCGGGGTCCGCCGGGCCGACGCGCGACGCCGCGCCGTCGAAGCACTCGATCGGCTCGACCTGGGGCACCTCGCGCAGCGCCGGCCCGCGACCCTCTCCGGCGGTGAGGCGCAGCGGGTCGCGGTGTGCGCCGCGCTGGCGCACGAGCCCACCGTCGTGCTGGCCGACGAGCCCACCGGCGAGCTCGACCTCGCGTCCGCGGACGCCGTCTATGAGCTGCTCGCGTCGGCCGTTGCCGCTATCGGGGCCACGCTGCTGCTCGTCACGCACGATCATCGCGCCGCCCGCATCGCCGACCGGGTCGTGCGGATCCGCGACGGGCGGCTGTCCGAGCAGTGGGCCCCGCATGCGCCCGACGACGAGTTGCTCGTGGTCGACGATCGGGGCTGGGTGCGCCTACCCGAGTCGATGCGCCGCGACGCCGGGGCCCAGCGCGCCGTCCGGGCGATCGCGAGCGGCGGGCACATCGTGCTCGACGGCGCCGACGAGGTGAGCGCTGCCGCGCCGCGCCCGACGCCAGCGCCCCGGGCCGCCCCGTCGACCGCTGTGGCCGAGCTGCACGGCGTCCGGGTCGCGTACGGCGATCGGGTCGTGCTGAACGACCTGGACCTGGACGTCTGCGCCGGTGCCCTGACCCTGATCCGGGGACGTTCCGGGTCGGGCAAGTCGACGGTGCTGCGCGTGCTCACCGGCCTGGCCGACCCCGACGCCGGACGGGCCGTGCTGGCCGGCGTCGAGCTGGGCCCCCTGCGCCGGGCCGCTCGGGCGGATCTGCGCCGCGAGCACGTCGCCGTCGCCGGGCAGGGCGGTGCGCTGGCCGAGCCGCTGGACGTGAGCGAGAACCTGGCGCTCGCCCGGGTCGCTCGCGGGCTGGCGCCCGACCCGGACCTGATCGACAAGATCGTCGAATCGCTGGGCCTCACGGCGCTGCGGTCCCGGGCGGTGCGGCTGCTGTCCGGGGGCGAGCGTCAGCGGGTGGCGGTGGCCCGCTCGCTGGTGGTCGAGCGTCCACTCCTCGTGCTCGACGAACCGACGTCGTCGCAGGACGAAGCTCACGCCGAGATCGTGGCCCGCGTGTTGGCCGAGGTGGCCGCCGCCGGCCGGGCGGTGCTGTGCGCGACACACGACCCGGTGTTAGCCGCCGTCGCCGACACGGCGCGCACGCTCGACTGAACGATCCGCCTCGTGTAGATCTCTGGGCAGACACTTGCCGCGCAGGAGGCGCTCATGACTAACCCCGGGGAGCCGCCCGTCCCGCACGAGCCGGATCGCGGACTGCGCGACAAGATCAAGCCCAGGCACGTCGCCGCCGCGATCGTGGTCATCCTGCTCGTGATTTTCATGGTCGAGAACCTGCGCAAGGTGCCGATCCGGTTCATCGGCCCGCAGGTGCACGCCCCGCTCATCCTCGCCCTGCTGATCAGCGCCGCCCTGGGCGCACTGCTCGTCCTGGTCATCCAGCGCCTGCGCCGTCGCGGCTAGCGCGACGCGGTCTCGGGGAAGCGACGCGGTGCCGGACGTCGATGCTGCCGTGCGGGCGGCGTTCGCCGAGGGCACCTGGTACGAGGGGGCCGCCGTCTCGGCCGCGCTCATCCGCGAGCTGCTGCTCGGACCGCAGTCGCCGCCGTCCGGGGTGCGCATCCGCGGCGCCCGCATCGAGGGCCGGCTGCTGCTGAACTTCGTCGAGACCCGCACCCCGATCATGCTCGAGGACTGCGAGCTCACCGATCCACCGAACCTGTACTGGTCGCGCCTGGGCTACTTCAGCCTGCAGGGCTCGCGGGTGCCGGGCGTGATCGCGTCCAACGCAAGCTTCGACGGCCACCTGCGGCTGACGCGCGCGGTGGTCACCGGCGAGCTGCGACTGCGCGGTGCCGTGATCTCGGGCGGGCTGCGACTGGATGACGCGCGCCTGCTGAATCCCGGTGGGCACGCGCTGCACGGCGAACGGCTGCAGATGTCCGGCGACCTGCTGGCGACCGGGTGCGAGGTCGCGGGTGAGCTGTACCTCGAGCACGCCCAGATCGCGGGCCGGTTGGCGCTCGACAACGCCCGGCTGTCGGCGCCCGGCGCTACTGCGGTGTCGGCCGGTACCGCGCGGATCGGCGGCGGCGTCTACGGCCGGCGGGCGAACGTCGAGGGCGAGATCAGCCTGCGCGACGCGGAGATCGGATCCGGCGTGATGCTCAGCGGCGCCCGGCTGCACAACCCGGACGGGGTCGCGTTGCGGCTGTCCCGGGCCACCGCCGGCGGCGTGTTCCTCGGTTCGGGGTTCCACGCGTCCGGCGAGATACGGATGCACCTGGCGCAGATCGGCCACGGGCTCACCCTCGCCGGTGCGACGCTGCACGCGCCGGGGCGGGTCGCGCTCGATCTCGACGGCATCCGGGTCGAGGGAAACGTCGATGCGCAGGGCCTGGTCGTCGACGGCGCGGTGCAGGTTCGCAGTGCGGTGATCAGCAACTTCCTGCAGTTGCGCGGCGCCACGATCCGCGGCGCCGCCGTGGACGGCGAACCGGTGGCGCTGAACGCGACCGGTGTGCAGGTGGGTCGGGTCGCCGACTGCGGTCACGGCTTCCACGCCGATGCCGCGGTGCGCTTCACCGGCGCGCAGGTCGGCGTGCTCAACTTCGGCGGCGGCCGCCTGGCCGGCGACGGGCGCGCACTCGTCGCGTTCCGGCTGCAGGCGAACGAGCTGGACCTGAGCTTCGCCGAGCCCCCGGGCGGCACGGTCAACGTGGCCTACAGCAGGGTCGACATCCTGCAGGACGCACCGGAGTCGTGGCCGCGCGCGATGCGCCTGGACGGCCTGGTCTACGGCGCGCTGCGTCCCGCGCTACCTCCCGAGCAGCGCCTCGACTGGCTCCGCCGGGCCGAACCGGGGTACCTGCCGCAGCCGTTCGAGCAACTGGCCCGCACCTACCGCGGCTACGGCGACGACCGCGCCGCCCGAGCCGTCCACCTCGCCCAGCAGCGCCGGCGCCGGGCCACGATGCCGTGGCCGGCGCGGGTCTGGGGTTGGCTGCAGGACGTCACGGTCGGCTACGGCTATCAGCCCAGCCGGGCCGCGTTGTGGCTGCTCGCGCTGCTGGTCGTCGGCACCGCGTTCTTCCAGGGCTCGCATCCGGGCATCGCCGGGGTCGGCCGCCCGCCGGCGTTCAACCCGTTCCTGTACACCCTGGACCTGCTGTTGCCGATCATCGACCTGACCCAGCAGTCGGCCTACGCACCGATCGGGACGGGGTCACAGCTCGTCGCCGATGGGCTGGTCATCGCGGGGTGGACGCTCGCGACCACCATCGCCGCCGGCGCCACCCGAGCTCTCCGCAGGGACTGACTTCCGCCTCCGGCGGATGAATTAGGCCAGAAATCTGGCGAGGCGGTCGTCGGCGGCCGGGGCGACGTCGGCGAACGCCGGGGGGCCGCCGTGCTGTGCCCGCGCGACGGCGTCCGCGTCGCTCACGAACTGCGGACCCGGCGCGGCGTCGTCGTAGTAGCGGTGGAACACCGGAGTCAGCGCGCCGGAGATCGGCGGCACGATCCAGCTCCAGTCGGCGGGGCAACCTCGCCCGGCGCGTTCCTCCTTCTCCACGTGGGCGAGGAAGCGCTCGGACTCGGTGTGGTGGTCGGTGATCGTGACGCCGGCCGCCTCGAACGAGTGCAGCACCGCGCGGTTGATCTCGAGGACGGCCCGGTCGCGCCACAGCGTCGCCTCGGAGGACATGTCCAGGCCAAGCTGTTCGGCGACGGTCGAGGCCAGGTCGTAGCGGTCTGCGTCGACCAGGTTGCGGGCGCCGATCTCGGTGCCCATGTACCAGCCGTTGAACGGCGCCGTCGGGTAGGACACCCCGCCGATCATCAGCCGCATGTTGCTGATGGCCGGGATGGCGTGCCAGCGCAGGCCGAGCTCGGCGAACCACTCGAAGTCGGGGTGGGTCAGCTCCACGTCGAGAACGTCGACCGGATCGAGCTCGTAGAGCCGCGGGCCGTCCTTGACCGTCTCGACGACGAGCGGCAGCACGTCGAACGGGGTCGGCCGGTACGGCGGGCGCCAGCCCATCTTGCGCACGGCCTGGGTGAAGCCGAGATAGCGCGGGTCACCCAGCGGGCGTCCCTTTACCTTGCGGTAGCCGGCGTAGCGGACCAGCTGGTCGTTCCAGATCCGCGGCGCCGGCCGATCGGGTGCCTCCGGTGCGAAAATGCTGATGAGCGGACGGATCTTGCCGCCGTTCCCGGCGATGCGTAGGTGCTTGCGGCAGTGCGCCGCGACGCTGTCGGCGTCGCTCACCGTGCGCAGGTCGCGCACCCGCAGGCTGTTCCAGTACAGCCGGCCGATGCAGCGCGCGCTGTTGCGCCAGGCGACGCGGGCGCCCCACACCAGCTCGGCGGTGGTGTGGTGGTACGTCCCGGTGGTGAGGATCTCGGCTCGCGCCCAGGCAACGCGGCGGGCGGGGTCGCCGGCGTCCGGATTCTCGGCGTAGAACTGCTCGATGAATTCGACGGCCTCGTCCAGGTCGGCCTCAGCGCTGATCGGCGGCGTCGAGGTGACTATTCGGCTGTGGTCGACAGGGCACTGCGAGGAAGACGGCGGCACGGTCCCAAACCTCAGTCGATGCTGTACGTGTCGTAGTAGATGTGCGACAGCGGCACGCCGTTCGAGCTGAGCGTGCGGACGGTCGCCTGAATCAGGCCGGGTGAGCCGCTGACCACAACATCGTAAGCCGACCAATCGCCGTGCTGGGCCACGATGTCGGGCAGCGACCCCCGCGGACCGACGTAATCCGGGTCGCGGGAGACGACCTTGACCACCTCGAGGTTGGGATCACGCGAGCGCAGGTCGTCCAGGGCGCCGTTCAGGTAGAGCTCGCGGGCGTGGCGCACCCCGTGGAACACGTGCAGGCGGCTCGACGGTGAGCGCCGCTCGAGTTCGGGCAGGATCGACATGATCGGGGCGATGCCCACGCCGCCCCCGATCAGGAGCAGGTCGCGCTCGCTGTGCGCCACCAGGCCCAGCAACCCGACCGGTGGGCCGATCTTCCAGACGTCACCGATCTGCGTGTCGGTGACCATGCTGCCGCTGACCCAGCCGCCGGGGACCGTCTTGACGTGGAACTCGAGCTCACTGCCCTCGCTCGGCGGGTTCGCCATGGACATCGCGCGCCACATCCGGGGGCGGCGCGGCGTCTCGACACTGACGTACTGGCCGGGCAGGTAGGCGAGCGGTGGCTCCGGCTTGACCCGGATGATCGCGAGGCCCGGACCCGGACGGGCGACGTCGACCACCGTGCCGCGGTAGTGCGGCGGCCCGAACCCGGCCGCTTCGTCCGCGGCCCGGACCATCTCGCGTTTGATGACGCCGAACGCGTCGGCCCAGGCGGACTCGGTGTCGGGCGTCCACTCGTCGCGCAGGTGCAGCTTCAGCGAGTAGATCAGCGCCGCGCCGACGTCGTCGTACTGCTCGGGCGTCACGTCGAACTTGCGGTGGTCGCGGCCGAGATCGCGCAGGTAGCCGGTGAGCTTGTCGGGCTGGTCGACGACCTGGACGATCTGGATCAGGGCGCGCAGCAGCCGGATGCGTTGGACGGTCATCATCGGCGGGAACAGGTCGCGCAGCGCGGGATTGCGCTTGAACAGGGCCGCGTAGAAATACTGCGCAACCCGATCGGCCGACGGCTCGGCCAGCGCCCAGCTTTGTCGGATCAGTTGCGCCTGCGACGGCACGGCCTAGGTTCCCTTCGTGTTGACGGGAGCCCCCCGCTGTGCTGGCACGGGCAGCGCCAGCACGCACATCAATCTAACGCCTGGTGCGCGTATCGCTACCCCTCGCTGGACAGAATCTGAACGCGTTTGGCGCATATACCGCGGCTCACCCTTCCCCGGGCCCGGGCGGCTGTGACAGGGTGGCCGTGGTCTGTCACCCGACTCCTATCACCCCGAGGAGTGACCGCTCCGTGCGCTCGTCCAGCGACCAGGTGCTCGATCGCCTCGATTCGGGGATGCGTGACCTCGTCGCCCGCCAGGACATGGCCTTCATCGCGACGTCTGACAGCGGCGGCGAGTGCGACGCCCGCTTCCGCGCGGGCGCGCCGGGATTCATTCACGTCCTGGACGAGCGCACGTTGGCCTACCCCGAGTACCGCGTGACCGGCCGGCCCGGCCGGCCCGGCCGGCCCGGCCGGCCCAGTGAGAATCCGCACATCGGCATCCTGCTGATCGATATCGGGCGGGACCTGCTCGGCCTGCACGTGAACGGCACGGCGCGCATCGTCGACGACGCGACGTTGCGCGACTACGTCGGCGACCTGCCCGCCGGTGGCGCCGACGCCGGCGATGCCGTCGACGGTCGGCGCCCGGAACGGTGGGTGGTCGTGTCCGTACGCGAGGCCTACGTGCAACCTCGGGCGCCGGTTGAGAGTTACGCCCGGGCCAGGCCCTGGGCGAAGGCGAAGACGGCGTCCGGGTCGTAGCGCTGCGCGACGGTGCGCAGCCGGGGGAGGTTGGCGCCGTAGTACGCGCCACCCCAGCCCGGCAGGGACGGGTCGAGGTAGTTGACGTACCCGTGGTTGCCGAGCAGGGCGCCGAGCCGGTCGCGCACGCCGGCCACGGGGCCGGCCGCGCTCCCCTCGTGATGGAGCTGCACCGAGGCCAGCGCCGTCCGATGCGGGAACGCCGTGGCGGCCGCACCCACCCGCCGTACCGCCCCGCCCAGGCTGTCGAAGATCGCGTCCAGGCCCGAGCCGGCGATCGCGGCCACGACTGGCTGCGGGTCGCGCATCGGCGTGGCGACGATCCGTGACGACGCGACGAACGACTCCCGCTGCAGCGTGCCGCCGCTGCCGGTCCAGCCCGGACGGCACTGCGCCGTAGTGAGCTGCGAGCAGCCCGCCGAGTAGCGCATCGCGTCGAGGTAGCTCTTGGCCGAGACGAAGTGGTTCGTCGGTGTTGCGCCCGAACGCCGGACGAGGTCGTCCAGCATCGCGTTGAGCCGGCTCGGCGATCCCACGAAGCAACCACCGACCTGGCAGTCGGGTGGCGTACCCCCATGGATGATGCAGTTCGCGAACAGCTCGTCCGGGCCGGCCGTCACCCAGTCCTGCCACGCGCCGAGCACCGCGGCGGCTGAGCCGGCCGGGAACTGCAGCGAGAAGACGGTCAGCGGCGGGGCGGGTGCCGTGGCGAACGTGAACGACGTGACGATGCCCAGGTTGCCGCCACCCCCGCCGCGCAACGCCCAGTACAGGTCGGGCTCGGACGCGGCGCTCGCCGTGCGCAGCACCCCGTCGGCGGTGATCACCTGCGCCGAGACGAGCCGGTCGCAGGTCAGCCCGAACTTGCGGGCCAGCAGCCCGATGCCGCCGCCGAGGGTCAGCCCGGCGATACCCACCGTCGGGCACGAGCCGCCCGGCAGGCAGCGGCCAGCCCCGGCCAGGGCGGCGTAGATGTCCATGAGGCGGGCGCCGGCGCCCACCACGGCGGTGCCGTCGCGGCGAACGTCCACAGTGGACATCGGCCCGACGTCCACCACGAGCCCGTGCGCCGGTGTGGAGTAGCCGGCGTAGCTGTGCCCACCGCTGCGGGCGGCGATCGGCGTCCGGGTGGCGGCCGCGAACTCGACGCAGGCCTGCACGTCGGCCGGACGGATGCACCGGGCAACGGCGGCCGGCTGCGTCCCGTCGAAGCGGGGGTTGTAGGCATGTCGCGCGGTGCCGTACCCGGGGTCGGCCGGTTGTAGCAGTCCACCACGCAGCGTGGCTCGCAGCTGGGCCCAGCTGCGGATACCGGTCCGCGAGGATGAGGGCGAGGACGACGGGGTGGTCGGCGGCGGCGACGGGGACGGCGTGGACGGCGGCGGCGAAGTGACCGATCCGCGTTGTGTGGTGGTGCACGCCGCCAGTGCCGCGGCCGCAGCGGCGCCGACCGTGCCCAGGAACGCCCTCCTCTTGATCACTTCTCGATGACACCCTCCGCGACCTCGTCCGTTGCGTCGACGAGCGCGCTGAGCAGCGCGGCGGTGGCCGGCGGGTCGGGCGGCTCACCGTAGGTGGCCGCGTAGACGTGGCGGCGCGAGCCCGGCAGCTCGGTTGCGACGATCCCCTTGGCGCGGTGCGCGCGCAGGGCCAGCCCGGGGATGGTCGTCACCCCCAGTCCGGCAATCACGAGGGCTTGCATCACGACCATGTCGTCGGACGTGTAACCGATCTTGGGCTCGAAGCCCTCCTCGGCGCACAGCGAGATCAGGTGGCTGCTGCAGCGCTCGCAGCCGGCGATCCAGGTCTCGTCGCGCAGCGCGGCCAGCTTGCGCCCGCGTCGGGTCGAGAGCAGGTAGACGGGGTCGTCGAGCAGGTGATGCAGGCGCACCCCGTTCGGCTCGGGCTCCGACTCGTCGTAGCGGAAGATCACCGCGACGTCGACCTTCCCGGCGCGCAGCAGGTCGAGCGCCTCGGGCGGATGCGTGTCGGTGAGGCTGATCCGCAGGCCAGGATGTTCGGCGGTCAAGGCGGCGACCGCCCGCGGCACGAGCGAGCCGATCGCGGACGAGAAGCCGGCCAGCCGCACGTGGCCGGCGTTCAGACCGACATGGGCGGACAGCTCGGCGTCGGCGGCGTCGACGCGTCCGACGATCTCGGCGGCGCGGTCGGCGAGCAACCGGCCGGCCTCGGTCAGCCGGATACCGCGGCCGACCCGCTGCAGCAGCTGCGCACCCGTCTCGGCCTCGAGCCGGGCGAGGTGGTGGCTCACCGACGGCTGCGAGTGGTGCAGCTCCTTCGCGGCCTCGGTGACGGATCCGTGGCGGGCCACCGCGTCGATGACGCGCAGCCGAGTGACGTCCAGCATGCATCAACTCTATCTATGAATTACCGAGAAGTTTGGCATTAGACGTATGAGTTCGCAGCGCGCACGCTTTCCCTATGACAACGATGCGAACCGCCGCAGAGACCCGAACCGAACTCGACGGACTGGTTGCCGGCGTGCGTACCGCCGTCGCCACCCATGCCAGCTGGTCGGACACGGCCGAGCTCGTCGCCGAGCAGCTGCGCCACAACCTGCCCACCCCGGACGTCCTGACCGGCGATGAGCGCCTCGGCTCGGCCGACGGCTACCGCAGTCACACCCTCTACGTCGAGCCCGACGGCGCGTTCTCGATCATCGCCCTGGTGTGGCGCCCGGGCCAGATCACCCGCATCCACGACCACGTCACCTGGTGCGTGTTCGGCGTCATCCAGGGCGTCGAGCACGAGGACCTCTACGACGAGAACCTCAACCTGGTCGGCCAGAGCGACAACCACCTCGGCGAGGTCAGCGGATTCGCGCCTCCCGGCGACATCCACCGCGTCCACAACACCGGCTACACGACGGCGATCTCGATCCACATCTACGGCACCGACGTCACGCGCATCGGCTCCAGCGTCCGCCGCTACTACGACTGACCTGCCCCGTGATCTTGGAGTTGTGGCCGAATAGCGACCAGAACTCCAAGATCACGGTTCGGTGCGCCTGTCCCAGCCGGGTAAGTATTGAGCGGAACAGACTCAACTTTGGGTACGTTGCATCTGGTGGACGCCGCTCCGCGCGGCACGAGACCATCAACGCACGAGGTGAACGCATACCCATGGACCTGACCACCCGAAGCCAGCAAGCCGTCTCCACCGCGGTGAAGACGGCCGCCGAGCGCGGCAACCCGGCCGTCGAGCCGGCGCACCTGGCGGTCGCGCTGCTCGACGACGCCGAGGGACTGACCCGGCCGTTGCTGCAGGCGGTCGGCATCGATCCGCTCGCCGCCCGGGCCACGATGCAACGCCAGGTCGACGCTTTGCCGGCCGCCGCCGGCTCCACCGTCGCCGCACCACAGGCGTCGCGGGCGCTCCTGACCGTGCTGAGCGCCGCCGAGCGGGAGGCGCGTGATCGCTCCGACGAGTACGTCTCCACCGAGCACCTGCTCATCGCGCTGGCCGATCAGGTCGGCGCGACCCCGGCGGCTTTGCGTGACGCGCTCGCGTCGGTCCGCGGCTCGCAGCGGGTCACGTCGCCGGATCCCGAGGGCACGTTCCAGGCCCTGGAGAAGTACGGCGTCGACCTGACCGAGCACGCCCGCGAGGGCAAGATCGACCCGGTCATCGGCCGCGACGCCGAGATCCGCCGGGTCATCCAGGTGCTGTCCCGGCGCACGAAGAACAACCCGGTGCTGATCGGCGAGCCCGGCGTCGGCAAGACCGCCGTCGTCGAGGGGCTCGCCCAGCGCATCGTCGCCGGCGACGTGCCCGAGTCGCTGAGAGGCAAGCGGCTCATCGCGCTGGACCTCGGCGCCATGGTCGCCGGCGCCAAGTACCGCGGCGAGTTCGAGGAGCGGCTCAAGGCCGTCCTGAACGAGATCAAGGACTCGTACGGCGGTACTGGCAGCGGAGTCATCACGTTCATCGACGAGCTGCACACCGTCGTGGGCGCCGGCGCCACCGGCGAAGGCGCGATGGACGCGTCCAACATGCTCAAGCCGATGCTCGCCCGCGGCGAGCTGCGCATGGTCGGCGCCACCACCCTGGACGAGTACCGCGAGCACATCGAGAAGGACGCCGCGCTGGAGCGGCGTTTCCAGCAGGTGCTCGTCGCCGAGCCGTCCGTCGAGGACACCATCGCCATCCTGCGTGGCCTGAAGGGCCGCTACGAGGCGCACCACAAGGTCGTCATCAACGACGGGGCCCTGGTCGCCGCGGCGACGCTGTCCGACCGGTACATCACGTCCCGATTCCTGCCCGACAAGGCGATCGACCTGGTGGACGAGGCGGCGTCGCGGCTGCGCATGGAGATCGACTCCCGTCCGGTCGAGATCGACGAACTGCAACGCGCCGTCGACCGGCTGCGCATGGAGGAGCTGGCGCTCACCAAGGAGACCGACGAGGCCTCGAAGGAGCGGTTGGCCAAGCTGCGCAGCGAGCTGGCCGACCTGACCGAGCAGCTCGACGCCCTGAATGCCCGCTGGGAAAGGGAAAAGTCCGGGCTGAACCGGGTCGGTGAGCTCAAGGAGCGCCTGGACGATCTGCGCGGCCAGGCCGAGCGGGCCCAGCGCGACAACGACTTCGAGACCGCGTCCCGGCTGCTCTACGCGGAGATCCCGGCCGTCGAGAAGGAACTGAAGGCGGCTGCGGCCGAGGAGGCCCCGCAGGACGTCCTGGTGAAGGAAGAGGTCACGGCCGACGACATCGCCGACGTGGTCTCGGCCTGGACCGGCATCCCCGCCGGGCGCCTGCTGGAGGGCGAGACGGCGAAGTTGCTGCGCATGGAAGACGAGCTGGGCGCCCGGGTGATCGGGCAGGCCTCCGCTGTCCGCGCCGTGTCCGACGCGGTACGTCGGGCCCGCGCCGGCATCAGCGACCCGGACCGTCCGACCGGATCGTTCCTGTTCCTCGGCCCGACCGGCGTCGGCAAGACCGAGCTCGCCAAGTCGCTGGCCTGGTTCCTGTTCGACGACGAGCGGGCGATGGTGCGCATCGACATGAGCGAGTACAGCGAGAAGCACAGCGTCGCCCGGCTCGTGGGCGCCCCGCCCGGCTACGTCGGCTACGAGGAGGGCGGGCAGCTCACCGAGGCGGTGCGCCGGCGCCCGTACAGCGTGGTGCTGCTCGACGAGGTCGAGAAGGCGCACCCGGACGTGTTCGACATCCTGCTGGCCGTCCTGGACGACGGCCGGCTCACCGACGGGCAGGGCCGCACGGTCGACTTCCGCAACGTGATCCTGGTGCTGACGTCCAACCTCGGCTCCCAGGCACTGATCAGCGAGCGGCCGGACAAGAAGGAGGCGGTGCTCGCCGCCGTGCGCGAGCACTTCAAGCCGGAGTTCCTCAACCGCCTGGACGACATCGTGGTGTTCGAGTCGCTGACGACCGAGGAGCTGACGAAGATCGTCGACATCCAGGTGGCCGCGCTCGCGCAGCGGTTGCAAGCACGGCGACTGACGCTCGAGGTGACTCCGGGCGCTCGCGAGTGGCTGGCGATGAACGGGTTCGACCCCATGTACGGGGCCCGTCCGCTGCGCCGGCTCGTGCAGACCGCGATCGGCGATCAGCTCGCGCGGGAGCTGCTGGCCGGCGAGATCCGCGACGGGCAGACCGTGCGGGTGGACGTCCTGCCCGACCGCTCGGCTCTGCTAATCCGGCCCTAAAATCGCATCCGCGCGGGCCGGGCCCTTCGCGCGAGCGCTCATCGCGTTGTTCGGCGGGGATTCTCGCCGCGCAGCCAATCGGTGGCCGGCGCCGCCCAGGCGAGCGACAGCGCGATGATCGGCAAGGCCATGAACACGATCGTCCAGATTGCGACGCCCACGTCGTGGACCCGGATGATCCAGTACACGCCGGCGGCGATGCACAGGCCGCCGCCGACGGTGAACAGGGTGCGCCCGCGCTCGGACCGTCCCGTCATCATCACGCCGCCGGCGATCTGCAGCCCGGCGGAGAGCAGGTTGAGCAGACCGTCGAGGGCGAGCTCGGCGGTGATGCTGTTGTCGTTCGAGCCGAACGCGTCGTTCCAGCTGTCGACCGCCGACGCGCCGATCAGCAGCAGCAGGCCGGCGAGGATGAGCAGCCCGGCATCGATGTAGCCCAGAACGCTGGCGGCGGAAATGCCGCCCGGGCAACCGGTGTCCCACGGCGGCGGGTACGAACCCGGATAGCCCGGGGGCGGTGGTGCCGGCGCCTCGGGCTGCGGGAAGTAGCGGCCCGACAGCGGCGGTCCCGGGTAGGTCGGGTTCGGGTCGATCGGGGAGTCGGAGTCATCCGGCGGCGGCTCGTACGGGCTGGTCATGTGCCCAGCCCGACGGCATCCGCTGGGGACTGCGAGCTCACACGCTCTCCGAAGGTCTCCGTGGTATTGGGACGAGTCTCTCGGCCCGACTCTAGTCGGCCGGCCGGGACGTCCGTCGCCGATTCGCCCTGGGGGCTCCGTACTTCCAGGCGTTCGCACGTACACTGCGCGGCGTGACCGACACAGTCGACGAGCCCGACGTCATCCGCCCGCCGCGCACGATCGTTATCGCCTTCGCGGTCACGATCGCGCACGTCGTGCTGTCGATCCTGAACTCGGCGATGCTGTGGGGCTTCCAGGATTACCTGCGCCGGCAACTGGTCAAGTCGAACAACAAGCTCAAGACGACCGACAAGAACTACAAGAAGAATTTCGATCTCAGTCCACAGAACATTCACAACGTCAACCACGACCTGCACAGCGGGCTCAACGTCGGCCTGATCCAGATCGTCATCTTCGGCCTGCTCCTGATGCTGCTCGCGGTGAACTTCCGCCGCGGTCGGGGCTGGGCGCGGTGGGCCGAGATCCTGGTGCTGGTCATCGTGGTGCAGGCGCCGTTCCGGTTGTTCAACCTCGGCGGCGACGCACCGCTACTGATGCGGGGCGTGTCCGCATTGGTGGGCATCACGGGCGTTGCCGTGATCGTCCTGCTCGTCATTCCCGAATCGTCGCGATACTTCGCTGCCGTACGTGGAGTCCGGGTCGGTGACGGCGCGAGCGGTGCCGCCTCGATGGGCTTTCGCGGACTGTTCCGGCCGCGCACGCCCCCGTCCGACGACGACGCGTCAGCAACGAAGACCAGCCCGGCGCGTCCCGCGCGTCCGGCGCGTCCCGCCCGGGCCGTCGAAACCAAGCCGGCGGCCAGGCCGCCCGCGACGGTGCCCGATGACAAGCCGCCGGTCAAGGCGCCGAAAGCCAAGGTGCGAGCCACCGCGGAGTCGCCCGGTGCGGAGAGCCAGTCCGGTATGGCCAAGCCCGCCAGCGGCGCCGCCGCGAAGAGTCGCGGGAAGTCGCGCCGGGGCGCATGAGCACCGCACTGGTTACCGGGGCCACTGCGGGCCTCGGGGCCGAGTTCGCCCGCCAGCTCGCCGCGGGCGGCAACGACATCGTGCTGGTCGCGCGGGACGAGGCGCGCCTGGAGTCCACCAAGGTGGCCCTGGAGGATCGTCATCCCATCAAGGCCGAGATACTGCCGGCCGATCTGTCCACAGTGGACGGTTGCGATCGGGTCTCCGAGCGCATCATCTCGACGTCCTCGCCGATCGACACGCTCGTCAACAACGCGGGCCTGGGCACGTACCGCCTGTTCGGCGTCGCCGACCTTGAGCTCGAGGAGCGGATGCTCGACCTCAACGTGCGCGCCGTGCTGCGGTTGACGCACGCCGCCGTGCGCGCCATGACCGGACGGGGCGCCGGGCTGATCGTCAACGTCTCGTCGGTGGCGGGCTTCGTGCCCCGAGGCGGCAACGCCACCTATTCGGCCAGCAAGGCCTGGGTGACGATGTTCAGCGAGGCGCTGGCCGTCCAGTTGGCCGGCAGCGGGGTGCAGGTGACCGCGGTGTGCCCCGGGTTCACGCACACCGAGTTCCACGAGCGGGCCAGCGCTGACATGTCGCAAGTGCCGGAATGGTTGTGGCTCGACGCGCCCGACGTCGTGTCGCAGGGCCTGGCCGACGCGCGCAAGGGCAAGCCGGTCAGCGTGCCGAGCGCGAAGTACAAGGCCCTGATCGGTGCCGCCCGGCACGTCCCCCGTCCGGTGCTGCACCGCATCATGCGCAGGCGCGGCCTCTAAGGTGGCTGCGTGACTGCTCGGGACGATCTGCTGCCGCTCATCAAGGAGCTTGCCGTCGTGCACGGCAAGGTCGTGCTCTCGTCCGGGCGGGAGGCCGACTACTACGTCGACCTGCGCCGCATCACCCTGCAGCGCGAGGCGGCGCCGCTCGTCGGGCAGGCGATGCTCGACCTGACCGCCGACTGGTCCTACGACGCGGCCGGTGGGCTGACCCTGGGCGCCGATCCCGTCGCGAGCGCCATGTTGCACGCGTCGTCCGGCAAGCTCGACGCCTTTGTCGTTCGCAAGGCCGAGAAGGCGCACGGCCTGCAGCGACGCGTCGAAGGCCCGGACGTGGCCGGCCGCCGCGTGCTGGCCGTCGAGGACACCTCGACCACGGGGTCCAGCGTGCTGACCGCCGTCGAGGCGCTGCGCGAAGCCGGCGCGGACGTGGTCGGTGTCGCCGTCATCGTCGACCGGGGCGCCGGCGTCGCCGTACGCGAGGCCGGCCTGGCCTACCGCGCCGTCTACTCGCTCGACGACCTCAGCCTCTAGCGCCCCCTTCCCCGATGAGTTGTCCGCGCTCGGCGATGCCATGACATCGGGAAGCGCGGACAACTTCGACGAGGCGGAGGTCGGCGTCGGGAAGCATCCCCAGCCCTGGCCGGACGATCCCCGCCTGGACGCCGAGCTGCTGGCCCACGGCGACCGCCGCAACGTCCTCGACAAATACCGGTACTGGACGGTCGGGGCGATCGTCGCCGACCTGGACACCCGCCGGCACCCGTTCGCTGTTGCGATCGAGAACTGGCGCCACGATCTGAACATCGGCACCGTCGTCCGGACGGCGAACGCCTTCCTGGCCCGGGAGGTGATCATCGTCGGACGCCGCCGGTGGAACCGCCGCGGGGCGATGGTCACCGACCGGTACCAACACATTCGCCACGTCGAGACGATCACCGAGCTGGTCGACACGTCGCCCGACTACCTGATCGTCGCCATCGACAACCTGCCCGGCGCGCAGCCACTCGAGACCGCCACGCTGCCGCAGAACTCGCTATTGCTGTTCGGGCAGGAGGGCTCCGGGCTCAGCGACGAGGCGCGCGCCGCGGCCGGAGCCGTCTACTCGATAGCCCAGTTCGGATCGACCCGATCGATCAACGCCGGGGTCGCGGCCGGCATCGCCATGCACGCCTGGGTCCGCCAGCACGCAGGACGAGCGCATACACACGACTTGAGTTAGACGTGTGTATCCTCAAGTCGTGCGTACGAACATCGTCCTGGACGACGAACTGCTGGCGAAGGCCGCCGAGATCGCCGGCACCAAGACCAAGAAGTCGACGGTCGAATTCGCGTTGAGCGAGGTGATTCGTGTGCACGCGATGCGGGAACTCGCCGATCTGGCCGGCAAGATCGAGATCGAGGACGTGCGGGGCCCGGGCCGTGAACGATCGCGCGCGAATACCTCGCCGAAGCGCAAGAAGCCGTCCTCGGCCGCGTGATCGCCGTCGACACGGGCGTGTGGATCGACTACCAGCAGGTCGCCCAAACTCCGCGCGCCAACCGACTGGGCGAGGAACTGCGAGCCGGGCGTGATATCGCGATCACCGACGTGATCTACATGGAGCTCTTGCAGGGTGCGCTGGACGAGCGGGAGGCGGACTGGCTGCGCGTACGCCTGCTGCAGTGCACGATCCTCGGCGTCTCCGGTCTCGACGACTTCGAGGTCGCGGCACAGATCTATCGCCGTGTACGCCGCAGCGGCCACACGCCGCGCAGCTCTGCCGATTGCCTGATCGCCGCGGTGTGCATCCGCGAGGACGTCGCGCTGCTGCACGACGACGTCGACTTCGACCGGATTGCCGGCGTCTCCGACCTGAAAGTCGCCTAGGTCGGCATCCCGAAGGAGATGACCTCGAACGACGTCGCGAAGGTGACGCCGAGGCGGCTGCCGGTCATCCGGGCGAACGACTCGAGGAACTCCTCGGGCTCAGACATCGGCCCGCCGCCGAGCCCGGCGAGGTAAGCCGCGTGCGCCTTGAGCGACGCGATGCCCTTGTCGAACGTGTCGGTGACGTCGACGCCGTGCGTCGCGTCCGGTGAGCCACCGACGAACGCCGCGCGCACGCCGCCCCACGGCTCGAGTCCCTCGTCGAGCAGCTCGCGGAACACCCAGCGATTGCCGGCATCGCGGATGGCATCGATCACCGCGCGACCGGTGGCGATGTGGTCGGCCTGGTTGAGCATTCCGGGACCGAACGTCTCGCGGTAGTTGCCGGTGATCACGATCTCCGGCTTGGCCTGTCGGATGGCCCGGGCGATGTCGCGGCGCAGGGGCAGCCCGTACTCGAGCACGCCGTCGGGGTGGCCGAGGAACTCAACGGATTCGACGCCGACGATGGCGGCGGCTTCGCGCTGCTCGCGCTCGCGTAGCGGTCCGGCCTCCTCCGGAGTAATGCCGTCGATGCCGGCTTCGCCGCTGGTGGCCAGGCAGTACGTAATGCGCTTGCCCTGCCCCGTCCAGCGTGCGATCGCCGCGGCGCCGCCGTACTCGAGGTCGTCCGGATGCGCGACGACCGCCAGCGCGGTCGTCCACTGCTCGTCGGCGGGCTCCAGCGGGGGCGGCGTTGGCAGCGGTGATGTGGTCATGGCGGTCACGCTACCGCCGGGTCGTACTCGGCTCGCCACGCCACAGTGGGCACACGGTCCTTGACCGGGCGTCAACCCTTCGCTTAGCTAACTAGCTGGACTATCACCCCGTTCACCGACCTATCGGAGGAATGTGCATGCCCCCATCTCTGAAGCGGCGAGCCATGGCCTGCCTCGTCGCCGGCGTGACCGCTGTGGCGGTCACGTCGATCGCCCGGACTGCGTCCGCCTCGCCGTCGCCGCATGCTGTGCCGGACAGCGCGCCCCGATGGACGGGCGACGCTCGGGTCTTGGGTAATACGGCGGCCAACCAGCGCATGGATTTCGGCGTCCTGCTGAAGATGCGCGACCAGGCCGGTGCGGAGGCCACCCTGCAGAAGCTCTCCGATCCGGACAGCGCCAGCTACGGCAAGTGGCTGACCAAGGATCAGTTCACCGCGAACTACGGACCGGCCACGCCTGATGTCGCCGCGGTGCGGAGCTGGCTCGGCTCGCAGGGCTTCACGCTGCGCAAGACCCTGCAGAGCGGCCTGTACGTCGAGGCGAGCGGCACCGTCGCGCAGGTGCAGAAGGTGTTCAAGACGACGGTGAAGAACTACGCCTACCGGGGCCAGACCGTCCACTCCAACGCCACCGCGTTGTCGTTCCCGTCGAGCACGCCCGCGTCGGTGATCAGCGCCGTCGGCGGCATCCTCGGCGTCGACCAGGGTGCGCAGATCCACACCACGTCCTATACGTTGCCCGGCCCGCCGCCCGGGGCGCGGTACGGCGTCCAGCCCTGCTCTGACTACTACGGGCAGAAGGTCGCCACCGACAAGCCCAAGGCGTACGGCAAGCACCAGCCCTACGGCGCCGTGCGGGTACGTGCCCCAGCAGTACCAGGGGGCCTACGGCGAGTCCGGCCTGATCGCGGCCGGCATCGACGGACGAGGCGTGACGGTCGCGATCACCGATGCGTTCGCCGCGCCGACGATCTACCAGGACGCCCAGAAGTACAACGAGGTGCATCACCAGCCGGCGTTCAAGCCCGGCCAGTTCAGCCAGATCACCCCGCCCGCCGACGGCTACTCGAACATCGAGGACTGCGGCGGCAACGGGTGGTACGGCGAGGAGACGCTCGACGTCGAGGCGGTGCACGCCATGGCACCCGGGGCCAAGGTCGTCTACGTCGGCGGCTCGGACTGCCTCGCCGGCCTGGACGAGGCGTGGGCCGAGACGATCGACAACCACGTCGCCGACATCGTCACCAACTCGTGGGGCAACGGCACCGACAACATCGACGACCTCGGGCCGGACGTCATCGCCTTCTACAACCAGTTCTCACTGGAGGCGGCCCTCACCGGCATCACGGTGAACTTCTCCAGCGGTGACTCCGGCGATGAGACGAGCGGTGGCACCGATCCGGCGAGCAAGACCGTCGACTTCCCGGCCGACCTGCCGTACGTGACCGGCGTCGGCGGCACCAGCGTCGGTATCGGCAAGCGCGGCAACTGGCTGTGGGAGGCCGGCTGGCAGACCGCGTACTCGCCTCTGACCAACGGCGCCTGGACGCCGGCCCCGCCCGGCACGTACTCGTCCGGCGGTGGCGGCGGTACCAGCGTGATCTACGAGCAGCCGTTCTACCAGAAGGGCAAGGTGCCCTCGTCCATCTC
Organism: Jatrophihabitantaceae bacterium; assembly: GCA_036502575.1. Lineage (GTDB taxonomy): Bacteria > Actinomycetota > Actinomycetes > Mycobacteriales > Jatrophihabitantaceae > DASXRA01. The sequence continues at coordinate 14,935 of DASXYL010000058.1, read as the reverse complement.
GAAGTACTTCGGCTCGACGCCGATGCGGGCGGTGCCGGACATCTCGATGCCAGGCGACCCGAACACCGGGTTCCTGGTCGGCGAGACGCAGGAGTTCTCCGACGGCACGTACTGGGATCAGTACCGCATCGGCGGAACCAGCCTGTCGTCTCCGCTGATGGCCGGCGTGATCGCGGTGGCCGACCAGTTGACGCGGCGGTCGTTGGGGTTCGTCAACCCGCTGTACTACAAGCTGCTGCGGACGCCGGCGGTGCACGACATCGTGGCGCCCACGTCGCCGATCGCGCAGGTCCGCACCGAGTACACGAACGGGGTGGACGGAGCGATCGACTACAAGCTGCAGACGGTGGACGTGCAGTCGTCGACGATCCACTCGACGAAGGGGTATGACGCCGAGACAGGGGTCGGCAGCCCGGCCGGGTTGCCGTTCTTCGCCGGACTGTTCGCGGCGGCGCATCGCCGCTGAGGTGCCGTGTTCCGGTTTTGGTCACCCGCCGTCGTATAGGCGGTTGGGTGACCAAAACCGGGGCTAATCCGGGGCTAATCCTGGGCGCGCAGGCCGGTCACACTTCCTGCTGTCGCAGGTATCTCGCGAAGTGCGGCACGGTGAACGCGATCCGGCCGCGCTGCCCGGAGTAGACCAGCCCCTTCTTGAGCAACGCGTCGCGGGCCGGTGACAGCGACTGCGGATTGCGCCCCAACGCCTCGGCGACGGACGCGGTCGGCACTGCGTCGTCCGCGCCGTCGTCGGACACGTCGGCCATCGCCCGCAGGTATTCGCGCTCGGCCGGGGTAGCCCGTTCGTAGCGTGATCCGAAGAAGCCCACCGCGAGTTCGGACTCCGCCTCGGGCGCGGCCACCGCGATGTCGGCCGCTGTGATGGGCGACGCGGGCGCGACGTCCCACGCCACCTTGCCGTACGCCTGGACGAAGTAGGGATAGCCGGCCGTCCGCTCGTAGAGAGCGTCGAGAGCGTCCTCAGCGAAGTCGGCGTCCTCGTCGCGGGCCGGCCGGGTCAGCGCGGCGTCGGCGGCCGGCCGGTCGAGGCGGTCGATGCGGGCGTACCGGAACAGCCGCTCCGAGTACGACTTGCTCGCCGACAGCACCGCCGGCAGATGCGGCAGGCCGGCGCCGACCACGACGAGCGGCGAGCCCTGCTGGGATAGTTCGTGGCAGGCCGCGCACAGTGCCGAGACGTCGTCGGGCAGCAGGTCCTGCATCTCGTCGATGAAGACCGCGACGCCCTTGCCGGTATCGGCGGCGAGTCCGGCGACGTCGGTCAGCAGCTCGACCAGGTCGATCTCGATGTCACCCGAGTCGGCGCGCCCGCTCACCGCCGGGACGTCGATGCCCGGCTGCCAGCGCGGGGCCGGGGCCGCCTTGCTGCCGCCGCTGCCGCGCCGGGCCGTCGGCGGCTCGCGCTGCGCGAACGCCTTGAGCACGCCGAGGACGTGGCGCTCCTCGTCCTTGTTGGGGGCGGCCAGCTCGCGGATCGCGAGATGCAACGCCGCTGCCAGGGGATGGCGCAGCGGTTGGTCGGGCCGGGCCTCGAGCTTGCCGGTGCCCCAGCCGCGCCGCACCGCCGCACTGCGCAAGGCGTTGAGCAGGACGGTCTTGCCGACCCCGCGCAGCCCGGTGAGAACCACCGACCGTTCCGGACGGCCGCGGGCCACCCGTTCGAGCACCACGTCGAACGCCTTGAGCTCGGCATCGCGGCCGGCCAACTCGGGCGGACGCTGCCCCGCCCCGGGCGCGTACGGATTGCGTACCGGATCCACGATCGGACTGTATCGAGCTATCTAGCGAATCCCCGAGATTTGCCGAGATTCCGCAATCGTGTCGCGGGTTGGGTGGTCTCTGCGCAAGCTTTGCTCTGCTTACCAATACGCATCGGCTCGGGTCATTCGTCTGTCCTGACCGGCTGCCGTGGTGATCAACAGCCGCTCAGCTGGCGAATTCGCATGCTCAGGGGCAGTTGATCAAAGCGAGCGGGGGACGCCCGCGTGACGGGTTAGCCCAGCGGGGTCACGACGACGGCGGGTCGGGACGAGGGCAGGGTCGGGACGAGGGCAGGGGTCAGGACGAGGGCAGGGTCAGGACGAGGGCAGGGTCAGGATCTCGGCGCCGTCGTCGGTGACGACCAGGGTGTGCTCCCACTGGGCCACCCAGGAGCCGTCGCTGGTCAGCACCGTCCAGCCGTCGTCCCACATGAACCAGTCGGTGCCGCCGAGGGTGAGCATCGGCTCGATGGTGAACGTCATGCCCGGCTCGAGCACGGTCGTCGCCCGGGGCTCGTCGTAGTGCAGGATCGTCGGCTTGGTGTGGAACGACGGGCCGACGCCGTGGCCGGTGTAGTCGCGCACCACGCCGTACCCGAACCGCTTCGCGTAGGACTCGATCACCCGCCCGATGACGCTCACCGGTCGTCCGGGTCGCACGGCGCGAACCCCGCGCAGCAGCGCCTCGTGCGTCCGCTCGCCGAGGTCGCGCACTTCCGGCGCGGCATTGCCCGCGTAGAACGTTCCGCAAGTGTCGCCGTGCACGCCGCCGATGAACGCGGTGATGTCGACCTTGACGACGTCGCCGTCCTCGAGCGGCCGCGAGTCGGGGATGCCGTGGCAGATGACCTCGTTCACCGACGTGCACAGCGACTTCGGGAAACCCTTGTAGCCCAGCGTGGACGGGTAGGCGCCCCGCGCGATCATGAACTCGTGGCCGATCCGGTCGAGCTCGTCGGTGGTGATGCCCGGTGCGACGTGGCGGCCGACCTCGACCAGGGCGTCGCCGGCGATGCGCCCGGCGATCCGCATCCGGGCGATGGTGCCGGCGTCCTTCACCATCGGATCGTCGTAGTCCGCGGGACCCTTGCCGTCCACGTAGTGCGGCCGCACGATCTCCGACGGGACGGTGCGGCGCGGTGAGATGGTGCCCTGGCGCAGGGAGGTACCGGCGGTCATGCCTTCCATCTTGCATGACGCGCCGACGGGCCGTGGCCATCGTGTTTCGCCGATGATCTACGGGTTGTGGTCGCTGAGCCGCCACAACCCGTAGATCATCGCGAGCGGGCGGGGAGGATGAGCGGAACGGGCGTGTCGGCTGCCCGGCGGACACCGCCGTCCGTGCGAAAGGGCACGCCCAGTTCGGATGCGCGACGTCGCAGCCAGTCGGCGACCTCCTCCAGCCAGGCCGTCCCGTGCTGGATCGTGGAGGGTGCGTAGTGCGTCAAGCTGAGGCCGGCGGTCGTGAGTCGATTGTGCCGACGGCTCGTCGCTTGCCATTGGGCACCGAAGAAGTGGAATTCGTAGCTGTCGATCTCGAGGACGGCGCGCAGCTCTCGCCACAACACGTCGGCCACGGCGATGGGCCGTCCGGACGGCTGCACGATCGGCACGTTGAGCTCGAACGGCGGTATCGGGGCGGTGCGAAGTCGCGACAGCGCAATCGCCTCGGCCGCGGATCGAGCCCCGTCGGCCAGATCGGTCAGCGTCCGCATCAACGGCGCACTGTCACGTCGCCGCGCCGTCGCGAATTCGGCCACGAGTTCGTCGAGCTGGCACGTCTGGGTCTGGACGGCTCGGGCGACGAGCGCTCGGACGGTCCCCAAGGAGCGGATGTCCAGTGCAGTGTCGACGATCGCCCGCGATGGTGCGACGACGCGTCCGAGCGGCAACCCCGGGTCACGCACCGACGTCAGGCGCCAGTTCAACGGGCCGCGCACGCGGCGTATGTGAGCGCCGCCAACGTTACGGGTCGGCCCCCGCGTGGTGAGGACGAGAACGCGTGGTGTGGTCGGCCTCGCCGGCCCGAGCCCGAGCAGTCGCACGGCGTCCCAACCGCTGAGCGCCGATTCGGGGCCAGTCACGACCAGACCGACCATGGCCCAGTCCAGCCGGGTGGGTGGGTCGGGACGGGTGAGCAGCACGCCCCTCGCGAGCTGCTGCCATCGGCCGCGCAACACCTCGGTGCGGGCAGCCGACCGCGAGACGCCGACGTGCGCGAGCGTTGCGGACGTCAGCACGCGAGGAAGATCGCCAGGTCGAGGCACGCACGCAGTGTGAGTCGGATGAGCGGTGCCGCGCGTGGTCGGCGGCGGATCTGTGGATGAGCGCTCCGCCTGTGGACGACGCGCTCTCCCTGCCGTCCCCTCACCGATGATCTACGGGTTGTGGCGGCTCAGCGACCACAACCCGTAGATCATCGCGAGCTAATGGGCCCGCGCGTGACGGCTGGGTCAAAGGGCACGCGCAAAACGGCCGGGCTCAGGGGGCGATGCGGGTCGCGACCTCGGTGAGCTCCGGCCAGCTCGCCGACTGCTGGACGCAGCGCGCGAACAGCCACAACCGCACCCGCGAGGCGTCCAGGTCGAGCAGGCCGGCCAGGCGGCGCGCCAGCGCGAGCGGGTCGTCGAGCAGCCGGTCCGTGTTCAGCAGGTGCTGCACGACGTCGTAGGCCCGGTCGCCGAGGTACGGCTTGGGGTCGATCACCAGCCAGGATTCCCGTTGTGCGGCAAGGACGTTCTCACTGTGCAGGTCGGTGCACAGCAGCACGTCGTCGACGCTGTCGCGGGGCAGCGAGCGCAGCAGCGAGATGCCGGCCCGGGCGATGCCCGGATCGAGATCCGGCGGCGCCGGCTTCGCCGCGAACTCGGTGGCCCACCGATCGCACATCTCGTGCAGCGGCCGGAACGGATGGCCGGCCGGTGGGTGCCGCCACAGCCGGCGCAGCAGTCCGGCGATGACGACGTCCTGCTCGGGCGGTGGCATCGCCCGCGCCAGCTGCGTGCCCGGATCGCAGCGCTCGACGAGCAGCAGCCCGCGCGTCGTCCCGAACGACGCGACAGGCGATGAGCGCTTGCGCGAAGAGTTCGGCCCGCGCGCGACCGCCAGGGAGCTTGCGCTCGTGTCTGCGTGTGGCCCGGTGCTCTTTGCCGGGTCCGCGTAGATGCGATCTGGGGCGAATCAAGTCAGCGCACTGTCCGCCTGGCTCGAACGGTTCGCCGACGGTCAGTGACCACCGCCGGGACAGCTCGGCCACGATCGCCGTTAGGTCGGCGACCCAGGCGCGAACTTCCTCATCGGAGCGAGCGGCCGCAGCGAGGTTGCGCGGAATCCTCAGACTTCGACCACCATCGGCATGAGCATGGGACGGCGCCGGTAGGTCTGGTCGACCCAGCGGCCCACTGTGCGCCGGACGATGTGCTGCAACGCATCGGCGTCGCGCACGCCGTCGGCCAGCGCCTTCTCGACGACGGTGATGAGCTCCTTGCGGATCGGGTCGAGTGCCACCGGGTCGTCGGTGAAGCCGCGGGCGGTGATCTCCGGACCGAACACGACCTTGCGGGTGGACATCTCGACGGCGACCAGGATCGAGATGAAGCCCTCCTCGCCGAGGATGCGCCGATCCTTCAGGGCGGCGTCGCCGATGTCGCCGACCGTCAGGCCGTCCACGTAGACGTAGCCGACCGGGATCTCGCCGACGATCGACGCCAGCCCGTCGACGAGGTCGACCACCGTGCCGTCCTCGGCGAGCATGATGCGCTCGTCGGGCAGCCCGGTCGAGCGGGCGATGGCCGCGTGGGCGCGCAGGTGGCGCCACTCGCCGTGCACCGGCAGGTGGTTCTTCGGCCGGACGGCGTTGAGCAGGTAGCGCAGCTCGCCGGCCGGCGCGTGCCCGGACACGTGCACCAGCGCCGTCGACTTGTGCACGACCGTGGCGCCGAGCCGCGACAGCCCGTTGATGACCTCGCCGACCGACGTCTCGTTGCCGGGGATGAGCGACGAGGCCAGCAGGATCGTGTCGTCCGGGGCGATGCGTACGGTCTGGTGCTCGCGGTTGGCCATCCGCGACAGCGCCGACAGGGGCTCGCCCTGCGATCCCGTCGAGACGTAGAGCACCCGCCGGGACGGCAGCTCCTCGGCGTCCTTGAGATCTATCAGGACGCCGTCGGGCACCTGCAACAGCCCGAGGTCGCGGGCGATGCCCATGTTGCGCACCATCGAGCGTCCGACGAACGCGACGACCCGGTCGCACGCGACGGCGGCGTCGAGCACCTGCTGTACGCGATGCACGTGCGAGGCGAAGCAGGCGACGATCACGCGTCCGCGCGCCTTGGTGATCACGTCGGCGACGACGCGGCCGACGTCGCGCTCGGACGGGATGAACCCGGGCACCTCGGCGTTCGTCGAGTCCGACAACAGCAGGTCGACGCCCTCGTCGCCGAGCCGGGCGAACCCGTTCAGGTCGGTAAGCCGACCGTCGAGCGGGGTCTGGTCCATCTTGAAGTCGCCGGTGTGCAACACGGTGTGCCCGCCGACCCGGATGGCGACGGCCAGGGCGTCCGGGATGGAGTGGTTGACCGCGAAGAACTCGAGCTCCCAGTCGCCGATCGTCTCGCTGTCGTTCTCACGGACCTGGCGCAGGTCGGGCTTGATGCGGTGCTGGTCGAGCTTCGCGGCGATGAGCGCCAGGGTCAGCCGGGAGCCGATCAGCGGGATGTCGGCCCGTTCCCGCAGCAGGTAGGGCAGCGCACCGATGTGGTCCTCGTGGCCGTGGGTCAGGACGACGGCGTCGATGTCGTCGAGCCGGTCGCGGTAGTGCGACCAGTCGGGCAGCGTGAGGTCGACGCCGGGCGAATTGGTCTTGCCGAGCAGCATCCCGCAGTCGACGACCAGCAAACGGCCCGGCCCACCCCCCGAGGAGTACTCGAACACCGTCATGTTGCGGCCGACCTCGCCGATGCCGCCCAGCGCGACGACACGCAACGCTTCGGGGGCGAGTGGCGGCGGCAGAGCTGGCGTTTGGGTCACCCTTCGAGGCTATCTGGCCCGAGTTGGGTCCGAGGCACTAGCGTGCCCGACCGTGAGTGAAGCGTTCAGCACGGACCAGGCCAAGACCGTCGGCATCTTCGTCATCGCCGTGATAGTGGTAGCCGGCGTGCTGCTGACCTTCGTCTTTCAGAAGCTGACCGCGCGGCTGATTCTCGGGGTGATCATCGTCGGGCTGGGCATCTTCGTCTGGACGCAGCGCGACGCCATCGACAGCGACGCCAAGAACTGTAAGGCGGAGTTCGTCGGCATCCACCTCACGCCGAGCAATGCGACCCTGAAGAAGCACTGCCAGCAGGTCGCGAACCCCTAGACGTCGGCGTTGCTGCGGTGGCGGCCGCTGCGCCGGGCCCGCAGCCAGTGGACCGTCACGGGCACCAGCGACAGGAGCACGACGCCGATCAGCACCGGGTCGATCAGCGGCTCGACGTGGTCGCGGACGAAGGCGATGTGGCCGAGCCAGTACCCGGCCAGGATCACCCCGGTCGTCCACAGCACCCCGCCGATGACCGAGTAGAGCGCGTAGGTCCGGAAGCGCATCTTGCTCACCCCGGCCATCACGGTGGCCACGGTGCGCACGACCGGCACGAATCGGGCCAGGATGATCGTCCACGACCCGAACCGTTCGAAGAAGGCGTGCGAGCGCTCGACGTACTCAGGTTTGAACACTGCCGAGTCGGGACGGTCGAACACCCGGGGACCGGCGCGGTAACCGATCCAGTACCCGACCAGGTTGCCGGCGACGGCCGCGATCGGCACCGTGATGAGAAACGCCCACAACGGCGTGTGCAGCTTGCCGATCGCGAGCAGCAACCCGGCCGCGAACAGCAGGGTGTCGCCGGGCAGGAAGAAACCGATCAGCAACCCGCACTCGGCAAAGATGATGATGATGAGCCCGGCCAGCCCGAAGCTGTCGAGCAGATGGTGGGTGTTGAGCGGGCTCGATGCGAGCACGGTCCCCGCCAGCGATTGCATGACGCCGGAGTGTACGGGGCGACCCTGGTATCGCCCGTGTCGCTCTCAGCTCGGGCGGCCGGCCCAGGCGCCGAGCAGCCGGGCCTCCTTGGCCGGGTCGAGGCCGGGGGTGCGGTCGGCCCTCTGCCAGCCGCCGGCGATGCCCTGCTGCCAGGCCCACGTGTCGGCGACGGTGTCGCGCAGCGGACGCCACCGCAGCCCGGCGGCGACTGCCGCGTCGTCGTCGTGCTGGAACGTGCTCGGGCCCGTCGACCAGAGCGGGACCTCGGTCCACTCCTCGACGTCCTGGGCGGCCAGCCACCGCGAATCGACCCAGGTGAACCGGGCGTCCGAGCCGGTGACCTCGCGGCAGACGGCCATCAGCTGGGCCCGCTCGACGGGCGTGGCGGTGAGCTCGAACTCGCCGACCGGGCGGCCCAGCGCGAACCGCGCGATGTCGCGCGCGTCGATCAGCGATACCGGATCGGACGGCGCCCCGGGGCTGAGCACCTCGCCGCCGCGCGCCACCCGGTCGATCCACCAGGACAGCCGGCCGACGGCGGCGTCGTCCGGGCCGACGATGCACCCGGCGCGCAGCACGGAGGAACGGTCCGCGCCGAACTCGCGCTGGACGGCCAGCTCGCAGCCCCGCTTGAGCCAGCCGTAGGCTACGGACTCGTCCTCCGGGGCGTCGGCGCGGGTGGCGTCCGGATCGCCGTCGTGCAGCCCGTCGGCGTGGTAGTCGGGCTGCTCGGGCCACCCGGGAAAGACGTTGATGGTCGACACGAACGCGTAGTAGTCGCAGCTGGGGGCGAGCAGCTTCGCCGCCAGCGCCACGTCGACGGGCACGTAGCCCGACGTGTCGACGACGACATCGAAGTGCCGGCCCGCGAGCTGCTCCAGGTCGGCGGCCACGGTGCGATCGCCGATCACCTGCTCGGCGCCGTCGGGTTTCGTCCCTGACTTGCCCCGGTTGAACACCGTGACGTTCGCGCCGGCCGCCTGCGCCTCGGCCGCCACCGCCCGTCCCAGGAAGACGGATCCACCCAGCACCAGTACGTCCATGCCCGCCAGCTGATCAGGTGTCGGCACCGCCCGTCCAGGATGTTCGCCCCTCGCGTAGCGCGGGCTCCTGCGCTCCTACACTGAGCCCATGCCGATTGCCACCCCCGAGATCTACGCCGAGATGCTCGACCGCGCCGCCGCGTCCGGCTTCGCGTATCCGGCTATCAACGTCACGTCCACGGAGACGATCAACGCCGCGCTGCGGGGCTTCGCCGACGCCGGTAGCGACGGGATCATGCAGGTATCGACCGGCGGCGCCGAGTTCGCGTCCGGCACCAGGGTCAAGGAGATGGTGACCGGCGCCGTCGGGCTCGCCGAGTTCGCCCACGTCGTCGCCGACAAGTATCCGATCAACGTCGCGCTGCACACCGACCATTGCCCCAAGGACAAGCTCGACACCTACGTGCGCCCGCTGCTCGCCATCTCGGCCGAGCGCGTCAATCGGGGCGAGAACCCGTTGTTCCAGTCGCACATGTGGGACGGCTCGGCGATCCCGCTCGAGGAGAACCTGCAGATCGCCGACGAGCTGCTGGCCAAGGCCGCGGCCGCGAAGATCATCCTCGAGCTCGAGATCGGCGTCGTCGGTGGCGAGGAGGACGGCGTCGTCGGCGAGATGAACGAGAAGCTCTACACCACCCCCGAGGACGCGCTGCGCACCGCCGAGGTGCTCGGCACCGGCGAGAAGGGCCGCTACCTGCTGGCCGCGACGTTCGGCAACGTGCACGGCGTCTACAAGCCGGGCAACGTCAAGCTGCGACCCGACATCCTCAAGGAGCTGCAGGACGCCGTCGGTGAGAAGGTCGGCCAGCCGCGGCCGTTCGAGCTGGTGTTCCACGGCGGCTCGGGTTCCGAACTGGAGGAGATCCGCGAGGCCGTCTCCTACGGCGTGGTGAAGATGAACGTCGACACCGACACGCAGTACGCGTTCACCCGCGAGATCGCCGGACACATGTTCACCAGCTACGACGGCGTGCTGAAGGTCGACGGCGAGGTGGGCAACAAGAAGGCCTACGACCCGCGCTCCTACCTGAAGCTGGCCGAGATCGGCATGGCCGCCCGGGTCGCGAAGGCCTGCGAGGATCTGCTGTCCGCGGGTACGTCGCCGACGACCTGAGCGCCGGAGTAACCGGATCGCGCAACGCTCGGCGGCCTGGTGCCGCCGAACGTTGCGCGATCTCGGCCGATCGGTCAGCCGACGAGTTCGAGCTCGGTGATCGTCACCGGCTCCGGGTCCACCTTGCGCGCGCCGCGCAGCGCCACGAACGCCGCGACCCCGCCGAGGGCGACCAGCACGGCGGCGACGAGCAGGCCGGTGCGGTACCCGGTGAGGAACGCGTCGGTGGCGTTGTGGCCGGCGCGCAGCGAGCTCGTCTGCCGGGCGGTGAGGATGGCACCGACGACCGTGATGCCGAGGAGCCCGGCCACCTCGCGGGACGCGTTGAAGATGCCCGACGCCACGCCCGCCTCATCGGTCGGCATCGACTCGAGCACCGTCGAGGTGAGCGGAACGGTCAAGCCGCCGCCGATGCCGATGATCGCGAAGCTCGGCATGAGGTCCAGGAACGAGGCATCCTTGCCGAGCAGGCTCACCGACGCGATACCTACGGCCATCAGCAGCATGGCGGCGCCGACGGTGCGATGCGCGCCGATCGCCCGCGACAGGCGCTCGGACAGGATCGCGCCGGTGGCCATCAGCAACGCCATCGGCACGAACGCCGCGCCGGCCTCGGTGGGCGAGAAGCCGAGCACGCCCTGCAGGTACAGCGACGTGAAGAAGTAGATGCCGAACAGGCCGAAGCCCCACATGATCAACGCGATCGAACCACCGGCGAACACCCGCTCGCGGAACAGCGACACGGCAACCATGGGGTCCGCAGCGCGCGACTCGATGACGACGAACGCCAGGCCGAGCGCAGCGAATGCGGCGAAACTCGCGGCGATGGCGGGCGAGGTCCAACCGAGGTCGTGGCCCTCGATCAGCGCGTAGGTGAGTGCGAACAGCGCGCCGGCCGAGGTGAGCAGGCCGGGCAGGTCGATCCGGCGTGACGCGGCCTCCTCGCGAGACTCGCGGATGGCCCACGTGGCCAGGACGATCGTGGCGATGCCGACCGGAACGTTGATGTAGAAGATCCAGCTCCAGTGGACGTGCTGGCTGATCACTCCGCCGATCAGCGGGCCCACCGCGAGCGCCAGGGCGCCCACCGCCGTCCAGATCCCGACCGCTGCGGCCCGTTGCCGCTTGTCGGTGAACGTGGCCGAGATGATCGCGAGAGTGGGCGGCGTGACCAGAGCGGCGCCGAGCCCTTGTACAGCCCGGCTGGCGATCAGGAAGCCGACGCTTCCGGCCAGGCCGGCCGCGAGCGACGCGACCGTGAAGATGCCCAGGCCGATCAGGAATACGCGGCGCCGTCCGAAGACGTCGGCCAGCCGGCCGCCGGCGAGCAGGAGGCTGGCGAACACCAAGATGTAGCCGCTCACGACCCATTCCAGGCCGGCCGTCGACAGGTGCAGGTCGCGCTGAATGGCCGGCATCGCCACGTTGACGATGTTGTTGTCGAGGTAGGTCATGAACGTGGCCAGCGATACCGCCAGCAGTGTCCAGCGAGGTCGCGTGATGGTCATGGTGGTCCCGTCTCCTATACGGCGTACATTTACGCTGTATAGCTAACCTGTACGGTGTATAGTTGTCAAGCGTGAGGACGAAAACAGCCGTCAAGACCGAGCTCAGCCGGGATGCTGTCGTCGACCGCGCGCTGGCGATCGCCGACGTCGAGGGGCTCGACGGGGTGACGATCCGCCGGGTCGCGCAAGAGTTCGGCGTGACGCCGATGGCGCTGTACTGGCACGTCAGCAACAAGGACGAGCTGCTCGCCGCGATGGGCGATCGGCTCTTCGCAGACATGGACGCGGACGCGATCGCGAGCACCGGGCCGTGGCAACAGCAGCTGCGCCGGATAGTCGCCGCTGTGGTCGGCGCCCTGCGCGCGCATCCGGCGGCTGCCGTACTCGGGTCGCAGCGCATCCTCGCGTGCGACAGCGGCCGCGAGATCGCCGAGCGGGCCCTGGAGCTGCTGGTGCGGGCCGGCTTCGACGTCGGCATGGCCTGCGACATCGCGCGCCACTCGATGCAGACCGCGGTCATGCTCGTGACTCAGCAGCCGGGCGAGCTCACCACCGCGGCTCAGCTGCGCGAGAGCGTGATGGCCGAGAAGCGCGCTGCCATCGCCTCGTTGCCGGCCGACCGGTTCCCGCTGCTGGTCGCTTCGGCGGACGGCCTCACATCCTGCGACGACGAGGACGGCTACTACCGGTTCGGCATCGACCTGTTCGTCGCCGGCGTCGAGGGGATGCTGCCCCGGCGGGCGAGCAAGACTCGCTGATCCGCGACAATGCCGGCATGACCTCGCACGGCAATCTGCTCGCTCCCCCCACCAAGCTGCCCGACGACCCGGCCGTCCAGCGCCTCGACGCCGGCGACGACCCGGCTGAAGTCGCCGCCGCCTTCCCGACGTCGTCGGCCGCCTGGGCCGCCCTCGCCGAGGCCGCATTCGCCGGCGGCCGCCCCGTCGAGGCCTACGCGTACGCGCGCACCGGCTACCACCGGGGCCTGGACGCGCTGCGCCGCAGCGGCTGGAAGGGCAGCGGGCCGGTGCCCTGGGCCCACCGGCCCAACCAGGGATTCCTGCGCGCCCTGCACGTCCTCGGCCAGGCGGCCGGCGCCATCGGCGAGCAGGACGAGGCGCAGCGGTGCGCGACGTTCCTCAACGACAGCGACCCCGCGGCGACCGCCGCCCTGGAGGCCCCGCCAGCGCGATGACGGCGCTGACCTATCCCCTCTCCGCCGTTCTCACGGTGGTGATGGTGCTCGTGTTCGCCGCAAGCGTGCGCCGCCTGCTCGGGCTGTACTTCTCGCCGCTGCGCACCCTCATCGCCGGGCTGCTCGCATTCTTCCTGCCTGCTGGTGATATCCGCGATCCTGGCGCTGCGGGTGCTGGTCCTGATCTTCCGGCCTAGCCGGCTGTGACAGCGGGCAAGCGGTCGATGGCAGCCGCAACAGCCGCGTCGTCCAGCGCCCAGTCGTCCATCGTTCCGGACAGGTACGCGTCGTAGGCCGGCAAGTCGAGGTGGCCGTGGCCGCACAGCGCGGTCAGGATCACCTTCTGCTCGCCGGACTCCTTGCAGCGCATGGCCTCCTCGATCGCTGCGGCCAGGGCATGCGTCGGCTCCGGCGCCGGCACGATGCCCTCGGTTCGCGCGAACTGCACGCCGGCGGCGAAGCACTCGCGCTGCGGTTTGGCGACCGCCTCGAGCATCTTCTGCTCGTACAGGTGGCTGATCAGGGGGCTCATCCCGTGATAGCGCAGGCCACCGGCGTGGATCGGATCCGGGACGAAGTCGTGCCCGAGCGTGTGCATCTTCATCAGCGGCGTCATGCCGGCGGTGTCACCGAAGTCGTAGGCGTACACGCCGCGGGTGAGCGACGGGCAGGCGGCCGGCTCAACGGCGCGAATCACGGGCGACATGCGTCCGGCGAGCTTCTCGCGCAGGAACGGGAACGCCAATCCGCCGAAGTTCGAGCCACCGCCGGTGCAGCCGACGAGCAGGTCGGGAGTCTCGCCGACCTTGGCCAGTTGCAGCAGCGCCTCTTCACCGATCACCGTCTGGTGCAGCAGGACGTGGTTGAGCACGCTGCCCAGCGCGTAGTTGGTGTCGGGATTCTGCGCGGCCACCTCGACCGCCTCGCTGATCGCGATGCCGAGTGAACCGGTGGAGTCCGGGTGCTCGGCGAGGATCGCCCGCCCGGCTTCGGTCAGCTCGGACGGGGACGGGTGCACGGTGCCGCCGAACGTCTCGATCATCATCCGGCGGTAGGGCTTCTGGTCGTAGGACGCGCGCACCTGCCAGACCTCGCACTCGAGGCCGAACTGCGCGCAGGCGAAGGCGAGTGCGGTGCCCCACTGGCCGGCGCCGGTCTCCGTCGTCAGCCGGCGGATGCCCGCCTTGGCGTTGTAGTAGGCCTGCGGGACGGCGGTGTTCGGCTTGTGCGATCCGGCCGGGGACACGCCCTCGTACTTGTAATAGATGCGGGCCGGCGTGCCGAGCGCCTTCTCCAGCCGGTGGGCGCGGAACAGCGGGGACGGCCGCCACAGCCGGTAGACATCGAGGACGGCGCCGGGAATGTCGACGTACTGGTCGGTGGTGACCTCTTGCATGATCAGGTCCATCGGGAACAGCGGAGCCAGATCGTCGGGCCCGACGGGTTGCAGCGTCCCCGGGTGCAGCACCGGCGGCGGCGGGGTCGGCAGATCGGCGATCAGGTAGTACCACTGTGTTGGCATCTCGCTCTCGTCGAGCAGGATCTTCGTCGGTGTGGCCGTCATGGGCACACAGTAGGACCGTTGCCGAGTCCCGTCGACTACCCTTCGCAGGGCCCGAACGGACAGGAGTTACCGATGCCAGCAGTCGTGCTCGTCGGCGCCCAATGGGGCGACGAAGGCAAGGGCAAGGCGACCGATCTGCTCGGCAGCCGGGTCGACGCCGTCGTGAAGTTCAACGGCGGCAACAACGCCGGCCACACGATCGTCATCGGCTCGGGCGAGGCCCGGGAGAAATACGCCCTGCACCTGCTGCCGTCCGGCATCCTGACGCCCGGCTGCACGCCGGTGATCGGCAACGGCGTGGTGATCGACCTGGGCGTGCTGTTCGACGAGATCGACGGGCTGACCGCCCGCGGCGTCGACACGTCGCGGCTCGTTGTCAGCGGCTCGGCACACGTCATCACGCCGTACAACCGCACGCTGGACAAGGTCACCGAGCGCTTCCTCGGCAACTCCAAGATCGGGACGACCGGCCGCGGCATCGGCCCGACCTACGCCGACAAGATGGCCCGCATCGGCATCCGCGTGCAGGACCTGTTCGACGCGGACGTGCTGCGCGCCAAGGTCGTCGGGGCGCTGAACCTGAAGAACCAGATGCTGGTCAAGATCTACAACCGCAAGGGCTTCGAGGTCGATGCGGTCGTCGCCGAGCTACAGGGTTACGTCGAGCGGCTGCGCCCGATGGTCACCGACACGTCGTTGCTGCTCGACCGC
>DASXYL010000057.1:0-30855 GCA_036502575.1 Jatrophihabitantaceae bacterium | reverse complement strand
GTGTAGCCGTGCGGGAAGGACGCGTCCCCGTTCCAGAACGGCTCGGCGATCCGGTCGCTGACGATGCACGCGCCGATGGGGGAGTAGCCGCTGGTCAGGCCCTTGGCGCAGGTGATCATGTCGGGCACGTAGCCGAACTTGTCGCTGGCGAACATCTTGCCCAGCCGGCCGAAAGCGCAGATCACTTCGTCCGATACGAGCAGCACGTCGTGGCGGTCGCAGATCTCGCGTACCCGCTGGAAGTACCCCGGCGGCGGCGGGAAGCAGCCACCGGAGTTCTGCACCGGCTCGAGGAACACGCACGCCACCGTGTCGGGACCCTCGAACAGGATGGCCTGCTCGATCTGGTCGGCGGCCCAGCGGCCGAACGCCTCGAGGTCGTCGCCGTGCTCGGGGGCCCGGTAGAAGTTCGTGTTCGGCACCTTGTGCGCGCCCGGCACGAGCGGCTCGAACATCTCCTTGAGCGCCGGCACGCCGGTGATCGACAACGCGCCCTGCGGTGTGCCGTGGTAGGCGATGGAGCGGCTGATCACCTTGTGCTTCAAGGGCTTTCCGGTCAGCTTGAAGTACTGCTTGGCCAGCTTCCAGGCCGTCTCGACCGCCTCGCCGCCACCGGTGGTGAAGAAGACCTTGTTCAGGTCTCCGGGCGCGTAGTCGGCGAGCCGGTCGGCCAGCTCGATCGCCGGCGGGTGGGCGTAGGACCAGATCGGGAAGAACGCAAGCTGCTCGGCCTGGCGGGCGGCTGCTTCGGCCAGCTCGCGGCGGCCGTGCCCGGCCTGCACGACGAACAGCCCGGCCAGTCCGTCCAGGTACCGCCGACCGTTGACGTCGTAGATATAGGCGCCGTCGCCGCGCACGATCGTGGGGACCGGGGAGTCGGCGTAGGAGGAGATGCGGGTGAAGTGCATCCACAGGTGGTCTCGGGCCTTGGCGTTCAGCCCGTCTGCGTCGAAGTCGGCGGTCACGTAGGCCGGTGTAGTGGTCATCGGGCACCCCAGTTGTAGGTCTGCTTGGTCAGCTTCAGGTAGAGGAACGTTTCGGTGCGCAGGACACCGGGGATGGTGCGGATCTGCTCGTTGATCAGCTCCAGTAGGTGGTCGTCGTCGGTCACGACGATCTCGGCGAGGACGTCGAAGGAGCCGGCGATGACGACCAGGTAGACGACTTCGGGGATGGCGGCCAGCCGCTTGGTGATCCCGTCGATGTCGCCGGTGGCCGAGATCGCGACCATCGCCTGCCGGGCGAAGCCCACCTGCATCGGATCGGTGACCGCGACGATCTGCATGACGCCGCTCTCGACGAGCTTCTGCACGCGCTGGCGAACCGCCGCCTCGGACAGCCCCACGGCCTTGCCGATCGTGGCGTAGGGGCGCCGCCCGTCCTCTTGCAGCTGCTCGATGATCGCCTTGCTGACGTCATCGGGCGCGGCACGCGTGTTCACCCGGGTCACACCGTCGAGCTTGCCTGGTCGGATCAGGCGATGCAAGTGATTCCGTCGAAAGGTGCTCGCTCAACTACTGATCTCGTGGCTGATTGGCCCGGTCGGGGACGAAATCAGGATGCCAGGCGGCCCCGCGTAATCTCACCCGCATGGTCCGCTACGGCACCCAGTTCGGCCCCGACATCACGTTCCTCGGCGTGGATCGCTGCGACTGGGCCGACCCGTCCAGCTACTCCGACGCCGACGTGGTGATCCTCGGCGCGCCGTTCGACGGCGGCACCTCGCACCGGGCCGGCACCCGGTTCGGACCCCAGTACATCCGCCAGACCTGCTACCTGCCGCACGACGGTTCGCGGCCGTCGCTGGCCCTGCGGGTCGACGCGCTGCAGGACCTGCGCGTGTACGACGCCGGCGATGTCGAGATGTTCTCCGGCGACGCGGAGCGGTCGGTGCGCGACCTGCAGGCCGCGGTGTACGCGGTCACGCGGACCGGCGCGATCCCGCTGATCCTTGGCGGCGATCACACCATCGCCTGGCCGGATGCCGCCGGCGTCGCCCAGCACCTCGGGAGGGGGCGGGTCAGCATGGTGCACTTCGACGCGCACGCCGACACCGGCAACATCGAGTTCGGCTCGCTGATCGGGCACGGCCAGCCGATGCGCCGGCTGATCGAGTCCGGCGCGGTGCGGGGTGACCGCTTCCTGCAGGTCGGCCTGCGCGGGTACTGGCCGCCGCCGGAGACGCTGGACTGGATGGCCGAGCAGCGGATGCGCTCCTACGAGATGACCGAGATCGTGGCGCGCGGCCTGGACGAGTGCCTGTCCGAGGCGTTCACTATCGCCGTCGACGACTGCGACGGGGTGTTCTTGTCGGTGGACATCGACGTGTGCGACCCCGGCCACGCCCCGGGCACCGGCACGCCCGAGCCGGGTGGGCTGTCGGCGCGGCAGTTGCTCGATGCCGTGCGCCGGGTCTGCTACGAGCTGCCGATCGCCGGCATCGACGTCGTCGAGGTGTCCCCGCCCTACGACCACGCCGAGATCACGTCGTTCCTGGCCAACCGGGTCGTGCTCGAGGCGCTGTCGGCAATCGCCCGGCGGCGGCAGGACGCGGCCGGCGGTCCGGCCTGGGACCCGCGCCAACCCCTGCTCGACGGCCGCTGACCGCCCGCGGATTCCTCCGGCGAACTACGGCCGCTGGCGTGCGTCCCCCGGCGCCGCACGCCAGCGGCCGTCCGCCTAGGAGGTGTCCGCGACGCGGATCGACGCTGAGAGCTCGTCGGTGTCGGCGACGAGGGTGGGCGTGTCCCGGTTGAGGACCTGCCCGCGGAAGAACGGCGGCGAGACGGCTTCCCAGGTGAACATCAGCACGACCCCGATGAGGAACGTGCCGATGCCGATGAGGAAGACGCCGCCGATCGTCCAGTGCGGCGAGAACGGGATCGTCCAGGCGGTGTAGCTGGTGCTGATGTCGCTCGGCGCGATCCAGTCGTCGTGGAAGCTCCAGGCCAGGGCGAAGAACAGGATCAGTCCGCCGAGCGTGGGCAGCACGCCGCGCATCCAGAACGCGTAGGCGCTTTCGCGCAGGGTCTTGCGGTAGTACCACGCGCAGGCGAAGCCGGTCAGCCCGTAGTAGAACGCGATCATCATGCCGAGGGCCGACACCGCATCCGCGATGACCGACGTGGCGTTGCCGGCGTAGTTCAACCCGCCGTAGATCGCGATCGAGATCGCCCCGAACGCGATCGTCGAGACGCTCGGGGTCAAATGGCGAGGGCTGATCTTGGCGAACGTGCGCGGCAGCGCCCGGTACACCGCCATGGACAGCGTCGTGCGCGCGGTGGGCAGGATCGTCGTCTGGGTCGACGCCGCCGCGGACGTCAGCACCATGAGGATCAGCAGGTGGCTCAGCGTCGTACCGAGCCCGTTGCCGCCGAAGACAGCCTTGCCCAGCACGGAAAGGACGTCCCCGGAGTTGTCGCCGTTGCCCAGGCCGATTCCACTGTCGCCGACGCCCGCGAACGACTGCGCGGCGATGGTGACCAGCGTGTACGTAACCAGCAGCATGACTGTAGAAATCACCGCGGCCCGGCCGGGTGTGCGCTGCGGGTCCTTGGTCTCCTCGTTGACGGCGACGGCGCTGTCCCAGCCCCAGTAGATGAACAGCATCAGCAGCAGGCCGCGCACGAACGTCGAGAACGAGTCGATCTTGAACGGGTTGAGCCAGGACCAGGAGAAGTCGATCGACTCGGTGGCGCCGTGCCCGCTGCCGACCTTCGCCAGGGCCACGACCGCGAAGACCAGCAGCATGATCAGCTCGATGGTGAGCAGCACCCGCTGCAGTCGCGCGGAAAGCTCGATGCCGACGTAGCAGATGTAGGTCATCAGCACGATCCAGGCGATGCCAACCAGTAGCACCCAGCCGCTGGTCGCGTTGCCGCCGATGCCGTCGGCGTTGAAGAGCAGGAAGACGTACTGCCCGGCGACCTGGGCCAGGCTGGCCATGACGAGCAGGTCGGCCGCGATGATGCCCCAGCCGCCGAGCCAGCCGGTCTTCGGCCCGAACGCCCGGGTGGCCCAGGTGAACGTCGTCCCGCAGTCCGGATCGGCCTTGTTCAGCTCCGCGTAGCCGATCGCGGTGAACAGCATCGGCACGAACGCCAACACCACGACGATCGGCGACTGCAGCCCGACGAACGCGACGATGAAACCGAGCGTCGCGGCCAGGCTGTAGGCCGGCGCGACCGACGCGACGCCGATCACCACGCTCGACACCAGGCCCAGGGCGCCGGTCTTCAGGCCCTTCGGCGCGACGTCGCCGGCGGAGTACGTGGCGGTTGTAGCAGGCATCGGCAGCTCCCGTACTGCGGATTTCGTAGATGCGTTTATCGCAGCTCATGCCCTGATCCGCAAGGGTTTCCGCGTCAGAAGTTTGTTCGAGCTATGGAATTCGTGGCATTCGCTTACCTATAGTGCCCGCATGCGACTTCTGATTCTGGGGGCCGGCGGGGTGGGATCCGCAGCCGTGCGCATCGCCGCCCGCCGCCCGTTCCTCGAGCACGTCCTCGTTGCCGACTACGACCTGGGCCGCGCCCGGGCGGCGGTCGAGGCGGTGGCCGACGAGCGGTTCGCCGCCGTGCAATTGGACGCTTCGGACCAGGCGACGATCGCGGCCGTCCTCGCCGAGCACCGCATCGACGCCGTCCTGGGCGCCACCGATCCGCGGTTCACCATGCCGATCTTCCGGGCGGCGCTGGACCGGCGGGTCCACTACCTGGACATGGCGATGTCGCTGTCGCGCCCGCACCCGACCGAGCCGTTCGCGCAGACCGGCGTGAAGCTCGGCGACGAGCAGTTCGCGTTGTCCGACGAGTGGGCCGCGTCCGGGCGCATCGCCCTGGTCGGCATGGGCGTCGAGCCGGGGCTGGCCGACGTGTTCGCCCGCTACGCCGCGGATCACTTGTTCGGTGAGATCGACGAGGTCGGTGTGCGGGACGGGGCGAACCTGATCGTGGACGGGTACGACTTCGCCCCGTCGTTCTCCATCTGGACGACGATCGAGGAATGCCTCAACCCGCCGGTGATCTACGAGGAGGAGCGGGGCTGGTTCACCACGGCGCCGTTCAGCGAGCCGGAGATCTTCGAGTTCCCCGAGGGCATCGGCCCGGTCGAGTGCGTGAACGTCGAGCACGAGGAGGTGCTGCTCGTCCCGCGCTGGGTGGACGCCAAGCGGGTGACGTTCAAGTACGGGCTGGGCAACGAGTTCATCGACGTGCTCAAGACGCTGCACAAGCTCGGCCTGGATCGCGTCGACCCGGTGCGCGTCGGCGGCGCGTCGGTATCGCCCCGCGACGTGGTGGCGGCCTGCCTGCCGGATCCGGCAACCCTCGGCGATCGGATGCGGGGCAAGACCTGCGCCGGCACCTGGGTCCGCGGCCGGGACAAGGACGGCGCGCCCCGCTCGACCTACCTCTACCACGTCGTCGACAACGAATGGTCCATGCGCGAGTACGGGGCGCAGGCCGTGGTGTGGCAGACCGCCGTCAACCCGATCGTCGCGCTGGAGCTGATCGACTCCGGGGCCTGGTCCGGGGCCGGCGTGCTCGGCCCCGAGGCCTTCGACGCGGTGCCGTTCCTCGACCTGCTGGCCGGCGAGTACGCCTCCCCCTGGGGAACGAAGGAAGTGCCGGCGAGCTGAGCGCGGCTAGTTGCGCCAGGACGTGCGGCGCCGGTTGATGTCCCAGAGCAGCGCGACCACGAGTCCCGCGGCGACCGCGATCAGCGACAGGGTGCCGGTGCCGTTGTAGTGCGTGGCGGTACTCATCACCAGCAAGATCACGACCACGAGCCATCCGCCGATGCGCGCCGCCCGGCCCCACTCGCCGTGCCAGCCCCAGTCGGAGGGGTGCTCGGTCGGATGGTCGGCGGCGTAGTCCTCGGGCGCACCGGTGTTCGGCGGCTCGCTGCCGGGCTTGAGGGCCACGATGTCTCCCGTCTGGTGGGGCGTGCCACCTCATTCTGGCACTGGCCGGACGGTCGGCGAGAATGGCCCGGTGATGGAACAGCGCAGCGTCGTCGTTCTCGGTTCCACCGGCTCGATCGGCACCCAGGCGATCGAGGTCGTCCGGGCGGCCCCGGACCGGTTCCGGGTGATGGCCATCGCGGCCGGCGGGTCCGACCCAGCGGTCCTCGCCGCGCAGGCCGCCGAGCTGCGGGTGGCCGCGGTGGGCATCGGGCGGACCGACCGGGCGGCCGAGCTGCGCGAGCGGTTGGCCGCGATCTGGCCGGCCGACGCAGCGCAGCCGCACCTCGTGATCGGGCCGGCGGCGGCCACCGAGCTGGCCGCGCTGGACGCCGACGTGATCCTGAACGGGGTGGCCGGCGCGAACGGGTTGCGGGCGACGCTGGCCGCGGTGGATGCCGGGCGCACCGTCGCCCTGGCGAACAAGGAGTCGCTGATCGCCGGCGGCCCGCTCGTGCTGCGCCGGGCCAAGCCGGGGCAGATCGTGCCGGTGGATTCGGAACATTCGGCGCTGGCGCAGTGCCTGCGGGCGGGCCGGGCCGACGAGGTGCGTCGGCTCGTGGTGACCGCGAGTGGCGGGCCGTTCCGGGGCCGCACGCGCGACGAGCTGGCCGACGTGACGCCGGCACAGGCGCTGGCCCACCCGACCTGGGACATGGGCAAGCTGATCACCACCAACTCGGCCACCCTGGTCAACAAGGCGCTCGAGGTGATCGAGGCGCACCTGCTGTTCGGCGTCCCGTACGAGCGCATCGACGTCGTGGTGCACCCGCAGTCGGTGGTGCACTCCATGGTCGAGTTCATCGACGGGGCGACCATCGCCAAGGCGTCCCCGCCGGACATGCGGCTGCCGATCGCACTCGCGCTGGGCTGGCCGGACCGCGTCGACGGCGCGGCGGCCGCAGTCGACTGGACCACGGCCCAGACCTGGACGTTCGAGCCGCTGGACAACAAGGCGTTCCCGGCGATCGATCTGGCCCGCGAGGCTGGCACCGCCGGGGGCTGCGCGCCGGCCGTCTACAACGCGGCCAACGAGGAGCTGGTGGACGCCTTCCACGCCGGAGCTGTGGGATTCCTCGGAATCGTCGACACGATCGCCGAAGTGCTGCACGAATGGCTCGACGACCGGCATACCGACGCCGGAAACCCAGGTAGGGTCGAGGACGTTGAACGGGCCGAGGCGTGGGCACGAGGCCGCGCCCGCGACATCATCGGTCGGAACTGAGATATCCGGTAACTGAGGAGGAGCCGAGTGCTGTACCTGGTCGGCGTCCTCATCTTCGCGTTCGGGTTGCTGCTCTCGATCGCGCTGCACGAGGTCGGGCACATGGTGCCGGCCAAGAAGTTCGGGGTGAAGGTCACCCACTACATGGTGGGATTCGGCCCGACGCTGTGGTCGCGCAAGCGCGGCGACACCGAGTACGGCATCAAGGCGATCCCGTTGGGCGGCTACATCCGGATGATCGGCATGGTGCCGCCGCGCCCCGACGGCAGCCGTTCGCGCTGGCCCCGGCGCCTGGCCACCTCGGTCGAGGAGTTCCGCCAGGTGAGCCGCGCCGAGGTACGGCCCGAGGACTCCGAGCGCGAGTTCTACCGGCTGACCCCCGGCAAGAAGATGATCGTGATGCTCGGCGGACCGACGATGAACCTGATCATCTACGCCGTGCTCACCATCGTCTTGCTCGGCACGCTCGGACAGAAGAACCCGACCACCACGGTCGACTCGATCACCCAGTGCGTGGTGGCGGCCAACTCGCCCGACGCGAACAGCACGACCTGCCCGGCGGACGCGCCGAAGTCCCCGGCGTACGAGGCCGGCCTGCAGCCCGGCGACAAGATCGAGGCGATCAACGGCCGGCACATCGGCAACTGGGACCAGGCCGTCAAGATCATCGAAGGCGCGGCCGGGCAGCACCTGACCCTGACCGTGCATCGCGCCGGTCAGGACATCGCGGTGCCGATCACGCCGGTGCGCACCGTCAAGTACGCCAACGACACCGGCACCAAGACGAAGGAAGCCGGCTACCTGGGCGTCTCGGCCAAGGAGGGTTACCAGGCGGTCGGGGCCGGGCAGATCCCCGGGCAGATCGTCAGCCAGGTAGCCCAAGGCCTGCACGCGATCGGTAACTACCCCAACAAGATCGGCAGCTTGTGGGGCACGGTGTTCGAGGGCAAGAAGCGCGATCCGAACGGCGCGATCGGCGTGGTCGGCATCGGCCGGCTGGGCGGACAGGTCGCCGATAGCCACCAGCTCGACGCCCAGGACAAGATCTTCGCCCTGACCGAGTTGCTCGCCACCGTCAATCTGCTGCTGTTCTTCTTCAACCTGCTGCCGCTGCTGCCGCTCGATGGCGGGCACGTCGCGGGGGCCATCGTCGAGGCGGCCAAGCGCGGTCGAGCCCGGCTGCGGGTCCGGTCCCAGGTCGGCCCGGACGGGTCCGTCGTCCGGACGAAACCCAAACCGATCTACGTCGACACCGCGCAGATGTTGCCGATCATGTACGCCGTGGCCTCCGTGCTGGTCGTGATCACCCTGCTCGTCGTCTGGGCCGACATCGTCAAACCGGTGAACATCGGTGGGTGAGCGCTGCGCGCCATCCGCTCATGATCTTGGACTTGTGGCTGAATAGCGACCAGATCTCCAAGATCATCCACACGAGGGGATACTTGTCGTCGTGACTGTTGCACTTGGAATGCCATCGGGACCGCCCCCGGTGCTCGCGCCGCGGCGCAAGTCCCGCCAGATCAAAGTCGGTTCGGTCGCCGTCGGTGGCGACGCCCAGATTTCCGTCCAGTCGATGACGACGACACTCACCTCCGACGTCAACGCCACGCTGCAGCAGATCGCCGCGCTGACGGCGTCCGGCTGCGACATCGTCCGGGTGGCGGTGCCGTCGCAGGACGACGCCGAGGCACTGCCCGAGATCGCGAAACACAGCCAGATCCCGGTGATCGCCGACATCCACTTCCAGCCCAAGTACGTCTTCGCCGCGATCGATGCCGGATGCGCCGCGGTGCGCGTCAACCCGGGCAACATCAAACGGTTCGACGACCAGATCGCAGCCATCGCCAAGGCGGCCATCGACGCGGGCATCTCGATCCGCATCGGGGTGAACGCCGGGTCGCTGGACAAGCGGCTGCTCGAGAAGTACGGAAAGGCCACGCCCGAGGCGCTCGTCGAGTCGGCGCTCTGGGAAGCAAGCCTGTTCGAGGAGCACGGGTTCCGCGACTTCAAGATCTCGGTCAAGCACAACGACCCGGTCGTGATGGTGCGCGCGTACGAGCTGCTCGCCGAGCAGTGCGACTACCCGCTGCACCTCGGCGTAACCGAGGCCGGGCCGGCGTTCCAGGGCACGATCAAGTCGTCCGTCGCTTTCGGCGCCCTGCTCAGCCGGGGCATCGGGGACACGATCCGGGTGTCGCTCTCGGCCCCGCCGGTCGAGGAGGTCAAGGTCGGGCTGCAGATCCTCGAGTCCCTGAACCTGCGCCAGCGCCGCCTCGAGATCGTCTCGTGCCCGTCCTGCGGCCGGGCCCAGGTCGACGTCTACACGCTGGCCGACAAGGTCACGGCCGGCCTCGAGGGCATGGAGGTGCCGCTGCGCGTCGCGGTCATGGGCTGTGTCGTCAACGGCCCGGGCGAAGCGCGCGAGGCCGACCTGGGTGTGGCGTCGGGCAACGGCAAGGGGCAGATCTTCGTCAAGGGTGAGGTCATCAAGACCGTCCCCGAGTCGCAGATCGTCGAGACGCTCATCGAAGAGGCGATGCGCCTGGCCGAGCAGATGACCGACGAGGGTGCGGTCTCCGGGGCGCCGACGGTGTCGGTGACCTGAGCCGTAGCTCAAAACGAGTACCGTCGCACCCGTGACGGCTCTGCGCACGGCGACCGAGGTCGTACGGCCGCTGGACGTCGCCGACCTCGCCGCCCTGCGCGTGCTGGTCGACGCCGAGCCCTACGCCAACGCGGTGATCGCCGCCCGGCTCGATGCCGTCCAGACGCTCGATCCCGAACTGCTCGGCGTCGGCGAGGCGGCGCTGTCGGCCGCGTGCTACGCCGGCGGGACGCTGCTGCCCATCGGGGGCGATGCCGAGGCTTGGACGGCGCTGGCTGCCTTCCTCGGCGCGCGTCGGCGACCCTGCTCGTCCATCGTCGGGCCGGCCGAGACGCTGTCGGTGCTGTGGCCCGAGCTCTCGTCGTTCTGGGGCGCCGCCCGAGTGGTGCGTCCGGCTCAGCCGCTGCTGGTGCTCGATCGGCCGGCGTCGGTCTCGTCAGATCCGCTGGTGCGTCCGGCTCACGTGGAGGAGCTGGACAGCTACCTGCCGGCCGCCGCCGCCATGTTCGCTGAAGAGCTCGGCATCGCGCCGCTCCGAGGCCCGAAGGCGCACGCCTACCGCGCGCGGTTGGCCGAGGTCGTCGCGGCCGGGCGGGCTCTGGTACGCACCGACGCTGAGGGCCAGGTCGTATTCAAGGCCGACATCGCCGCGGTGTCGCGGCACACGGCGCAGGTCCAGGGCGTGTGGGTGCGTCCGGATCGCCGCGGGCTGGGCATCGCGACCGGCGCCATGGCCGCGGTGATCGACTACGCGCTGCGCCTCGCCCCGTCGGTGAGCCTGTACGTCAACGACTTCAACCGGCCCGCGCGGCGCCTCTACGAGCGCTTGGGCATGCGGCAGGTGGGAACTCTTTCGACAGTGCTGTTTTGATGGCGGAATGGCAGTAGACGCGGTCATCTTCGACTGGGGCGGCACCCTCACCCCGTGGCACACGATCGACGTGGCGGAGTCGTGGCTCGCGGCGAGTGGCGACGCCGATCTCGCCCGGAAGCTCGGGGCGGCCGAGGACGCGGCGTGGGCCCGATCGCGCGACGAGCACAGCAGCGCCACCCTCGACAGCGTCCTGCAGGCCGCCGGAGTCGATGCCGACGACCACTTCCGGGCGAACTACCACGCGTGGTGGGAGCCGCACACGCTGACCGACCCGGACGTGCCGGGCCTGTTCGGGTGGCTGCACGGTGCGGGCATCCGCATCGGCATCCTGTCCAACACGATCTGGCCGCGCGGCGAGCACGAGCGCATCTTCGCCCGGGACGAGGTGCTGGCCCTGATCGACGGCGCCGTCTACACGTCCGAGATCCCCTGGACCAAGCCGCACGCCGAGGCCTTCCACGCCGCGCTGGCTGCCGTCGGCGTGGCTGACCCCGCCCGGGCCGTGTTTGTGGGCGACCGCGTCTTCGACGACATCCACGGGGCGAAGGCCGTCGGCATGCGCGCGGTGCTGGTGCCGCACAGCAGCGTCCCGGATTGGCAGCGCGGGCACACCGAGGGTGAGCCCGACGCCGTGATCAACCGTCTCGCCGACCTGAAAGCGGTGATCGAAGCCTGGCGCTAGCGGTTCTGCCCGGGCAGCCGGAACGGGGGACGCAGTCCGGTGAACATCGGGAAGTGGCGCACGTTGAGTGTTGCCAGCGTCGCGCCGCGCACCTCGACGGTCGCCGCGATCAGGTAGTCGCCCAGGCCGATACCGGTGTGACTGCGACGGTGACGCCGCATGAACTCACCGGCGGTACGCGCTATGAGCTCGTCGACCGGCTCGATCCGGAGCGAGCTGATGAGTGCCCACACCTCCCGCCGCTCCGCGGTGCGCATGCCGCCCGAGATCTCCGCGACCGAAACCACGCTCGCCGACAGCGATCCGGACGTGCGACGCGTCTTCAGTAGCCACTCGGTTGCGACGTCGAGTCCGCGCAGGTGCGCGACGAGAACATCGCTGTCGATGAGTATCACCGGCTAGCGTCCAGGCTCCACATGCGAGCCAGGTGGGCCGAGCGGTCGCCGTCATCGCGCGCGGTCTCCTCGGCATCGGTGAGAGCGCCATGGGACTGTGCGATAGCAGCCAGGTCCGCCTCGACGTCGATGTCATCGCCGGCGAACGTTCGGTCGATGAGCGCACGAATCACCTCGGACCGTGACGTGCCCTGCTGGTTCGCGATCCGATCGAGGCGAGCCGCCTGCATCTCGTCAAGGTAGATGTTGGTGCGATGCATACACCACATCATACACCGCTGTGACCAGGACGTGTCTGCTTACTCCCGCTCGTCGCGAGCGGGGGTGAGGTGCGTGAGATGCGAGGCGGAGGAGGAGTCCGATACCGCTGTTGTATCGGCGACGACGACAACGAAGCAGATCGCGTGCCTCAGCTTCGCGAAGCAGAGCATGGAGTAAGCAGACACGTCCTAGCCTCGAAATTTCACGTCGCTGGTGGTTGATCGGCGTGTAACGCACGGAAGTGCCTGTCCTGCACGGGATTCTTGGGATTGCGACGTCTCAAGGTCTCGAGCGGGAAGGCACTCCGTAGGTGAAGCGTAGCCCGGTTGCTGGTGTGGTTGTTGATCCTGTCCGCGAGTCGCTGATCTCGTCGGCGGGGGCAGTGCTGCTCAAAGAGACGATCCGGGTTGCCGGTCTTGATCGTGGCCTGTCGCAGGCGTTGTTGCCGTGGCGGTCGGCGCGCTCGACTCATGATCCGGGCAAGGTGCTGCTCGACGTGGCGATCGCGGTCGCGCTCGGTGGTGACTGTCTGGCCGATGTCGCCGCGGTCCGCGCTCAGCCGGAGGTGTTCGGTCTGGTCGCCTCCGATCCGACAGTTTCGCGGATCTTCGCGGCGCTGGCGGCCGATGTGGAAGGCGCGGTGGCCGCGATCCGGGACGTAGGTGCCCAGGCACGCGCCTGGGTCTGGTCTCGGCGGCGGCCGCTAGCCGGCGCCCCAGGGCGACGCGAGGGCGGGCAGGTGATCGTTGACATTGACGCCACGCTGGTGGCCGCGCACTCGGATAAGGAGAACGCCGAGCCGACGTTCAAGCGTGGGTTCGGGTTCGCGCCGATGTGCACGTTCGTCGACCACGGGCAGCACGGCACTGGCGAAGCGCTGGCCCTTGACCTGCGGCCCGGGAAGGCGTCCCCGTGGAACAGTGCTGACCACCTCACCACGCTGGACGCCGCGCTCGCCCAGCTGCCCGAGCATGAGCGAGGACAGGTCCTGGTCCGTGCCGACACCGGCGCCTGCTCCAAGGTGTTCTTGCACCACATCACCGACGCCGGGCTGGAGTACTCCATCGGGTTCCAGGCCCAAGACACCGTCCAGGCAGCGATCCAGGCGATCCCGGAACAGGCCTGGCGCTCGGCCCTGGACGGTGACGGCCAGCCCCGCGATGGCGCCCAGGTCGCTGAACTGACCGCATGGATGCCGACACCGACCCGGGCCTACCGGCCCGGCCCACGAGACTGGCCGGCCCGGATGCGGGTCATCGCCCGCCGCGAGCGTCCCCACCCAGGTGCCCAATTGCGGCTGACCGACCACAACGGCTGGCGCATCACCTGCTTTGCCACCAACACCAAAGGGCCGGGTTGGACCCTGGCCGACCTGGAGGTCCGGCACCGCCAACGCGCCCGCTGCGAGGACCGCATCCGCAACTTGAAAGACACCGGGCTGCGCAACCTGCCCTTCCACGGCTACGCCCAGAACCGGATCTGGCTGGAGGTCGTCGCCCTGGCCACCAATCTGCTCGCCTGGACCCAAACGCTGGCCTTCGACGAATCAGAACCGGCCCGCCGGTGGGAACCCAAACGGCTCCGGTTCCGCATCCTCGCCGTCGCCGCACGCATCATCCACACCAGCCGACGCCGACGACTCCGACTCCCCCGCGGCTGGCCCTGGAACCGGCTCATCGATACCGGCTGGGCCGCCCTGCAAACCCGCTGAACCCGACACCCAGTCCCTCGACCAGGACCCCGGAGAACCGACGATCACAGCGTCGGCAACACCCGCTGCCAGCGCTCAAAGTCAGCCCGACACCACGACCACAAGATCATCTACGCAGCCAGGCGAAACATCGAGGCTAGGTGCCCGGGAAGGCAACGGTGGGCTTGGCCGGATCGACGAGGCGCCGCCACTGGGTCGCGCGGACGGCGCTCGCGGTCAGGGCGGTCTGCGCGTCGGTGCGGAAGCTCGGCGTCGGTACCTGCGCGTTCTGGGCCGCGGCGACCGCGATCAGGTAGCGCCAGGCCGCGGCGCTGGCCGACTCCAGGTAGAGCGCGAACCGGTGCGCCGTCACCGCGTCCGTCACCGCGAAGGGCAGCGGGTAGTCGGGCGGCGCCGGCGTCGGTGTCTGACCTGCGGCGATCAGCGCCGCCGACGTGGCGTCGCGCAGGTCACGGTGGGCCTGCTGGTCGGTGCGGGCCAGCGCCGTCCGGCTGGGATCCAGGCGCGGCCCCAGCACGTCGTAGCCGGCCACCGCGGCGTGCTCGGCGGCCAGCGCCGCCTGCCAGGCGGTGATCACCGCGTTCACGTGATCAACTCCGCGTGGGTGGCCTCGCACGCCGAGATGCTGGCGAGCAACGCGGCGTCCGCGCCGGTCAGGGCGCTGGACTCCGCCGCCGCCGAGCGGGACGCTGCGAGTTCTGCGGCGTGCAGCTGCGCGATCGTCGGCGCCGCGGGCGGCCCGGACGCCGGGGGAGTGCTCGACATGGACGGTGTCGGGTAGGCCGAGATCGCCGATCGCAGGGCCGTGGCGTGCGCGGTGTGGTCGTCGCGGGCGGCCCTCAGCTCGACGGCTCGGCTGGGGTCGTGGCGCAGCGCCGCCTCCAGGTTGGCCACCAGCGACAGCTCGCGGGTGAGCGCGCCGGCTAGCTCAGTCGGCGCCCCGGTCACGTGCGCGGCGCGCTCGCGCCTTGGCTGGATGCCGGCGATCCCGGCCCCCACCCCACCGGCGACGAGGACCACGCCGGCGCCGAGCAGGGAACGTCGGCTGAGGATCGCCGGGCGCGTGGTCGGTCTGCGGTGCGATGTGGGCGGCGGAGCGTCGTGCTCCGGGGAAGGCGGCGCGCCCTGCTCACCTGACGGCCCGGTCACGGCTGTGAGCTGTCGGTAAGTGCGGTGGCCATGGGAGGGCTAAGTCTCGCAGACTGGCTAAGCTCGCAACACGCGTCCGGCGCGAAGTACGCGCCACAACTGCACACCGAGGGAGGAACGCCCGATGCCACCCGCGCAGGCCGGTCCGCCCCCCGATGCGGCGCGCCGGCAACTCACCGAGCTGCTCGTCCCGGTGGTCGAGTCGGCCGGATACGACCTCGAAGACGTCACCGTCTCCCAGGCGGGACGGCGCAGCCTCGTCCGGGTGATCGTCGACGCCGACGGCGGCGTCGACCTCGATGGGGTGGCGCAGGTCAGCCGAGCCGTCTCCGAGGCCCTGGACGACGGCGACGACTTCGCCGGCCCCTTCGTGCTCGAGGTGTCCTCGCCGGGTGTCGACCGGCCGCTGCGCGAGCCTCGCCACTGGCGGCGGGCGGCCGGGCGTCTGGTTGAGGTCGCCGTCGAGGACCGGGCGCTGGTCGGGCGGGTACTCGGAGCGGACGACCACGGCGTGCGCCTGGACGTCGACGGCGCGCCCCGTCACATCCCGTGGGCGGCGCTCGGACCGGGCAAGGTCCAGATCGAGTTCAACCGACCCGACGTCGGGGCCGAGCAGGAAAGGGGCTGAGCCATGGTCCACGTCGACATCGCTGCGTTGCGCAGCATCGAACGGGAGAAAGAGATCTCGTTCGAGACGATCATCGACGCGCTCGAGACCGCGTTGCTCACCGCCTACAAGCACACGCCGCACTCCATGCCGCACGCTCGGGTCGCGATCGACCGCAAGACCGGCGAGGTCGTCGTGTGGGCGCAAGAGGTCGGCGCCGACGGTGACATTCTCGAGGAGTACGACGACACGCCCACCGACTTCGGCCGGGTGGCCGCCATGACGGCCCGCCAGGTGATCCTGCAGCGGTTGCGCGACGCCGAGCACGACCAGACCTACGGCGAGTACTCCGGACGCGAGGGCGACGTCGTCGCCGGGGTGATCCAGGCCGACGCGTACGCCGCCCAACGGGGCCTGGTGCTCGTCGACATCGGCAAGATCGAGGCGATACTGCCGCAGTCCGAGCAGGTGCCGGGCGAGGTGTACACGCACGGCAACCGGCTGAAGGCGTACGTCGTGGCCGTGGCCCGCAGCATGCGCGGTCCGCAGGTGACGGTGAGCCGAACCCACCCGAATCTGGTCAAGAAGCTGTTCGCGTTGGAGGTGCCCGAGATCGCCGATGGCAGCGTCGAGATCGTCGGGGTCGCCCGCGAGGCCGGCCATCGTACGAAGATCGCCGTGCGGACCTCGGTGCCCGGCCTGAACGCCAAGGGCGCATGCATCGGGCCGATGGGACAGCGGGTCCGCAACGTCGTCGCCGAACTGCACGGCGAGAAGATCGACATCATCGACTGGGCCGAGGATCCGGCGACCTACGTCGGCAACGCGCTCTCACCCGCTCACGCAGTGGCGGCCCAGGTGGTCGACGCCGCGACCCAGCAGGTGCGGGTTGTCGTCCCGGACTTCCAGCTGTCCCTCGCGATCGGTCGCGAGGGCCAGAACGCGCGGCTGGCCGCCCGGCTCACCGGGTGGCGCATCGACATCCACAGCGACGCCGAGGCGGATCCGATGGCCGTCGTGACCGCGACGGACGGGCACGCCGACACGCCCGACCGCGAGGAGTAGTAGACTTCCCCGTGGTCGTTCGATCGACGACGGCATCTGATGCTGCCCGGCGACAGGCGCACGCGCCTGTTCGTACGTGCATCGGCTGTCGGACACGAGCGGCGGCCGCCGAGTTGCTTCGCGTCGTCGTGGCATCGGCATCGTCAGGCACACTGACCGGGCAACCGGGACGCGTGTTCGTCGTGCCGGACCCACGTCGCCGCGCACCCGGTCGCGGAGCTTGGTTACACCGCGATCCGCAGTGCGTGGCACTCGCGCAGCGACGCCGGGCGTTCGCACGGGCCTTTCGGGTGTCCGGTGAGATCGATCCGGCGCCGGTGCACGAGTACCTCGCAGAGCACCTCGACGCACCAGAGCAGTAGGCAACTCGATGCCGTCCCCGGCAGGGAGCAGAAGAGCTATGGGCACTCGATGAAGCACCAGCGATGAGCACCAACCCCGACTAGTCGGGATCGAGCGGGGATGCCGCCCGGTCCTTAATAAGGAGTCCAGTGGCAGGCAAGGCCCGCGTACACGAGCTCGCGAAGGAGCTCGGCGTCACCAGCAAGGACGTTCTCGGCAAGCTCAACGAGCTGGGCGAGTTCGTGAAGAGCGCCTCCTCAACCGTCGAAGCACCGGTCGCGCGCCGGCTGCGCGAATCCTTCCCGGCCGCGCCGGCCAAGAAGGCACCCGCCAAGAAAGCCCCGGCGAAGAAGGCCGAGCCGGCCCCGGCTGCGCCCGAGATCGCGGCGGCCCCACCGGTCATCGAATCCCCGGCCGCACCGGCGGCACCTGCCGTGCCGGCCCCGGCTCCTGAGCCGATGGCTCCCGCCGCGACGAGCGCGCCCAGCCCGGCACCGTCCCGCCCGGCGCCGCCCGGTCCGGCGACACCGCCCCCGACGGCACCGAGTCCCCGCCCGGCGGCCGGACCCCGTCCGGGTCCCCGGGTCGGCAACAACCCGTTCGGCGTCGGCGCCGGAGCTCCGGCACCACGCCCGACCACGCCCCGTCCGGCTCCCGCGCAGGGCGGCAATATGCCGCCCCGTCCGGGCGGCCCGCGTCCCAATCCAGGCATGATGCCCCCGCGTCCGGCACCGGGCTCGGCGCCCGGCCGCGGCGGCCCCGGTGGCGGCCGTCCCGGCGGACCGGGTGCTGGCCGTCCCGGCGGTGGCAGTGGCGGCGGCGGTGGCGGTGGCTACCGCGGTGGTCCCGGCGGCGGCGGTGCTCCCGGCGGCGGACGTCCCGGTGGTGGCGGTGGTGGCGGTGGCTACCGCGGCGGTCCCGGTGGTGGCGGCCCAGGCGGCGGTGGCGGTCCGGGCGGTGGCGCCGGTGGCTTCCGGGGTGGACCCGGCGGCGGCGGACGGCCCGGTGGCGGTGGACGTGGCGGCCGAGGTGCCGGTACGGCCGGCGCGTTCGGACGTCAGGGCGGACGCCCGGCTCGCGGGCGCAAGAGCAAGAAGCAGCGCAGAGCCGAGTTCGACAACATGACCGCCCCGTCGTTGGGCGGCGTGCAGGTTCCGCGCGGCAACGGCGAGGTGTTGCGGCTGCCTCGCGGCGCATCCCTGTCCGACTTCGCCGAGAAGATCGACGCCAACCCGGCCTCGCTGGTCACGGTCCTGTTCCACCTCGGCGAGATGGTCACCGCGACCCAGTCGGTGAACGAGGAGACCCTGCAGTTGCTGGGCGCCGAGCTGAACTACAACGTTCAGGTCGTCAGCCCCGAGGACGAGGACCGCGAGCTGCTCGACTCCTTCGACCTGACCTTCGGGTCCGACGAAGGCGACGAGGACGCGCTCGTCGCTCGCCCGCCGGTGGTCACGGTCATGGGTCACGTCGACCACGGCAAGACCCGCCTGCTCGACGCCATCCGCAAGACCAACGTGATGGGCGACGAGGCGGGTGGCATCACCCAGCACATCGGCGCCTACCAGGTGCACGTCGAGCACGAGGGCAACGACCGCGCGATCACGTTCATCGACACCCCCGGCCACGAGGCGTTCACCGCCATGCGTGCTCGCGGTGCGTCGACCACCGACATCGTCGTGCTGGTCGTCGCGGCCGACGACGGCGTGATGCCCCAGACCATCGAGGCGCTCAACCACGCCCAGGCGGCCGACGTCCCGGTCGTGGTGGCGGTGAACAAGATCGACAAGGAAGGCGCCAACCCGGACAAGGTGCGCCAGCAGCTCACCGAGTACAACCTGGTGGCCGAGGAGTACGGCGGCGACACGATGTTCGTCAACGTCTCCGCTCGCGCCGGCATCAACATCGACGGGCTGCTCGAGGGCATCCTGCTCACCGCCGACGCGTCGCTCGATCTGCGGGCCAACCCCGAACAGGACGCGCAGGGCATCATCATCGAGGCTCGGCTCGACCGCGGTCGCGGCCCGGTGGCCTCGTTGCTGGTGCAGCGCGGCACCCTGCACGTCGGCGACTCGATCGTGGCCGGCGACGCGTTCGGGCGCGTCCGGGCGATGATCGACGAGAACGGCGACACGGTAGACATTGCCGACCCGTCCCGTCCGGTCCAGGTACTGGGGCTCACCTCGGTGCCCGGCGCCGGCGACTCGTTCCTGGTCGTCGACGAGGACCGCATCGCCCGCCAGATCGCCGACCGGCGGCAGGCGCGCGAGCGCAACGCCCAGCTGGCGGCCTCGCGCAAGCGGATCTCGCTGGACGACCTCGACAAGGCGCTCGCCGCCGGTGAGGTGCAGCAGCTCAACCTCATCATCAAGGGCGACGTGTCCGGTTCGGTCGAGGCGCTCGAGGATGCCTTGCTGAAGATCGACGTCGACTCGGGCATCAGTGACGAGGTGTCGCTGCGCGTCATCGGCCGCGGCGTCGGTGCGATCACCGAGAACGACATCAACCTCGCGATCGCATCCAGCGCGGTGGTCATCGGCTTCAACGTCCGGCCCGAGGGCAAGGCGCGCGAGTCGGCCGACCGCGAAGGCGTCGACGTGCGCTACTACTCGGTCATCTACCAGGCGATCGAGGAGATCGAGGCCGCGCTCAAGGGCATGCTCAAGCCCGAGTTCGAAGAGGTACAGCTGGGTACCGCGGAGGTGCGCGAGGTGTTCCGGGTGCCGCGCATCGGCAACGTCGCGGGTTCGATCGTCCGTAGCGGGTTGATCCGACGCAACAGCAAGGCCCGCCTGATCCGCGACGGCGTCGTGGTGGCCGACAACCTGACCGTCGATTCGCTCAAGCGATTCAAGGACGACGCGACCGAGGTCCGCGAAGGCTTCGAGTGCGGTATCGGACTCGGTTCGTTCAACGACATCAAGGTCGACGACGTGATCGAGACGTTCGAGCAGCGCGAGAAAGTGCGCACCTGATCCGCGTCCTCCGAAAGTTGTCCGCGCTTCGCGCTGTCATAGCGTCGCGACGCGCGGACAACTTTGACGGGTGAGGTCGAGATGGTTGTCGGGACGCTCGTGATTGATGTTCTGCTGGGCGATGTGCATTCGTTGAAGGAGAAGCGGGCTGTTGTTCGGCCGATCGTGGCTGAGCTGCGGCGGCGGTTCGAGGTGGCGGTCGCTGAGACCGGTGACACCGAGCTACACCGTCGCTCCGAGATCGGCGTGGCGGTGGTGAGCTCGACGCATCGGCATGTGGCTGAGGTGCTCGAGCAGTGTGAACGACTCGTCGCCGGGCGGCCCGAGATCGAGCTGTTGTCGGCCCGGCATCGGGTGCTCGACGACGAGGATCTGGACTGAGAGGAACGACTGATGGCTGACGTAGCGCGGGCGCGCCGCTTGGCGGGACGGATCAAGCAGATCGTCGCGTCGACGATCGAGATGCAGGTCAAGGATCCGCGCCTGGGCATGGTGACGATCACCGACGTGCGGCTGTCCGGCGACCTGCACGACGCGACGTTGTTCTACACGGTGTTCGGGTCTGACGAAGAGCGGGAGCAGTCTGCTCGGGCGCTGGAGTCGGCGAAGGGGGTGCTGCGCAGCGAGGTCGGCCGGCAGACCGGTGTGCGGTTCACGCCGACCCTGACGTTCCAGCTCGACGCCCTGCCGGAGGACAGCAAGCACATCGAGGACCTGCTCGCCGTTGCCGCCCGCGCGGACGCCGAGGTGGAGAAGGTTCGCGAGGGCGCCGTGCCGGCCGGTGAGGCCAACCCCTATCGCGAGCCCCGCGAGGCCGACGAGGATGCCTGACCTGCACATCCGATCGGCCACCGCCGACGACTGGCGCCAGATCTGGCCGATCTTTCATGAGGTGACGGTGGCCGGGGACACGTTCGTGTACGACCCCGACACCGACGAGGCCACCGCCCGCGGCTGGTGGCTCGCCCCGCCGCCGAACCAGACCTGGATCGCCACGGACGCCGACACGGCCCTCGGCGTCTATACCGTCGGGCCCAACCACGGTGGTCCCGGCGCGCACATCGCCAACGCGTCCTACATGGTCAGCTCGGCCGCCCGCGGGCGGGGCATCGGCCGGCGCCTCGTCGAGCACAGCCTGCGCCAGGCCCGCGACGACGGCTATCTCGGCGTGCAGTTCAACGCAGTGGCCGCCAGCAACGTGTATGCCGTCAAGCTCTACGAGGACCTCGGCTTCGCGACGATCGGCACGGTGCCGCAGGGGTTCCGGCACCCGGAGCAGGGCCTCGTAGACCTGCTGATCATGTATCTGCCGCTCTGACCGTCCGGCCGTTCAGACCGTCCAGGTACGGGTCGGCCGCCTCGGATCCCAGGTACCGGACCGCGGCTTGCACATATTCGGTCGGGATCCCGTCCACTTCGGTCACAGTCGCCTGGCCCCGCAGTAGCAGCACCTCGGGCGGGGAGGTCTCGGTGTCGATGCTCACGGCGATGTCCGGACGGGCCCGAAGGGCGTTGATCCGTCGGGCCGGGTGGCACGCGTGCGGGGCCGCGATGAACGTGGGCATGACCAGTTCATCGCCCGTCCAGTGGAACCAACTCGAGAGGATCCGTGGCGTGCCGTCCGATGCGTTATAGGCGTAGCGAGCCGGGATGCTCGAGGTCAGCAGCCGTTGGGCGACCGCACTGTTCAGCAGCCGCAGATCTCCCTGCGGGGCAAAGGCTTCGTCGGTCACGAGAATCCTCTCCAGAATCCAGTCGGGTCGTATCGGTGCTTGACGTCGTGCAGCTTGGCTGTGTTGATGCCGTAGTAGGCGCGCGCCCCGCCGTCGAGGTCGGGGCCGGCGTCGGGGAAGTTCTGGTACGCCTGCCCGGACCCCCAGGGGTGAGCAGTGGTCCACGAGCGCGCCAGCCAGTCTCGCCCCGACTCGACGTCCGCCTCCGGCGCGTCGACGTCGATGATTGCCTCGTACTTGAGCAGGAAGTCCAGCTGGCGATGGACGTATGCCGTCGCGTGGGCGGGCACCCGGTCATAGGCCCCGCGCAGTGGGGTGAAGTCCAGCTCGCGAGCCTCGCCGGGACGGGCTGATCCGAGCGACGCGACGAGCTCGGTGATCGCGCCCGCCGGCACCGGCCGCCGGAAGAACTCCGACCGGCTGAGCGGGTAGGTATGACGCGTGCCGTGCTGCCGGTCGCTGAGGCGGGCGAGCGCCCGTTTGGCCTCTCGGAACGGCGCGTAGTGGAACGAGGCCGAGCTCGGATCCGTACCCACCCGTACGGCGAGTTCGTCCAGTAGTGGCATCGTGTCCGACTCGACGCCCTGCATGGCCCCGAACACAGTTGCCACCGCGTCGGCACCGACCGGAGCGTGCACCACCAGGCTGGCGGACAATTCGTCCGGCGCCGCCGAGGCCCACGCCGGCCAGGCCCCGACCACCGCCGCGACGTCGCTGCCGCTCCAGGTCAGTGCGAAGGCGGTCGCCGCGGGGGCCGGGACGGTGCGCAGTGCCAGTGACGTGACCACGCCGAACGTCCCACCGCCCGCGCCGCGCAGCGCCCAGAACAGGTCCGGATCGCGCTCGTCGTCGCAGTCGAGGACCCGCCCGTCGGCGAGAACGACCTGCGCGCCCACCAGCTGGTCCGACGTCGTCCCGTACCGGCGGCCGAGGATGCCGATGCCGCCGCCGAGCGCCAATCCGGCGATGCCGACCGTGTCGCCGCAGCCGGCGGCGACAGTACGGCCATGCTCGTCCAGTGCGGCGTACAGCTCCGCGAGCCTCGTTCCTGCCCCGACCGTCGCCACGTCGCCGGTAAGCGACACGGAGTTCATGGGGCTCACGTCGAGCAGCAGTCC
This sequence comes from Jatrophihabitantaceae bacterium, assembly GCA_036502575.1. Lineage (GTDB taxonomy): Bacteria > Actinomycetota > Actinomycetes > Mycobacteriales > Jatrophihabitantaceae > DASXRA01. The sequence goes on along the minus strand of DASXYL010000057.1, from coordinate 8,151 downwards.
GGAGGTGGACGAGCGCCCGGCGAAGCAATGGCCGCCGCTGCGGATGGCGACCGGCACGTCGTGGCGGGCGGCGAACGAGATCGTCTCGGCAACGTCGACCGGGCCGGCACATCGGACCACCGCCTGTGGCCGGATCCCGTCGAACCGGGCGATGGCCGGCTTGCGGGCCGCGTCGTACTCCGCCGAGTCCGGACGTAGGACATCGCCGAGCAGCGTGCTGGAAAGAGCCGGCCAGTCGAGCGTCACACCGGCGAATCTAGGCGCGCCCCTCGGCCGGCTCTTGAACAAACCGGCCATGTTCAGCCAAGGGGCGGCCGGGCCTCGAGCATGGGCGTGAACGAGGCCGCGTGGTCGTGGCCGCAGGCACAGTTGCGATGCGTGTCGCCCAGGAACGCCCGCGGCGAGACCCCCGTGAGCCGCACACACTCGCGGGTCAGGTGGGACTGGTCGGCGTACCCGGCCTCGGCCGAGAGCAGGGCCAGGCGATCATCGGTGGGCGTCCGGCCCCGGGCCACGGCGGACTGCACCAGCGCGAGGAACCCCTGGAACCGCAGGATCCGGTGCAACGTCTTGGGAGCCAGACCGACCGAAGCGAGGCAGCGGCGGCGCAACTGACGTTCCGAGATGCCCAGGGAGGTCATCAGCGGGCGCACTGCACCCGCCTGCCAGGGCATCAGCAGCCGCACCGCGTCGTCGACGAGCGGATCGGGATCGGCGGCGTCGCTCATCCGGGCGGCGACGAGCCGTTGCAGGCCGAGCAGGGCGTCGTCGGGCGTGGCGTCGTCAGCCTGCTCAGCGAGGGCGACCGCCGGCGATCCCCACAGGTCGCCCGCCGGCACGGACAGGTCGACCAACTCGCCGGTCGGCAAGCCGAGCACCGCAGCGGCGGCGCCGGGCCGGAAGCGCAGCCCGAGCACGGTCGTGCCCGGGGAGAGGACGTCGCTCGCCGGGCGGGTCGCCGGGCCAAGGATCTGTGGCGTCGAGCCAAGATGCCAGACCAGCTCCATACCGCCGTGCGGCAGGTTCCGGTGCACGTAGGGGTTCGCGTCCGCAGCGATCTGCTGGACCCATACGGACGCCACCAGCCCGGCCAGCGCCGGCGCGGGCCGTCGCTCCACGTAGGTCTGCCCGCCCGGGGGTGGCGCGGAAGCGGTCACGGCTCCAGTCTCTCAGGCCCCGACTTCGTCCCGTTGCGTCGAAGAACCGCGGATTATCGAGGTGGCCTAGGCCCGAACGGTATGCGGGCGGGCGATCCGGCCGGATGTCGTGAGCCGCATCCGGCAGGATTGCCCGCGTGACCGCAGCCGCCGACGTCCCCACTCGGCGGCTGCTCGGCCTCGCGGCGTCGGCGTTCGTGGTGCTGGCCGCGGAACCGCTCTACCTGCTCGTCGACACGGCCGTCGTCGGACACCTCGGCGCCACTGCGCTCGCCGGGCTCGGCGTGGCGGGCGCGCTCATGGCATTGCTGATGCTCATCGGCCAGTTCGTCGAGTACGGAACGACGAGCCGGGCGGCCCGCTGGTTCGGCGCGGGCCGGCGCGAGACCGCGGTGAACGAGGGCGTGCAGGCGTCCTGGCTCGCGGTGGTCATCGGCCTGGTCGTCATCGCGCTGGGGGAGGCGTTCGCCCATCCGATGATCGGGCTGCTCACCGGCAGCAACGGCGAGGTCCGGCACGCGGCCGAGTCGTGGTTCCGTATCGCCGTGGTGGGCACGCCAGGTGTGCTGCTCGTACTCGCGGGCAACGGGTGGATGCGAGGTGTGCAGGAGACCCGCCAGCCGGTGCGCATCGTCCTGGTCGCCAACGCGTTGTCGGCCGCCGCGTCGCCGGTGCTCGTGTATCCGCTTCACCTGGGGCTCGAGGGCTCGGCGATCGCCAACGTCGCGGCTCAGGTCGTGGGCGGGGCTCTGTTCCTGCGCGCGCTGCACCGATCGAGCTCGAGTGTCCGTCCACAGTGGACGGTGATGGGGGCCCAGCTCGTGCTGGGTCGCGACCTCGTATTGCGCTCGGCGGCATTCCAGGTCGCGTTCCTCAGCGCCGCTGCCGTGGCATCGCGGATGGGCTCGGCGCAGATTGCCGCGCACCAGATCGGCCTGCAATTGTGGGAGTTCACCGCCTTGCTGCTGGACTCGTTCGCGATCGCGGCGCAGTCGCTGATCGGGGCGGCGCTCGGGGCCGGCGATGACGCAACGGCTCGCCGGATGGCCGGGCAGGTCGCGCGTTACGGGTTGTGGGCCGGATGCGCCTTCAGCGTGCTGTTCGCCGCCGGGTGGGTGCTGATCCCGCAGGCGTTCACGTCGTCGCACGCGGTGCAGCACCAGGCGCACCTCCTGTGGCCGTGGCTGATCGGGATGCTGCCGGCCGCCGGCGTTGTCTTCGCGCTCGACGGCGTGCTGATCGGCGCCGGGGACCTCGGCTTCATGCGCACGATCACGCTCGTCGCGGCAGTGGGCGCATTCGCGCCGCTGAATCTGGCCGCACTGCGCTGGCACTGGGGCATCGGCGGCGTGTGGGCCGGGCTGACGGCGTTCATCGGGGTGCGCCTCGCCGGGATGGTGTGGCGCACCCGCACGGGCCACTGGATCGTCCTGGGAGAGCAGCGATGACAACGTCTGGACTCGTCGTGGTGGACAAGCCCGGCGGCGTCACGTCGCACGACGTCGTCGCGCGGATGCGACGGATCGCGCGCACCCGCCGGGTGGGCCACGCCGGCACCCTCGACCCGATGGCCACCGGGGTCCTCGTACTCGGCATCGAGAAGGCGACACGGCTGCTGCACCACCTCGTGCTCGCCGACAAGGCGTACACGGCGACGATCCGGCTCGGCCAGGCGACGAGCACCGACGACGCCGAGGGCGAGGTCGTCGCGGGTGCGTCGGCGGTCGGCCTCGACGAGGACGTCGTGCGCGCGGCGATGGTGCCGCTGACGGGCGACATCGAGCAGGTGCCGTCCACGGTGTCGGCGATCAAGGTCGACGGCCGCCGGGCGTATCAGCGGGCCCGGGCCGGCGAGCAGGTCGAGCTCAGCGCTCGTCCGGTGACCGTGCACCGATTCGAGGCGCTCGCGATGCGTCGGCCGCTGCCGGATCTGCTCGACGTGGACGTCGAGGTCGAGTGCTCGTCGGGTACCTACGTCCGCGCGCTGGCGCGCGATCTCGGCGTGGGGCTCGGGGTGGGCGGGCATCTCACGGCGCTGCGCCGCACCCGCGTCGGTCCGTTCACCCTCACGCAGGCCCGCACCCTCGACGAACTGGGCCAGCTGGAGGATCCGGTCACGATGCCGCTGGCCGTGGCGATACGTTCGGCGATGCCGGGCCGCGACATCACGGCCGCCGAGGCCACGTCGCTGTCGTTCGGCCGCCCCATTGCGGCCGTCGGAATCGCCGGAACATATGGCGCCTTCACCCCCGACGGCAGCGCGTTGGCGCTCCTTAGTGAGGATGGCGACAAGGCCCGTCCGGTACTCGTGTTCGCACCGGCCGGCTAATTACCGAACGCTGACAAAACACGCTGGTAAGGCGTGACTTGACGGAACGCAATATCTACCACATTCTCATGATCATGATCGCTCCACCGCGCGTGCGCCACATTGTCACTCGCCTCTTGTTTACCGTGCTCCTGATCGCCGGGGTCACTGTTGCCGATTCGCAGTTCGCGGCCGCCGCGCCGGCAGCTCAACGGCAGGTCGGCAAAGGCCTGGATTCATGTACGGCACCTTCTCTCAAGCAGATGAGTGCATTCTGGAAGAACAGCCCCTACACCTACTGGGGCATCTACATCGGCGGTTCCACCCGGGGTTGTAACCAGCCGAATCTCACCGCTGACTGGGTGCGCCAGGTAACGAGGCAGGGCTGGGCGCTGCTGCCGATCTGGGTCGGACCGCAGAACCCGTGCCAGCCCTACCAGGCTGCGCACTTCAGCAAGAACGCCAAGACCGCCTACGCACAGGGCAAGCGCGAGGCCAAGCTGGCCTACAACGCCCTGCACGCGCTGGGTCTGCCCGACAACTCGCCGATCGACTACGACCTGGAGGCCTCAGGCGGTCGCAATACCGCGGCGTGTGTTTCGGCGACGAAGTCCTTCATTCAGGGATGGGTCAATCAGTTGCACGAGCCGCCGGCCCAGCGAGCCGGCTTGTACACCTCGACCTGCAACGGCTTCCTCGATCAGTTTGCGACGCTGAACCCGGATCTGGATTTCATCGACGGGGCGTCCTGGGATCGTAAGCCGTCAACGATGGACATGCCCTGCGTATCCACATCGCATTGGAATAGCCATGGGCGGCACAAGCAATACCTGGGTGCCCACAATGAGTCGTGGAACAAGGTCCGGCTGAATGTCGACAGCCGGTGCGGAAATTCCTTCGTCGCAGGTAACGCTCACTTCACTTATGGACGCGTCTGCGCTTAGTAGACTGCCAAATCCACCGCGCTTGCCAACACATGAGGGAGATCTCAGTGATCGCCGGCAATCACGTGCGTAGTTGTATTGCGCTGACCGGGCTAGCGGTTCTCCTCGCGGCCTGTGCAGCACCCGATAGTGCGCCACCGCAAGGGTCCGCAAGTCCGATTGTGCGCGCATCGATAGGTTCGGCCGCCCTGTCCTGGGTGGAGTTCGCCGACGGTCGCACGGCGGTGTCCGACGATGCCGGCCTGTCGTGGCGGGCGCTGCGGGCACCCGAGCCGCCCGCATCCGGGGCCAGCGTCGCCCTGTCCGGGCACACGCTCACCGTGGTGGCGCTGTCCGGCAGCACGCTTACCGTGCAGCGTTCAGGTGACGACGGCGTGTCCTGGAAGACGGACGCGCACGAGCTCAGCCAGCCTGCGGACTCCGCGAACGTCGCGGCGTCGCCGGACGGGCGCACGGTGGCCGTCGCCGCATCCCTTCCCGGCTCCGCCGGAGCCACCGACGGCCACGCGCAGCTTCTCGTCGGCCCGGCCAATGGCGAGCTGGCCGAACGGGCCGCCCCGGGGACCGCGGACATCGCCTGGTCCGGCGACCGGCTGCTCATGCCGGGCGGCCCCTTGCGCTCCCGCCTGTACCTGAGCGCCGACCAGGGCCAGACCTGGGCGGCGCAGTCGGTCGCCGGCCCAGTCGCTCCGGACCACGACGTTCCGGCCGACGCGCCCGTCTTCGGCCAGCCCATCTCGTCCGGCGCGGGGGCGGTCATCCCGGTGACGAGCTATGCCGGATCGCGGGCCCGGGCGACGCTGTACCGCACGGCGGACGGCGCCCGGTTCGACGAGCTCGGCGAGTTGCCGATGGGCGACGAGGTGGGCCCGGGTGTGGGCGTCACGGCCAGCCAGTACGGCGATGACGGCGTGGTCGTCGCCGATCCGTTCTCGACGACCCTGCACGTCTTCGCCGGCGGCAGCGAGACGTCGGTTGCCGGCGCCGGTCTGCCCGGCCCGGTCGACTCGCTGACCTTCCAGAACGCGACCGATGGGCTCGCGCAGGTCACGGTGCGCGGTTGCACGAAGGGCAAGGACGACTGCATCGAGGAGCTGCGGGTGTACCGCACGAGCGACGGCGGCGCGTCCTGGCAGCGCAGCACGCCCTGACCCGAGGTCGCGGGCCAGTAGGCTCAACGGTCGTGCAGCGCTGGCATGGGCTCGACGCCGTCCCCACCGACTGGGGGCGGTGCGTCGTCACCATCGGGGTGTTCGACGGAGTCCACCGCGGTCACGCCGAGATCATCGGCCGCGCCGTCGCTGCGGCGGCGTCCCAGGGCATCCCCAGCGTGCTGCTGACCTTTGTGCCGCACCCGTCCGAGGTGGTGCGCCCCGGCTCGCACCCGCCCGTGCTGACGACCCTCGTGCGGCGGGCCGAGCTGGTCGAGCAGCTCGGCATAGACGTGTTCTGCGCGCTGCCGTTCACCAAGGAGTTCTCCCAGCTGGCGCCGGCCGAGTTCGTGCACGAGGCGCTGGTGGCCCGCCTGCATGCGGCGACGGTGATCGTCGGCGAGAACTTCCGGTTCGGTCACAAGGCGGCCGGCGACGTGGCGACGCTGGCCGAACTCGGCCGCACATTCGGCTTCACCGCCCACGGCGTCCCGCTGCTCGCCGAGGGCGACACCCCGATCAGCGCCACCTATGTCCGCTCCTGTGTCCAGGCGGGCGACATGGACGCGGCCGCCGCGGCGCTGGGACGTCCGCACCGCGTTGACGGCATCGTCGAGCGGGGCGACGAGCGGGGCCGCTCGCTCGGGTTCCCGACCGCGAACCTGCGCACCGATGCGTGGGCGGCGGTACCGGCCGACGGTGTCTACGCCGGGCGCGCGTACCAGCTCGACGAGTGGGGTCGCACCGTTCCGGGCGGCCCGCTGGGCGTCGCCGCGATCTCGGTGGGCACCAACCCGACCTTCGAGGTGCGGCAGCGGCGCGTCGAGGCGTTCGTGCTCGACTTCGACGGCGACCTCTACGGCGACGGCCTGGGCGTTGAGTTCGTGCGCCGGCTGCGCGGCATGGAGCGTTTCGACAGCGTCGACGCCCTCGTCGCGCAGATGCACGACGACGTCAAGCAGACCCGCGCTCTGTTGGGCGAGCGGTAGTCGTCCGAGCGAGTGGTGACCGCGGGGAGGCGACCACTCGGCGATGAGCGCTCGCGCGAAGAGCGCGCGAAGAGCTCGCCGGCCGCGACGCGGGCCGAGCGATGCGAAGGCTGGGCTCTCGGTGTGTACCCGAGCGTCAGCGAGTGGTGCCGCCGAGAGCCGAATCCGGCGGATGGGACAGCGCCGATTCGGCTGGTTACCCATCTCGCTGATACTCTGTACGCAGGTGTAACGCGCTGATATACCTTGCCGCGTTCCCGACATGCAGGATGCGTCAACTTCTCGCCGTGCTCAAGACCGGTGGGGCGCGCCTGCAGCAGACTGGAGAAGGAGTCGTCAGTGGCACTGGCCAGCGACGTCAAGAAGCAGCTCATCACCGAGTACGGCGCTGCGAGCGGCACCGACACCGGCTCCGCCGAGGTCCAGATCGCGATGCTGTCCAAGCGCATCAGCGACCTCACCGAGCACCTCAAGACGCACAAGCACGACCACCACAGCCGTCGTGGGCTGCTGTTGCTGGTCGGCAAGCGTCGCCGGTTGCTCAACTACCTGCATCGCACCGATATCAACCGGTACCGGTCGATCATCGAACGACTCGGCCTGCGCCGATAGTTCACCACGGGGAGTGACCCACGATGGGTCGCTCCCCGTTCTGCAAGACAACTGAACATCCACCGCCGGACGCGCACGCCAGACGTCCGCCGCGTTGCGACTGGAGGACGCCGGTCCTCGGTAGTGGCTCTCGGGGCTCGACAAGAAGCCCGAGCGCTTCGATCGAAGACCGGCACCCATCTGAGGTGACAACTCGTACGTCGCATGCGCCCCGGCGCAGATCCGGCAGGCACGGTGCCTGTCGGCGTACGAGAGGGGTACTCCGTTGACGGAGTCCAACGAAACACCGGTGCACGAAACCGTCGCCACGATCGACAACGGCACGTTCGGCACCCGCACCATCCGATTCGAAACCGGTCGCCTGGCTAGGCAGGCCGCCGGTTCGGTCGTCGCCTACCTGGACGACGACACCATGCTGCTGTCGGCCACCACGGCCGGGAAGAACCCGCGTGAGGGCTTCGACTTCTTCCCGCTGACCGTCGACGTCGAGGAGCGCATGTACGCCGCGGGCCGGATTCCCGGCTCGTTCTTCCGCCGCGAGGGTCGTCCGTCGACGGACGCGATCCTCACCTGCCGGCTCATCGACCGCCCGCTGCGCCCGACCTTCATCAAGGGTCTGCGCAACGAGGTCCAGGTCGTGATCACCGTCCTGGCGCTCAACCCGGACCACGCCTACGACGTGCTCGCGATCAACGCCGCGTCGGCGTCCACCCAGATCTCCGGCCTGCCGTTCTCCGGCCCGGTCGGCGGCACCCGGGTCGCGCTGATCGACGGCCAGTGGGTCGGCTTCCCGACGCACACCGAGCTCGAGCGGGCGACCTTCGACATGGTCGTCGCCGGTCGCGCCCTGGACAACGGCGACGTCGCGATCATGATGGTCGAGGCCGAGGCCACCGAGAACACCATCGAGCTCATCGCGGGCGGGGCCACCAAGCCGACCGAAGAGGTCGTCGCCGAGGGCCTCGAGGCCGCGAAGCCGTTCATCGCCGA
>DASXYL010000056.1:0-69924 GCA_036502575.1 Jatrophihabitantaceae bacterium | reverse complement strand
CCGCATCGACGGCGTGCTGCACGAGTTCACGACCGTTGAAGGTGTCAAGGAAGACGTCACCGACATCATCCTGAACCTGAAGGAGCTCGTCGTGAGCTCCGACAGTGACGAGCCCGTCGTGATGTACCTGCGCAAGCAGGGACCCGGTGAGGTCACGGCCGCCGACATCGCGCCGCCGGCCGGCGTCACCGTGCACAACCCCGACCTCAAGATCGCGACGATCAACAAGAAGGGTCGGCTCGAGATTGAGCTGATCGTCGAGCGTGGCCGCGGCTACGTCACCGCCGTTCAGAACAAGCAGCCCGGCCAGGAGATCGGCCGCATCCCGGTCGACTCGATCTACTCGCCGGTGCTCAAGGTCACCTACGCCGTTGAGGCGACCCGTGTCGAGCAGCGCACCGACTTCGACCGTCTCGTCGTCGACGTCGAGACCAAGTCGTCGATGACCCCGCGCGACGCGGTGGCCAGCGCCGGGCACACGCTCGTCGAGCTGTTCGGCCTGTTCCGCGAGCTGAACGAGGAGGCCGAGGGCATCGACGTCGGCCCGTCGCCGGCTGAGGTCGCCGACATCGCCGCGTTCTCGATGCCGATCGAGGAGCTGGACCTCACCGTCCGGTCGTACAACTGCCTCAAGCGCGAGGGCATCCACACCGTGGGTGAGCTCGTCGGGCGCAGCGAGGCCGACCTGCTCGACATCCGCAATTTCGGGTCGAAGTCCATCGACGAGGTCAAGATCAAGCTCTCCGGCCTGGGACTGTCGCTCAAGGACAGCCCGCCCGGGTTCGAGGTCAGCCACGTCGAGTCCTACGGCGATGACGACTTCGACGGTGGCGACACCGACTTCGCCGAGACCGAGCAACTCTAAATTCCTCACCTTCTACGGAGTACGACATGCCCACGCCCACGAAGGGTCATCGCCTCGGCGGCGGCCCCGCGCACGAGCGGCTGATGCTCGCGAACCTCGCGACGTCGCTGTTCGAGCACGACCGGATCACCACCACCGAGACGAAGGCGAAGCGGCTGCGCCCGCTCGCCGAGCGGCTCATCACCTTCGCCAAGCGCGGTGACCTGCACGCTCGCCGCCAGGTCATGCGGGTCGTCCGGGACAAGGACGTGGTGCACAAGCTGTTCGCTGAGATCGGTCCCAACTTCAGTGAGCGCCCGGGTGGCTACACCCGGATCGTGAAGGTCGGCCCGCGCAAGGGTGACAACGCGCCGATGGCGATCATCGAGCTGGTCGAGGCGTTGACCTCCGCGCAGTCCGTCGTCCGCGAGGGCGAGCGGGCTCGAGGCACCAAGTCGGCCCCCCGTAAGGCGGCTTCGGGCCGTACGGCCGAGATCGCCGAGGACGCCAAGGCCGAGTCGCCGACCGCCGCGTCGGTGGCGACCTCGGTGGCGTCCCAGGTCGTGGTGACTCCGGACGACGTGAGCACCGAGGAGTCGGCCAGCACCGACGAGGCGCCTTACGGCGAGGGCTCGCACGCGGCGCTCGACGACGACGCCCAGCCCGAGGGCTTCCCGGTCAAGGGCAACGAGGACTCCATGCTGTACCACGTCCCGGGTTCGCCGTTCTACGACCGCACCGTCGCCGAGGTGTGGTTCGCGACGCCCGAGGACGCCGAGGCGGCCGGCTTCTCCCTGCCGCCCTCGCAGCAGGACGACGCCGAGGATTCGGGCGACGACGCCTGAGTCCGCGCGTACCGAGCCCGCCCTTCCGAATTCGGGGGGCGGGCTCGTTCGCGTCCGGTTCGACATTGCCTATGACGGGACGGAGTTCTCCGGCTGGGCGGTGCAGCCCGGGCGGCGCACCGTGCAGGGCGTGCTGCAGGACGCGCTCGCCCAGATCGGACGGGCGCCGGTTGCGCTGACGGTGGCCGGTCGCACCGACGCCGGGGTCCACGCCCTCGGCCAGGTCGCCCACGCCGACCTGCCGGCGCCGTCCGATCTGCGGCGGCTGAACGGCGTGCTGCCACCCGACGTGCGGGTGCGGGCGGTTACCGTGGTGCCGGGTGACTTCGACGCCCGCTTCTCGGCGCTGTGGCGGCGCTATGTGTACGTGATCGCCGACGGCTCGGTGAATCCCTTGCGGCGCCGGCAGGTTCTGGCGCTGGAAAAGCTGTCGCGATCGCTCGACGTCGAGGCGATGGGGCGCGCGGCGGCGAAGCTCGTCGGCGAACACGACTTCGTGGCGTTCTGCCGCTACCGCGAAGGGGCGACCTCGGTCCGCACGATCCAGTCGTTCGCCGTTACGCGCGACGGCGATGAGATCGCGTGCGTCGTGCAGGCCGACGCGTTCTGTCACTCGATGGTGCGCTCGCTCGTCGGGGCGCTGATCGCCGTCGGCGAGGGTCGGCGGGACGAGGCGTGGCCGGCCTCGCTGCTGTCCCGCACCACCCGGGCGGACGACGTCACCGTCGCCCCACCGCACGGGCTCACCCTCGTCGAGGTCGGCTACCCGCCCGACGCCGAGCTGGCGGCCCGGGCCGAGCAAACTCGCCGCCGTCGCGTCTAACCGGGAGTTGTCCGCGCTTCGCGACGTCATAGCACCGCGAAGCGCGGACAACTTGGCGACGTCGTCTCTAGTCGATCAGGGCGACTGCGGGTTGGACGGTATTGCGCGCGGTTTGGGCCACTCCGACCCCGGCCAGCACGATGAACGCCCCGATGAGCTGGGCGGTGTCGAGCGCCTCGCCCAGCCACAGCCACGCCACCGCGAACCCGAAGACGACCTCGGTGGTCGCGACGATTCCGGCCGGCGTCGCCCGCAGGCGTCCGATCGCGACGAACGACAACAGGAACGGCAGGAACGAGCCGAGCGCCATCACGTAACCCACCAGCGCCCACACCGGCAGCACCGTGCCCGACAGATGCCCGCCCAGCGACACCCGGTGGGTGAGCGTCGCCGGGTCGATGTTCCACCAGCCGCTGAACGCCAACCAGAACAGGGCCGCGAACAGCATCGACCAGAACGCGGCCGCCAGCGGCGAGGTCTTCGTGACGAGCCGCTCGCCGAGCAGCAGATAGATGGCGAACGCGAGCGCGGCGAGCCCGGCGACGGCGATACCGACCGGGGGAAGGTCGCTCGACCAGATCTCGGCGACGACAGCCAGCCCCACCAAGACACAGCCGATCGCCAACCACAGTCGGGGCTTGACCTCCTCGGCGAAGAACACGCGACCCACGACGGCAACCATCAGCACGGCTGTATATTCGATCAGCAGCGCGATGCCGACCGGCAGCCGATCGATCGCGATCGCGTAGAACCACTGCATCAGCGCGACTCCGACGATTCCGAGCACCGCCAGGTTGACGAGCTCGCGCCGGCTGACCCGCAACGCGCCCCGGTCGGTGGCGAGCAGGACGGCGCCACCGACGAGCGCGGCGGACAGCGACCGGAACAGGGTGAGCTGAGCCGGGGTGATGCCCGCTCCGAGCACGACCTTGGCCACGCTGCCATTCGCGCCGAACAGGAGCGCCGCCATCAGCGCGCAGCCGTAACCCATGAGCACTCCCCGCGGTGTCGCCGCCCCGCGCGGTTTTGGTCACCCGACCGGCTATATGACGGCGGGCGACCAAAACCGGATCACGGGGTCAGGTTCTAGTAGCCTCTTAGCTCATGACGCTAACCGGATGTCTCGTCAGGAGTCAATGTGGTTTTAGCCCATGACACATCGCGGGACATCGTGGCCGCAGCGGCGCTCGTCAACACCGGCGTGCGCGGCACCGAGACGCTGACCGACGTCGGCGCGCTGGAGGTGTTCCTCGACAAGCACGACTTCGTCACCGGACGCCGGGACGGCACCGCCGCCGAGCTGGCCCAGGTCCGGGCACTGCGACCGCGGCTGCGCGCCGCCTGGGAGGCGGACGACATCCGCGCCGTCGTCGAGTTGGCCAACCGGCTGCTGCGCGAGGCGCACGCCCGCCCCTGGCTGATCGACCACGACGGATGGGGCTGGCACCTGCACGTGTCCGAGCTCGACGCCCCGCTCGCCGACCGGTTGGCCGCCGAGGCGGGCATGGCCTTCGCCGATCTCATCCGGGCCGGCGAACTCGACCGGCTGCGCGTCTGCGCCGCCGACGACTGCGACGCCGTCCTCGTCGACCTGACCCGCAACCGCTCGCGCATCTACTGCGACACCGGCAACTGCGGCAACCGTCAGCACGTCGCTGCCTACCGGGCCCGGCAACGGAGCGAGTCGTGAACCAGGGCCCGCCCGATGCTCGCCAGGTTCCCCGGTTCGCCGGACCGGCCACGTTCGCCCGGCTGCCGCGCCTGGACGAGGTCCCGCGCGCCGATGTCGCCGTGCTGGGCGTTCCGTTCGACACCGGCACGACGTATCGTCCGGGCGCACGCTTCGGTCCGGAGGCGATCCGCGCCGGCTCGAAGCTGCTGCGCCCGTACCACGTGGGTCTCGAGGTCGAGCCGTGGACGTCGCTGCAGGTGGCCGACGCGGGCGACGTGAGCGCCAACCCGTTCGACATCGTGGAGGCCGTCGGCCAGATCGAGTCAGCTGCGAATGCCTTGTACAACAAGGCTGATCGCATCGTCACGCTCGGCGGCGACCACACCGTGGCGCTGCCGCTGCTGCGGGCAGCACGGGCCCAGCACGGCCCGATCGCACTGATCCACTTCGACGCCCACCTCGACACCTGGGACACCTACTTCGGGGCCCGGTTCACCCACGGCACGCCGTTTCGGCGGGCGTCCGAGGAGGGGCTGCTCGCGCTCGATCACTGCGCGCACGTCGGCATCCGCAACTCGGTGTTCGCGGCGAGCGACTTCGACGACGACCGCCGGCGGGGCTTCGCCACCGTCACGACGCTCGACGTCGCCCGCCGCGGAGTAGACGAGGCGCTTGATCGCGTCCGCGAAAGGGTAGACAGCCATCCTGTATATATCAGTATCGACATCGACGTGCTCGACCCGGCCCACGCGCCCGGCACCGGAACGCCCGAGCCCGGCGGCCTGACGACCCGCGAGTTGCAGCTGTTCCTGCACGGCCTGGTCGACCTGCCGATCATCGGCGCGGACGTCGTCGAGGTGTCGCCCGCTTACGACCACGCCCAGCTTACCGCCCTCGCGGCGGCCGGCGTCGTCTACGACCTGCTGGCCCTGTTCGCGAAGCGACCGCTCAGTACGGACGACGCAAATCGGCGAACATCGGGAAGTGCTTGATGTTGCGCGTGAGCAGCTCGCTTCGGAGCCGGATCGCGGTGGCGGCGATCGCCAGATCCGCGCCGTCGATCGTGTGATGGCTGGGCAGCCATTGCCGCCCGAGTGCGCCGGCGTCCTCCGCGATCTCCGCGTCGACGGGATGCCACACCAGCGTCGAGAGCAACGTCCGGGTCAGCTGCTCCTCGTTCTGGCGCATGCCGGCCAGGATCTCGAGCCGGGTGATCTCGCTGGCGTGCAGGGGACCTTCTGTCCGCCTCGTCTCCAGGAGCCGGGCCGCAGCGTCTTGACCGCGCAAGTAGTCGATCAGGATTGATGTGTCGACCAGGGCACTCACTGATCGGCCCGGACGCGCCGTCCCGATCGCATCCGCTCGACCCATGCCGCTCCGTCGACGTCGCGATCGTGCCATGCGCCGAATGCTCGGCGCATGGCCGCAAGGTCGTCTTCGGTCGATCGCTTCGACCCGTAGACCTTGTCGACGGCCTCCCGGATGAGGGCCGAGATCGAGCGACCGGTACGAGCCGATGCTGCGTCGAGCGCCTGACGCTCGTCCTCGGTGAGGGAAATCTGCGTCCGCAACATGATGTAACGGTACATCACCTCATGGTCGGACGGAGCGCCACAGCGTCAGGCTAGGAACGCGAGATTGTCGCGGCCGCACCAGTCCAGCATCGCCGGCCAGGGTCCGTAGCCGGCCGCCAGGTTGAGGTGGCCGCCGCCGGCGATCACCGTGGTCGGCATCTTGAGCGGCCGCCCGTACGCCGCCGCGGCGCCCTCGGGGCAGTACGGGTCGTTGTCCGCGCCGACCAGCACCGTGCCGTCCGAGGCGTGCCGCACCAGGTCGACGTCCACCGGGGCGGGCAGGAACGGCGCCAGCTCGGGAATCGAGGTGCGCGGCGACGGGGGAGACACGAGCGCGACCCGGGCCGGCCGAGGTCCACCGCCGGCCTGGACGTGATGCAGCCACAGCAGCACGCCGAGCGAGTGGCACACCACGTCGAAATTGTCAGCCGGCAGACCATCGAGCGTGTCGGCCAGCGCGGCCAGCCACATGGGCAGCCGGGGCGTATCCGCATCGGGCAGCGTCGGGTAGCGCACCTCTCGGCCGGCGTCGGCGAGCTGCGTGGCGAGCCAGGTCTGCCAGTGTTCGGGCTCGTTGCCCTCCCAGCCGTGGATGATGACGGTCGGGACGGTCCGGGTGGGTCGGCGCGGCACGAAATCGAGCCTACGGCGCCGGTAATCTCGCCGGGTGAGCCCGCCTGAGGATGCGACCCGCGATGCGTACGACGCCGTCGCGCAGGAGTACGAGAAGCAGCTGGCCGACGAGCTCGACGGTAAGCCCCTCGATCGCGCCCTGCTCGCCGCCTTCGCCGAGCTGGTCGGCCCGGGCATCGTCGCCGACGTCGGCTGCGGGCCGGGTCACGTCGCCGCCCAGCTGCGCGCACTCGGCAGCGAGCTGATCGGCGTCGACCTGTCGCCGTCGATGATCGAGATCGCCCGGGCGCGCTACCCGGCGATCGACTTTCAGGTCGGGTCGATGCTCGATCTCCCGGCCGCCGACGGCGCCTGGGCCGGGGCGGTGCTGATGTACTCGATCATCCACCTGCCGCCCGCGCAGCGCGGGCCGGCGTATCGCGAGCTGGCGCGGGTGGTCCGTTTTGGCGGGCTGGCACTGCTCGCGTTCCATGTCAGCGATGCCAGCCACGCGCCCGGCGACGTCAGCACGATGGAGGAGTTCATGGGGCAGCCGGTCGAGCTGACCCACTACTACCTCGGCCCGGACGATGTCGCCGCCGGCCTGACGAGCGCGGGCTTCGTCGAGGTCGCCCGCCTCGAGCGCGAACCCCATCCGGGCGCCGAGTATCCGAGCCGACGCTGCTACCTCCTGGCCCGTCGCGGAGGACACTGAACGGATGGACGCTGCCGTGACCGACCCCGCGGCGCTCGCGGCTGCGCTGGATCGCACCGGGTACCTGCCCGACGAGGGGCTCGCGACCGCGGCGTACCTCGCGTTGCGCATGCATCGGCCGCTGTTCCTGGAGGGCGACCCTGGCGTCGGCAAGACCAGCCTGGCCCAGGCCCTGGCCACGGTGCTCGACGCCCGGCTGGTTCGGCTGCAGTGCTACGAGGGCATCGACGCCGCGCAGGCCTTGTACGACTGGGATTTCCCGCGTCAGGTACTGCACCTGCGCGCGGCCGAGACGGCCGGCCAGCACGACGCCGAGGAACTCGAGCGGTCGCTGTACGACCGGCGCTTCCTGGTCGCCCGGCCGATCCTGCAGGCCATCGAGCACGCGCCGTCGGTGCTGCTCGTGGACGAGATCGATCGGGCCGACGACGAGTTCGAGGCGTTCCTGCTCGAGGTGCTGGCCGACAATGCGGTGACGATCCCCGAGATCGGAACGATCAGGGCGTCCACCCCGCCCCTCGTCGTGCTGACGTCCAATCGAACCCGCGAGGTGCACGACGCGCTGAAGCGGCGCTGCCTCTACCACTGGGTGGCCCACCCGACCTACGAGCGCGAGGTGGCCATCCTGCGACGCCGGCAGCCCGAGGTCGCCGAGCGCCTGGCCCGTGACGTCGCCCGCGTGACCGCCGGCCTGCGTGAGGCGGACCTGCTCAAGCCGCCCGGAGTGGCCGAGTCGCTCGACTGGGCCCAGGCGCTGCACCTGCTCGGCGCTCGCTCGCTCGACGTCGAGAACGCCGCCGCCACGCTGGGCGCCGTGCTGAAGTACCACGAGGATGCGGTGCGGGTGCGCGAGACGGTGCTGGCCGAGCTGATCGGCGCGTAGATGGCCGACGCCGTCGACATAGTGCTGGGCTTCGCCCGCACGCTGCGCCACGCCGGGGTGCCGGCGACCCCCGACCGCGTCCAGGCGATGGTTGCTGCCCTGGACCACCTCGACGTCGCCAACCCGGCCGACACGTACTGGGCCGGGCGGCTCACCCTGTGCGGTGACCCGGCCGACCTCGAGCGGTACGACGCCGCGTTCGCCGCGTACTTCGGCGGTGTCGGCGCTCCGGCGCCGCGGCCCCGTCCCACGGCGGTGCGATTGCGGGCCGTCCCCTTGGACGACGGGGACGGCGGCGGGGCGGAGCCGGACGGCGGCTCGCCCCGGGCGACGGTGGCCAGTCGGCAGGAGGTGTTGCGGCACCGGGACGTGTCCACGCTGAGCGCCGCCGAGCGCGACGAGGTACGCCGGCTGCTCGCGTTGCTGGCCCCGCAGGTCGGCCGGCGCCGTACCCGGCGGTATGGTCCGGCGTCCCGAGGCGCCGTCGATCTGGGACGGACGGTGCGGCGGATGCTGCACCAGGGCGGCGAGCCGAGCCGGTTGGCCCGCAAGGCCCGGCGCCGCAAGCCTCGCCGGCTGGTGCTGCTCGCCGACGTCAGCGGCTCGATGGAGCCCTACGCCGACGCGTTGCTCCGGTTCGCGCACGCGGCGGTGCGGGTGGCCCCGTTCAACGTCGAGGTGTTCACGCTCGGCACTCGGCTCACCCGCGTCACCCGCGAGCTGCGCCAGCGCGATCCCGACGCGGCGCTGCAGGCGGCCGGCGCCGCGATCCCGGACTGGAGCGGCGGCACCCGGCTCGGCGATTCGCTCAAGGCGTTCCTGGATCTGTGGGGCCAGCGCGGCGCGGCGCGGGGAGCGGTCGCCGTCCTGTGCTCGGACGGCTGGGAACGGGGCGACCCGGCCCGGCTCGGCGAACAGGTGGCGCGCCTGGCCCGACTCGCGCACACGGTGATCTGGGTGAACCCGCATCGCGGGAAACCGGGATACGAGCCGGTGACCGGCGGCATGGTCGCCGCCCTGCCGCACGTCGATCACCTCGTGGCCGGTCACAACCTGGTCGCGTTCGAGCAGCTCGTCCGGGTCATCGCCGACGCTTGAACGTCTCAAGATCGAGCAGCCACTTGCCAACCCTGGCCGGCCGGGCTTGTGTGGTGTAGCACACAACTTCATGCCCAGGAGGTCCCATGACTCAGGTCAGCGTGACGGTCGACGGCGTCGCATACCGTGACGAAGTCGAGCCCAGATTGCTGCTGGTGCACTACCTGCGGGAGCGGCTGGGCAAGGTCGGCACCGTGGTCGGGTGCGACACGAGCAACTGCGGAGCCTGCACCGTCCTGCTGGACGGTCGCAGTGTGAAGAGCTGCTCGGTGCTGGCCGTGCAGGCCGACGGGCGCGAGGTCACCACGATCGAGGGGCTCGAGGGCGCGGACGGCGCGCTGCATCCGATGCAGCAGGCCTTCCACGACGAGCACGCGCTGCAGTGCGGCTTCTGCACGCCCGGCATGATCATGGCCGCCTGCGATCTGTTGCGCGAGAACCCGCACCCGACCGACGCCGAGGTGCGCGAGGGCATCGAGGGCAACCTGTGCCGCTGCACCGGCTACCAGAACATCGTCCGGGCAATCCAGTCGGCGGCAGGTGCGTCATGACGGCCACCGCCGAGCGTCCCGCTGAGATCGGTCAGGCGCGCAAGCGCAAGGAGGACGCGCACCTGATCACCGGCCGGACCACGTGGACCGACAACCTGACGTTGCCCGGCCTGCTGCACCTGGCGATCCTGCGCAGCCCGATGGCGCACGCCCGCATCACGAACGTCGACGTGTCCGGGGCGTTGACCCGGCCCGGCGTGATCGCGGCGTTCTCGGGGCAGGACTTCAAGGACACGCAGGGCACCATCCCGTGCGCCTGGCCGGTCACCGAGGACACCGTCATCCCCAACCACCCGAGCATCGCCGTCGACCAGGTGAACCACGTCGGCGAAGCGGTCGCGATCGTGGTCGGTCGCGACAAGGCGTCCGCGCAGGACGCTCTCGAGGCGATCGATATCGACTACGAGCAGCTGCCGCCCGTGCTCGACATGGAGGCCGCCCTGGCCGACGGCGCGTCGCTCGTCCACCCCGAGCAGACGTCGAACAAGTCGTTCACGTGGGAGTTCGAGTCGGGCGCGGCCGGCACCGGGCGTCCGATCGAGGACGTGCTGCGCGACGCCGAGGTCACCGTTACCCGTCGCTTCCGCCAGCAGCGGCTCATCCCGGCGTTCATGGAGCCCCGCTCGACGGTCGTCCAGCCGAACGGCGACGGCGTCACGGTGTGGTCGTCGACCCAGATTCCGCACGTGCTGCGGACGATGCTCGCCCTGTCGCTGGGCATCCCCGAGCAGAAGGTGCGGGTGATCGCGCCGGACGTGGGCGGCGGATTCGGCGGCAAGCTGCAGGTGACGCCCGAGGAGTTCCTGTGCACCTTGGTGGCGCGCCGGCTGGGCAAGCCGGTCAAGTACACCGAGTCGCGGTCCGAGTCGCTGATGAGCGCGCACCACGGGCGCGACCAGATCCAGGACATCACGATCACCGCCCGGCGCGACGGCACGATGACCGGGCTGGACGTGCACATCCTGTCCGACATGGGCGCCTACCTGCGGCTGGTCACGCCGGGCATCCCGATCCTCGGCGCGTTCATGTACAACGCGATCTACAAGTTCGACGCGTACCGCTTCGTGTGCGACGGCGTGTTCACGACGAAGACGCCGACGGACGCATACCGCGGGGCGGGCCGACCCGAGGCGACGTTCGCCATCGAGCGGATCGTCGACGAGCTGGCCGCCGAGCTCGGCCTGGATCCGATGGATCTGCGCCGCAGGAACTGGATCACGCACGACGAGTTCCCGTTCACGACTGTCGCCGGGCTGACCTACGACAGCGGCAACTACGAAGCAGCGACCGATCGCGCGCTCGAGCTGATCGGGTGGGATGAGCTGCAGAAGGAGCAGGCCGAGCGGCGGGCCCGGCACGACCCGGTACAGCTGGGCCTGGGCATCTCGACCTTCACCGAGATGTGCGGCTGGGCGCCGTCGCGGTTGCTCGGCGCGCTGCGCTACGCCGGTGGTGGATGGGACCACGCGTCGGTGCGCGTGCTGCCGACGGGCAAGGTCGAGGTCGTCACCGGCACCAGCCCGCACGGCCAGGGCCACGAGACGGCCTGGAGCCAGATCGTGGCCGATCGGCTCGGCGTGCCGTTCGAGGACATCGAGATCCTGCACGGCGACACGCAGTCCTCGCCTCGCGGCTGGGACACCTACGGTTCGCGCTCGGTGGCGGTCGGCGCGGTGGCCGTCTCGAACGCCACGCTGCGCGTCGTCGACAAGGCGCGTCGCGTCGCGGCCCACATGCTCGAAGCCAGCGAGGACGACGTCGAGTTCGCCGACGGGACGTTCAGTGTTCGCGGGACGCCCGGCACCGGCAAGACGATTCAGGAGATCGCGTTCGAGGCGTTCGCGGCGCACGACATGCCCGAGGGCGTCGAGCCGAACCTGGACGCCGACGCGACGTTCGACCCGGTGTCGTTGTCGTTCCCGCACGGCACGCACCTGTGCGCCGCCGACGTCGATACCGAGACCGGGCGGGTGACGATCCGCAAGTACGTCTGCGTCGACGACGTCGGCGAGGTGATCAACCCGCTGATCGTCGAGGGCCAGGTGCACGGCGGACTGGCGCAAGGCATCGCCCAAGCGCTGTACGAGGAGGCCGTGTACGACGACGACGGCAACCTGACGACCGGCACGCTCGTCGACTACCTCGTGCCGTCGGCGATGGACCTACCGTCGTTCACCACCGACCGCACGACCAGCCCGGCCACGACGAATCCCCTTGGCGTAAAGGGGGTTGGCGAGGCCGGCACCATCGCGTCGACCCCGGCGGTGGTCAACGCCGTGGTCGACGCCCTGCGACCGTTCGGCGTCACCGACGTCCCGATGCCGTGCACGCCGGAACGCGTGTGGCGGGCGCTGCAGGAAGGCGGTGCGCGATGATCCCGGCGGCGTTCGACTACGTACGACCGTCCACAGTGGACTCCGCCGTCGCCGCACTGGCCGAGGCGGGCGAGGACGGCAAGGTGTTGGCCGGCGGGCAGTCGTTACTGCCGGTGCTGCGGATGCGGATGTCCTACCCCTCGGTGCTGATCGACCTCGGCCGGATCCCCGATCTGCGCGGGGTACGCGACAACGGCGACGCGATCGTGATCGGGGCGATGACGACGCACGACGAGGTGGTGCGCGATCCGCTGGTGGGTCGGCATGCGCCGCTGCTCGCCCAGGCGGCGGCCAGCGTCGGCGATCGGCAGGTGCGTCATCTCGGCACGTTCGGCGGATCGTTGTCGCACGCCGACCCGGCCGGCGATCTGCCGACCATCGCGCTGACCCTGGACGCCTCGCTCGAGGTAATCGGCCCCTCTGGCTCGCGGACCGTCGCGGCGAAGGACTTCTTCGTCGACTACCTGACGACGGCCCTGTCACCGGACGAGCTGCTCACGTCGATCCGGATCCCGAAGCTGGGGGACGGCTGGGCGACCCACTACGAGAAGTTCAACCGGGTCGCGCAGGCGTGGGCGATCGTCGGGGTGGCGGCCGCGGTACGGCGTAGCAACGGGGCTATCGCCGAGGCGCGCGTCGGGCTCACCAACATGGGCCCGACGCCGCTGCGGGCGGCTGCCGCCGAGCAGGCGTTGGCCGGGGTGTCCGCTTCGGTCGACGCGGTGCAGGCGGCCGCCGACCACGCGGCCGACGGCACGCACGCGCCGAGCGACCTGTCCGGGGCCGCCGACTACCGCAACCACCTGGCCACGGTGCTGGTCCGACGAGCCGTCCTCGCCGCGGCTGGTGTCTAGTGCAGCTGGAGCATTCCTTCACGGTGCCGGTGGGCGTCAACGACGCGTGGCGCGTCCTGCTCGACATCGAACGGGTCGCGCCGTGCATGCCCGGGGCGGTGCTCGACTCGGTTGACGGCGACGACTTCACCGGCACCGTGAAGGTGCGACTTGGCCCGATCGGCCTTACCTACAAAGGGAAAGCCCGCTTCATCGAGAAGGACGAAGGCGCGCATAGAGCGGTTATCGACGCACAGGGCCGCGACGCCCGAGGCAACGGCACGGCCGCCGCTCGCGTCGCGGCGACGCTGCGCGCGTCCGGCGAGACGACGCGGGTGGACGTCGTCACGGATCTGAACATCACCGGTAAGCCGGCGCAGTTCGGCCGTGGGGTGATGGCGGATGTCGGCAACAAGCTGATCGGTCAGTTCGCCGACTGCCTTGCCGGCCAGCTCGCCGCGGGCGCCGCGGGCGCCGCCGGAGCGCCGACTGATTCGCCGGTCGAAGCCCCATCGGTGGAGGTGGTTCCCGAGCCGGCCGCGGCCCAGCCGATCGATCTGGTCGCATCGGCCGGGCCGGCCATCGCGAAACGGCTCGCTCCGGTGGCCGTTGCCCTGCTCGTCCTGCTGATCGTCGTCCGGCGCCGCCGGTCCACCTGACGACGGCGACGGTCAGCAGCGGTGCGGCCGATCCGTCGCCGCGAAGACCTGTCGCAGTGCCTCCGTGGCCGCGCGCGCGACCGCCGGTGGCACGGCGGCGAGCACCTCTTCGTGGGCTCTGCACGACCCGATCGGGACAGTGGTGACGGGTGCGCATCCCGGCAACGTCGACGCCGTTTTCGTCGCCGGCCGGCGCGTAGACCCGAGCCTGCCCGCCGAGGCGGCTGCCGCACTGCGGGCCTCGGCCACCCGAGTCGCGACGTGAGGCCGCTCGGGGCGCGGAGCCCCATCCGTCGACCCGGGTGCTCCATCCCGTCGAGTGGTGCGCTATCCGTCGAGTGGTGCGTTACAACGCACCACTCGCGCTATAACGCACCACTCAACGAGGGGTGGACGCGGATTCGATGCGTGGGCGCCTAGGTACGGTGGGCCGCCTAGGTACGGGTGGGGCGGCGGCGCTGCCAGGAGCCGAGGATGTGGTCGTTCATCGCCTGCGAGGCGCCGTCGGCGTCGCGCGCCCCGATGCGTTCCCACACCGCCAGGTGGGCGACGTTGGAGAGCTCGCACTCCTCCTTCGTCGGTTCCCCGATGTAGCGCAAGCTGCGGAAGGCCTCGGCGTTGATGTTGTGGATGATCGCCCGCCCGAGGCGGTTGCCCGACGCCGCCATGATCGCGTCGTGGAAGTCGAGGTCGACCTTGAGATAACGCGCCGGGTCGGCGACCTCGAACGCCAGCTGCGAGAACGCCGTCCCGATCGTCTCGAGCTGGGCGTCGGTGGCGCGCCCGGCGGCCTGGCGGGCCATCTGCGACTCGAGTGTGCAGCGCACGTCGATCAAGTCGTCGAGGATGGACAGCTCGGCGTCGTGGCGCACGGTCGCGGCGAGGACGACGGGGGTGAGCAGGTCCCAGTCCTCGAAGCGGCGCACGGTCGTGCCGTGCCCTTGCAAGACGCGGACCAGGCGCATCGCCTCCAGCGCCTTCACCGCCTCGCGGATCACTGTGCGGCTCACGGCATACCGCTCGCACAGCACCGGCTCGATCGGCAGCGCCGTTCCCTCGGCGAATTCCGCGCCGACGATCCGGTCGACGAGGTCGGCCACCACGGCGGTCGCGAGGCGCTGCGGACGCCGCGGCCAGGCCGCCGCCCCGGGGGAGCCGTCCGGCGGAATCTGGACGCTCTCGGGCTGGGACACCGCGCGTTCCCTCCTTGGCTGGCCCGACCGGTTTTGGTCACCGGACCGGCCCTGAGCCGTTCGACTGACCAAAACCGGCTGGCGGAGCTGGCTGGCGACAGTGCGGCCAGCATAGATGACACGGCTCTTGACGACATTCGTATTACGAATTATGTTGCACGAATCTTACCCGGCCGTGCCAGCGGCATTCGAGGGAGATTTCGTGCGCATTACCCACGTGGACACCTACCGAGTTCCGCTGCCCGGTGCGGACCCACCCTTCTCCTGGCGCCGTGGCCTACTCGGCTCCTCCCCGGACGGTGAGGCGGCCGGGCTGCGCATCGGCACGGACGAGGGCATCGAAGGCGTGGCGCTCACAACCCGGCCCGGGATGGCCGCTGCGATCGAGGACCTCACCGACCGCGTGCTGCGCACCGAACTTCTCGGCGCTGATCCGCTGCAACGCGAGCTCCTCTGGCACCGCGTCTGGGAGCTCGACCGCACCGAGGAGATGCCGCTGCCGGCGCTGGGGCTCGTCGACGTCGCGTTGTGGGATCTCGCGGGGCGCACCGCGGGCTGGCCGACCTGGCAGCTGCTCGGTGGGTTCCGGACGAAGATCGCGGCCTATGCCTCGACGGTGACTTTCGCCGACGTGGCCGAGTACCTCGACGTCGCCGACCAGTGCCTGGCCCTCGGCTACCAGGCCGTGAAGCTGCACGCCTGGGGCGATGCCCGCGCCGACGCGTTGCTGTGCGCGCGGTTGCGCGAGCACGTCGGCGACGCCGTCCCGCTGATGTACGACGGGTCCGCGGGCTTCGATCTGCCCGACGCGATCTACCTCGGGCGGGCGCTCGCTGACGCCGGCTACCTCTGGTACGAGGAGCCGATGCGGGAGTTCAGCGTCACCGCATACGGCCACCTCGCCCGGGCCGTCGACGTCCCACTGCTGGTCGCCGAGACCTCGGACGGCGCGCACCTGAACTCCGCGGATTTCATCGCGGCCGGGGCGGCCACCTTCGGCGTGCGGGCCAGCGCGTCGACGCGCGGCGGTATCACCGGGGCGATGCGCACCGCGCACCTCGCTGACGCCTTCCGGCTGCGGGCCGAGGTGCTGGGCGACGAGATGGCCAGCCGCCACCTCTGCATGGCCATCAGCAACACCACCTACTACGAGTCGCTGATCACGAGCAATCCCGTCCCGAAGAAGCCCGAGGTGGACGCCCACGGGTACGTCCACGCACCGGTCGGCCCGGGCATCGCCCTGCCGGCGGGGTTGGGCTACCCGGATGCCCTGCTGCCCTACGTCGACCTGTCCGCCTGACCGCGCCGAGTCGGCGCCCGCCCAGAGGAGCGACCATGTCCCACAAGCTCAGCGTCCGGTTCGCGGCGTCGGTAGCGGCGCTGGCCCTCGTGGCCACCGCCGCCGCGTGCTCGAAGCGCAGTGACGCCAAGACCGGGTCGAGCAGCGGTCTGAGCGCGAGCAAGGTAAAGATCGCACTCGTGCCCGGCGGCCCGCATCCGTACTTCCAGCCGTGGAAAGCGAATCTCGGCAAGATCAAGTCGGACCTCGGGGTCGGCGCCGTCACGTTCAACGAGACGGCCGGCTGGGACCAGACGAAGCAGAACGACGTGCTCAAGTCGCTGGCTGCCCAGGGCTACAACGCGTTCGGGGTGTTCGGCGTGTCACCCGACAACATCAACTCGACCTTCACCGACCTCAAGCGGCGCGGTTTCCAGGTCGCCTCGCTCGCGTCCTGCCCGGCCGGCAGCACCGACGACGCGGCGTTCTGCCTGTCGACCGACGTCGAGGCCGCGGCGTACAAGGCGGCCAAGACGGCGATCGACGCCATGGGCGGCCAGGGCAATCTCGTCCACCTGACCGGCAACAAGGTCGACTCCAACACCCAGCGCCGGGTCGCCGGCGTGCAGAAGGCTGTCGCCGAGACGGGCGGCAAGGTCAAGCTGATCCAGACGGTCACCGACATCGACACCGACCTGCAGACCGCGCAGAAGGCCGTCGCCGACCTGCTCGCCGCGAAGGGCAGCCAGATCCAGGGAATCGTCAACACCGCGTACAACCCGGCCGTCGCCTCCGCGGCCGCGGTCAAGCAGTCGAAGCTGCCGATCAAGGTCATCGCCATCGACGACGACGCGACGATCCTGGCCGGCATCAAGGACGGGTCGGTCACCGCGTCGGTGCTGCAGAACCCGGTCGGTCAGGCCTACGTCGGCTCGTACGCGCTGACGAAGCTCGCCAGCGGGTGCACGATGACGACCCCGGGCGTGATCGTCGACTCCGGATCTTTCGTCGTCACCAAGGCGAACCTGGCCAGCTACGACGCCGAGCGCCAACAGAAGACCGACCAGTTGAAACAGGACTTCGACGCCAAGTACCTGTCCTGCAAGTAGGCCGCGCGGTCAGGGGAGCAGCCCGTGTCATCCATCACCAGCGCTACGGCGTACCTGGTCGACATCCCGGTCGAGACGGTCCGCACGGACGCGTCCCAATCGTTCCTCAAGCAGGAAACGATCTTCGTCGAGTTGACGACCGATGACGGCGGCAGCGGACGCGGCTACTCGTACACGATCGGCACCGGGGGCTCCGCCGTGCTGGCGCTGCTCACCGACTACCTGCTGCCGAGGCTGGTCGGTCACGACGCGCGAGACGTCGAGGCGATCTGGCGCGACCTGCACTCCACGACCCGGGCGACCGCCGTCGGCGCGATCACCTCGCTGGCGCTGGCCGCCGTCGACACCGCCGTCTGGGACTGGCGAGGCCAGCACACCGGCCTGCCGCTGTGGCGTCTCGCCGGCGGCGCCAAGGACAGAATCCCCTTGTACGACACGGAAGTCGGCTGGTTGCACCTGAGCATTGACGAGATCATCGAGGGTGCGAAGGCGGCGCTGGCCGCGGGAATGACCGGGGTCAAGGTGAAGATCGGCAAGCCGTCGCCGGCCGAGGACGTCGAACGGCTCACCGCGTTGCGCGCCGCCGTCGGCCCCGACGTCGACCTGATGGTGGACGCCAACCAGTCGCTGACCGCGGCCGAGGCCATCCGGCGGGCCCGCCTGCTCGAGCCGGTCGACCTGTTCTGGCTGGAGGAGCCGTTGCCCGCCGACGACGTAGCTGGCCACGAACGGCTGGCCCGATCGACCACGATCCCGATCGCGGTCGGCGAGTCGATGTACTCGATCGGCCACTTCGCCGAGTACCTCGCGCGCGGCGCGGCCGGCATCGTGCAGGTGGACGTGGCCCGGGTCGGCGGCATCACGCCGTGGCTCAAGGTGGCGCACCTGGCCGAGGCGCACAACGTCCTGGTATGCCCGCACTTCCTGATGGAGCTGCACGTCAGCCTCTGCGCGGCGGTGCCGAACAGCCGCTATCTGGAACACATCCCGCAGCTGCGCGCCGTCACCCGCCATGAGGTCGGGATCGTCGACGGCCACGCGCTCGTACCGGCCGCGCCCGGGCTCGGCATCGACTGGGATCTCGACGCCATCGACAACCTCCGGATCGCCTGATGGTCACTGACGTCATGGAACCGCAGACCGAGGTCCGGCCGACGGTCGCCACCCTGCCGTTCTGGGCGAACCCGCGGCTGGGCCTGCTCGTCGTGATCGCCGTTCTCGTCGTGGTGTTCTCCTCGCTGCGGTCGTCGTTCCTGAACGTCGACCTGACCATCGTGCCGATGCAAGCCGACCTGAGCGTGTTCGTGGTCGTCGGGCTGGCCCAGCTGGCGGTGCTCTCGCTGGGCCACATGAACATGGCCGTCGGCCGGATGGCGGCGATCTCCGGATTCGCCACGGGGTACGCCTACGACAAGTGGTCGGCGCCGCTGGTGGTGGGCCTGCTCGTCGGGCTGGCCGTCGGCGCCCTCGTCGGGGCCCTGGCCGGCTGGATCATCGCGGCTACCGGGGTGAACTCCTTCGTGGTGACGCTGGCCCTGGACTTCGGCCTGCTGGGCCTGGTGTCGCTGCTGTACAGCCGATTCAGCGACGGGGTGGCGTTCCACGTCCGTCCGGCCGGCATGGACGCGTTGCGCTTCGACACGTTCAGCGACTACTGCAGCGGCAACGTGTGCGGGCCGCAGGTGCCGCTGGTCGTGCCGATCGCGCTGGTCGCGGCCGTGGTCGTCGGCCTGCTGTTCCGGCGGTTCCGCATCGGCCGCGAGATCCTCATGACCGGGTCGAACCTCCGCGCAGCGGCGTTGTCCGGCATCCCGACCGGACGGCGCATCGTGCAGGCCCACGCGCTGTCCGGGCTGCTCGCCGGCCTGGCCGGATTCCTGCTGGCCGCCAACAACGGCGCGTTCTCGGCCAACATCGGCGACCAGTTCCTGATCCCGTCCTTCCTCGGCCCGGTGCTCGGCGGCACGCTGCTCGCCGGCGGCGCGGTCAGCGTGATCGGCACGATCCTCGGCGCGACGTTGACCGAGGTCATCCAGACCGGGCTGAACCTGCTGCAGTTCCAGGTGCAGGACCTGAACGTGTTCATCGGCCTGATCCTGCTCGCGGCGCTGTCGTTGGATCGGGTCCGGCACGTCCTCGCCGAGCGGAGAGGGGCCCGCATATGACCGTGCTCGAACGCTTCGACCGGGCGACGATTCAGACCTCGTTGCGCAGCACCGAGTTCACCCTGGCCGTCCTGGCCGCGGTGGGGTTCACCGTGCTGGCGTCGACGACGCACGGCAACCTGCTGACCGCCGACACCCTCAAGGCGCTGTTCCAGTTCCTGGCCGTGCCGATGGTGATCGGGCTGGCCCAGATGGTGGTGCTCGGCGTCGGGCAGATGAACCTCAGCGTCGGGGTGCTGACCGGGTTCTGCTCGGTCATCACCGCCTATCTCATGGTGCAGTCCGGCTGGCCGGCGTGGCTGGCGGTGCCGGCGGCGCTGGTGGTGGGCCTCGGCGTCGGCACGGTCAATGGCCTACTCGTCGTCTTGACGAGAATCAACGGATTCATCGTGACGCTCGCGACGATGACGATCATCTCCGGGCTGCGATTCGGCGTGCACGGCACGGCGACGTTTCAGAACTACTCGCCGCAACTGGTCCGGCTCGGCCAGGGATCAGTGCTGGGCGTGCCGGCGATCTTCATCGGTGCGGTGATCGTGGCTGGCCTGCTCGCCGTGTTCTTCCGGCGGGTGACGGTCGGCCGACGGCTGCTGGCCAGTGGCGGCAACCCGCTGGCGGCGCGACTGTCCGGCATCTCCAACGACCGCAGCATCGTGATCGCGCACGCGCTGTCAGGCCTGCTCGCCGGAGTCGCCGGCGTGTTCATCGTCGCCTCGTCCGGATCGGTCAACGCCAGCATCGGCGACGACCTGCTGCTGCCGAGCTTCGCCGCGCCGATCATCGGCGGGGTCGCGCTCGCCGGCGGCGTCGTCAGCGTGCTCGGTACCTGCCTGGCCGCGTTCCTCGTCCGGCTGGTCGACGTCGCCCAGGCCCAGTACGGCATCAACCCGCGCTGGGTGGACCTGATCGTCGGCGCCGTCGTGCTCGGCGCGGTGCTGATCAGCCAGTTGCGCAGCCGGGTACCGGGGGGCTCGCCATGATCATGACCGCCGAAGGGCTCGTCAAGGTGTTCCCCGGTGTCCGGGCCCTCGACGGCGCCAACCTGCGTTTGGAGGCCGGCACCGTCCATGCCCTGCTGGGCGAGAACGGCGCCGGCAAGAGCACGCTGATCAAGATCGTGACCGGCGTGTACCGGCCTGACGCCGGGCGAATCCTGATCGGCGGCGCCGAGCGGCACTTCTCCGGACCGCTGGACGCGCAACGCGCCGGCATCGGTGTCGTCCACCAGGAACGCAACCTGATCCCGGCGTTCTCCGTCGCCGAGAACATCGCGCTGCAGGTGGTGCGCAGCCGCTTCGGGTTCGTCGACCGGGCCGCGATGCGCGACACCGCCCGGGCCTGCCTGGCCCAGCTCGACGTCGACCTGCGCTTGGACCGTCCGGCCTCGGAACTGTCCGTCGCGCAGCTGCAGTTGGTCGAGATCGCCAAGGCGCTGGCCGTCGAGAGCCGCGTCCTGCTGCTGGACGAGCCGACCGCATCGCTCACCCCGGAGGAGTCCGAGCACCTGTTCGCCGTGGTCCGCCGGCTGCGCGATCAGGGCCGGGTCGTGGTGCTGGTCAGCCACAAGCTCGAGGAGGTGTTCGCCGTCGCCGACACGGTGACGGTGCTGCGCGACGGGCGCAGCGTCGCCGAGGCCCAATCCTTGTCCGGCTACACGCGGGGCGAGATCGTCGATCTGATGGTCGGCCGCGCGCACGCCGACATCTCGCTCGCCGCGCGAACGGTAGATCGGGCGGCGGCGCCGGCGTTGGAGCTCGTCGACGTGGCCACGGCCAGCGGCCACCTCGACGTCTCGCTCACCCTGCGTCCGGGCGAGATCCTGGGCCTGTACGGCCTGGTGGGCGCCGGGCGCAGCGAGTTGGCCCGCGCGCTGCTCGGCCTGGACCGCATCACGGCCGGGACGGTGCGCGTGCACGGCAAGGTCGCGCACATCCGCAACGTCGGCGACGCGCTGCACCGCTACCGCATCGGCTATGTCACCGAGAACCGCAAGGAGGAAGGGGTGTTCCTGCAGCAGCCGGTCAGCCGCAACGTCGCGGTCACGGTGTGGCGCCGGCTGGCCCGCCACGGCGTGGTGCGCGACCGGGCCGAGGACGAGCTGGTGAGCACCTACGTCGAGCAGCTCGGGCTGCGGATCTCGGGACCCCGGCAGCTGGCCGGACAGCTCTCCGGCGGCAACCAGCAGAAGCTCAGCCTGGCCAAGTGGCTGGCCGCTGACTGCGACATCCTCGTCATCGACGAGCCGACGGTCGGCATCGACGTCCGCACGAAGGCGGCGTTCCACGAGCTCATCGCCGGGCTGGCGACCAGCGGGCTCGCCATCCTGCTCATCTCCTCCGACCTGCCCGAGATGGTGACCCTCGCCGACCGGATCCTGGTGATGCGCGACCACGCGATCACCGGCGAGATCGACAACGACCACCGCTACGACACGGTGAGCCAGGCCGTGATCAGGCTGATCCACTCCGATACAGCCGCCTGAATTCCCTTACCGCGAAAGGACGATCACCCCATGGTCCGCTTGCGCCCCGTCCTCGCTCTGGTCGCTCTGGTTGCCTCGTTCGCCGTGGCGACCAGTGCGGACGCAGCCACCACCAACGTCTACGCCGCCCCGAACGGATCCGGCAGCGCGTGCTCGGCGAATCGCCCCTGCTCAATCACCGAAGCGAAGACCACGGTCGCGCGCCACGGTGGACGGGTCCTGCTGGCCGGCGGAACCTACCGGCTGAGCGCGCCGCTGGTGTTCGGTCCGCAGGACTCCGGGACGCCGGGCCACCCGATCGTCTGGCAGGCCTTGCCCGGGGCTACTCCGGTGATCAGCGGCGGCACGTCGATCACCGGTTGGCACCAGGGCGCCGGGGGGTTGTGGAGCGCTCCCGCGCCGGCCGGGCTGCAGACCCGCCAGCTCTACGCCGACGGGACCCGCATCCAGCGGTCGTCCGGATCCAGCCCAGTGGCGCTGACCCAGACCGCGACCGGGTTCGTCGCCGCCGACGACACGATGGCGTCGTGGCGCAACCCGTCGAGCATCGAGTTCGTCTTCGACGGCGGGCACGGCGCGTGGACGCAGCCGCGCTGCGACGTGGCCGGCATCAGCGGTAAGACGATCACCATGCGCGAGCCGTGCTGGTCGAACATGGACCTGCCGAGCACGCCGCTCGCCCCCGATGGCGACAACCCGTCCGGCGGCTTCCCCAGCCTGGATTCCTCGGCGACGCCCACGACGATCGAGAACGCCTACGAGCTGCTGTCACCGGGCACCTGGTATCTCGACCAGACCGCGCACACCATCTACTACGACGCCCGCCCGACCGACGACGTCGCGTCGATGCACTTCGTCGCGCCGGTGCTGGCGCAGCTGCTCACCACGTCCTCGACGGCCGACAACCCCTTGCACGACGTCACATTCGCCGGTATCACCTTCGCGTACGCCACGTGGTTGCAGCCCAGCGGCAACGACGGCTTCGCCGAGATCCAGGCCACCATGAACGTCACCGGCGAGGGCGGTTCGGCGAGCCAGGGCCTGTGCCAGTACGTCGTCCCGGCCGGCAGCTGCCCCTTCGCGGCGTGGAGCCGCCCGCCGGCCGCGGTCGATCTCGTCGGAACGCGCAACGTGTCCGTGCTCGACAGCACGTTCGAGCATCTCGGTGGCGCCGGCCTCGGCGCATACCACGGTGCGAGTGGGGACCTGTTCTCCGGAAACGAGATCCATGACGTGTCGGGCAACGGCATCGAGTTCGGCACAACCGACGACCCGCAGCCCACGGCGTTCGCCACTGACCTGGCGCAAGGGGCCCGGACGTCGCATACCTCGACGAGGTGGCAGGTCGATCTCGGCGCGGTGAAACCCTTGTGGCAAACGGTGATCACGCCGCGGGGATCGCTCGGCGACTACTGGGTTTTCGTCTCATCGACGCCGTTCGACACCCGGCTGACCCCGCAGCAGCAGGTGGCCCAGCCCGGCGTCTGGTCGAGCCATCAGAGCGGCGGGACGACCGTACCCACCGACACCGCCGGGCGGTACGTGATGATCCAGGTGGCCGGCTCGCAGGTGCTCGACCTCACCGGCGTTCAGGTCAGGTCCGGCGCCGAGATCGCCGTCGGTAACACGATCAGCGACAACTACGTGCACGACGTCGGTGCCGAATACACCGGCGCCGTCGGCATCTGGGGCGGTTACTCGCGCAAGACGACGATCACCCACAACGAGGTCGGCGACCTGCCCTACAGCGGCATCAGCTTCGGCTGGGCCGGCTGGCACACCAACGCCGACACGCCGTTCACCAACCCGAACGTTATGGCCGACAACGTCATCTCGTACAACGTCATCTACAACGTGATGGGCATCCGCACCGACGGCGGGCCGATCTACACCAACGGCCCGCAGGGGCAGAGCATCGACCACGGCCTACTGCTGAAGGGGAATGTCACCTATGCCAGCTTGGCGACGAGCTTCGCCAACTACAACGACGAGGGCAGCGCGTACATCGTCATGGACGGCAACGTCCAGTACGCCGACTCGGGGAACTTCAACGGCGGCTGCTCGACGACCGGCCACATCATCGTCAAGAACAGTTACCGCGTCGGGCCGCTGAACGTGTACATCTGCGATCACGTGGGCACCGACTTCGTCGACGGCGGCGGGAACACACTGATCGTGCAGAACCCGGGTCCGGGCGTCATCCCGGATGCCGTCCTGGCCGCCGCCGGGCTGTCGGCGCCGTACAGCGGGCTGGCTACTTCGCACCGGCCGCAGGTGAGCGCGGTCAGCCCCATCCATTCGCACGAGGTTTTGGTTTCGGGCACCGGGTTCACGCCTTCCTCGACGGTGCGCGTCGACGACACGCCGGCCACGAGCGTCCGCCGTATCGGCTCGAACCAGCTCGCCGCGACGCTGCCCGCCGACGCCTACCAGGGCGACGTCACCGTCACCACGGCGTCGGGAACGAGCGTGGTGACGAGCAACAGCTACACCTACGACGCTTCGTTGAACATCGCCCAGGGCAAGGCCGCCAGCGAGTCGTCGACCGCGTTCGACAGCCCGGCTGCACATGCGGTCGACGGCAACACCGCCGGCTCGTACGGCGCCGGGTCGCTCTCGCACACCGACCTCGACCAGAACGCCTGGTGGCAGGTCGATCTCGGATCGGCGCAGTCGTTGAGCAGCATCAACCTCTGGAACCGCACCGACTGCTGCACGGACCGCGACACCGACTACTGGGTCTTCGTCTCGAGCACGCCGTTCGACCACTCGCTGGCACCCGAGCAGCAGGCGGCCCAGCCCGGCGTCTGGTCGAGCCATCAGCCGGGAACGATCGGCCGGCCGACGAAGATTCCCTCGGTGACAACGGGGCAGTACGTGATGGTGCAACTCGCCGGGACGAACTACCTGGCCCTCTCGGAGGTGCAGGTGTTCCGCACGCCAGGGTGACGCCTTTTCCCGCTGGATCACCGCCGCCCCCTCCGCTGATGATCTACGGGTTGTGGCGGCTCAGCGACCACAACCCGTAGATCATCACGGAAGTGACATCGAGACGAGCGGGCACGTTTACAGGACGGCGCCGGGGTTGAGGATGCCGGCCGGGTCGAGCGCGTCCTTGATCCGCCGGGACAGCGCCATCACGTCCTCGCCGAGGTAGCCGGGCAGCCAGTCCTTCTTGAGCCGGCCCACCCCGTGCTCGCCGGTGATCGTGCCGCCGAGGGAGATGGCGAGGTCCATGATCTCGCCGAACGCGCGCTGGGCGCGAGCCGTTTCGTCCGGATCGGCGGCGTTGTAGACGATCAGCGGATGCGTGTTGCCGTCGCCGGCGTGCGCGACGACCGCGATCAGGACGTCGTTGCGGACAGCGATCTGCTCGACGCCGGCCACCAGGGCCGGCAGCGCGGGCAGCGGCACGCCGACGTCCTCCAGCAGCAGATCACCCTTGCGCTCCAGGGCCGGGAACGCCGCCCGACGGGCCGCCGCGAACGCCTCGCCTTCATCGGGGTCGGACGTGGTGAACAGCTCGGTGGCGCCGCTGACCCGACAGGCGGCCTCGACGAGGCCGATCTCGTGCGCGGCCGCCGGGCCCGGGGCGTCCGAGCGGGCGAGCAGCAGCGCCTGAGCCCCCCGGTCGAGCCCCATCGAGACGTAGTCCTCGACCGCGTTGATCGACGCGTTGTCCATCAGTTCGAGCGTGGACGGACGCATCGTGGTGGTGATCGCCAGCACGGCGGACGCCGCCGCCTCCACCGAGGCGAAGGACGCGACGAGCGTCGACATCGGCGCCTGCGCCGGCAGCAGCCGCAACGTCAGCTCGGTGATCACGCCGAGCGTGCCCTCGCTGCCCACGAACAGCTTGGTGAGCGAGAGCCCGGCAACGTCCTTGATCCGCGGACCGCCCAGTCGCAGCGCCGTTCCGTCGGCGAGCACGACCTCCATGCCCAGCACGTAGTCGGTGGTGACCCCGTACTTCACGCAGCACAGCCCGCCGGAATTCGTCGCGGCGTTGCCGCCGATCGAGCACATCTCGAACGAGGACGGATCCGGCGGGTACCACAACCCGTGCTTGGCCGCGGCCTGCTTCACCTCGACGTTGAGCGCTCCGGGCTGGGCGATCGCCACCCGCATGGCCGGGTCGACGTCGATGTCACGCATCCGCTCCAGCGACAAGACGATGCCGCCGTCGACGGCCGTCGCCCCGCCGGACAGCCCCGAGCCGGCGCCCCGCGGCACCACCGGCACGCTGTGCTCGGTCGCCCACCGCAGCGTCGCCACGACGTCGGCCGTGTCCGTTGCCCGGACGACGGCGATCGGGTGCCCGGCGTTCGGGTCGCGCGCCCAGTCCTGTCGATAGGCGGCCATGACGTCCGGATCGGTCAGAACGGCGCCGTCCGGCAATGCGGTGGTGAGGGCATCGAGCATGACTCGATCCTCCCCCGATCGGGCAACCCCCTGCGGTCTCACATCGCAGAAAGTTGCACGATCCGGACCAGTTCGGGCCGGTCCGGGGCTTATCCGGATGCGGTAAAGCTGCCCGTCACGCACACTGACCGAATCATGGGGTATATCGACGTGGCTGGCGCGCGCCATCAACTGCCGGATGGGCGCACGCTGTTCGACGGCGTCAATTTCCGGGTCGGCGAAGGCGCCAAGGCGGCGCTGGTCGGCGCCAACGGCACCGGCAAGACCACGTTGCTGCGCATCATCGCCGGCGATATCCCGGCGCAGGTCGGCGCGATCACCCGATCCGGCGGGCTGGGCGTCATGCGGCAGTTCATCGGGTCGGTGCGCGACGCCACGATGGTGCAGGAGTTCCTCGTCCAGCTCGCTCCGGAGCGAGTGCGCGACGCCTGGGAGGGCCTGGAGGCCGCCGAGATCGTGCTCATGGAGCGCGACGATCAGAAAACGCAGATGGCCTACGCCAATGCGCTCGCCCACTGGGGCGACGCGGGGGGATACGACGCCGAGGTGCTCTGGGACACCGTGACGGTGGCCGCGCTCGGGCTGTCCTACGACGAGGCCAAGTACCGAGAGCTGACGACCCTGTCCGGCGGCGAGCAGAAACGCCTGGCCCTGGAGGCCCTCCTGCGGGGCCCCGACGAGGTGCTGCTGCTCGACGAGCCCGACAACTACCTCGACGTCCCGGGCAAGCGCTGGCTGGAGGAGCGGCTGCGCGAGACCCCCAAGACAGTGCTGTTCGTCAGCCACGACCGGGAACTGCTCGCTCGCGTAGCCGACCGCATCGTCACTGTCGAGGGCAACACGACGTGGGTGCACGGAGGCGGCTTCGAGTCCTACCACGAGGCCCGCACCCACAAGCACGAGCGGATGGCCGAACTGCGCCGTCGCTGGGAAGAGGAGCACGCCCGGCTCAAGGAACTCGTGCGGACGCTGCAGCAGCAGGCGAAGTACCACGAGTCGATGGCGCCGAAATATCGAGTGATGCTCGCCCGCCTGGAGCGCTTCGAGGCCGTCGGGCCGCCGCCGGACAAGCCCGACGAGCAGAACGTCACGATGCGGCTACGCGGCGGGCGTACCGGCAAGCGCGCCATCACGTGTCAGGAGCTCGAGCTCACCGGCCTCATGAAACCGTTCGACACCGAGATCTTCTACGGCGAACGGGTCGGCGTGCTCGGCGCCAACGGGGCCGGCAAGTCGCACTTCCTGCGGCTGCTCGCCGGCGAGCCCATCCTCCACAATGGACAGTGCCAGCTCGGCGCCCGGGTGGTGCCCGGACTGTTCGCGCAGACCCACACCCACCCGGAATGGATGGACCGCACCCTCGTCGACCTCCTGTGGCACGGTGAGCCCGGCCGGCCCGGTGTCGAACGGGGCCGCGCGATGGGCGCCTTGAAGCGCTACGGCATCAACCAGCAAGGGGATCAGACGTTCGGGTCGTTGTCGGGCGGGCAGCAGGCTCGGTTCCAGATCCTGCTGATCGAGCTGTCCGGGGCGACGTTGCTGCTCCTCGACGAGCCGACCGACAACCTCGACGTGATCAGCGCCGAAGCCCTCGAGGAGGCGCTGGAGGCGTTCGAGGGCACGGTGCTGACCGTGACCCACGACCGGTGGTTCGCGCGTTCGCTCGACCGCTTCCTGATATTCGGTGCGGACGGCATCGTCTACGAATCTGACGAGGCCGTGTTCGACGAGGGCCGCGTCGCCCGCTGAGGTCCGCCCAGGGTATGAATGCCCGATGCCTGATCCGGTTGTCGCGTCGCTGGTGTCGTGGCTGCGCTCCAACGGCGCGCCCGGGCTCGTGCCGAACCGCACCAAGCTGAATGCGTTCGGGGCGCTGATCACCAGCCCGTTCCTGCTCGTCGGATTCATGCTGCGCTCGCTCGTGCAGACGGTGACGCGTCGGAGCAGTTCGATGCTGCAGGTCATCCCGCTGCTGCTCGTCGCACTGACGCTGTCGTTCTTCAGCACCGAGGTGTGGCAGACGATCGGGCGGCTGCACGGGCTGCCGCTCGTGCTCACCACGCTGCTGTTCCTCGGGTTGGCGTCCGCCTTCGCGACCCGTCAGGCCCGTCCCGACCTGGACCGGCTGGCCACGTTCACCGACGCCGACGAGCTGCGCACGGCGTTGCCGCCCCGGCTGGTCCACGGCCGCCTGGTCGGGCGCGAGTTCCAGGTGCTGGCCACCCCGCGACTGCGCCGTCGCGAGCGGATCAACCTCGTGGCGGTCTCGGTGCTCGCCCAGGTCATCACCGCCGCCGTGATCGCCATGATCATCTTCGCGTTCTTCGTGGTCCTGGGCGTGCTGACCGTCGACAAGGTGGCCATCGCGAGCTGGCTCGGGCATGGCCCGCGGATCGCGGCCAGCTGGAACGTGGCCGGCCATCAGTACGTCCTCACGAACGAGCTGCTGCGGGTGAGCGCCTTCCTCGGCGTGTTCACCGGCTTCTACTTCATCGTGTCCTCCAGCACGGACGAATCGATGCGCGCCGACCTCGCTGCTGGCCACCAGCGACACGTGCGAACCTGCCTCGCGGTGCGGCACGCCTACTGGGACGTGGTGCGCGGCTGAGATGGATGGCTGGGGTGCGGACGACGCTGGCTGCCGTCCGACCGCGACGCGGCCCGGATCGCGCTCGTGGAAGCCTGGCAATGCTCGGCCGACGAGTGGGTGGAGATCGCCTGCGGCGGCGGACGCGGGCGGACGGGAACGGCCCTGGCCTGCCTGGCGGTCCTCGACGGTGTGCCCGCGGGCGAGGCGGTGGCCTTCGTCCGAGCGAGCCACGACTCACGGGCGGTCGAGACCCCGTGGCAGCGCCGGTTCGTGCGCCGGTTCCAGGCGCGGCCTTGATCATCTCTGGTCCAGGGACCACCCGTGGTCCATTCGTCCGAGATCATCAAGCGCCAGGCGGCCCGGGCGGGCGGATTTGGCCGGGACGCTGCCACGCCGGTATCGTTGCCGGTTGGACGTGCCTATGGCGGGTCCACCGGCCATGTCCCGGGGTCGCCGACTGATGTCGACTGCGGGGGCGACGCGTAGGGCGTCGTGAAGACCGATTAGAGAGAGCTCATGCCTACCTACAGCCCCAAGCCCGGCGAGGTCACGCGCGCGTGGCACGTCATCGACGCGAACGACATCGTGCTCGGTCGGCTGGCCAGCCACGCCGCCACGCTGCTGCGCGGCAAGCACAAGCCGCAGTTCGCCCAGCACGTCGACACCGGTGACTTCGTCGTGGTCATCAACGCCGAGAAGGTCGCCCTCACCGGCAACAAGCGCGACGAGTACCGCTATCGCCACTCCGGCTACCCGGGTGGTCTGCACCGGCGCACTGTCGGCGAGCTGCTCGAGCGGCGCCCGGAGCGGGTGATCGAGCTTGCTGTCCGCGGCATGCTGCCGAAGAACACCATCGGACGTAGGCAGCTCAAGAAGCTCAAGGTGTACGCCGGCCCCGAGCACCCGCACGGCGCCCAGAAGCCACAGCCCTTCGAGATCAAGCAGGTTAGCCAGTGACCACGCCCGTCCCGATTGTCGGCCGCCGCAAGGAGGCCATCGTCCGCGTCCGGCTGGTGCCGGGCACTGGCGACTTCAAGCTCAACGGACGCACGCTCGCGTCCTACTTCCCGAACAAGGTGCACCAGCAGCTCATCCGCGAGCCGTTCGTGACCCTCGAGAAGGACGGCCAGTTCGACGTCATCGCCTCGCTTCGCGGCGGCGGCGTCACCGGGCAGGCCGGCGCGCTGCGCCTGGCGATCGCCCGGGCGCTGATCTTCCTCGAGCCCGACGACCGTCCCGCGCTGAAGAAGGCCGGCTTCCTGACCCGCGACCCGCGCGTCAAGGAGCGCAAGAAGTACGGCCTGAAGAAGGCTCGCAAGGCCCCGCAGTACTCGAAGCGGTAATCCGCTTCCCGTGGGTCGGTACTTCGGTACGGATGGCGTTCGCGGCCTCGCGAACGGGGACCTGACGCCCGAGCTCGCCCTGGCCGTCGCCGGGGCGGCGGCTCGGGTGCTGATCGGGCACGACCCCTCGCATCGCCCGCTGGCCGTGATCGGCCGCGATCCCCGGGCGAGCGGCGAGATGCTCGAGGCGGCCGTGGTGGCCGGGCTGGCCTCGGCCGGCGCGGACGTGTTGCGGGTGGGCGTGCTGCCCACCCCGGCTATCGCCTTCCTGACCGCCGACTTCGGGGCCGACCTCGGCGTCGTGCTGTCCGCGAGCCACAACCCGATGCCCGACAACGGCATCAAGCTGTTCGCGCGTGGGGGGCACAAGCTGCCCGACGACATCGAGGCCGAGATCGAGGCGCTGGTCGACGCCGGTCCGCCGACGGGCCGTCCGATCGGCGCGGCGATCGGACGGGTCCACGACGCCGAGGACGCGGCCGAGCGCTACATCGCCCACCTGCTCGCCGCCGTACCGACCCGCCTCGACGGCGTCCGCGTCGTGGTCGACTGCGCGCACGGGGCCGCATCGGCGGTCGCGCCCGAGACCTATCGGCGGGCCGGCGCGACCGTGATCGCAGTCGCCGCCGAGCCCGACGGCATCAACATCAACGACGGCGTCGGCTCGACGCACATCGACGAGCTGGCCAAGCGGGTCGTCGCCGAGGGAGCCGATCTCGGCATCGCTCACGACGGCGATGCCGACCGCTGCCTGGCCGTCGACGCCGACGGCGACATCATCGACGGCGACCAGATCCTGGGCCTCGGCGCCCTGGCGCTGCGCGACTCGGGACAGCTGCGCGACGACACGATCGTGGCCACCGTCATGAGCAACCTCGGCCTGCACCACGGCATGCGCGACGCCGGCATCTCCGTGGTGACGACGGCAGTGGGTGACCGGTACGTCCTGGAAGAGCTGCGCGCCCGGCAGCTTTCCCTGGGCGGCGAGCAGAGCGGCCACGTCATCTTCACCGACGCGGCCACCACCGGCGACGGCCTGCTCACCGCCCTGAACGTCATGGCCTACATGGCCTCGTCCGGCAAGTCGCTGGCCGAACTCGCCTCCGTCGTACGGCGGATGCCGCAGGTGCTCGTCAACGTGCGGGTGGCCGACCGGGCGCGGGCCTGCGAAGCGCCGGCCGTCACGGCTGCCGTGGCCGAAGCCGGCGCCGAACTCGGCGACGACGGCCGGATCCTGCTGCGCCCGTCGGGCACCGAGCAGCTGGTGCGGGTCATGGTCGAGGCAGCGACGCACCAGCACGCCGACGAGATCGCCCACCGGGTGGCCGACATCGTTGCCGCCAGCTGACTGACGTATCCGCCGGAGTCGGATCCGCGCTCGCCCCACTCACTTCGCTTCGAGGGCAATCACGGAGCCGAACGCGACTTCGTCGCGTCCGCGTCGCGGCCGGCGGGCTCTTCGCGCAAGCGCTCATCGCCTGAGAGGGGCGTGAGGCGGTTTGGGGTTCGCACAGCTTCGCTCGGGACACTGGCCGGTAATGAGTTCTGCCGAAGTGCCGTCACCGGACGAGAGCGGGACTCCCCGGACCAGACCGGAATTATCGGTCACCCAGATCGTCGCCAGCACGCTCGCCGCGGTCACCGCGACCATCGCGGCCTCCTACTTCGGCGTCAGCGGCACCGTGATCGGCGCGGCGCTGGCCAGCGTGGTCACCGTCGTCGGTAACGCCGTCTACAGCCACTCCATCCGCCGCACCCGCGAACGCGTGTTGAGCGCCGTTCCGGTTCGCCCGGATGCGTTTCGGCGGCTGCCCGCTCGAACGGAGGCCGCTGCGGCGGATCCGGTCCTGGCGCGTCGCCCGTTCACGTGGCGCAAAGCCGCTCTGGCTGCGGCCGGCCTGTTCCTGATCGTCGCCGGCATCGTCACGAGCATTGAGCTCGCCGCCGGACGACCCCTGACCAAGGTCATCCACGACCAATCGGGCAGCGGCACCAGCCTGTTCGGCGGCGGCACCAAGAAGTCATCCCCCACGCCGTCGCCGTCGCCGTCGCCGTCGCCCTCGGCACCGACCACACCGACGGCACACCCTTCGACCGACCCGGGCAGCACGGCTCCGACGTCGAGTCCGACCACGCCGACCCCGACGCCGACCACCCCGACTCCGACGCCGACCACCTCGACTCCGACGTCACCGGATCCCACACCGACACCAACGCCGACGCCGTCGACCTCGACGACCGGTCATCCGACGCCGTAGTAGCGGACAGAAGCGCCAGTAGTAGTCGACCGCCGTCCGTCGTCGTCCGACTTTGCATTCGAGATCGACGCGATGTTGGGTCGGATTGCTGCTCGCAGCGTCAATCGCGAATGCAAAGTCGGAGCGTTGGCGCAGCACGGCATAGGGGCGACGGCCCCAAGGAACGGGGGCGCGAGGAGCTGCGGTAGCGGCGGGCGGTCAGGCGACCGCGTAGTGCGCGGCGCCGTCCTCGGAGATCGACACGCTCAACCAGCCCCGCAGCACGAGCACGTCCAGGTGGGCCATCGTCTCGGACGTGGCCAGCGCCTGATTGAGCAGGTCCAGCTCGTCGAAGTGGCGCTGGCGGCGCGTCCAGTGCAGCACCTGGGCGACCTGGTACGCCGTATCGGCGCCCTGCTCGACGGCCTTGGCGGTCTGGGTGAGGCGCTCCTCGTGGTGGTCGAGCAGCTCGTCGACCCGGGCGTGCACGCTCGGCGACTCCGGTCCGTGGGCCGGAAGCAGGCGAGCGTCTGGCAGCGACCGGACGAGCCGCAGCGAGTCGAGGTAGTCGCGCAGCGGGTACTCGGCCGGCGGCACCTCGAAGCCGATCGAGGGCGTGATGTGCGGCAGCACGTGGTCGCCGGCGAACAGGGCGCCGGCATTCTCGTCGTAGAACACGACATGGCCCTGGGTGTGCCCCGGTGTGGCGATCACCCGCAGCGAACGAGTGCGCAGGGGCAGCTGCGTGCCCGCCTGCAGCCACGTGTCGGGAAGCTCCCAGACACTGGCGTCCTCCTCGCTCATCGGGCGCGGGTCGATGCGGGCCAGCAGGGCGGCCGCTCCGGCCCGGAGAAGCGGCCGGCCGCTGACCCGTTGCCCGGTGCGGATCGACTCCTGGACGGCCAGCAGGCCCGGGCGCTCACCCTCGCCGAGCGCCACCTGCGTCCCGTGCGTGCGCCGAATCGCGATCGCCTGCGTGTAGTGGTCGCGATGCACGTGCGTGACCAGGAATTCGCGGATATCGGCAAACCCGTAGCCGAGGCCGTCCAAGCTCTTGGCCAGTAGCTCCTCGCTCTCGCGCAGGGCCCAGCCGCTGTCGACCAGCACCACCTGGTCGCCGTCGGCGATCGCGTAGACGTTGACCGCCCGCAGCCCGTCGTGCGGCAGGGGCAACGGGATGCGGTAGACCCCGTCACCCACCTCGTACGCCCCGGGCTCGATCCAGGCACTGCGTGGGTCAGTCATTCATTCCGTCTACCACACGGTGACCGTTACGAGAGCGATTCGTGGCGAAGCCAACGCAGGCCGAACTCCCGTACTCTGCATGCGTGTGCGGCATCGTGGGGTACGTCGGACCTAGGCAGGCGCTCGACGTCGTGGTCGAGGGGCTGCGCCGCCTCGAGTACCGCGGCTACGACTCAGCCGGCGTTGCCGTGGTGGGTGACGGCCTGCAGACCGCCAAGAAGGCCGGCCGTATCGAGAACCTCGACAAGGAGCTGGCCGGGCGCACGATCACCGGGACGACCGGTATCGGCCACACTCGCTGGGCCACCCACGGCGCCCCGAACGACCGCAACGCGCATCCGCATCTGGACGCGGCCGGGCGGATCGCGGTGATCCACAACGGCATCATCGAGAACTTCGGCGAACTGCGCTCCGAACTGGAAGCCACCGGCGTCGAGTTCGCCAGCGACACCGACACCGAGGTGGTCGCGCACCTGATCGCCCAGCACCGCGGCGACGGTGTCGACGGTGTCGACGGTGTCGACGGTGTCGACTTGGCCGATGCCTTGCGCGCCACCTGCCGCCGCCTCGACGGTGCGTTCACCCTGGTCGTCGTCGACAGCCGTGATCCGGATGTCGTAGTCGCCGCGCGGCGCAACTCACCCCTGGTACTGGGCGTCGGCGACGGCGAGACGTTCCTGGGCAGCGACGTCGCCGCGTTCATCGCGTACACGCGCAACGCCGTCGAACTCGGTCAGGACCAGGTCGTCGAGATCCGTCGGGACGGCTACACCATCACCGACTTCGATGGTGCTCCCGTCGACGGCAAGCACTTCCACATCGACTGGGACCTCGCCGCCGCCGAAAAGGGCGGCTTCGACTACTTCATGCTGAAGGAGATTCAGGAGCAGCCGACCGCCGTCGCCAACACCCTGCGCGGGCACCTGGTCGACGGGCAGGTCGTGCTGGACGAGCAGCGCATCGACAAGCAGGAACTGCGCGACGTCGACAAGGTGTTCGTCGTCGCCTGCGGCACGGCGTACCACTCCGGGCTGATCGCCAAGTACGCCATCGAACACTGGACGCGGGTTCCCGTCGAGGTCGAGATGGCCTCGGAGTTCCGGTACCG
Organism: Jatrophihabitantaceae bacterium; assembly: GCA_036502575.1. GTDB lineage: Bacteria > Actinomycetota > Actinomycetes > Mycobacteriales > Jatrophihabitantaceae > DASXRA01. The sequence continues at coordinate 35,267 of DASXYL010000056.1, read as the reverse complement.
CGATCCGGTGCTCGACCGGCAAACGCTGGTCGTGGCGATCAGCCAGTCCGGCGAAACCGCCGACACGCTCGAGGCGGTTCGTCACGCTCGGGCCCAGAAGGCGCGGGTGCTCGCGATCTGCAACACGAACGGCGCGCAGATCCCGCGGGAGTCCGACGGCGTGCTCTACACGCACGCTGGCCCTGAGATCGGGGTCGCCGCGACCAAGACGTTCACCGCGCAGGTCGCCGCCGTCGAGCTGGTGGGCCTGGCCCTGGCCCAGGCGCGCGGTACCAAGTACGGCGACGAGATCGCCCGCGAGTTCGAGAACCTGGCCGCCGTCCCCGAGTTGATGGCCCAGACGTTGGGCATCGTCGAGCCGGTGCGCGAGCTGGCCCGCGAGATCGCAGCCTCGAAGACGGTGCTGTTCCTCGGCCGGCACGTGGGCTACCCGGTGGCCTTGGAGGGTGCGCTCAAGCTCAAAGAGCTCGCCTACATGCACGCCGAAGGGTTCCCGGCCGGCGAGCTCAAGCACGGCCCGATCGCCCTGATCGAGGACGGCCTGCCGGTGGTGGTGGTCATGCCGTCGCCGAGCGGGCGCCCGGTGCTGCACCAGAAGATGCTGTCGAACATCGCCGAGATCGCTGCCCGTGGGGCCCGCACGATCGTGATCGCCGAGGAGGGCGACCTGGCGGTGCGCCGCTACGCCGCGCACCTGGTCGAGGTGCCCGCGGTGCCAACCCTGCTGTCGCCGTTCGTGGCGACGATCCCGCTACAGGTGCTCGCCGCCGAGATCGCGCAGTCGCGCGGCTACGACGTCGACAAGCCCCGCAACCTGGCCAAGTCCGTCACCGTCGAATAGAGCGACTCCGCTTCCCACCCCTTGAAGTTGTCCGCGCTACGCGACGCCATGACATCGCTAAGCGCGGACAACTCGAGAAGGTCAGGCGCGGGGTTGGTCGGCGGCGAGGGTGTCCACGTCGAGGATGATCACGTGCGGGGTGGCCGGGTCGAGCAGCACCGGTACCTGGGCGCCGACCACCGCCCGCGAACGCGCCACCCGGCTGGTGAACTTGATGCGCATCGTGCCCGGGAAGGGCTCGCGACCTGACCGTGCACGTGCGGCTGTTCCTCGAGTACCCGACGACCAACGACTTCCAGTGGCGGCACAAGCACGAGCAACGGACGGTGTGGATGCAAGGGCGCGGACCGGGTCGGGTCGCGGTCCAGTCGATCTTCACCAAGCCCGAGTCGGCCGATCGCATCGTCGATTACTCCTACGGCACGACCATCCAGCGCTGGTAGCTCAGCTCGGGATTCAGCTCGGGATCAGGTGGCGGACGCCGAAGCGGGCGAAGTCGCGGTCGAACGTCACGACCTCGGCGCCGTGTTCGAGCGCGAGCGCCGCGATGTGGGCGTCGGTCGTGAGGTTGCCTGCCGTACCGATCTGTTTCAGCAGCCCGCTCCAGATCGTGAAGTGTCGCGGAGTGGGGGCGACGATGGTCGCGGGTTCGGCGCTCAGCCACGTCTCGACGTGCTCGAGCGCCTCGTTCACCGGCAGCGGGTCATTGAAGACTCGTGGGTGGGTGGAAATCCGGGTGAAGCCGGTCAGTACGACCCACGGGAAGCCGATCGCCTCGGTGTCGGCCAACGCGGCGTCCAGCCATCTGAGTGCCGCCCCATGGTCGATGCTTCGTCGATTGACGGCATTGAGCAGGACATTGGTGTCGACGACCCTCACGCGCCGTTCCGCAGCTTACGGATGAGCTCCTCATCGCCGAGTTCGTCGGCGAGGCGGTTGGCGTGCGTAATGTCGAGCTTCGGGACACCCATATCGTGGGTCTTGGTGCGGAACCTCTTTCGCTGAGTTCCGCTCGTCAATGCTTCGCGCAGAGTTGCGTTGAGCGCCTGCTTGAAGGTGAGGCCACGCTCGCTCATCCTTTTCTTGAGGAGCGTTTCCACGTCTGGTTCGAGAGTTACCGTCGTACGCATGACTGCATCATAGCATCAACTTTGGTGATGGCTTGATGCATCATGCTGCCCGGGCACCCCTTGCTCCCGTAGGCTCGCGATGTGGACAGCCAGTCGGTGGACCTGCTCATCGTCGGTGCCGGGCCAGTAGGCCTGTTCGGGGCGTACTACGCGGGCGTGCGCACGATGAAGACCGCCGTGCTCGACTCGCTGGAGGAGCCGGGCGGGCAGATCACCGCGATGTATCCGGAGAAAGCCATCTTCGACGTGGCCGGTTTTCCGGCGGTTCGGGGCCGCGAGCTCGTCGACCAGCTGGTCGCGCAGGCGGCGCCGTTCGACCCCGTGTACGTGCTGGGTCACCAGGCGGTCGGGCTCGAACGCGGTGACGGCACGTTCGCGGTCACCACGTCGCAGGGTGTGCGGATCGAGACGCGGGCCATCGTGATCACCGGCGGCATCGGCACGTTCACGCCCCGGCCCCTGCCTGCGGGCCAGGAGTTCGTCGGGCGCGGCGTCGTCCACTTCGTCCCGGATCCGTCGGTCTACAAGGACCTGAACGTCGTCGTCGTGGGTGGCGGCGACTCCGCGCTGGACTGGGCGCTGATGCTCGAGCCGATCGCCAAGTCGGTCACCCTCGTGCACCGTCGGGCCCAGTTCCGGGCGCACCCGCATTCGGTCGAGCAGGTCTTGGCCTCGACGGTGCAGATCGTCACCGACGCGCAGATCAGCGGCCTGCTCGGCAGCCCGGCGCTGTTCGAGGCGCAGGTCAGCGTCAACGGCGACGTGCAGTCGCTGCCGTGCGACAAGCTCGTCGCCGCGCTGGGCTTCACCGCGAACCTCGGCCCCCTGCTCGAATGGGGCATCGAGATCGTCGGACGGCGCCACATCAAGGTCGACACCAAGGGCGCGACGACCGTGCCGGGCGTGTACGCGGCGGGCGACATCGTCGACTACGAGGGCAAGGTGCGCCTCATCGCGACCGGGTTCGGTGAGGTCGCCACGGCGGTCAACAACGCGGCCGCGTACCTCAACCCCGACGTGTCGGCCTTCCCCGGTCACCTCTCCGACTACGCGCCGCCCGGCGCCGCCGGCTCGCCCACGGCATGAGCGACTCGCTCGCTGCGGGGAAGGTTCAGTGATCGTCGGCGTCGGCATCGATGTGGTTCCGGTTGAGCGTTTCGCGCGGGCGTTGCTGCGTACTCCGGCCCTCGCCGAGCGCCTGTTCACGCCGGACGAGCAGCTGACCGACACGGGCGGGCGGCGCACCGCCGAGTCGCTCGCGGCCCGGTTCGCCGCCAAGGAGGCCCTGGCCAAGGCGCTCGGCGCGCCGGGCGGCATGCTCTGGACGGACGCCGAGGTGATCACCGACCCGTACGGCCGGCCCCATCTGGAGGTTCGCGGGACGGTAGCCGCGCGGGCGGCGGCACTCGGGGTGACGCACTGGCACGTCTCGCTCTCGCACGACGGCGGGATAGCGTCGGCCACCGTGATCGCGGAAGGTTGAGCGAAGGGAGCCTGATCGTGCGTGGTGTTTGGCCGGTGGACGACGTCCGGGCGGCCGAGGCGGCCCTGATGGCTCGGCTGCCCGACGGTGCCCTGATGCAGCGCGCCGCGACCGGACTTGCCGTCCACTGTGGACAGATCCTCGGACGCACGTACGGCGCCTCGGTGGTGCTGCTCGTCGGCAGCGGCTCGAACGGCGGTGACGCCCTGTACGCCGGGGCCGGGCTGGCGCAGCGCGGTGCGCGGGTCAGCGCCGTCCTGATCGATCCCGAGCGCGCGCACGCATCCGGACTGGCGGCGCTGCGGGCGGGCGGTGGGCGGGCCGTGTCCACCAAGGACGGTCCGGCCGTGATCGACGGCGCCGACCTGGTCGTCGACGGCATCCTCGGCATCGGCGGACGAGGCGGGCTGCGCGGCGACGCCGTCGCGCTGGCCGAGATCGCCGAAGACCGAGTGACGGTGGCGGTCGACCTGCCCTCCGGCGTCGACGCCGACACGGGCGAGGTGGGTGAATCCGCCGTCCGGGCCGACACGACGGTGACGTTCGGCGCGCTCAAGCCCGGCCTGATGAGCGGCGGCGGGGCGCAGCGGGCCGGCGAGGTGCGCCTGGTCGACATCGGTCTCGAGCCCGAGCTGGCGCCGGCCCGCACGTTCGTCCTCGAGCAGCACGACGTGGCCGCCCTGCTGCCCGTGCCGGGGGCGGCCGACGACAAATACACGCGCGGCGTCGTCGGCGTGGTGGCCGGATCGCCGGCCTACAAGGGGGCCGGCGTGCTCGCCACCGGGGCGTCCGTGCACGGTGGGGCCGGCATGGTGCGCTACCTCGGCCTGGCGCCGGACGTCGTGCGGGCGCGCTACCCCGACGTCGTCGTCCACGAGGACGCCCGCCCGCACGAGGTGCGCGTCCAGGCCTGGGTGGTCGGACCGGGGCTCGGCACCGACGACGCGGCGATGGCCCTGCTGACCGATGCGCTGCGCACCGATCTGCCGGTGATCGTCGACGCCGACGGCATCACGCTCGTGGCCCGCTCGCCGGAGATCGTGCGGGGACGCTCGGCGCCCACGGTGCTCACCCCGCACGATCGCGAGTTCGCGCGGCTGGTCGGAGACGTGGGTCCCGACCGCATCGGCGCCGCCCGCCGGGCCGCAGACGATCTGGGGGCCACCGTGCTGCTGAAGGGCAACGCGACGGTCGTGGCCGAACCGCACGGCCGAGCGTTCGTCAACCCCACCGGCACGCCGTGGCTCGGCACCGCCGGAAGTGGCGACGTGTTGAGCGGACTGATCGGGTCGCTGCTCGCTGGTGGCCTCGAAGCGCCGCTGGCCGCCGCGGTCGGGGCGTACGTGCACGGAGTGGCCGGTCAGATCGCGGGATCCGGCGGACCGGCCTCGGCCACCGATGTGCTCGACTCGCTGCGGGCCGCCTGGCTCAGTATCGAGGGCTGAGCGCCGGCAGCCGGTCGCTGGCCGCAACTGCCACGACCACCACGGTGGCGACGATGGCGAGGGTCAGCGCCGAGACGTGTGGCACGGCGATCGCGAGCAGGGCCAGCAGCGCGATCGCGCCCAGTCGCGTCCACGGCACGACCTGCCAGACGACCGCCTTGAACCCCGCGTGGCCGGCGAGGAAGAGGGCCGCACCGCCCAGCACCATCCAGGCGGTGGCCGTCTCGGCGTGCACGTCGGGGTGCTCGAACACCAGCTCGTCGGCTGCCGCCGCGACGATGATCCCGGCGACCATGATCAGGTGCATCCAGTGATACGCGCTGCGCCCGAGGCGTCCCGGGTCGTCGGACTCGGCGATCATGCGCGCTCCGTCCGTTGCGCTGCGGTCGAAGTACACCCACCACAACGCGACGCTGCCGACGAGGGCGGTGACGAAGGCGGCGACGTCCTGGCCGTGGATCGGGTGTTGGTCCGACAGTGCCTGGCCGGTCACGACGATCGACTCGCCGAGCGCGATGATCACGAAGAGCTGGCACCGTTCGGCGAAGTGGCCGCCCTCGATCGTCCACTCGTCGGTGCGTGACCGGCCCAGGCCCGGGGTGTAGTAGCCGACCGCGCCGCCGGCGAGGTCGACCGCGATGCCGATCAGCCACAGCAGCTCGCGGGCGTGACCGTCGACGAACGCGCCGGAGAGGTAGAACGCGCCGCTCACGAGCAGCCACACGACGATCCGCTCGAAGTTGCGCCGCAGCGGGCCGTAGGGCGTCACGAGCACGATGTAGGCGGTGCGCACGACCTGCATAGCGACCAGCGCGGCGGCGACCATCAGGCCGCGGCCCTCGAAGGCGTCGGGCAGGCCGACCGACATGACGAGGCTCGCCAGCATCTGCGCGAGCAGCATCGCCCGGATCGGCAGCCGCTCGGGATCGAACCAGTTCGTCACCCAGGTCGTGTACGCCCAGGCGAGCCACACCATGACGAGCAGCAGCAGGGTCTGCAGCGCACCCTCGACGGTCGGCCGCTCGATCAGGTGGTGGGACAGCTGGGTGATCGCGAACACGTACACCAGGTCGAAGAACAGCTCGACGTTCGTCACCCGCTGTACGCCCGCGCGATCGCGCAACAGGCTGGTCATGGCCGCATTCCTACACGGTTTTGGTCACCGGACCGGCTATTTGACGCCGGGTGACCAAAACCGGTCTGGGACACTGATCACGTGTTGCGCACCGAGGCCGTCGTCGACCTGGCCGCCATCCGCGGCAACGTCGCGACGTTGAAGAGTGGGACGTCCGCCGAGCTCATGGCGGTCGTCAAGGCCGACGCGTACGGACACGGGCTGGTGCCGTCGGCGCAGGCCGCGCTGGCCGGGGGAGCCGCGTGGCTGGGCGTGGCCATCGTCGACGAGGCCCTGGCCCTGCGCGGGGCCGGCATCACGGCGCCGGTGCTGGCTTGGCTGTGGACTCCGGACGAGATCGGCACCGCGGCGGCAGCGGTGGGCGCTGACATCGACCTGAGCGTCAGCGGACGCTGGGCGCTCGACGTGGTTCGCTCCGTGGCCGGCGAGGTCGGCCGGACCGCCCGCGTCCACCTCAAGATCGACACCGGCCTCTCCCGGGGCGGCAGCTACCGCAGTGACTGGCCCGACCTCCTCGACGCCGCCGCCAAGGCGCAGGCCGCCGGGGAGATCGAGGTCATCGGCATCTGGAGCCATCTCGCCTACGCCGACGAGCCCGGCCATCCGACCGTCGCCCGGCAGGTGAGAGCCTTTCGCGACGCGCTGGACGTGGCCGCCACCGCCGGCATCACCCCGCAGGTGCGCCACCTCGCCAACTCCGCGGCGACGCTGACCCATCCCGAGACGCACTTCGACCTGGTCCGTCCAGGCATCGCCGTGTACGGGCTGGCCCCGGTGCCCGGCGACTACGGACTCACACCGGCGATGACGCTGCGCGCGCAGGTGGCGCTCGTCAAGCGCGTGCGGGCCGGCGAGGGCGTGGGCTACGGGCACACCTACACGACCGAGCGCGAGACGACGTTGGCGCTCGTGCCGCTCGGGTACGCCGACGGCATCCCGCGCGCCGCGTCGAACGTCGCCCCGGTGGCGATCAACGGGCGGCAGTACCGGATCAGCGGCCGGGTCAGCATGGACCAGATCGTGATCGACGTCGGCGACGATGCCGTAGTCGCCGGCGACACCGCCGTGCTGTTCGGCCCGGGACGTGACGGAGAACCCACCGCGCAGGACTGGGCGAACGCGCTCGACACGATCCATTATGAGGTCGTCACTCGCATCGGGCCGCGCGTCGCCCGCGTCTACCTGGGAGCGCCCACGTGAGCAAGCGCGCCGGCATCATCGGCGGCCTGGTCGGCGGGGCGGCCGCCGCCACGGCGGTAGCCGCTGTTGTCGTCGAGCGGCGGGCCTCGGTTCGTCGGCACCGGCGCGGCGAACCGCCGTTCCAGGACCAGCCGTTCGATCGACACGGCACGGTCGTGACCGACGACGGCGCCGGCCTGTACTACGAGGAGGTCGGCCCCCCGGACGCGCCTTTGACCGTCGTCTTCGTGCACGGCTACACGCTGAACCTGAGGTCGTTCTACTTCCAGCGGCAGGGATTGGGCGAACAGTTCGGCGACGCCGCCCGGATGGTCTTCTACGACCAGCGCAGCCACGGACGCTCCGAGCACGGTGACCCGAAACGACCCACGATCGACCAGCTCGGGCAGGACCTCAACACCCTGCTCGACACGCTGGTGCCGTCCGGACCGATAGTGCTGATCGGTCATTCGATGGGCGGCATGACTGTCTTGGCCCTCGCCGACAGCTGTCCCGAGCTGTTCGAGATCCCGCCCGGACGCCGCGGCGGGCCGCGGGTTGCCGGCGTCGCGCTGCTGGCGACGTCGGCGGGCAACATGGCGGCGGTCACGCTGGGGTTGCCGGCGCTGCTGGCCAAGATCAAGGGACCGCTGGTGCCGCTCTTGCTGCGCGGGGCCCGACGGCAGGCGAACCTGGTCGAGCGCGGGCGCGCGATCGGCACCGACATCGCCTGGATGATCACCCGCCGGATCAGCTTCGGCAGCAAGGACGTCCCGGTGGCCACCGTCGAGTACCTGACGACGATGATCGCGTCCACCCGCATCGAGGTGATCGCCGACTTCTACCCGGCCCTCATGTCGCACGACAAGCTGGCCGCGCTGCCGGTGTTGTCCGACACGCGGGTGGTGATCATCTGCGGTGACCGCGACACCCTCACCCCGCTCGACCACAGCAAGGCGATGGCCGAGGAGCTGCCCAAGGCCGAACTCGTCGTCGTCCCGCAGGCCGGCCACGTCGCGTTGATGGAATACCCCGACATCGTCAACGAGGCACTGGGCCGGCTGGTCGAGTCGGCGCTCGACGAGGGTGGTCGCCGGCGCAAGTGGTGGCGAGCCGGGTGACCCTGCCCGTACGACTGTCCACTGTGGACGACACGCGTGCGTTCGGAGCGAAGCTGGCCGCCGTCCTGAGGGCGGGCGATCTGGTCGTACTCGCCGGACCGCTCGGCGCGGGCAAAACCGCGCTGGCGCAGGGCATCGGCTCGGGTCTCGGCGTGCGCGGCCCGGTCGTCTCGCCCACGTTCGTCATCGCCCGGGTGCACCGAGGCGGGCGGTTGCCGCTCGTGCACGTCGACGCCTACCGGCTGCACTCTCTCGTCGAGGTGGACGACCTGGATCTCGACGTGGACGCGTCCGATTCGGTGACGGTGGTCGAATGGGGAAGCGGGCTCGTCGAGCAACTCGCCGACGCCCGCCTCGAGATCCGGCTCTCGCGCTCGCCCGATTCCGACGAGCGCACCCTGGAGCTCGTGCCACACGGTGGCGACTGGCCCGATCGGGTCGCCGGCCTGGGCTGACTGTGCCCGCAGCTGCTCGGCCGGCTACTGCATACCGCGGTTCTTACCGCACAGGGCGGTTCCTACCGGATACCCCGATCTTTACCTCACAGGGCGGCGCTCAGATCGGATGCTGGCCTGTGGTGGTCGACCGCATGGCGGTGTATTTACCGCGCTGTGGGGTGGCCCCACCGCGCTGTGTGCTGAGTACCGCCTGTCGAGGTCGACCAGAGGAGGGCAACCGTCATCGGAACGCACCGCACATCGTGGTAGTTACCCCGGTCGGCGGTCGCCAACTCGGACTGCCAGGCGTCGATCAGTAGGCTGAATCCTCGTGCTCGTCCTCGCCATCGACACCTCGTCGGCCGCGGTCACGGCTGCGGTCGTGGCGGTCGACGACGCCGTGCGGACGGTCGCGCAGCGGGTGACGATCGACGCGCGTGGCCACGGTGAGCTGCTCGCGCCGTCCATCGGCGAGTGCCTGGCCGAAGTGGGCGCGAAGCCGGGTGAGCTCGACGCGATCGTGGCGGGTGTGGGCCCGGGGCCGTTCACCGGCCTGCGGGTCGGGCTGGTCACGGCCGCCTCGATGTCCGACGCGCTCGGCATCCCGGCTTACGGCGTCTGCTCTTTGGACGCGATCGCGGGCGTCGTTGACGCCGCGTCGTTGCTGGTGGCCACCGACGCCCGGCGGCGTGAGGTGTTCTGGGCGCGCTACGTCGACGGAGCACGGGTCGCCGGACCGGAGGTCGCCCGTCCGGACGCAGTGTCCACTGTGGACAGTGCGGCGATGGCCGGCGCCGGTGCGCGACTGTACGCCGGCGTATTGGAGCTGCCTCTGCTCGACGCCGACTACCCGGATCCGGCGGCGCTGGTGCGCGTCGCCGCCGACCGCGTCCGCGAACGGGCGCCACAAGAGGCGCTCACCCCGCTCTACCTGCGCCGTCCGGACGCCGTCGAACCAGGCCACGCCAAGGCGGTGACGCCGCAATGATGGTGGTCGACGTGGTTCCCATGACCACAGCGCACATCGACGCGCTGATGCCGTACGAGCAGGAGATGTTCGGATCCGAGGCGTGGACGGCCGAGGGGTACCGCTACGAGCTCGCCGACAAGCGAAACCGCCACTACCTGGCCGCTGTCGACGAGAACCAGGCCTTGCTCGGTTGGGCGGGTGTGCGGATCGTCGCCGACTCGGCCGAGATCCTGACCGTGGGCGTCGTCCCGGCGGGGCGGCGGCACGGCATCGGGGCCCGGTTACTGGCGATGCTGCTCGACGAGGCCCTGCGCCGGGGCGCGGTCGAAGCCTTCCTCGAGGTACGGGCCGACAACGCCGGGGCGCAAAAGCTGTACGAGCGGGCGCGGTTCGTCCGGGTGGGCATCCGGCGCGAGTACTACGACGGCGGCCGGATGGATGCGGTGGTGATGCGCCGTGCTCTCTGAGCCGCTGGTGCTGGGCATCGAGACGTCGTGTGACGAGACTGGGGTCGGCATCGTCCGGGGCACCACGCTGCTCGCCGACGCCATCGCCAGCAGCGTCGACGAGCACGCCCGCTTCGGCGGCGTCGTTCCCGAGGTGGCCAGCCGGGCGCACCTGCAGGCGATGGTCCCGACGCTCCGACGGGCCTGCGCCGACGCCGGTGTCACGCCGCACGACCTCGACGCGATCGCCGTCACCGCGGGGCCCGGGCTGGCCGGGGCGCTGCTCGTCGGCGTCGCCGCGGCCAAGGCGTACGCGCTGGCGCTCGACAAGCCGCTCTACGGCGTCAACCACCTGTCCTCGCACGTCGCGGTGGACCTGCTCGAGAACGGCCCCCTCGAGGAGCCCTGCGTGGCACTACTCGTGTCCGGTGGGCACTCGTCGCTGCTGTTCGTGCCCCGCGTCGGCGGCGAGGACGTCACCGAGCTCGGCGCCACCGTCGACGACGCCGCCGGCGAGGCGTACGACAAGGTGGCCCGGCTGCTGGGCCTGCCGTTCCCGGGCGGCCCGCCGCTCGACCGGCTCGCCCGCGAGGGTGACCCGAACGCGATCGCCTTCCCGCGGGCGATGAGTGACGTCCCGTACGCGTTCTCCTTCGCCGGGCTGAAGACCGCGGTGGCGCGGTGGGTCGAGGCGCGGGAACGGGCTGGGGAGAAGGTGCCGGTCGCCGACGTGGCCGCGAGCTTCCAGGAGGCCGTGGCCGATGTGCTGACCACCAAGGCCGTGCGCGCCGCCCGGGACCAGGGCGTCGACTACGTCCTGATCGGCGGCGGCGTGGCGGCGAATTCGCGCCTGAGGGCGCTGGCCGCGGAACGCTGCGAACGGGCCGGGTTGCGGATGCGGGTGCCTCGCCCGGGGCTGTGCACCGACAACGGCGCGATGGTGGCCGCGCTCGGGGCGCAGCTGGTCGCCCACGGGGCCTCGCCCTCCGCGCTCAGCCTGCCGGCCGACTCGGCGCTGCCGGTCACCGAGGTGCTCGTATGACCACGGTCATGTGGGAAGCGCGGGCCGCGGAGGGGCGGATCGACGAGCTCGTCCAGTACGTGCGGGCCCATGCTGCGCCGGAGGCGCAGATCTATCGGGGCGCCGACGGGCCACCGCGGATCGTGGTCATCGACCCCGCCGGGACCGGCATATCGGATGTACCGCCCGAACTGGTCGCGCGTCCTCCGCAACAGTGGGCGTTCGACCCGGTTTAGCGTGCAACCGTTCGCCGCCGGGACGTGTCAACGTATCCGTGACCCTCCTGCTCGGCGCGCCCGGCGGCGCGACTGGAATCGCGTCGCCGCCCCGGGGGCCGACGCGCGCCGTACCCGCGCAGCATGCGATCGTGGTGGACAGCCAGGGGCTGGACCGCGAGGCACGAGCGCAGGCGCGGGGGGGATGTATGGAGAACGACGCTCTGTTCGCGCAGTTCGTGCGCGAAGAGACTGCGACGTTGCTCCGATCGGCCTATCTGCTGACCGGCAGCTCGGCCGGCGCCGAGGACCTCGTGCAGGAGACGTTCCTCCGGCTGTTTCCGAAATGGGATCGGGTCCTGGCCGCGGACGTCCCGATCGCCTACGTGCGTCGCTCGCTGGTCAACGGCTTCCTCAACCAGCGGCGCAAGCCGTCCAGCCGCGAATTGGTCATCGACGAGCTGCCCGAGCGCGTGGACGGGCGCGACATCGGGGCCGACGTCACGAACCGGGATCTGGTTTGGCGGCTGCTCACCGGCCTGCCCGACCGCCAGCGGGCCGCACTGGTGATGCGGTTCTTCGAGGACCTGGCCGACGACGACATCGCTCGGTACCTTGGCTGCCGGCTCGGCACGGTACGTAGCCTGATCAGTCGCGGGCTCGCGGCGTTACGCGAGCAGACCCTGCGCGAGAGCGCACTCGACCCGGCCGAGGGGAGGTAGGCGTGAAGGACGACATCGACATCGAGAGCATCCTGCGCGCCAGCCTCGCCGAGCACGCGCGCCAGGCGCCCGACGCCGACCGGCTCGCCGAGCGGATCATCGCCGACGCCGACCGTCCGCGGCCGGTGCACGACCCGCATCGGCCCCGCCGGTGGAGCGGCTGGATGCTCCCGGCGATCGCCGCCGGATCGGTCGCCGCGGTCGTGGGTGCCGTCATCGCCGTGGCGCAGCTGGGCCACTCGGGTCGGCACGCCGCCGATCAGGGCCCGCTGACGTCCGACAAGCGGTCCGCCGCGTCGTCGCCGGTCTCGACCGAAAGCGGTCAGGTTTACGCCTCGACCCTGCCGACGCCGGCCAGTACCGCACCCGGCCTGCCCGGCGGAGTTCCGGTGCCGGCATTCCGGGTCATCGACCTCACGTTCACCAGCACGCAGGTCGGCTGGGCGTTGGGTAATGGCACGTGCCTGGACGGCTCGGCCGGCATCTGCCCGGCGGTCATGCGCACCGACGACGGCGGCTCGCGCTGGATCAGCACGCCCAACCCTCCCGCCAGCCTGCCGGTCGACGGATCCTGCGCGGCGCCGTGCGTGGATCACGTGCGGTTCGCCAACGACAACGTCGGGTACGCCTTCGGACCCGGAGCCCTGTTCATGACGGTCGACGGCGGCCAGTCATGGGGCAACAACCAGGATCCCGCTGGCACGTCCTCACTCGAGGTCGCGAACGGCACCGCGCTGCGGGTTACCGGCGAGCGGCTGGTGATCGCCGATGTCGGCCAGACGTCCTGGAAACCCGCGCAGCTGCCGGCGAAGGCGACGGTCAAGGGCGACGTGGTGCGATCGCGCGACCGGGCCTACGTGTCCGCTGGTTCGAGTAACAGCCTCTATGTGTCCACGAACGACGGTGCCAAGTGGGCCGAACAGCCGAGCCCCTGCACCGGCAGCGCCATCGGATCCCTCAGCACGGGCGCCGATGGGTCGGTCGTGGTGCTGTGCGCTCCGGTGGGCCCCGCCACGCCGGCTGTGTACACCTCGAACAATGACGCGACGTCGTTCACCCCCGTAGCCGGGCTGACGACCGGTAATTTCGACGGCTCGTTCGGCGCGGCCAACGGGTCAACGCTGTTCCGCTCGTCGTCGGGCCAGCTCGAGCGCACTACCGACGAGGGAAAGCGCTGGGCGAGAGTCGCCACCGACAAGACGAAGGGCGTCGCCGCCTTCCTCGGCTTCGAGAGCCCGACCGTGGGCAGGTGGGTTACCGGCGATGGCTCGACGATCTACACCACGACCGACGCCGGCCAGCACTGGACGCCGTACAAGTTCAAGTAGCTACCCCGACGTTGAGAGTTGGCACTCGCCGCGTTAGAGTGCCAATTGGTGGCTCCGCTGATCCCCGCGACGGCAGCAGGGCTACGACATGAGACATACAGACCCGAGAAGGGGAGATTGACCGTGACCGCCACCAAGGTCAGCATCAAGCCGCTCGAGGACCGTCTCGTCGTCCAGGCCAATGAGGCCGAGACGACGACCGCTTCGGGCATCGTCATTCCAGACACCGCCAAGGAGAAGCCGCAGGAGGGCACGGTCATCGCCGTGGGCCCCGGCCGCTTCGACGACAACGGCAACCGCGTGCCGCTCGACGTTTCCGTCGGCGACGTCGTGCTCTACAGCAAGTACGGCGGCACCGAGGTGAAGTACTCCGGCGAGGAGTACCTCGTGCTGTCGGCTCGCGACGTCCTGGCGATCATCGAAAAGTAGAGCGACTCGAACGCGCCACAACCAAGTGACAGTGCCCCAGCCCTGAACGGGGCCGGGGCACTGTCTGTTTGATAGGAAGGAAATCAATGGCGAAGATCCTCAGCTTCGACGAGGACGCCCGCCGCGCACTCGAGCGCGGCGTCGACAAGCTCGCCGACACCGTCAAGGTCACGATCGGCCCGCGCGGCCGCAATGTCGTCCTCGACAAGTCGTTCGGCCCGCCCATCATCACCAACGACGGCGTCACGATCGCCCGCGAGATCGAGCTCGACGACCCGTATGAGAACCTCGGCGCGCAGCTGGCCAAGTCCGTCGCCACCAAGACGAACGACGTCGCGGGCGACGGCACCACGACGGCAACCGTGCTCGCCCAGGCGCTGGTCAAGGCCGGCCTGAAGAACGTCGCGGCCGGTGCCAACCCGGCGAGCCTCAAGCGCGGCATCGACGCCGCGGTCGCCGCCGTCAACGAGGCGCTCGACAAGGCAGCCACGCCGGTACAGGGCGAGCAGGAGATCGCGCACGTCGCGACGATCTCGGCGCAGGACCCCTCGATCGGTCAGCTGATCGGCGAGGCGTTCACCAAGGTCGGCCACGACGGGGTCATCACCGTCGAGGAGTCGCAGACCCTCACCACCGAGCTCGAGTTCACCGAGGGCATGCAGTTCGACAAGGGCTACATCTCGCCCTACTTCATCACCGACGTCGAGTCCGGTCAGACCGTGCTCGACGACCCGTACCTGCTGATCACCACCGAGAAGATCTCGACGGTTGCGGACATGCTGCCGCTGCTCGAGAAGGTCCTCGCCGAGAGCAAGCCGTTGGTGATCGTCGCCGAGGACGTCGACGGCGAAGCGTTGTCGACCCTGGTGGTCAACGCGATCCGCAAGACGTTCCCGGCCGTCGCGGTCAAGGCGCCGTTCTTCGGCGATCGCCGCAAGGCGTTCCTGCAGGACCTCGCGATCGTCACCGGCGCGCAGGTCATCGCCCCTGAGATCGGGCTCAAGCTCGACCAGATCGGGCTGGACGTCCTGGGCCGGGCCGGCCGCGTCGTCGTCACCAAGGACGACACGACGGTGACCCACGGCGCTGCCGGACAGAACGCGATCGACGACCGGATCGCCCAGATCCGCAAGGAGATCGACGATACCGACTCCGACTGGGACCGCGAGAAGCTGCAGGAGCGGCTGGCCAAGCTGGCCGGCGGCGTCGGCGTGATCAAGGTCGGCGCGGCCACCGAGGTCGAGCTCAAGGAGCGCAAGCACCGCATCGAGGACGCCATCGCGGCGACTCGGGCCGCGGTCGAGGAGGGCATCATCGCCGGCGGCGGGGCGGCCCTGCTGCACGCATCGTCCGCACTCGACGGGCTGACGCTGACCGGCGACGAGGCGACCGGGGCCGCGATCGTGCGTACCGCGCTCGGTGAGCCGCTGCGTTGGATCGCCTCCAACGCCGGCTACGAGGGCTACGTCACCGTGGCGAAGGTGCGTGAGCTCGGCGCCAACGAGGGCCTCGACGCGGCCACCGGCGACTACCGCGACCTGCTCGCCGCCGGCATCGTCGACCCGGTCAAGGTCACCAAGGCGGCGCTCGTGAACGCGGCGTCGGTGGCGTCGCTGCTGCTCACCACGCAGAGCCTGGTGGTCGAGAAGCCGGAGGAGCCGGACGACCACGCTGCCGACGGCCACTCGCACGGCGGCCACGGGCACGGCCACAGTCACGGCCCGGGCTTCTAACCAGAGCAGTTCCCCGATCGTGCAACATCCTGCGGTCTCAGGCCGCAAGATGTTGCACGATCGCTTTTTTGCGGGCTGGTTGCCCGCCTCCGACCGCCACGACCCTTCCGGCCTTCCGTGCGGTACTTGAGGCTTTGTACAATGTATAAACGTGCCTAGGCTCGTCGCCGCCTCCGACGAAGGGATCCTTCGTGGCTACCGTGTTCGTCACTGGTGGAACCGGCCTGATCGGCGCCAACATCTGCCGTCAGCTGCGCGAGCGCGGCGATACGGTGCGCGCGCTCGTGCGGCCCGGCAGTGAGAGCTCGCCGCTGCGGGCGCTCGGGGTCACCCTCGCCGCAGGCGACATCACCGCCGCGAGTGACGTGCTGGCCGCAGCGGGCGACGCCGAGTTCGTCGTGCATTCCGCGGCCGTCCTGGGCGGGGCGTCCCAGGACCTCGCCGAGCACCAGCGGGTCAACACCGGTGGGCTCGGTCACGTCCTCGACGCCGCCGCAACCGTCGGCGCGAAGCGCACCGTTGCCCTGGGCACCACCACGTACTTCGACTACGCGACCACGCCCCTCGACGAGCAGTCGCCGCTGCTCGACGCCCCGCCGAGCGATCCTTACTCCGTCTCCAAGCGCGCCGCCTTCGTCGAGACCATGCGGCGCGCGGCCGAGGGCCTCGACGTGTGTGTCGTCATCCCCGGCGGGACCTTCGGGCCGTCGCCGGTGCCTATGCGCGCGCTCGAGCCGCCCAGCTACAACCTGCGCATCCGGCTCGCGCTCGCCGGCGAGCTCGATCATGCGGTGCACTTCCCGATTCCGTGGTCCTACGCCGCTGACGTCGCCGCGATCACCGTCGCTGCCCTCGATCGCGGCGTCGCGGGCGAGAAGTACCTCGCCTTCGCCTCCCCGCAGGACGTGTGCAGCACCGCCGAGTTCCTCAACCGCGCGTGCGAGCTGGCCGGCAGTGACCGGCGCATCCGCGACATCACCGCGGCCGAGCTCGACGCCGACCCCGCTCTGGCAGACGAGATCGGCCCGAGCCTCGTCGCGCTGGCCCGCCGCCGCTTCCCCGAGCCGTACTTCCGCGACCCGCTGACCCGGTCCCGGCTGGGGCACGTTCCGCTGCGCCTGGACGAGGCGCTGCGCCGCACCCTCACCTGGCTGGCGGTCGAGCACCCGTGATGGACCACGCCGAGATCCTGTGGGCCGAACGCGGCATCCGCCGGGTGGTGGTGCGCTACGCGCAGGGCATCGACCGTCGGCGTTGGGACGTGGTGCGCTCCTGCTTCACCGAGGACGCGTTCATCGAGGGGTCGCGGTGGTCGCTGCCGATCGACGAGTACTTTCCACAGCTTCGGGCCGGCGTCGAGCGCTATCCGAGCACGATGCACTTTCTGGGCAATCAGCTGGTGAACGTCGAAGCGGGCCATATCGAGACCTACGCCATAGCGCACCACTGGTGCGCCGAGGAGCCGGGTGCGCCGCATCCGGAGAATCTTGTCCTGGGTGTCCGCTATCAGGACGACGTCTCGCCGACGGACGACGGCTGGCGGATCTCGCGCCGCTCGGTCTCGGTGGACTGGCGCACGGGGCCCTACCCGCCATCCGTTTGAGCGCGAACAGCAGTCGGCGCATGGCGCTCCCCGTTACAGGGAGGCGCCATGCGCCGAAATGCTCAGATCACGCCGGCTGCGATGTGAGCAACGCTTCGCGTTCCTCAACCGAGAGCCCGCCCCACACGCCATACGGCTCGCGTGCGGCAAGCGCCCAACGCAGGCAGTTCGTCACGACCGGGCAGTCCCTACAGATCTGCTTCGCCCGAATCTCGCGACGCCGCCGTGACGGCCCCCGCTCGTTTTCCGGGTGATAGAAGACCTGGGTGTCTGTGCCGCGACACGCTGCCCGCAGCTGCCATTCCCAGGCTCCCTGTCGCGGCACGGTGAGCCTACGAACTTCCGCCATTCTCCGCCTTCCCTCCGACCTAGAGCAGTCACTTGATCACTGCCCGTTTGGCCCCCACGTTCATCCAAAGAACGAACCGCGGAAAGGTGACGCTCGCCCGGTCATTTTGTTGGAGCGGGCCGTCGCACATGTGAAGCTCGCGTGAGGAATGCGTGTGCAATCACTGCAAAGGTAAGGACAGGCTTCCCACATTCGGCGGGTGAGAGCGCGTTCAGCAGGCGCCGGCAGAAAGTTGTTCGGCCGCAGCCGTCACTAGCGCACGGGAGGTCGAACAACCCTCGCAGAAGGGGCAGCGTCACAACGCGATGAGCGCTCGCGCGAAGAGCCCGCCGGCCGCGACGCGGCCCAGCCGGGTCAAGTACGGTGCGCTGCGGCGTTCGTCGCGTCGGTGTAGCCGCGCGCGTAGTCCCAGCTGACAAATGCTTCGGGATCGGGCTCGAACGCCGGCTCGTGGACGTGGGTACGCCCCTCACCGATCAAGGCACGCAGGTTGGCGGCCATGAGCTCCCAGCTGAAGAAGTGCTGCTCGCCGCAGTCGGCGCACTCGACGGCGACGCCGAGGACGCCGCGGGGGCCGAGCGCCCGACGGAACTCCGCCAGTTCGTGCAGGTCGCCCAGAACCTCGGCCCGCTCGTGGTCGCTGAGCGGCTCGATCGGGTCCGGGTCGTCCAGGACGGCCGCCGGATCATGCGGATCGTTGAGGAACGGGTCGACCGGACCGTCTTCAGTGGTCATGGGCAAGTCCGTTTTGGCCGCCGGGATGCGCAGTCACGCCCTCCACGGTAGAGCGTGAACCCTCCGGATGGCCAACCTCCCCCCAACCGGAGGCGGCGCTCAGCCCGTTGAGTGGCGCGAAAACCGTCGAGTGGCGCGTTATACCGCGCCACTCATGCGATAACGCGCCACTCGACGGGGTCGTGCCTGGGCCGGTTGGTCAGCCGTCGGCGATGGCCTCCAGCGGTTTGGTCCGGGCGGCGCGGGCGGCTGGCCACAGCGCCGCCAGGACGCCGACCACGGCGGCGATCACCAGGAACAGCACCGCCTGGCCCCACGGGATCTGCAAGACGTCCAGGCCCTGGTCCTTCAGGCGGTGCGTGAACAGCGCCCCGAACGTCAGGCCGATCGCGAGCCCCAGCACCGCGCCGAACACCGCGATGAGCAGCGACTCGACGTAGACGGTGCGCCGCAGCTGGGCCCGCAGCAGTCCCACCGCGCGCAGCATGCCGATCTCGCGCCGCCGTTCGACCACCGACAGGGCCAATGTGTTGATGATGCCGAGGATCGCGATGACGATCGCCAGGCCCAGCAGCCCGTACAACAACCCGAGCAGCCCGTTGATCTGGTCGGCCTGCTGGCCCTTGAACTCCTCCTTGTTCTTGACGTCGACC
Organism: Jatrophihabitantaceae bacterium; assembly: GCA_036502575.1. Lineage (GTDB taxonomy): Bacteria > Actinomycetota > Actinomycetes > Mycobacteriales > Jatrophihabitantaceae > DASXRA01. Next base: position 16,292 of record DASXYL010000056.1, on the reverse strand, counting down.
GTGTAGTACGGGTCGGTGACCTTCTGCAGGCCGGCTCGCAGTGCTTCCGGCGACGTGCCCGGAGCCGCCTTCACCAGCGCGACGAAGTCGGAGTAGCGGCTGCTCGGCGTGAGCGTCCGGTACGTGTCACCCGACACCAGCCAGTCCGACAGCAGCTGGTCGTCCTTGTAGATGCCGGTGATCGTCGTCGTGACCGATGCCCCGCCCGGGGTGGCCATTGTGACGTGATCGCCGAGCTTCCAGTGCTCGTCCTTCGCCTTCGTCTGCGAGACCTGCAGGCTCGTCCCGGTGATCGGTCCGCCGCCCTGGCGGTACTCGATCTTGGCGACGGCAGCCAGCGGTCCGTCGACTCCGGTGCCGTCGGCGTCGTCGCCCTTGATGGTGGTGACGACCGGATGCAGCTGCGTCATCGACTGCACGCCCGGCACCTTGGCCGCCGCCTCGATGGCCGGCAATGGCAACGGCGTCTCGCCCGTACCCTGCAGTATGTAGTCGGCGCGGATGTTGTTGTCGACGAGCGAGTTGATGCTGGCCTTCGTCGACGAGCCGATCACGGCGATGCCACTGACGAGCATCAGCCCGACGGTGAGTGCGAAGGCGGTGGCGGCCGTCCGCCGCGGGTTGCGCACTGAGTTCGTGCGCGCGAGACGTCCGACCGGGCCGAACGGCTTGGCCAGGACGGTGCCGAGCCCGCCGATGATGTAGCGCGACAGCAGCGGAGCGAGCAGCAGCACGCCGGCGCCGGTCACGAGCAACCCCAGCCCGATGAGCGCCGCGCCCGAGCCGTTGGAGTCGATCGTCGCGCCGCGGATGGCGCCGGCCAGGCCGAGCGCCGTGACGACGGTGCCGATGAGCGAACGCCGGCGCAGGGATCCCGACCCGGACGCCAGTCCCTCGCGCATCGCGGCCACCGGCGGCGTCTTGGACGCCCTTCGGGCCGGCGAGTACGCCGACAGCAACGTCACGACCGTGCCGACCAGCACGGCGATGATCACCGTTCGTCCCGAGACGACCAGGGATCCGCTCGGCAGGCCGACGTTCAGCGCGTCGAGCAACGAGCGCAGCCCCACGGCCAGGCCGACCCCGCCGGCCACGCCGAGCGCGCCGCCCACCAGGCCGATGATCGTGGCCTCGAACAGCACCGAGCTGCGCACCTGCTTGCGCCCGGCGCCGATCGCCCGCAGCAACGCGAGTTCGCGTACGCGCTGGGCGATGATCATCGAGAAGGTGTTGTAGATGATGAACGTCCCGACGATGAGGGCGATCGCGCCGAACGCGAGCAGGAAGATGTTCACGAACGACAGTGCCTGGGACACCGCGTCCCGGTCGTCCTTGCGAACCTGGTCGCCGGTCTTGGCGCGCAGGTCGGCCGGCAGCAGCGTGGCGACCCGATCGCGCAGCGCCTTCTCCGACACGCCACCCGCCCCGGCGATGCTGACCGCGTCGACGTGCGTCCCATCCGTGAACAGCTGCAGGCCCTGCGCCTTGGTGAACTCGACGCCGACGTAGCCGCCCGTCTCGGTCTTGGTGTGGTAGATGCCGGTGATCGTCACCGGGATGACGCCGCGGGCCGGCAGCACGACCTTGGTGTGATCGCCGACGCCGAGCTTGGACTTCTCGGCGGCCTTCTCGTTGATGACGACGTCACCGGGGCCGGACGGGGCCCGGCCGGACACGAACGTCGGTGGCGTCTTGATCGACTCGCCCGGCGGGTTCCAGACGGTGCCCTCGCTCGGCGCGCCGCCGGAGCTGACCCGCTTGCCGTTCTTGCCTATGAGCACGAGCGGAGCGCTCGTCTCGAGCTGCACGGCTCGCACGCCCGGCACGGTCCTGATCCGGTCGGCCAGGGTGAGCGGTACCCCGGGGTTGCTGTCCTTCTTCGCATCCACCCGGACGTCGACACCCTTGTCGGCGTCGCTGAAGATGCCGTTGAACGTGTGCTTGAGCGTGTCGGTGAAGACGAACGATCCGGCGACGAACGCGGTGCCCAGCACGACCGAGATCACGGTCAGGACCAGACGAACCTTGTGCGCCACCAGGCTGCGCCGCGACACCCGGCGCATCGCCTTGCCTCCGAACATCGTCAGCCTTCCAGCTTCTTCATGTGGTCCAGGACGCGCTCAGCGGTCGGCTCGCGCATCTCGTCCACGATGTGGCCGTCGGCGAGGAAGACCACCCGATCGGCGTAGCTGGCCGCGCGGGGGTCGTGCGTGACGATCACGACGGTCTGACCGAGCCGGTTGACCGACTCGCGCAGAATGCCCAGCACCTCGCCGCTCGAACGGGAGTCGAGGTTGCCGGTGGGCTCGTCCCCGAAGATGATCTCCGGCTGGCTGACCAGGGCCCGGGCGCACGCCACCCGCTGCTGCTGGCCGCCGGACAGCTCGCTGGGGCGGTGCGTCAGCCGGTCACCGAGGCCCAGCGTGGTGATGATCTGCTGCAGCCACTGGGCGTTCGGCTTCTTGCCAGCGATGTCCAGCGGCAGCGTGATGTTCTCGATCGCGGTGAGCGTCGGCACCAGGTTGTAGGCCTGGAACACGAAGCCGATGCGGTCGCGCCGCAGCTTGGTCATCTTCTTGTCGGAGAGGCCGGTCAGGTCGGTCGCACCGATCGCCACCGTGCCCGACGTCGCGACGTCGAGGCCAGCGAGGCAGTGCATCAGGGTCGACTTGCCCGACCCGGAGGGGCCCATGATCGCGGTGAACTCGCCGCGCCGGAAGTCGACGCTGAGCCCGTCGAGCGCGCGCACCTGGTTGTCGCCGTGCCCGTAGAGCTTGACCAGGTTGATCGCGCGAGCGGCGATCCCTGCGTCGAGGGAAGTCGTCATTGTCATGCCCATGAGCCTTTCGGTTAGCGCTGACCTTCACCATTCGGGTTCGTCCTGAGTCGACCCTGACTTTCGTCACTATCTGACCCCGAGTAACCCCGCCGAACGATGGGGCAGCCCCCCTGGTTTTCCTTCGTGGTAGCGCGACGAACGTGGCGGACCGACCCTGAGGGCGCCCTGACAGCACCAGCGAATTGCCAGCGAACCCGGCCGACAGGCGAGGGGCGTCGCCCGCCCGTACCATGAGATATCGGCCCTGAGGAGATCCGTTGACCAGCCCCGAACTGCCCGCCAAGTTCGCCACTCTCGGTCTTACCTTCGACGACGTCCTGCTGCTGCCGGGCGAGTCCGACATCGTCCCCAGCGAAGCCGACACGACCGCGCGGGTCACCCGCAACATCGTTGCCCACATCCCGCTGCTGTCCTCGGCGATGGACACCGTCACCGAGGCGCGCATGGCGATCGCCATGGCCCGACAGGGCGGGGTGGGCGTGCTGCACCGGAACCTGTCCGTCGACGAGCAGGCCGCGCAGGTCGACCTGGTCAAGCGCTCCGAGGCCGGCATGGTGTCCAACCCGGTCACCTGCGGCCCAGACGCCACCCTGGCCGACGTCGAGGCGTTGTGCGCGCGGTATCGCATCTCCGGGGTGCCGGTCGTGGACGAGGGCCGCGTGTTGCTGGGCATCGTCACCAACCGCGACATGCGCTTCGAGACCGACCACTCCCGGCTCGTCCGTGACGTGATGACGCGGATGCCGTTGGTGACCGCGCCGGTAGGCGTGAGCCGCGAGGACGCGCTGCGCCTGCTCGCGCAGCACAAGGTCGAGAAACTGCCGCTGGTCGATTCGCAGGGTCGGTTGACCGGTCTGATCACCGTCAAGGACTTCACGAAGAGCGAGGCGTTCCCGCTCGCCACCAAGGACGGGCACGGACGCCTGGTGGTCGGCGCCGCCGTCGGCGTGGGCGAGGACTCCTACAAGCGGGCACTCGCGCTGGTCGAAGCGGGCGTCGACTTCGTGGTGGTCGACACTGCGCACGGCCATTCGCGGGCAGTCGTCGAGATGGTGGCCCAGCTCAAGCGGGACACCTCCGTCGACGTTGTCGGGGGCAACGTCGCCACCCGGGCCGGCGCCCAGGCACTGGTCGACGCTGGAGCGGACGGCATCAAGGTCGGTGTCGGCCCCGGCTCGATCTGCACGACCCGCGTCGTCGCCGGCGTGGGCGTTCCGCAGGTGACGGCAATCTACGAGGCGGCGTTGGCGGCGCGACCGGCCGGCGTTCCGGTGATCGGTGACGGTGGGCTGCAGTACTCGGGCGACATCCCCAAGGCAATCATCGCCGGCGCCGACACGGTGATGCTGGGCTCGCTGCTCGCCGGCTGCGAGGAATCCCCGGGCGAGCTGAGCTTCATCAACGGCAAGCAGTACAAGACCTATCGCGGCATGGGCTCCCTCGGCGCGATGCAGACGCGGGGCCAGAAGGGCAGCTACTCCAAGGACCGCTACGGCCTGCAGGACGTCGCCGACGACGACCAGCTGGTGCCGCAGGGCGTCGAGGGCCAGGTGCCCTTCCGGGGCCCGCTGTCGGCGGTGGCGCACCAGCTCGTCGGTGGCCTGCAGGCCGGCATGGGCTTCGCCGGGGCGCACAGCATCGCCGAGCTGCAGGAGCGGGGCCAGCTGATCCGGATTACCGCCGCCGGGCTCAAGGAATCGCACCCGCACGACATCCAGATGACCGTCGAGGCCCCCAACTACTCCTCGCAGTAGGGCGTGTCTGACAATTCCATGCTCTGCTGCGCGACGAGCGGGAATTATCAGACACGCCCTGGTCCACTCCGCGGACCGCTCGGCGCATTCGCCGACAACACCCGTGATGGTCGACCGAACGGTCGTCTGAACCCAGGTGGTTTCACGGATACGACGTGCCCCCTCGTCGTGATCTTGTGGGTTCACCCGCGCCGGCAAACGATCACATGTGCGCGGCCAGACAAGGGGGAGTAGTGCGGTATCGCGCGATTACGGCCGCTGTAGCAGCGGTTGCGGTCACAGCGCTCTCGGTGAGCGCTTGCAAGAGTGGCAAGGACGACGGCGGCTCGACCCACGCGGCCGAAGGCGGTGGTGGCGGCGCCAAGACGCTGACGATTTCGACCGATCTACCGGCTCAGGGCGTCTCGCACGACGAGACCGAGTCGATCATCAACGCGATCAATGTCTACCTGGACCAGGTGAACCACAAGGCCGGCAAGTTCACGATCCGGCTGAAGAACTACGACGACTCGACCGCGGCCAAGGGCGGATGGGACGACGCGAAGTGCTCGACCAACGCGGCAGAGCACGTGGCCACGACTGATGAGGTCGCGGTGATGGGCACGTACAACTCCGGTTGCGCGCAGCTCGAGATTCCAGTGCTCAACCAGGACCCGAGCGGCCCGATGCTCATGGTGTCGCACGGCAATACGAACCCGGGTCTGACCAAGACATGGGCGCCGGGTGATCCGGACAAGTACTACCCGACGGGCAAGAGCAACTACGCCCGGGTGATCACGACCGACGATTACCAGGGCGCGGCGGCCGCGCAGTTCGCGGCGCAGGATCTGCACGTCAAGCGGTGCTTCGTGATGAACGACAACCAGGTGTACGGCCAGGGTGTCGCGCGGGCCTTCATCGCCGAGGCGGAGAAGCAGGGCATCACGATCCTGGGTAACAAGGCGTGGGATGCCAAGCAGCCGAGCTATGCGTCGATCGTCCAGGGCGCCAAGTCGCAGAACCCGGACTGCGTGTACCTCGCCGGCATCTATGACGAGAACGGCGGCCAGGTCGTCAAGGACAAGGTCTCCGTCCTCGGCGACAACACCAAGGTCAAGACGATCGTGCCGGATGGCTTCACCGGCTTCCCGGATCTCGACAAGCAGCCTGAGGCGCAGGGCATGTACCTGACCTTCGCCGGACTGTCGACCGAGCAACTGGTCAAGGGCGGCGGCGCCGCAGCGGCCCTGATCGATGCCTACAAGGCCAAGTACGGCAAGGCGCCGAGCTCCAACTACGCGCTCTACGGCGTGGCGGCGGTGCAGGTCATCCTGGCTGCGATCGCGAAGTCCGACGGCACTCGCAAGAGCGTCACGGACGGGGTGTTCAACGGCGATGGCATAGATATCCCAGCTGACCAGTCGGTTCTCGGCAAGGAAGTCAAGATCGATACGAAGACCGGCGACACGAACAACAAGGACATCTCCGTCCTGTTCATGAAGAACCACCAGGAGACGTTCTTCAAGGCGCAACCGATCGCGTGAGACGATGCCGGGGCCCGGGCGATAAGTGATCATCCGGGCCCCGCATCGGCCGCCACGGTCAGCATGGCCGGGTGAGCAGACCTGCCGTGCGCCATTGGCCTTTGCGAAAGACGTAACGACGGGATAACGGCACCCTGACCAGTCGCCCCAGTCACGACGCGTGGGGTCTAGGCTTCCTCCACCCGACCAGGGACCGGGTACCAGTGCGACGACGCGCTGGGGAATGCTCTGAGGAGGAAGTCGTGCGCTATCGCCCCATCATGGCCGCGGTATTGGCCGTGGCGGTCACTGCGCTGTCGGTGAGCGCTTGTAAAAGTTCCAAGAGCGGCGGCACGTCCAACTCGCCGTCCGGTAGCGGAGGAGGCGGAGGCGGCGGCGGCAAGACACTGACGATCTCGACCGACCTGCCGATGCAGGGCGTTTCTCACGACGCCAGCCAGTCCACGATCGATGCGATCAACCTCTACCTCGACCAGGTGAACCACAAGGCCGGCAACTTCACGATCGCGCTGAAGAACTACGACGACTCGACCGCGGCCAAGGGTGCATGGGACGACGCGAAGTGCTCGACCAACGCGTCGGCGCACGTCGCCAATACCAGCGAGGTCGCGATGATGGGCACGTACAACTCCGGTTGCGCGCAGCTCGAGATCCCGGTGTTGAACCAGGACCCGAGCGGCCCGATGCTCATGGTGTCGCACGCGAACACCAACCCGGGCCTGACCAAGACGTGGGCGCCGGGTGATCCGGACAAGTACTACCCGACGGGCAAGCGCAACTACGCGCGAGTGATCACGACCGACGACTATCAGGGCCAGGCGGCCGCGCAGTTCGCCGCACAGGACCTGCACGTCAAGCGCTGCTTCGTGATGAACGACAACCAGGTGTACGGCCAGGGTGTCGCGCGTGCGTTCGTGGACGCGGCGAAGAAGCAGGGCATCACGATCCTGGGCAACAAGGCGTGGGATGCCAAGCAGCCCAGCTATGCGTCGATCTTCCAGGGCGCGAAGTCGCAGAACCCGGACTGCGTGTATCTCGCCGGCATCTATGACGAGAACGGCGGCCAGGTCGTCAAGGACAAGGTCGCGGTGCTCGGTGACAACACCAAGGTCAAACTGATGGGTCCGGACGGCTTCACCGGCTACCCGACGTCGTTGGACAAGCAGGCCGAGTCGCAAGGCATGTACATGACCTTCGCCGGCCTCTCGACCGAGCAGCTGGTCAAGGGCGGCGGGGCCGCCGCGACGCTGATCAACGCGTACAAGGCCAAGTACGGTAAGGCTCCCGCCACCAACTACGCGCTCTACGGTGTGGCTGCCGTACAGGTCATCCTGGCTGCGATCGCGAAGTCCGATGGCACTCGCAAGAGCATCACGGACGCGGTGTTCACCGGCGCTGGCATCGACATCCCGGCGGACCAGTCGGTTCTCGGTAAGGAGATCAAGATTGACACGAAGACGGGTGACACCAGCAACAAGGACATCTCCGTCCTGTTCATGAAGGGCAACCAGGAGACGTTCTTCAAGGCCGAGCCCGTCGAGTGATCCATGGGTGGGGCCCGGATAGTCGTCGGCTGTCCGGGCCCCTCCGTATGAGGCGCCGCGTCCGCCTGCGGCCAGGCCCTTGCTTCGTGTCAGCCCCAGGGGGAAGGTTCCGCGCATGACATCAACGACCGCGACGGTAGGTTTGCTCAAGCCGCGCCTGCGAATGAGCGAGGCGGTCGAGCGAGGGATCGCGCTGGCGATCATCGCCGGTGGCGTCGTGTGGATCATCTACAACTTCGTCGATGATCCGAAGCGCTGCATCAACGTCACGCTCAACGGTCTAAACAACGGCGCTCTGTACGCGCTCGTAGCGCTGGGATACACGCTGGTCTACGGCATCATCGAGCTGATCAACTTTGCCCATGGCGATCTCTTCATGCTAGGCACCGTGTTCTGCGCCAACTTCCTGGTCAACTGGCTCGGCGTCGACACCCGCGGCCTCGGTCCGGTCCTCGCGCTCGTGCTCACGTTCGTCGTAACGATGGCGTTCTGCGCGACGATCAACATGAGCGCCGAGTTCTTCGCTTACCGCCGGTTGAGACGGGCTCCGAAACTCGCGCCGCTGATTACGGCCGTGGGGCTGAGCTTCGTGTTCCAGAACATCGGCCTCAAGTGGAACGGGTCGGCGCCGAAGCAGTGGCCTAGCATCATCGGCAACACCGGCATCACGGTCGGTGGTGTGTTGATCCGGTACTCGCTGTTCGTCACCCTCGGGGTCACCGCTGCGCTGCTGTTCGCGCTCACATACATCGTGCAGCGGACCAGGCAGGGCAAGGCGATGCGGGCGACCGCTCAGGACCAGGACGGCGCGCGGTTGATGGGCATCAACGTCGACCGGACGATCTCGTTCACGTTCGCGCTCGGCGGCGCGATGGCCGGCGCTGCCGGCGTGCTGTCGATCGAAACGCTCGGCACCACCCGCTACGACCAGGGTTTCCAGTTCGGCTTGATCGCATTCACCGCGGCGGTGCTCGGCGGCATCGGCAACCTGGTCGGCGCCGTCGTCGGCGGGATCCTCATTGGCCTCGTCCAGAGCTTCAACGACGGCTTCCCGCACGGATTTGGTCAAGACTGGTCGCAGACCGTGGTGTTCACGATCCTGATCTTCGTGCTGGTCTTCAAACCGGAAGGGTTATTCGGCACCCGGACCACGGAGAAGGTGTAGCCAGATGACCGCGTCCACTCCTAGCCTCAAACCCGGTCGCCGGCAGTTGTCGGCCTTCGGATGGCCGATCGGACTCACGATCGCCGTCGTGTTGATCTTCGTCTTCTACCGTTATTGGCTGCCCGACTCGGTCGACTCGATTCAGAAGCTCGTCGCCGACTGGTTCCCGCTCGCGATTATCAACCAGTGCATGATCTGGGTGATCATGGCGATCGGCCTCAATATCGTCGTCGGATACGCCGGCCTGCTCGACCTCGGCTACGTCGCGTTCTGGGCCATCGGCACCTACATGGGTGCCTGGCTCATGTCGTCGTGGTTCTATCAAGTCAAGATCCACTTCGGTGGACCACCGAACCTCAACAAAGCGGTCGGCATCCACGTCAGTTTCTGGCTGGTGCTGATAGCCGGCGGAGCGTTCTGCGCGCTGTGGGGTGTGATCATCGGCGCGCCGACGCTACGGCTACGAAGCGACTACCTGGCGATCGTCACGCTCGGCTTCGGCGAGATCATTCCCCAGGTGTTCCAGAACGGCGACAAGGACCACCTGGGCTTCGCCCTCACGAACGGTCAGCAGAGCATCGTGCCGATCGACGGCATCGGCACCGGACCTTTCTCGAACCTCAAGGGCGTCAACCCAACGCTGGGCGTGTTCGACCTGCCGTACCGCTTCGTGGTGTTCGCTCTGGTCGCCGCATTCTGCGTCTTCGTGTCGCTGCGCATCCGGCGTGGCCGATTGGGTCGGGCCTGGCTGGCGATCCGCGAGGACGAGCTCGCCGCGAGCATGATGGGGGTATCGCTGGTCAAGGCGAAGCTGTCGGCCTACGCGGTGGGAGCCGTTTTCGGTGGGCTCGGTGGCGTCTGCTACGCGGTCGCGGTCGGCGGGGCATCGCCGAACTTCAGCTTCGCCAACTCGATCACCATCCTGATGATGGTGGTGCTCGGGGGCATGGGCAACGTGTATGGGGTGATCATCGGCGCCCTGATCGTGTCGTGGGTCAACCTGAACGGGCTGTCGCAGTTCGGTGACTGGTACAACACACAGTTCAATTCGAACGTCGATTTCCCGTCCTACAACTTCCTGATCTTCGGCGTCATCCTCGTGTTGATGATGCTGTTCCGCCGGGAAGGGTTGCTGCCCGAGTCGCGCACCCGGCTCATCATGCGTGAGCCGGCTCGAACCGAGGTGGAGGCCGTCGGAGCTGACCTCGAAGGTATCGACGCCGACATCGAGATCGCCGAAGAGACCGAGGACGAGCTGGTGAGCTCGGAGACGACCAAGCGGTCGGACGGAGGCGAGTCATGACCGCCACCCCGGTGGAGGAGACCGTGCCGGCGCCGACCGGAGTCGACGCGCTGCGCGCTGAGAACATCGTCATCGCGTTCGGTGGCTTGATCGCGGTGAACGACGTGACCTTCAACGTCCCCGAGCGGGGCATCGTCAGCATCATCGGCCCCAACGGCGCCGGTAAGACCACGTTCTTCAACGTGCTTACCGGCCTGTATCGCCCGACATCGGGCCACGTGTACTTGGGCGGCCGTGAGGTCACGGGCAAGCCGGCGCACCGCATCGCGAAGCAAGGCCTGGCCCGGACCTTCCAGAACATCCGGCTGTTCAACCTCATGACGGCCGAGGAGAACGTCATGGTGGCTATGCATTCGCACCTGCGGGCGGGCATCGCGAGCACCGTGCTCGGGGCGCCGTGGCAGCGCAAGGAGGAGCGTCGGGCGCACGACACGTCCCGTGACCTGTTGGAGTTCGTTGGTATCGGCAAGGTGCGCAACGAGTACGCCCGCAACCTGTCCTACGGCGATCAGCGGCGCCTCGAGGTGGCCCGGGCGCTGGCCTTGCAGCCGCGGGTGTTGCTGCTGGACGAGCCGACGGCCGGCATGAACCCGCAGGAGTCGGCCCAGTTCGTCGACTTCGTGCACCGGGTGCGCGACGAGAAGGGCGTGTCGGTGTTGCTGATCGAGCACGACATGAGCGTCGTCATGCGGGTCAGCGAGCGGATCACCGTGCTCGACCGGGGCGAGCGCATCGCCGAGGGTGGGCCGGACGACATCCGCGCGAACGAGCGAGTGGTCGAGGCATATCTCGGCAAGACCGGGACGCGCGAGGGGAGGCGGCAGAAGTGACCGCTGTCGGGGCAATGCCAACCGGTGTACAACGAGGCAACGGCGCCCAGCCGATGCTGTCGTTGAGCGACCTGCAGGTCAGCTACGGCAACATCGCCGCCGTCAAGGGCCTCAACCTCGACGTCTATCCGGGCGAGATCGTCACCCTGATCGGCTCGAACGGGGCCGGCAAGTCGACGACGCTGCGTACCATCTCCGGGCTGCTGCGTCCGCGCCACGGCGAGGTGACGTTCGAGGGACGGAAGATCAACGGCCTGCACGGCCACCAGGTCGTCAAGCGGGGCATTTGCCAGTCGCCCGAGGGTCGGCGCATCTTTCCCCGCATGACCGTGTCGGAGAACCTCGACCTCGGCGCGTTCCTGCGCAACGACACGGCGGCGATCGCCGAGGACCGGCAACGCGTCCTCGAGCTGTTCCCGGTGCTCGACGAGCGCCTGTCGCAGAAGGCGGGCACGCTGTCCGGCGGCGAGCAGCAGATGCTCGCGGTCGGACGCGCGCTGCTCGGTAAGCCGAAGCTGCTGCTGCTCGACGAGCCGTCGATGGGGCTGGCCCCGGTGCTGGTCGACCTGATCTTCGACACGATCAGCCAGATCCGCGACCAGGGCGTCACGGTGTTGCTCGTCGAGCAGAACGCGCTCGCGGCGCTCGAGATCGCCGACTACGCCTACGTCCTGGAGTCGGGATCGCTGACCCTGCAGGGTCCGGCGGAGAACCTGCTCGACGATGACAGCGTCACTCGCGCTTACCTAGGTGGCTGACCGGCTGGCGGCCGAGGCCTTGCTGCAGCCGCGCGTATGTAGGTGATTAGGTCGGGTCTGCAGCGCGATCCGGTCGCTCTACCTGGGTGGGTAGTAGGGCAGACTCTTCGGCATGCCCGACACCGTCGAGATCGGCCTTGGACGCGGCGTGCGCCGGGGCTACCACCTGGACGAGATCGCCCTGGTCGCCACCCGCCGCACCCGCGGCTCGGCGATGGTGTCCACGGCGTGGCAGATCGACGCGCACACCTTCGAGCTGCCGCTCGTGGCGGCACCGTCGGACGCGGTCGTGTCGCCGGAAACAGCCACGGACATCGAGCGTCTCGGTGGCCTGGCCGTGCTCGACGGCGAGGGCCTGTGGACTCGATACCCCGATGCCGAGGCGCAGCTCGCGGCCCTGGGCAGCACCTCGGCCAGCCTGCAGGCCGTCTACTCCAAGCCGGTGTCACCGGACCTGCTGCGGCAGCGCATCGGCGAGCTGCACGACTCCGGGGTGCGGGTCGCGGTGCGCCTGTCGCCGCAGCACACCGTTGAGCTCGCCCCGCACGTGCTGGGCGCGGGGGTCGATCTGCTCGTCATCCAGGGCACGGTGATCTCCGCCGAGCACGTGGCGTCCCGGGACGTGCCGGGCCTCAACCTCAAGACGTTCATCGCCGACCTGGACGTCCCGGTCATCGTCGGCGGTTGCGGCAACTACCAGACCGCGATGCATCTCATGCGCACCGGCGCCGCCGGGGTGATCGTCGGCTACGGCGCCCACCTCGGCTCGACGACGCACCTGGCGCTGGGCATCGACGTCCCGATGGCGACGGCGATCGCCGACGCCGCGGCGGCTCGACGCGACTACCTGGACGAGACGGGCGGGCGCTACGTCCACCTGATCGCCTACGGCGATCTGGCCACCGGCGGTGACATCGCCAAGGCGCTCGCGTGCGGCGCCGACGCGGTCATGCTCGGCGAGGCGCTGGCCGACGCGATCGAGGCGCCGGGCGGGGGGCGGTACTGGGATCCCACCGCCGCGCATCCGCGCGTGCCACGGTCGGCGGTCGTCGAGCGCAACGACGACGAGCGGCCGACCCTCGACGAGGTGCTGCTCGGACCGACCAGCGATCCGAGCGGTGAGCGCAACCTGTTCGGCGCCCTCCGTCGGGTGATGGGCAAGTGCGGATACTCGTCGGTCAAGGAGTTCCAGAAGGCCGAGCTGATCCTGACCACGCCCCGCTAGATCCAGTCCTTGCGGCGGAAGATCGCGTACAGACCGACCGACATCGCGATCATGACGAGCGTGCTCACCCAGAAGCCCCAGTGCGCACCGAAGCCCGGATAGGGCACGTTCTGCCCGTAGAAGCCGGTAACCGCAGTCGGCACCGCGATGATCGCCGCCCAGCCGGTCAGCTTCTTCATGATCGAGTTCAGCCGTGAGTCGGCGAGTGACAGGTTGGTCTCGAAGATCGAGCTGATCATGTCGCGCAGTGACTCGGTCCACTCGGCGGCGCGCAGCACGTGGTCGTAGAGGTCGTCGTAGTACGGCTCGAGGTCGGGATGTGTGTCGTCGGCCCGGCGCATCACGGCGCTCACCAACTCGCGCATCGGCAGGATCACGCGGCGGGCCTCGACCAGTGACTTGCGCAGGGCGAACGAGCGGATCTGCACCTGCCGGACGGTCGTGCGCGTCTCCTCGAACAGGATGTCCTCGATCTTCTCGGTCTCGTCGTCGAGCGCCTCGATCGCTGTGAAGTGCCCGTCGACCAGAACGTCGAGCAGCCCGTGCACGAGCGCCTTCGGGCCGTACTTCATCAGGTCGGCGTTCTCGTCCCAGGTGGTGACGACCGGATCCATGTCGAAGTACTCGCTCTGCCGAACGGTGACGAACGCTCGCTTCACGACGAAGGCTGACACCTGGCTGGTGTGCAACTCACCCGTCTCTCGATCGAGTCTGATCTCGTAGGCGGCGAGAAACATGTGCGTGGCATACCGGCTGGCCTTGGGGCGCTCACGATGCTCGACGGCGTCCTCGACGGCATGCGGGTCCAGGCTGAGCTCTTCGGCCAGCGACTGGAGACGGGCGTGGTCCGGAGCGCAGAGATCCACCCACACAAGGCAATCCGGTTGCTCGAGGTAGTCCGAGATCTGCTCGAACGGGAAGTTCTCGGCCTCGACGGTTCCGTTGCGCCACACGCGAGTGCGCACCTCGTGTTCGGTCACAGCACCCATCCTGCTCGCCAGGCCTGGGAAAGCCCCGTAGCGGGCGGCGGTTCCGCAATGGCGGGTAAGTCGCTTGTTGAGCGTGTGATCACTCGAACAGGGTGCTCGCGCCACGTTTATCTCACGCCGTGCCGCGTAACTTCGTTTCATGGCCGGATGGGACGCATCGCAGCTGCCTGTCCTTTCGGGGCGTACGGCGATAGTCACGGGAGCGAACTCAGGCATCGGGTGGAACGTCGCAAGGGAGCTGGCCGCGCACGGAGCGCGGGTGGTTCTTGCCTGTAGGGACGTCACTCGTGCCAAGCAGGCGGCTGAACGGATCCGCAACGGCGGGCCGCATGTCGATGTCGAGGTGGAGTTGCTCGACCTCGCGGACATGTCCTCCGTGCGGGCGTTCGCCGACCATTGGCGTGACCCGCTGCATCTGCTGGTGAACAACGCCGGCGTCATGGCCCCGCCGCGACGCACGGCCACGCGCGACGGCTTCGAGCTGCAGTTCGGCACCAACCACCTCGGCCACTTCGTTCTTACCGGACTATTGCTGCCGGCGTTGCTGCGGGCCGGGGCGTCGCGAGTCGTCACCGTTTCCTCACTCGCCCACTTCAGCGGCCGGGCGGACGTCGTTCACGCCAACGCCGATGACTCGTATCGAGGGTCGCAGGCGTACGCGAACTCGAAGCTCGCCAATCTCCTGTTCGCGTTGGAACTGCAGCGGCGAGCCGCCTCGCGCGGCGTGCCGCTGTCGTCGGTCGCGGCCCATCCCGGGTTGAGTGCCACCGGGCTGTTCGTCGACCCCGAAGGCGTCGGCGCGAATCCCATCGTGCGTACCTTCGGCCCACCGCTCGCCAAGGTTTTCGTCCAGTCGGCGGCCGCTGGGGCGCAGTCGATCCTCTACGCCGCGACGGTAGCCCCGCCCGGCTCCTACAACGGGCCGCAACGCCTGCGCGAGACGCGCGGCCCGGTCGGCCCGGCGAAGGTGTCGCGCCTGGTGCGCGACGAGGCGCTGGCCCGCCGGCTGTGGAGTGTCAGTGAGGACCTCACCGGCTTCCGCTACCCCTGGCCGGGCAATCCGTAGACTCCCGGCATGCAGCCGGATCTCGTTCTTGTCGTCGACTACGGGGCGCAGTACGCGCAGCTGATCGCCCGGCGGGTGCGCGAGGCGCACGTGTACTCCGAGATCGTGCCGAGCACCATGCCCGTCGCCGAGATGCTCGCGCGCCGGCCCGCGGCGATCATCTTGTCCGGTGGCCCGTCGTCGGTGTACGTCGAGGGCGCGCCGCGCACCGACGCCGCGATGTTCGCGGCCGGGGTGCCGATCTTCGGGATCTGTTACGGCTTCCAGTCGATGACGCTCGCGCTCGAGGGCGAGGTCGCGCACACCGGGACGTCGGAGTTCGGCCGTACGACGCTGCAGGTTGCCGATCCCGGCACGTTGCTGCGCGGGCTGCCCCGCACGCAGCAGGTGTGGATGAGCCACGGCGACGCGGTCACCGTCGCGCCGCCCGGGTTCACCGTCACCGCCGGCTCGGCCGGCGCACCGATCGCCGCCTTCGAAGACGTCGCCCGCCGACTCGCCGGCGTGCAGTTCCACCCCGAGGTCATGCACACCGCGCACGGCCAGGAGATCCTGCGCCACTTCCTCTATGACATCGCGGGCGCGCGGCCGTCCTGGACCGAAGCGAACATCATCGACGAGCAGGTCGACGCGATCCGCCGGCAGGTGGGCGGCAAGCAGGTCATCTGTGCCCTGTCCGGCGGCGTCGACTCGGCGGTCGCGGCCGCGCTCGTCCAGCGGGCCGTCGGCGATCAGCTGACCTGCGTATTCGTCGACCACGGGTTGCTCCGCGCCGGTGAGGCCGAGCAGGTCGAACGCGACTTCGTGGCCGCGACCGGCGTGAACCTGAAGGTCGTCGACGCCACGGCGCAGTTCCTCGATGCGCTCGCCGGCGTCAGCGACCCCGAGGAGAAGCGCAAGATCATCGGTCGCGAGTTCATCCGGTCGTTCGAAGCCGCGGCCCGCGAGGTCGTCGCCGAGGGGGAGTCCGTCGAGTTCCTCGTCCAGGGCACTCTCTACCCGGACGTCGTCGAGTCCGGCGGCGGCACCGGAACCGCGAACATCAAGAGCCACCACAACGTCGGTGGGCTGCCCGACGACCTGCAGTTCGCGCTGGTCGAGCCGCTGCGCACGCTCTTCAAGGACGAGGTGCGCCGGGTGGGCGAGCAGCTCGGCCTGCCGCCGGAGATGGTGTGGCGCCAGCCGTTCCCCGGCCCGGGGCTCGGCATCCGCATCGTCGGCGCCGTCACCGCCGACCGGCTCGAGGTGCTGCGCCGCGCCGACGCGATCGCCCGCGCCGAACTCTCCGCCGCCGGC
>DASXYL010000055.1:0-74841 GCA_036502575.1 Jatrophihabitantaceae bacterium | reverse complement strand
AATCTGGGCCACGTCCTCGACCCGCAGCGACACCTGGTCGGTGGCGTACCGGCCGTACTCGGCGGCGAGTTCGTCGAGGCGGTCCAGCAGCGACGAGCCGTCGGCCTTCAGCCGCGCGGCGAGGCGGGCGACGAGCAGGGCGGCGCTGATGCCGTCCTTGTCCCGGACGAGGTCCGGGGCGACCGCATAGCCGAGCGCCTCCTCGTAGCCGAAGGCCAGGTCCGGGGCGGCCCGGGAGATCCACTTGAAGCCGGTGAGCGTCTCGGCGTAGCCCGCGTCGTGCCGCGCCGCCAGCGCGCGCAGCATCGTCGACGAGACGACCGTGGTGGCGTAGGTGCCCCGAATTCCCTTACGCAGCAGGGCATCCGCGAGCAGCACGCCGACCTCGTCCCCCCGCAGCATCCGCCATACGCCGCCGTCCGGTACCGCGACGGCGCACCGGTCGGCGTCCGGGTCGTTCGCGATCACGATGTCGGCGGCCTGCGCGCGAGCGAGCGCCAGGGCCAGATCGAGCGCGCCCGGCTCCTCGGGGTTCGGGAACGACACGGTGGGGAAGTCCGGGTCGGGCGCGGACTGTTGCGGCACCTCGATCAGCGGCGCGAACCCGGCCGCGGCGAAGACTCGCACGAGCACCTCGGTGCCCACACCGTGCATCGCGGTATGGACGATGCGGACGCCACGCGGGCCGTCGCCGATCAGCCCGGCGATCGCCGTGACGTAGGCCTCGACGATCGACTCGTCCAGGGTCGTGTACTCGCCGGACAGCTCGATCTCACGGGCCGGTCCGACCGCGTCGATGGCCGCCTCGATCTCGGCGTCCATGGGCGGGACGATCTGCGCTCCGTCGCCGGCGTACACCTTGTAGCCGTTGTCCTGCGGCGGGTTGTGCGACGCGGTGACCATGACGCCGGCGGCCGCGCCGAGGTGTCGCACGGCGAAGGCCAGCACCGGCGTCGGCAGCAGCCGCGGCAGCACCCGGGCGTCGAAGCCGGCCGCGGCGAAGATCGCCGCCGAGTCGTGGGCGAAGTCGTAGGACCCGTGCCGCCCGTCGTAGCCGATCACCACGATCGAGGCGGGTCGGCGCTCGTGCAGCCAGGCGGCCAGGCCGGCGGCGGTGCGGCGGACGACGGCGCGGTTCATGCCGTTCGGCCCGGCGCGCAGCGGCCCGCGCAGCCCGGCGGTGCCGAAGGTCAGCGGCGCGGCGAACCGGTCGGCCAGCTCTTCGTCCGCGCCGGCGTCCAGCAGTGCGCGCAGCTCGGCGGCGGTCGCGGCGTCGACGTCGTCGGCGATCCACGCCTCGACCCGGGCGCGCAGTTCAGGCGTCATCGCGGGCCAACGCCTCGTCGATGCCGAAGCCGGGCGTCGTGAAGCCCCCGCCGACCAGATCGTCGGAGTCGAGCGGCTGGTCGCGCTCGGCCGGCAACTGCCCGACGTAGGAGTCGGCGTCGTCGAGGGGCTCGTAGCCGATCGCTCGGCCGGCGTCCAGCGACCACCAGCGACGGGTGTTCGCCGAAACGCCCCAT
Organism: Jatrophihabitantaceae bacterium; assembly: GCA_036502575.1. GTDB lineage: Bacteria > Actinomycetota > Actinomycetes > Mycobacteriales > Jatrophihabitantaceae > DASXRA01. Next base: position 73,318 of record DASXYL010000055.1, on the reverse strand, counting down.
ACCAGGGCGTACGTCAGGTCGGGTGCGATGAGGGCGGCGTGTACCAGTCGGGCGCAGTCGTCCGGTGAGAGCCAGGTGGACAGCGACCGGTAGTCCGGTGGAGTTGTACTGCAGGTACCGATGCGCAGGCAGGCGACCTGCAGGCGGTACCGCTCGACGTAATAGCGCGCGAGCGCCTCACCGAACACCTTGCTGACCCCGTACAGCGTGTCCGGACGGGGCGGGGCGTCCGCCGGCAGATCCTCGAACCCGCGGGGCGTGAAGCCGACGGCGTGGTTGGACGAGGCGTAGACGACGCGGCTCACGCCGTGGCGGCGGGCCGCCTCGAACAGCTGGTACGTGCCGTCGAAGTTCGCCTCGCGGATGCGGGTCCACGTCGCCTCGCCGGCCCTGCCGGCCAGGTGCACGACCGCGTCCAGGTCACCGGCGAACGCCTCGTCGAGCGCCGCCGGATCGGCCACGTCGCCGACGATGCCGCCCTTGACCGGTTCCCGGTCGAACAGGCGCAGCTGCACGCCGTAGGCCGGCAGCCGCTCGCGCAGCATCGTCCCGATGCGCCCCGCCGCCCCCGTCAACAGCACGTTCACAGGTGCTCGATGACCTTGCCGAGCAGCTGTCCCATCCGGGTGGCCGCGGCCCGCCCCGCCTCGAGCACCTCCTCGTGGTCGAGCGGATCGCCCAGCCCCGCCGCCAGGTTGGTCACCAGCGAGATGCCGAGTACCTCGCACCCCTCGGCCCGAGCCGCGATCGCCTCCAACGCGGTCGACATTCCCACGAGGTCGGCGCCGAGTGTGGCCAGCATCCGGATCTCGGCCGGCGTCTCGTACTGCGGTCCGGGCATCGCGGCATACACGCCGTCGGTGATCGACGGGTCGATCTCGCGGACGATGCCGCGCAGCCTAGCTGTGTACAGGTCGCTGAGATCGACGAATCGGGCCCCGACGAGCGGCGTCCGGAACGTCAGGTTGAGGTGGTCGCTGATCAGCACGGGATCGCCCACCGAGAGCCCGGCGCGCAGCCCGCCGCAGGCGTTGGTCAGCACGATGGTCCGGCAGCCCGCCGCCGCCGCGGTTCGCACGCCGTGCACCACGGCCTCGACGCCCCGCCCCTCGTAGAGGTGCGTCCGGCCGAGGAAGGCCAGTACCCGCTTCCCGGCGACCTCGAGCGAGCGGACCCGCCCGGCGTGCCCCTCGACGGCGGGGGGCAAGAAGCCGGGCAGGTCGGTCACCGGTAGCTCGTGGGTCGCCCCGCCGAGCGCCTCGACCGCCGGCACCCAGCCGGAGCCGAGCACGATTGCGACGTCGTGGTGGTCAGTGCCGGTGCGCTCGGCGAGCGTCGTTGCCGCCTCGCGGGCGGCGTCCATCGGGTCGGTCGTCACGTCCGCGGAGCTTAGGCCACGGCGAACGCACGCGCCGACTTTCAGTGCGTTACGACGTCGGCTACGCGCTGGCAGGGCATGCACAGCGCCGCCTGCGGGACGACCTCCAGCCGTTCGGACGGCAGCTGGTCGCCGCAGTGGACGCAGCGTCCGTAGGTGCCGTGCCGCATGCGGTCCAGCGCCGCCTCGACGTCGGCCAATGCGAGTTGGGCGCCGTGCAGGATCGTCTCGCGCACCTCCAACTCTGCCTCGGACATCGTCCGGGGTGGCGGAGGCGATTCGGTCAGCTGCTCGATCCGGAACCGGCGCTGCTCTTCGAGCATGTCGTGCAACATGTCTAGATGGTCGCCAGCCAGCGTGATACTGCGCCGGGCGGCGGGTGAGTGGATCATGTGGATCTCCTGCTTGGATGGCCGCGTCGTGCGGCGGGACGGAGAGTTAGACGAGCTCTCCGGCAGGCGGTCCGCGATTGTGCTCGCCGCCGGGCTCGACGCTCGGTCGAACCGGCGGCGTGGACAGGACAAGGTGCTCGGCGGTATGGGACGTCTGGACCGATTGCTCGGCCGCGACGAGGTCGAATCCGATCGGGTCCTGCATCCGTACGATCGCGTGGGCCGGACGATGCGGGGCGGGCGCCATGGCCGTCGCGTGGCCGTGGTTGTCCGCATCGGATGCGGCGCTCGCGGCCGCGCTGGCCCCCAGGCCCAGGACCGTGCACAACGCGAGTGCGAGGGCAGGTAGCGCGAAGCACACGCCGGCACGCACCTGGCGGCGGCGCCTGACGTCCATGCCTCTATGAACGCACGTCCGGCGCCGAGTGTTGCTGAAGGCGGGCCGACTCTCAGACAGCACTCAGTTAAGGCCGCCGAATTGCTCACAACCAATGCGCGGTTGTGCCCGCAGACTGGCACCCTGACGGAATGGAGAGACGTTCTGAGTCCGGATTCGACATCGCCCCGGTGTACGGGCCGGGCGACGTCGCCGACGGGCTGCCCGATCGGCTCGGCGAGCCGGGCGAGTTCCCGTTCACGCGCGGCGTCTACCCGACGATGTACACACAGCGTCCCTGGACGATGCGCCAGTACGCCGGATTCGGCACCGCGCGCGAATCCAACGCCCGCTACCACCAGCTGCTGAAGGCCGGGACGATGGGGCTCTCCGTCGCCTTTGACCTGCCCACTCAGATGGGCATGGACTCCGACGCCACGCTCGCCCACGGCGAGGTCGGCAAAGTCGGCGTCGCCATCGACTCGATCGACGACATGCGCCTGCTGTTCGACGACATCCCGCTCGGCGAGGTGTCGACGTCGATGACGATCAACGCACCGGCCGCGGTGCTGTTGCTGCTCTACCAGCTGGTGGCCGAGGAGCAGGGCGTGCCGGGCTCCGCCTTGAACGGGACGATCCAGAACGACGTCCTCAAGGAGTACATCGCCCGGGGTACTTACATCTACCCGCCCGAGCCGTCGCTGCGCCTGATCGCCGACACGTTCGCGTACTGCCAGGCCGAGATCCCGAAGTGGAACACCATCTCCATCTCGGGCTACCACATGGCCGAGGCCGGGGCGACGCCCGCGCAGGAGGTAGCGTTCACCCTCGCCGACGGGGTGGCCTACGTCGAGGCCGCCCAGGCCGCGGGTCTGGCCGTGGACGATTTCGCCCCCCGGCTGTCGTTCTTCTTCGTGTCGCGGACGACGTTCCTCGAGGAGATCGCCAAGTTCCGGGCCGCCCGGCGGATCTGGGCCCGCATCATGCGCGATCGCTTCGACGCCCAGAGCGTCAAGTCGCAGATGCTGCGCTTCCACACCCAGACCGCGGGCGTGCAGCTCACCGCGCAGCAGCCCGAGGTGAACCTCGTCCGGGTGTCGGTGCAGGCCCTGGCCGCGGTGCTCGGCGGCACCCAGTCGCTGCACACCAACTCTTTCGACGAGGCGATCGCATTGCCGACCGAGAAGGCCGCGCGACTGGCGCTGCGGACCCAGCAGGTCATCGCCTACGAGACGGACGTGACCGCCACCGTCGACCCCTTCGCCGGCTCGTACGTGGTCGAGTCGATGACCGATGCCGTCGAGGCGTCGGTGGACGCGTTGATGGCGCAGGTCGACGAGCTCGGCGGTGCCGTCGCCGCGATCGAGCGGGGCTTCCAGAAGCGCGAGATCGAGCGCTCGGCGTACGAGATCGCGCAGCAGATCGACAGCGGCGATCGGGTCGTCGTCGGGCTCAATCGGTACACCCTCGATGAGGAAGAGGCCTACGAGCCGCTACGGGTCAACCCGACAATCGAGGCCGACCAGCGGGCGCGGTTGGCGACTCTGCGCGCCGAGCGCGACAACGCCGAGGTCGACAAGGGGCTGGCCGCCGTGCGCTCGGCGGCGACCGGATCGTCGGAGAACGTGCTGTACCCGATGAAGGACGCCCTGCGGGCCCGAGCGACGGTCGGCGAGGTCTGCGACGCGCTGCGCGAGACCTGGGGAACCTACATCCCGGCCGACACTTTCTAGTTCCTGCCAATCGTGGTGGGCTTGCCCGCTCTGAGCGGGCTAACCCACCACGATCCGTCAGTCTTGGGGTACTCCCAGGGCCGCGGCCAACTCCTTGGCGAACGTGCGGTCGGGCAGCGGGAACGTCAGGCGAAGGGTGGTCGACCCGTCGCCGACGTCGATGGATGCCAATAGGCCGCCGGTCAGTCGGGCGGCCGAGAGATGCTCCCGGTCGATGACGCCGACGATCTTCGAGGTCGGCTGGTACCCGCGCGAGGGAGCGACGAGCAGGAACCTCCGATCGGTCAGCACGAGAAACCGCTCCCGACGCAGCTGGCCAACGGTGTTGACCTTGGCGATCGCCGAGGCGGCCGCGCCGACCGCGGAGTGCGGTGCCGTTGCCACCCGGCCGCGACCGGTCAGCTCGATCGACTCGCCGGCAGCGAGCTCAGAAGTGATGGCGTCGATGAGCTTGCGGCGCAGGCGCGAGTTCATGGCGTGGACCGTACGGCCCGTCCCCGATCGCGCAACACCCGGCGGCTGCACACTGCCGAAAGTTGCGCGATCGGAGAGGATCGGCGGTATGGCGCAGTTGGGGAACCGTCGCATCTTGATCACCGGGGTGAGCCGCCGGGTCGGCATCGCGTACACGCTGGCCCGCCGGCTGGAGGCTGCCGGGGCGAGCGTGTTCGCGTCCGGGTGGGCGGCGCACGACGCCGAGCAACCGTGGGGTGCCGACGACGCCGACGCTCCCGTGCTGCACTACGCGTCCGTCGATCTCGCTGACGCCGACGCGCCGGCCCGGCTGATCACGCAGGCCTGTGACCGGATCGGCGGGCTGGACGTGCTGCTCGCCGTCCATGCCCGGACGTCGGGGCAGTCGCTGGCCGCCCTCACCGCTGAGGAGCTGGACCGGACGTTCGCCGTGAACGCCCGGGCGACGCTGCTGCTGATCAAGGAGTTCGCCGCGCGGTTCGCCGGCGAGCACGGCCGGGTGATCACGTTCTCGTCCGGACAGCACCGAGGCCCGATGCCGGACGAGCTGCCCTACATCGCCTCCAAGGCGGCGATCCAGCAGCTGACGCCGTCGCTCGCCCTCGACCTGGCGCCCCGCGGCATCACGGTCAACTGCGTCAATCCGGGCCCCGTCGACACCGGATACGCCGACGCGGCCGCCCACGCGCAGGTGGCCGCCGCCCATCCGCAGCGTCGTTGGGGGACTCCGGACGACATCGCCGAGACGATCATCTGGCTCGTGTCACCGGCGTCGGCCTGGATCACCGGGCAGACGATCGACGTCGACGGCGGCTGGAGTATTAGAGCCTGACTGTTCTTATCCGCACCGCTCCTTCGTCGCGGGCCGCGTCGCGGCGGCGGGCTCTTCGCGCGAGCGCTCATCGCAGCTACCCTTCGCTCGTGCACATCGACTTCAGCTCGTCGCAGCGGACCAGCCTCGGCGTCGAGTGGGAGCTCGAGCTCGTCGACCTCGACACCCGGCAGCTGGCCAGCGCGTCCGACGACATCCTCGTCGCGATCTCGCCCAACGGCGACGGTGATCACGCGAAGGCCAAGCACGAGTTGCTGCAGTCGTGCGTCGAGGTGATCACCGGCATCTGCCAGACGGTCGCGCAGGCCCGCGAGGATCTCGCCGCGACGGTGGCCGAGGTCAGCGCCGCGGCCGCCGAGCGCAACCTCGGGGTGATGTGCTCGGGCACGCATCCGATCACCGACTGGACGACGCAGCGCATCACCGAGAAGGACCGCTACCAGACCCTCGTCGAGCGCAACCAGTGGATGGCCCGCCAGCTGCAGATCTTCGGCGTCCACGTCCACTGCGGGATTCGGGCCCCGGAGAAGGCCATCCCGATCGTCAACGGGCTGCTGGCGTACGTGCCGCACTTCCTGGCCCTGTCGGCGTCCAGCCCGTACTGGATCGGGTCCGACACCGGGCTGGCGTCCTACCGCAGCAAGGTGTTCGAGGCGCTGCCTACAGCCGGGCTGCCTTACCAGCTGTCCGGATGGGACGCCTTCGAGAAGTACATGGATGCGCTGATCTCCTCGCGCGCCATCCAGTCGATCCGCGAGGTGTGGTGGGACATCCGCCCGCACCCCGGCTTCGGCACCGTCGAGCTGCGCATCTGCGACGGGATGCCGACCCTCGACGAGATCACCTGCGTGGCCGCCCTGTCGCAGTGCCTCGTCGAGCGATTCGACCGGCAGCTCGACCACGGCTACACGCTGCCCGAGCCGCGGCCCTGGCTGGTGCGCGAGAACAAGTGGCGGGCGGCGCGCTACGGCCTGGACGCCGAGATCGTCATCGACAACACGGGTAACGTCCAGCCGGTCAAGGAAGCGATCACCGATCTCGTCGACGACCTGTTGCCGATCGCCCGCCGGCTGGACTGCGCCGCCGAGCTCGAGGCGATCCCGCGGCTGATCGAGCGGGGTGCGAGTTACCAGCGCCAGCGCGCCGTAGCGGCGGCGCACAACGGTGAGCTCGCCCCGGTCGTCGATTCGCTGATCGCCGAGATGCGTGATGGTCTGGCCCTGTGAACGTGCTCGATAAGTGGCTCGCCGCTCATGGTGAAGAACTGATCGCGATCCGGCGCGACCTGCACGCCCACCCCGAGATCGCGTTCGACGAGTACCGCACCACGCGCGTGATCGCCGAGCGGCTGCGCGGGCTGGGCCTGGCGCCCGCCATCCCGACCGGCGGCACCGGCGTGCTGTGCGACATCGGCACGGACGGACCGCTGATCGCACTGCGGGCCGACATCGACGCGCTGCCGATCGACGACGCGAAGGACGTCTCGTACCGGTCGACCAACCCGGGCGCCTGCCATGCCTGTGGGCACGACGCGCACACGACGATCCTGCTGGGCGCCGCCGCCGTACTGGCCGGTATGGACCTGCCGGGACGCATCCGGCTGATCTTCCAGCCCGCGGAGGAGCGGATCCCGGGCGGTGCGCTCGGCCTCATTGCCGCCGGGGCCATGAAGGACGTCGAGGCGATCTTCGCGCTGCACTGCGATCCCCGCGTGGACGTCGGGCGGATCGGCTTGCGCGTCGGGCCGATCACGGCGGCCTGCGACACGCTCGACGTCGCGCTGTCGGGAAACGGCGGTCACACCGGGCGTCCACACCTGACCGTCGACATCGTCTACGCGCTGGGCCGGTTGATCACTGACCTGCCCGGGCTGCTCAGCCGCCGGGTCGACCCGCGGGCGTCGCTGTCACTCGTCTGGGGCACCGTCGCGGCGGGCAACGCCCCGAACGCGATCCCGCCCGAAGGGTTGGCCCGCGGCACCCTGCGCATGCTCGACCACTCCGTCTGGGACACCGCCGAGCCGCTGGTCCGGCAGCTGGTCGAGGAGATCGTCGCGCCGACCGGCGCCCGCGCGGCGATTCAGTACGAACGGGGCGTGCCGCCGGTGGTGAACGAGCCCGGCGCGGTCGAGGTGCAGCGAGCGGCCGTGCTGGCCGGGTTCGGCCCGGACGCCCTCGACGAGACCGTCCAGAGCATGGGCGGTGAGGACTTCGCCTGGTATCTCGAGCACGCGCCCGGTGCCCTGGCCCGGCTCGGCGTCCGCACCCCCGGCGCGGCGGCCTCGCTGGATCTGCACCAGTCGACGTTCGACATCGACGAGGCCGCGATCGCCGTCGGAGTGCGGTTCACGGTGCACACCGTGCTGGCCGCCCTGGCCTGATCGGGGCTATACGTCGATCGAGCGGCAGGGACGCGAGCGCAACTCGGCGACGTACTCGCCCGGCGCGCCCGCCTTGTCGGCCGCCTCGGCGAGCAGGCCGAGGTAGCGGGCGGTCGGCATGCCCCCTTCGTAGGCGTTCAGCACGTATACCGACGCCAGCACCTCGCCGTCCAGCGTGGATATCCGCACGTGGATCTTGCGGTAGATGCCGGTGTCAGCGGATTCCCAGCGGTCGAGCAGCTCGTAGTCGTACGGCGACACGTCGTAGAGGGCGACGAACACGGTGCTGTCGGCATCCTCGACGATGGTGACCATCGCGCCCTGCCAGCCGAGGTCCTCGCCGCCGAACGTGAGCCGCCACCCGTTGAGCCAGCCCGTGCCGGCAGCCGGGGAGTGCGGGCATCGCTCGAGCATCTGCTCGGGGTCCATGTCCGATCCGTACGCGCCGTAGAGCCCCACGTCGGGGGAGCGTACCCACCTGGGCGTGAACACGGGACAATGAACCCGTGACGCGCATTGTGATCATCGGCGGCGGACCGGCCGGCTACGAGTCCGCCCTGGTCGCCGCCGGCCTCGGCGCGGACGTGACGCTGATCGACCGCGACGGGGTCGGAGGCGCCTGCGTCCTGACCGATTGCGTGCCGTCCAAGACGCTCATCGCCACCAGCGATTCGGTCACGGCGTTCCGGGACGCCCCCCGCCTGGGCCTGCGCACCGCAGACGTCGGCGTGGATATGGTCGAGGTGAACGAGCGGATCAAGAACCTGGCCCGCCAGCAGTCCGACGACATCGCGACCCGGCTGGTCCGTGACGGTGTGACGGTCGTGCCCGGCGCCGCCCGGTTCGCCGCGGTCCACTCCGGCCGCACGTACGTGATCGAGGTGCTCGACGACTCAGGCTCGGCCAACGGCTCGGTCGCGGGCACGGTCGAGGCAGACGTCGTGCTGCTCGCGACGGGCGGCACGCCGCGGGTGCTGCCCGACGGGCGGCCCGACGGCGAGCGCATCCTGTCCTGGCGCGAGGTGTACGACCTCAAGGAGCTGCCGGCGCATCTGGTGGTGATCGGCTCCGGCGTCACCGGGGCCGAGTTCGCCAGCGGGTACAGCGAGCTGGGCGTCCCGGTCACGCTGGTGTCCAGCCGCGACCGGGTGCTGCCCGGCGAGGATCCCGACGCCGCCGACGTCATCGAGCAGGTGTTCACCAGCCGGGGCGGCACGCTGGTCAAGCAGGCCCGGGCGGGGGCCGTGCGGCGGGTGGACGACGGGGTCGTCGTCGAGCTCCTGGACGGGCGGACGGTCGGCGGATCGCATGCGCTGATGTGCGTCGGATCCGTGCCCAACACCGACGGCCTCGGCCTCGAGGACGTCGGCGTCTCGCTCGGCGACGGCGGGTACATCTCCGTCGATCGCGTATCGCGGACGAGTGCGCCCGGCGTGTACGCCGCGGGCGACTGCACCGGCGTGTTGCCGCTCGCCTCGGTGGCCGGCATGCAGGGACGGATCGCGATGTGGCACGCGCTGGGCGAAGCGGTGGCGCCGCTGCGGCTCAAGACGGTGGCGGCGAACGTGTTCACGCATCCGGAGATCGCCACGGTGGGCATCGGCTACCAGGCCATCTCGTCCGGGTCCGTACCCGCCCGTACGGTCATGCTGCCGCTGGCTACCAACGCGCGGGCCAAGATGCAGGGACACCACGACGGGTTCGTCAAGCTGTACTGCCGGCCGGCCACGGGCGTGATCATCGGCGGCGTCATCGTCGCCCCGAATGCGTCCGAGCTGATCTTTCCGGTGACGCTGGCCGTCCAGCGGGGCCTGACGGTGAACGACGTGGCCGCGACGATCGGCGTCTATCCCGCGTTGTCCGGCTCGGTGGCCGAAGCCGCTCGCCGACTCATGCACCACGACGATCTCGACTGAAGGGGACGCCATGCCAGACCTCTCGCCGGAAGCGAAGGAACGCGCTCGTCAGACGATCGTCGTCGCCGAGGTGTTCGGCGCGAACGCCGAGGCGATAGTGGCCGCCGTCGCTGCCGTCTCGGAAGAGCATGTCGTCGTCGCGGTCGTCGACAGCACGCACGAGTTCACCGGCACGCACCGGGTGAGCAAGTCGGATCTGGTCGAGACGGTGCCCTCGCTCGAGGCCGACGGTGGCTGGGCGATGGTGTTCTCGACCGGCGCCGACGCCGCCCACGTACGCCGGCGTACGGCCGAGATGGCGTCGATCGCCCAGCAGCGCGTCGACGCCATCGAGCGCATCGTCGCCCGGCGCAACGGCAACAGCTAGCCCCCCACTCCTGGTTTTGGTCACCCGCCGTCGTATAGGCGGCTGAATGACCAAAACCGGCGGACGTCGAGGGGGTCAGTCCGGGTCGGGGCCGGACGGTGGCAGCAGGCCGTGCTGGCGCAGGCGGTACGCCCGGAACTCGTCCGCGTAGGCGGCTCCCACGAACAGTGGACCCACCACCAGGAACGACGCGGTCATCAGGCGCAGCCCGATGTCACCCGGCAGGAACATCACCCCGACGATGAACGGCAGCGGTAGCAGCATGATGCGGCCCACCTCGCGCCAGCGCCATCCCCGGTCGTTGAGGTCGTGGAACACCCAGTCGTCGTAGCGCTCGGGCAGCCCGAACCCGACGGCATAGAGCAGCCAGCGCCCCGGCGACGGACGGACGCGGCTGGCCACACCGCCCATCCTGCGCCGATCCCTTCCGGTTTTGGTCACCCGCCGTCAAATAGCCAGCCGGGTGACCAAAACCGGGGCGCGGGGCGCACAGAGCGCGGCCGCGCCTCAGTCCTTGATGTCGCAGATGGCCGCGCCGGACGTGACGACGGCGCCTACCTCGGCGTTCAGTCCGGTGATGGTGCCGGCCTTGTGAGCGTTCAGCGGCTGCTCCATCTTCATCGCCTCGAGCACGACGATCAGGTCGCCCGCGGCCACCACGTCGCCCTCGCTCACCGCGACCTTGACGATCGTGCCCTGCATCGGCGCGGTCAGCGAGTCGCCCGACGCAGCGCTAGCCGACTTCTTGCCCGCCGAGCGCTTGGGTGCCGCCTTGCGGCCCGGGCCAGCGCCCCCGCCGCCAAAGCCGGCCGGCAGCGACACCTCCAGCCGCTTGCCGCTCACCTCGACCACGATCGTCTCGCGCTCACCCGCGTCGTCGTGCGCTGCGGCGGCGCCGCCGAACGGCGGGATCTGGTTGTCGAACTCGGTCTCGATCCACCTCGTATGGACGGTGAAGGGCGACGCCGTGAACGCCGGGTCGGCCACCACGGCGCGGTGGAACGGCAGCGCCGTGGCCATGCCGTCCACCACGAACTCGGAGAGCGCGCGCCGCGACCGGGCCAGCGCCTCGTCCCGGGACTCGCCCCACACGATCAGCTTGGCCAGCAGCGAGTCGAACGCGCCGCCGATGACCGAATCCGGCTCGATGCCCGAATCGACGCGTACCCCGGGGCCGGCCGGCTCGCGATAGGTGGTGACGACACCGGGCGCGGGCAAGAAGCCCCGTCCCGGATCTTCGCCGTTGATGCGGAACTCGAATGCGTGGCCTCTCGGCTCCGGATCTGACGTGAACCGCAGCACCTCGCCGGACGCGATTCGGAACTGCTCGCGTACCAGGTCCAGCCCCGTCGTCTCCTCCGACACGGGGTGCTCGACCTGCAGCCGGGTGTTCACCTCGAGGAACGAGACCGTGCCGTCCCCGCCTACCAGGTACTCGACGGTGCCGGCCCCGTGGTAGCCGGCCTCGCGGCAGATCGCTTTCGCAGAAGCGTGGATCTGGGCGCGCTGCGCGTCGGTCAGGAACGGCGCCGGCGCCTCCTCGACCAGCTTCTGGTGGCGGCGTTGCAGCGAGCAGTCGCGCGTCCCGACGACGATGACGTTGCCGTGGGTGTCGGCGAGCACCTGGGCCTCGACGTGGCGAGGCTGGTCCAGGTAGCGCTCGACGAAGCACTCGCCGCGTCCGAACGCGGTCTCTGCCTCCCGCACGGCCGACGCGTACAGCTCGGGAATCTCGGCCACCGACCGGGCCACCTTCAGCCCCCGGCCGCCGCCTCCGAACGCGGCCTTGATCGCGACCGGCAGCCCGTACTGCTCGGCGAAGGCGATCACCTCGTCCGGGCCGGTGACCGGGTCGGGCGTGCCGGGCACGAGGGGCGCGCCGGCGCGGGTTGCGATGTGCCGGGCGGTGACCTTGTCGCCCAGGTCGCGGATGGACTGCGGCGACGGCCCGATCCACGTCAAGCCGGCGTCCAGCACGGCCGACGCGAAGTCGGCGTTCTCGGACAGGAACCCGTACCCCGGATGCACCGCGTCCGCGCCGGACTGCGCAGCGGCGTCGATCACCTTGGCGATGTTCAGGTACGACTCGCCGGGGGTGGTGCCGCCCAGCGCGTAGGCCTCATCAGCCATCCGAACGTGCAACGCGTCGCGGTCGGGATCGGCGTACACGGCTACTGCCGCGTAGCCGGCGTCGCGGCAGGCGCGGATCACCCGGACCGCGATCTCGCCCCGGTTCGCGATGAGCACTTTCTGCACGATCGGGCCTCCTGGACGCGGGTGGGCGGGTACGGCCGCACATTACCGGTCCGGCAGCGCCCGGACGGCCCTGCTGTGGGGCGCATCGCGTGAACGACCCGCCGCCCGAAGGGGCGGAGTTTCGCGCCGGGTGTCCGTCCCTACCCCTTCCCGGCTCCAACCTAGGTGGTTTCACGGTGCGCCGAGGGCTGCCCGTCGATGGCGCTGACAGGTACACAACGACGTAGGGGGATCTTGATGAGTTCGACGATTGCTGGGTGCCAGCTGCTGGGACGGGATGACGAGGGCTATGCCGAGGCGACCATTTCCTGGAACGCGGCGTTCACGCATCGTCCGGCGCTGGTCGCCTTGCCGACCACTGCCGCCGAGGCGGCCGCGGCGGTCGCGCACGCCGCCGCGCACGATCTGCCGATTGCCGTGCAGAGCACCGGCCACGGCGCGGAGCGTTCCTACGACGGCGCGCTGCTGATCAACACCTCGCGGCTGCGTGACGTCCACATCGACCCGGGCGCCCGCACGGCGCGAGTCGGCGCCGGCGTCCGGTGGCAGGAGGTGCTCGACGCCGCCGCACCGCACGGCCTGGCCGCGCTGACCGGTACCTGCATGAGCGTCGGGGTCGTGGGTTACACCCTCGGCGGCGGCTTCGGCTGGCTCGGCCGCCGGTACGGCTTCAGCGCCGACCACGTCCGCTCGGCCGAGGTGGTCACCACCGACGGGCGGACGATCACGGCCAGCCGGGCCGAGAACGCCGATTTCTTCGATGCGCTGCTCGGCACCGGCGGCATCCTCGGCGTCGTCACGTCGCTCGACCTGGAGCTGTTCCCGGTTCGCGAGGTGTTCGGTGGCGGCGTGGCGTTCCCGATCGAGCGCGCCCGCGAGGTGACTGTCGCCTACCGGGAGTGGAACGCGGCGCTGCCGCCGGAGGTCACCTCGGCTCTGGTGTTCCTGCGGATGCCCCCGATGCCGGGCGTCCCCGAGCCGTTGGCCGGCAAGGAGATCGTGGCGGTCATGGCGTGTGTCGACGGCACGCAGGCGCAGGGTGAGGCGCTGCTGGCGCCGATACGGGACCTGCCCGGTGCGGTGCTGGATTCGTACACGACGTTGCCGTTCACGCGAGTGGGGGAGATCCTGCCCGCCCCGGCTGATCCGATTCCGTCAGTGGGTTACGGCGACGGAATTCGTGCTCTGACCGACGCGACGATCGACGATCTGCTTGCGCTCGTCGGCCCCGGCTCGGGCTGCCCGTGCAACCTGGTCGAGGTCCGCTATGTGGGCGGTCCCCGCCCGGCCGGTGCTCGCGCCGGCTTCGGACACTACGACGGCGACTACCTCATGCACGCAGTCGCGTTCACGCCGGTGCCCGAGGCCCACGAGGGCGCGCAGGCGTTTCTCGAGCACTTCGCCACGGTGCTGCGGCCGCACACCACAAGCGGCACGCTGCTCAACTTCGTCGGCGACATGAACGACACCAAGAACGTGCTGCGGACGTCACTGAGCGCCGAGCGCTACGAGCGGCTCGTCGGCGCCAAGCGCAGCCACGACCCGGACAACCGGCTGCGGTTCACCTACCCGCTCTGAGGTGCACGGTGTGGGCGCCCGTGAGACGGCGCTCACACCGTTCAGCCCGACTGTAGGTGTCCCCCGGCTGGGAAACAGGTGGTTCCCCGGGTACGCGCGCCCGCCCCGGCCACATACGTTCGTGATGATCGTTTCGGGACGTATGTAGAAGGGAAAATGATGCGTAAAGCAATCCCGCCCGTGCTGGGCCTCGTCGCCGCCGCGGCGATGCTGGCGGCCTGCAGTTCGAGCAGCAAGTCCGACGGCGGCGGCGTCAACACGCCTCCCGCATCGGGCGGCACCTCCCAGCAGCAGACGGCAACCGACACCGGGGCGCCGTCGGATTCCGACGATGCTTGCAAGCCTGATGTCGTCGTGCAGTTCTGCGAGACGATCGACATCACCGGCGCGATGACCGTCAGCGGCACGGCGGCGGCGATTCCCGAGCTCGAGCAGGGCAGTGTGGACTCCACCTGCGCGAGTTGGGTCGACCACCAGCCGGAGAACCCTGACTACCCGCGGTTCGCCACGCCCAACGACGCGGTCGACGGGCACAAGCTCCAGGCCGCTTGGAAGCTGCCGTACAAGGTCGGCACCTACGAGTTCGGTGCGGCCACTGCCACCGGCGATCCGAACTACGGCTACACGCTCGAGTCCGGCCTGACGGTCGACAGCAAGAGCTACCGCGTGACGACCTACGGCACCGACGTCAAGTCGGCCGCTACCGGCTCGTACGAGATCAAGGCGGACGGCTCGGGGACGCTGACGTTCGACAAGCTGCTGAGTGGGGACGGTGCCGACGCGAGCGACACCATCTCCGGCACCATCAGCTGGACCTGCGTCGACCCGCAGTCATAGCGTGCGGATCGTTAGCCGCTGATCTCGCTCAAGCGCGCCCGGCACTGGTCGGCCACGTCGCTCACTTCGCCAAGTGTGCGACGTAGGTCGGCCTGCCGGGCCCGCAGGTCGGCCGCGATGTCGTCGAGCCGGCCGAGCAGTTTCTCCAGCTGTCTGCGTTCTGAGGATGCCGCGCCGTCGTACATGTTGACGATCTCGCGGATCTCGGCCAGCGTCATGCCGAACCGCTTACCCCGCAGGATCAGCTTCAGCCTCGTACGGTCGCGCGCGTCGTAGATGCGGTTCGCGCCGGAACGTCTCGGCGAGATCAGCCCTTCGGCCTCGTAGAAGCGCAGCGTGCGCGTGGTGACGCCGAGGTCGTCCGCGAGTTCGCCGACCGTCCAGACTCGTGCTTCCCTCGTCGTCGTCACTGGGCTATCGTGATTGACGTTGACGTAAACGTCAAGCTGCTCAGGAGACGACGATGTACGAGCTGTCCGAGGATCACGAGCTGTTCCGCAAGGTCGTGCGCGACTTCGCCGAGCAGGAGATCGCGCCGCACGTCGCGCAGTGGGATCGAGAACACCACTTCCCGGTCGACGTCGTGCACAAGATGGGCGAGCTCGGTCTGCTGGGCCTGGCCGTGCCCGAGCAGTACGGCGGCAGCGGGGGCGACTTCACCTCGGTGTGTGTGGCGATCGAGGAGATCGGGCGGGTCGACCAGTCGCTCGGCGTCACCCTCGAAGCCGGCATGGGCCTGGGCATCAACCCGATCCTGACCTTCGGTACCGAAGAGCAGAAGCAGCACTGGATCCCGGATCTGGCGGCCGGACGGGCGCTGGCGGCATTCGGGCTCACCGAGCCCGAGGCCGGTTCGGATGCCGGCGCCACCAAGACGCGCGCCGAGCTGGTCGACGGCGAGTGGGTGATCAACGGCGCCAAGGCGTTCATCACCAACTCCGGGACGGCGATCACGTCGCTCGTGACGATCACGGCCCGTACCGGTCCGGACGAGATCTCGGCGATCATTGTGCCGGCCGGCACGCCCGGCCTCATCGTTCAACCCGCCTACGACAAGCTCGGCTGGCACATCTCCGACACGCACGGGCTGACCTTCGACGACTGCCGGGTGCCGGCCGAGAATCTGCTGGGCACGCGCGGCCGCGGATTCCAGCAGTTCCTGAGCATCCTCAACGACGGCCGCATCGCGCTCGCGGCAATGGCCGTCGGGTTGGCGCAGGCTTGCCTGGACCATTCGTTGCGGTACGCGAACGAGCGGCACACGTTCGGCGTCCCGATCGGGTCGCGGCAGGCGATCGCATTCTCGCTGTCCGACCTGTCCGTCGCGGTCGAGGCGGCGCGACTGCTCACCTACAAGGCAGCGTGGCTGAAGGACGCCGGGCGTCCCGACGCCGAGGTGCGCCAGGCCGCCGCCCAGGCGAAGCTGTACTCGTCCGAGGCGGCCGTCGCCGCGACCCGCACCGCCACGCAGGTCTTCGGCGGCAACGGCTTCATGGAGGAGTTCCCGGTGGCCCGCTTCTACCGCGATGCCAAGATCCTCGAGATCGGCGAAGGCACGTCCGAGGTGCAGCGCCTGGTCATCGCCCGCGGACTCGGTCTCCCCGTCACGTGAGTGCCAAGGAAGTTGCCGCCGCTCGCGAGGCGACGCTCGCGCCGCCGGAGAAGGCGGCGGCCAAGCTGGCGTCCCAGAACAAGCTCTACGTGCGCGACCGCATCGCGCTGCTGCTCGACGACGGGACGTTCGTCGAAGACGCTCAGCTCGCCAACACGAACGCGACGGGGCTGCCCGCCGATGGCATCGTGACCGGGCAGGGACTCGTCGACGGACGCCCGGCGCTGGTCGTCGCCAACGACCCCACCGTCAAGGCCGGGTCGTGGGGGGCGCGCACCGTCGAGAAGATCATTCGGGTGACCGAGCGGGCGCTGGCCGAGGAGCTACCCATCTTCTGGCTGATCGACTCGGCCGGCGCTCGCATCACCGATCAGGTCGCCCTTTTCCCGGGACGGCGGGGCGCCGGGCGCATCTTCCACAACCAGGTGGCCCTGTC
This sequence comes from Jatrophihabitantaceae bacterium, assembly GCA_036502575.1. Classification (GTDB taxonomy): domain Bacteria; phylum Actinomycetota; class Actinomycetes; order Mycobacteriales; family Jatrophihabitantaceae; genus DASXRA01. The sequence goes on along the minus strand of DASXYL010000055.1, from coordinate 56,751 downwards.
CGGCAAGGTGCCGCAGATCTGCTGCCTGTTCGGGCCATCCGCCGCCGGCGGCGCCTACATCCCGAGCTTCTGCGACATCGTGATCATGGTCGAGGGCAACGCGTCGATGTACCTGGGTTCGCCGCGCATGGCCGAGATGGTCGTGGGCGAGAAGGTCACGCTCGAGGAGATGGGCGGGGCTCGCATGCACGCCACCGTCTCCGGATGCGGCGACAACCTCGCCGTCGACGACGAGGACGCGATCGAGCAGGCCAAGCTGTTCTTCTCCTACCTGCCGACGTGCTGGCGCGAGCAGCCGCCCGATGTGTTGCCGTCGCCGCCGGCCATCGCCTTGGCCGACGATGCGGTTCCGGTCGAGGAGCAGGTGCCCTTCGACATGCACGACGTCATCGACGGGCTGATCGACGCCGACTCGTTCTTCGAGGTCAAGCCCCTCTTCGCCGCCGAGCTGATCACCGGGTTGGCCCGCATCGACGGACGTCCGGTCGGCGTCGTCGCCAACAACAGTGCCGTCCGGGGCGGGGTGTTGTTCGTCGACTCGGCCGACAAGGCGGCGCGGTTCATCTGGCTGTGCGACGCGTTCAACGTCCCGCTGCTGTATCTGGCCGACGTCCCGGGCTTCATGATCGGCAGCGAGGTCGAGCGGCAGGGCATCATCCGCCACGGCGCCAAGATGATCACCGCTGTCGCCGAGGCGACTGTCCCGCAGATCTCGGTGATCGCCCGGAAGGCTTATGGAGCCGGGCTGTACGCCATGGCCGGGCCCGGCTTCATGCCGGACGCGTGCATCGCGCTGCCCACGGCGAAGATCGCCGTGATGGGCCCGCAGGCCGCGGTGAACGCCGTCTACGCCAACAAGATCGAGGCGATCGAGGATCCCGACGAGCGGGACGCCTTCGTCGCACAGATGCGCACCGAGTACGAGCAGGACGTGGACCTGATGCGGCTCGCCTCCGACCTGGTGATCGATGCGGTGATCAATCCGAGCGAGCTGCGCGAGGAGTTGGTGCGCCGCTATCGCGTCCTCGTCGGTAAGTCGCGCCACGTCACCAGCAAGCGCCACGGGGTCCCGCCGACGTGACCGCCGCCCCGGTCTCGTTGAGTGGTGCGTTTCCGGTCGAGTGGTGCGACACACCGCGCCACTCGACGGATAACGCGCCACTCAACGGGGTTGTCGAGGTTCGGGGCGCGGCCACGGTTGACGAGGTCGCCGCGGTGGTGGCCACGCTCGCCCGCGGCCGCCGCCCGCCTGCGCAGGACGCCTACGAGCAGTGGCGGCGTCGGCGGATCGCTGCCGCTCGAGTGTTACCGACGTCGGCGGATTGCTGAGTCTCGCGTGGTGTCTGTGTCAGCCGATCGCCGTCTCGCGTAGGGTCAGCGTTTAGCGAGATTGGTCCGCTTTAGGCAGGTTGTGGACATGCTCAAAGCTGTCAGCTGGTGCGCTTCGTTCACGCCGGCCCCGCTGGCAACGTGGGTCACCTCCCTGGGCAAAATGCCCTATTCACCCGAGGAGGTACCGGCATGCGGATCGCACGGCGAGGGCTGGCCGCCCTAGTGGGTGCCGCAGCGCTCGTCGCCATGGGGGTGGCGGCCGACGTAGCGTCCGGAGCGCCCGCCGTGGCCGCTGCTGCGCCTGCGCGTTTGTGTTCAGCCAGACCCAAGCCTGGGTTCGCCTCGTGCCTGGCGCTGCGCCAGATCCGTCCGATCAGGTCGAGCGCGACCGACTCGCTGCCGAGCGGGCTCGGGCCGGCCGACCTGCGGGCCGCGTACAAGCTGCCGGCCTCGGGGGGCAGGGGTCAGACCGTCGCGATCATCGATGCTCAGGACCACCCGAACGCCGAGTCCGACCTCGCCACCTACCGCTCGATCTATGGGCTGCCCGAGTGCAGCACCGCCAACGGGTGCTTCAAGAAGGTGAACCAGCACGGCGAGGCGTCGCCGCTGCCGCCCGCCGACCCGGGCTGGGCCGGCGAGATCGCGCTGGACATCGAGATGGTCTCGGCGGCCTGCCCGAATTGCCACATCCTGCTGGTCGAGGCCAGCCAGCCGTCGATCGAGGACCTCGGTGCCGCGGTCAACACGGCCGTCTCGCTCGGCGCGAAGTTCGTGTCGAACAGCTACGGCGGCGACGAGGACGGCTCGGAACCGAGCTATGACTCCAAGTACTTCGACCATCCCGGCGTCGTGATCACCGCGAGCACCGGCGATGACGGATACGGCGCCTCGTACCCGGCCACGTCGGCCCACGTCACAGCAGTCGGCGGCACCTCCCTTCAGAAGGATTCGAGCGCACGCGGCTGGAGCGAGACCGCCTGGGACGGCGCGGGCAGCGGCTGCTCGAAGTACGTGAACCGGCCGAGCTTCCAGGGCCACATCGGCACCGGCTGCGACAAGCGAGCCGTGGCGGATGTATCGGCGGTGGCTGACCCGAACACGGGCGTCGCGGTCTACAGCACCTACGGCGACAGCGGTTGGGGCGTCTACGGCGGCACCAGCGCCGCGGCGCCGATCATCGCGGCGGTGTACGCGCTGGCCGGTACGCCTGGCACCTCGGACGCGCCGGGCCCCTACCCCTACGCAGCGTCCAGCGGCCTGAACGACGTCACATCAGGCACCAACGGCAACTGCTCTGTGCATCAGCAGTGCCACGCCGGCTCGGGCTGGGACGGTCCCACCGGCCTCGGCACGCCGAACGGAACGACCGCGTTCAAGTCGGCTCGGTAGCGATGAGGGCGCACGCGAAGAGGCCGCCGGCCGGGGTTTCGTCGGGGCCGGAGGCGCGGGTAGGTCCGAGCCGGCCGGGGCGTGGTCTGGCCGGAGGCGCGGGTGTGGGTCCGTGATTGCACCCAAATGTCAGCGAGCGGTGCGAGCTCGGATCGACGTCCGGAAGGTAAGTGCCGCGTTGGAGCCGCGTGATTCCCGCTGGAAGAGATCGCTCCGACGCTGGACACTGGTCGTGGATGGGGCTGCCGTGTCCTGGGGGAGCGGCGGTCCCATTCGCCCAAAGCTCGCGCCGGCGGGCGTGCTGCGGGGTGCTGCGAACCCGGTGGTGCCTCCGGCGCGAGCTCGCCCAACTCCTTTGCGCGTCCCCTCTCCGCCTCGGTCGTCCCTCTCGCTCGTGCTCCCTGGTTAGCATCGCGCCTCAGCCTCGGCCCATCCCCCGGGCTGAGCGGTCTGGGTTGCGAACGATCCTGGAGGGCCGGCGCCTCGCGCGGCGGTGTGGGGTTTGAGACGTGACAGCCCACCGAGCTGGCGCGATCTAAAGCTGCTCTGTCGCTGACTGACCCCATCCGATGTCGGTCAGCGAGACGTCGAGCTGTCGCAGCATCCGCCGCAGTACCGGCAGCGATAGTCCGACGACGTTGTGGTGGTCGCCGCGGATCGAGTCGACGAACCATCCGCCGAGACCGTCGATCGTGAACGCCCCGGCCACGGCCAGCGGTTCGCCGGTGGCGACGTATTCGGCGATCTCGGCGTCGTCGAGGTCGGCGAATCGCACTTCGGTCGAGGCGACTTCGACCAGCGTCCGCGTCCGGTAGAGAAGCGCGTGGCCGGTGTAGAGCACCCCACGTCGGCCGCGCATGGCTTTCCACTGGGCAACGGCGTCCTCGGCCGACGGCGGCTTGCCGAGAGCCACCCCGTCCAGGTCGAGCATCGAATCGCAGCCCAGCACCAAGGACGAGCTGTCCAGTCGGGAGGCCACCTCGCGGGCCTTGGCGGTAGCGAGGAGGGCGACGAGAGCGGCGGTGTCAACCGCGGCAACGGCAGACTCGTCCACCCCGCTGACGATGACTTCGGGCGAGACGCCCGCGCTGCGCAGAGTGGCCAGCCGCGCCGGCGACGCCGACGCGAGGACGAAGCGAATCACAGCGACAGCGAGCGGCCGATGATCTCTTTCATGATCTCGGTGGCGCCGCCGTAGATGCGGGTGACCCGGGCATCGACGTAGGCGCGGGCAATCGGGTATTCGAGCATGTAGCCGTACCCGCCGTGCAGCTGGACGCAGCGGTCGATGACCCGGCCCTGCAACTCGGTGCACCACCACTTGGCCTTGGCCGCGTCCTCGACCGTCAGCTCACGGTCGTTCAAAGCGTCCACGCACTGGTCGACGAACGCCTGCGCCACATCGATCTCGGTCGAAATCTCAGCGAGGACGAACCGTGTGTTCTGCAGCGAGCCGATCGACTTTCCGAAGGCGCGCCGCTCGCGCACGTACGCCACGGTCTGGTCGAAGGCCGCCCGGGCGGCCGAGATGCCGGCGATGGCGATCGACATCCGCTCCTGGGGCAGGTTGGCGACCAGTTGGTAGAAGCCCTGGCCCTCGTCGCCGAACCGGTTGGCCACCGGTACCCGCACGTCGGTGAACGACAGCTCGGCGGTGTCCTGCGAATGCAGGCCCACCTTGGCCAGGTTGCGGCCCCGCTCGAACCCCGGCATCCCGCGTTCCAGGACGAGCAGCGTGAGGCCCTGGTGACGATCTTCGGACGTCCGCACGGCGGTGATCACCAGGTCGGCGTTGATGCCGTTGGTGATGAACGTCTTGGCCCCGTTGACGACGTAGTGGTCACCGTCAAGCACGGCTGAGGCGCGGATGCCCGAGAGATCGGAACCGGCGCCCGGCTCGGTCATCGCGATGGCCGTGATCAGTTCGCCCGACGCGATGCCCGGCAGCCAGCGTTGCTGCTGCTCCTCGGTGCAGTACGCCAGGAAATACGGCAGGCAGATGTCGTTGTGCAGCGTGATGCCGAGCCCCGTGCCGGTAACGCCGGCGTAGGAGACCTGCTCGCCGATCACCTGGTTGAAGCGGTAGTCGTCGACTCCGCCTCCGCCGTACTGCTCGGGGATGGCCATGCCCAGGAACCCACCGCGTCCGGCGGCGGTGAACATTTCCCGGGGCGTGAGGCCGTCGCGTTCCCAGTCGAGGAAGTGCGGCACGACCTCCTTGTCGAGGAACGTGCGAACGGCGTCGGCGAACGCGGTGTGCTCGGCGTCGTAATGCTTGCGCTGCATGCCTAGATGCTAAGAGATGTCGCGGCGCCTGGGGGCCTCTGGTGACAGAAAGAACCGGAGCGCGGGTCGGGGGTCCCGTGCTCCGGTTCAGGGGTAATGATCTACGGCTGAGAACGGGACGCAAGTCGAAATGTTCACGCTAGTCAGAAGTCGCCCGCATCGTCACGATCCGGACGGTGCCCGCGGGAGCCGGAGACGGGCCGTCCTCTACGGTCGTGCGGGAGGCGCAGGTCATCGCAGCAGTGAGCGAAAGCGCTGTGAGCAGGAGGTTCAGTGACGAGTTCCGCGCAGGCTGACATCGGGGTGATCGGCGGCTCCGGTTTCTACTCCCTGCTCGACGGCGCGAGCGCCGTGCCGGTTTCGACGCCGTACGGCGAGCCCAGCGAAGCGCCCGTAGTGGGCGAGCTGGCCGGACGCCGGGTGGCGTTCATTCCCCGGCATGGTGCCGGGCACCGCTTCCCGCCACACCTCGTCCCGTATCGAGCCAACCTGTGGGCCCTGCGTTCGCTGGGCGTGCGGCAGGTCGTGTCGCTGTCTGCGGTGGGGTCGCTGCGCGCCGACCTCGGTCCGGGCACCCTCGTCGTGCCGGACCAGCTGGTCGATCGGACGCACGGGCGTCCGCACACACTGTTCGGCGGCGGCACCGGTGTCGTTCACGTCAGCTTCGCCGACCCGTATTGCCCGCACGGCCGCGCCGCCGCCCTCGGCAGCGGCCAGCCGGTAACCGACGGTGGGGCGCTCGTCGTGATCAACGGACCCCGGTTCTCGACGCGGGCCGAGTCGCTCGAATACCAGCACAACCGCTGGGCGATCATCGGCATGACCGCGATGCCCGAGGCGACGCTGGCTCGCGAACTGGCGCTCTGCTACACGACGCTCGCCCTTGTCACCGACCTGGACGCCGGCGTCGAGGCGGGCGCGGGCGTCACCCATGCCGAAGTGCTCGAGCAGTTCGCCGCGAACCTGCCCCGGCTGCGCGAGCTACTGGTCGAGACGGTGAAGCGGTTGCCCGACGAGCAGCAGACCGACTGCGACTGCGGTAAGACCTACGCGGACGTTCCGCCGCCCTTCGACCTGCCCTGACGGCTACTCGAAGATGTCCTCGACGAAGCCCCCGACCGCCTCGGCGGCGTCCACGGCTGCGCCGCCGACCGCTCCGGCGGCATCTGCGACCGCACCGCCGGCCGCGACTGCGGCGTCGGACAGCGCGCCGTCGGTGAGGTAGTCCACGCCGTAGAGCGCGGCGCCCACCGCCGCAGCGCCGACGACGAAGGGGGCCGCGGCGGCAGTCGCTGCTGCGAGCGTCGCGCCCTCGGCGACCGCGGCGGCGCCGAATCCGGCCGCCTCTGCGCCGACTCCGAGCTCGGCCAGTCCGGTCATGCCGGCCGCGACGGCATCGGCCGCGCCGATTTCGCCGGCGCCCATCGCTCCGTCGAGCAGCACGCCCGCGCCCTCGGTCAGGCCGGCACCGGTCATGGTGCCGCCTTCGAGGATCTCCGCGGCAGTACCCGCCGCCTTGCCGACCGCGCCCGCGGTCAGCCCGGCCTCGGCGTAGTCGTGCACCATCTCGGCATGCTGGTTCAGCAGTTCCTGGTGTTCGTCACTCACGGCAACAGCCCCCTTGAAAGGTATGTGTGCACAAGGGTCCGTTCGGTAACCACCTGCGTCTACGTCCGAAAGGGAGTGGCTCCCGCGTCCAAAAGGGCGGAGTGGGCAACGTCTAGCCCGATGTGCCAACACCCGCTGACCTGCCCTGAGCGGTGCCGTCGCCGATCACCCGCCCGGTGAACGCCGTCGAGTACACGATTGACGTGCTGACCCCGCCCAGCCCGGAGATGGCGCCGACGACCTCCTCCAGGTGCGGCATGGACCGCGCCGCGACCTTGAGCACGAAGCAGTCGTCACCGGTCACGTGATGCGCCTCGAGGATCTCGACCCGCTTGGCGACCAGATCGTGCAGCGGCTTGTAGTTGCCGTGCGGGTATCTGAGCCGGACGAACGCGAGGATCGGGAACCCCACGAGCGCGAGGTCGACCTCGGCCCGGTAGCCCCGCAGGATGCCGCTGTCTTCGAGTCGGCGTACCCGCTCGGTCACGGCGCTCGCCGACATCGAGACGGCGCGGGCGAGCTCGCTCATACTGGCGCGGGCATTGCGCTGCAACTCGGCGAGCAGCGCCCAGTCGGTCGCATCGAGGGCCACGGACTGAAGCTACCGTGAAATTCACGGCCCAAGGCACCGAACGCCGAGAAGAGTCGGTGTCGGTCGGGCAGGATCATGTCTAGCGTCGAGGGCATGACCGCACTGGCTCACTTCGCCGCCAAACTCGACTTCGAGACCGACGTCTCCGACGTACATGCCGGGCTCGGGGCCGAGCCCGGCTTCGTCCTGGTCGACTCGCGGGGCGCGCAGGCCTGGGCGCAGGGCCGCATCCCGGGCGCCCTGCATCTGCCGACGCGTGAGATCGCCGGCCGCGCCGCGGCGCTGATCCCGGAAGGCACGTCCGTCGTCACGTACTGCTGGGGACCGGGATGCAACGGCGCCACCCGGGCCGCGCTGGAGTTCGCTCGGCTCGGCTATCCGGTGCGCGAGATGATCGGCGGCTTCGAGTACTGGAGGCGGGAGGGGTTCGCCCTCGAGACCGACGACGGCGTCCGGCCCGGTGCGCCGGACCCGCTGACGACCGTGGTGAGCGCCGTCCGCTGCGACTGCTGAGGACCCTCAAGCCAGCGGGAGGCAGAGCGTGAACGTGCAGCCTCCGGTGACGTTGGCGACATCGACCGAGCCGGCGTGTGCTTCGACGATGCCGCGGGTGATGGCCAGCCCCAGGCCCGCGCCGCCGGAGGCCTGCGTCCGGGCCGGCTCGCCGCGGAATCCGACGTCGAACACCCGGGCCAGATCGTCGGTCGGGATGCCGCCGCACTCGTCGCGCACCGACACGTGGGCGACGCCATCGGCGACGGCGAGCTGGACGTCGACCGTGCCCCCCGTCTCGGTGTGCCGGATGGCGTTCGCGATCAGGTTGGTGATGGCGCGGTTCAGCTCGGCGCCGTTGCCGTGCACGGCGGTGGCCCCGCCGGAGCGTCCGGTGAGGCGCACGTCGCGGGCCCGGGCCAGCGGGTCGAGCGCGGCGATGCAGTCGGAGACGAGATCATCCAGGCTGATCCGCTCCGGCCTCGTCGTCACCGCGCCGGCCTGGATGCGCGACAGCTCGAACAGGTCGTCGACCATGCCGGCCAGCCGGTCGACGGAGGCGTGGATCTGCTTGTAGTAGAGCTCGGGCGCCTCGGCCACCCCGTCCTCGAGCGCCTCGGACATCGCCCGCAGCCCGGCCAGCGGGGTGCGCAGGTCGTGACTCACCCAGGCGACGAGCTCGCGCCGCGAGGACTCCAGTGCGCGCTCTCGGTCACGGGATTCGGCCAGGCGGCGGGCCATGGCGGCCAGCTCGGTGCGCAACCGCTCGAGTTCGACGGTGAGTCGTCGGCCGTCGTCGGGCGGCACCCGTCCCTCGCCGATCTGGGCCACCACGTCGTGCAGCGCGCGGTTGTCGCGGGACAGCCGGTTGGCGGCGATCGCGGCCGTGCTGGCGGCGACCAGTCCCGCGACGACCGCCACGATCACGCCGACGCCCAGGTCGTTCGTCGACAGGTACATCGCCCGGTCGCTGCCGATCATCGCGGCGATCGAGGCGACGGCGCCGGTGAGGACGACCGAGGCGAGCAGCCCGCCCAGCGAACGTCGGTGCAGCGGGATCGTCACCACCCACGTGAGCGCGCCGCCGCCCGCGGCCCAGGCCGTCGCGATGCCGATGATCGCCAGCGTGTGGTTCAACCTTCGTCCCTCACGGCGCCTCGAGGCGGTAGCCGATGCCCCAGACAGTCTTGATCAGGGACGGCTCGGTGGGGTCGTTCTCGATCTTCTCGCGCAGCCGCCGGACGTGCACGGTGACCGTCGACTGGTCGCCGAACGTCCAGCCCCAGACGTGCTGCATGAGCTCGGTGCGGCTGAACGCCCGCCCCGGGTGAGCCATCAGGTAGGCCAGCAGGTCGAACTCGCGGGTGGTCAGTGAGAGCTCGACGCCGTCGCGGGTGACGATGCGCGCGGCGGTGTCGACGGTGACTGCCCCGGCGCTCAGCACCCCGCTCTGCGGCGGGGTCTCGCCGGCTCGGCGCAGCACGGACTCGATGCGCAGGATGAGCTCGCGCGGCGAGAACGGCTTGCTGACGTAGTCGTCGGCCCCGAGCTCCAGGCCGGCGATGCGCTCGTCGGCCTCGCCGAGCGCGGTGAGCATGATGATCGGCAACTGCCGGTGGACGGCCCGCACCTGGCGGCAGACCTCGAGCCCGCCGACCTCGGGCAGCATCAGGTCGAGAACGACCAGATCGGGCGGATCGGCCGCGATCGTGTCGAGCGCCTTGCGGCCGTCGGCGACGTGCAAGGGCTGGTGCCCGGCGCGTTCGAGGTAGCCGACGACTACTCCCGCGACGGTCAGGTCGTCGTCAACCACCAGCACCCGGGCCACGCGGAAAAGTCTAGGTTCGCCGACGTGGTTCCGAGCCGGATGGCCGCAGGGTTCCTCGGTCCGTAACAGTCGGCCCTGCTCGGTTCTGTTGAGAACTGGGCGTTGACGTGCAAAGTTCCCCGGATATAGCGTGCATGACCAGCACGTACGGCCGCGCAATCCCCCACCCGCCTGCGATTCAAACAAAAGTCAACACTGAATCGTGCGCTGCCCTCCGGAGGTCGACGATGGCACGTTCCGCGTTCACCCGGCGCCACGGTCGGTGGCTGCATCGCCTCGTTGCCGGAGTCGCTGCCACGGTCGCTGTCGTCCCCGCACTCGTAGCCGCGGCGCCCCCGTCCGTGGCTGCGCCACCCGCGGCTGCGGCCCCCGCGGCGCCGGTCGCCGCGCAGCACCACACGATCAGCTACGACAACTACTCGCTGATGATCGACGGCAAGCGCACCTACATCTGGTCCGGCGAGTTCCACTACTTCCGGTTGCCGAGCCCGGACCTGTGGCGCGACGTGCTGCAGAAGATGAAGGCGGCCGGCTTCAACGCGGCGTCCATCTACTTCTCCTGGGCGTATCACTCGCCGGCGCCGGGCCAGTACGACTTCACCGGCGTACGCGACGTCGACGAGCTGCTCGACATCGCGGCGTCCGTCGGCATCTACGTGATCGCCCGGCCAGGCCCGTACATCAACGCCGAGGTCGACGGCGGTGGATTTCCAGCCTGGCTGGGTACCCAGGCCGGACGTGACCGCTCGAACGATCCGCGCTACCTGGCCGCCGCCGACGAATGGATGACCCGGATCAACCAGATCCTGGCTCGCCACCAGCTGACCAACGGCACCGGCACGGTCATCCTCGACCAGATCGAGAACGAGTTCTACGACGGTTCGGATCAGGCCCGCCAGTACATGAAGCACCTCGAGGATCGTGCTCGCGCCGACGGCATAACCGTCCCGCTGACGGGCAACAACAACGGCACCTTCAACAGCGGTGTCGGCGCGCTCGACATCGACGGCCCGGATTCCTACCCGCAGGGCTTCAACTGCTCCAACCCGACGCAGTGGAGCGGCCTGCCCGACATCTCCTACGACCATCCGGCCGGCAAACCCCTGTACACGCCGGAGTTCCAGGGCGGCTCGTTCGACCCGTGGGGTGGCCCCGGCTACGACAAGTGCCGAACGCTGACCGGCCCGGATTTCGAGAGCGTCTTCTACAAGCAGAACATTGCTGTCGGCGCGACGGCGCAGAGCTTCTACATGACCTACGGCGGGACCTCGTGGGGGTGGCAGGCCGATCCGCAGCAGGTGTACTCGTCCTACGACTACGGAGCGCCGATCACCGAGGCCCGCCAGCTCACCACGAAGTACGACCAGGACAAGCTGATCGGCTACTTCACCCAGAGCGTCGCGCCGCTGACGAAGACCGACGCGATCGCCGTCGCGCCGCCGTCGTCGGCCGCGATCGTCGACACGGCGCGGGCCAACCCCGATACGGGTACGCAGTTCCACGTGCTGCGGCACGCCAACTCGTCGTCCACGTCAACTGATACGACGCACATCTCGCTCGACCTGGGTGCCCGTTCGACGTACACGTTCGACGACGCCGACCCCGCGCTGCAGTACGCCGGCGCATGGTCACACGTCGGCCCCGAGGCCGGGTACACGAGCGGCGAGTACCACCAGACCGAGTCGTTCTCGAACACCACGGGCGACAGCCTGACCGTGCCGTTCACCGGGACGGGCGTTCGCTGGATCGCGTCCAAGTCCGGCAACCACGGCCTGGCCGACGTGTACCTGGACGGCGCGAAGGTGGCCACCGTCGACACCTACGGGTCGAGCACGGTCAACCAGCAGGTGCAGTGGTCGGCGTCCGGGCTCGCGGCCGGCGCGCACACGTTGAAGATCGTCGTCACCGGGCAGAAGAACGCGGCATCGTCAGGGACGTTCGTGCCGGTGGACGCGATCGACGTCCCGCCGACCGGGGCTCGCGTCTACGCATCCGTCCCGCAGGTCGGTTCCTTGACGTTCGCGGGTCGTGACTCGAAGATCATCGTCGCCGACTACAAGCTCGGCGCCGCGCAGCTGCAGTACTCGACGTCGGAGATCCTGACGAATCAGCAGATCGCCGGGCAGGACGTCGCCGTGCTCTACGGACGCAGCGGGCAGGACGGTGAGACGGTCCTGAACTACCCGACGGCACCTCAGGTCTCCGTACTGGCCGGTACGGTCGCCTCGACGTACGATGCCGCCACCGGTGACCTGCGCCTGAACTACACGCACACCGGCCTGGCCCGCGTGCTTGTCACCCCGGCGGGCGGGCGGCCCTTGCTGCTCCTGATCGGTACCGACGCCGAGGCGGCGAAGTTCTGGCTGGCGTCGACGGCGTCCGGACCGGTGCTGGTGTACGGCTCGCACCTGCTGCGCTCGGCGTCCACGTTGACCGGTCAGCTGGCGTTGACGGGGGACACGGCCGACGCCGGTCCGGTCGAGGTGTGGGCTGCCCCGGCCAGCGCGATCCGCTGGAACGGCGCGACGCTGCACACCTCGGCGACGTCGAGTGGTTCGCAGGTGAGCGCCCTGCCCGGGGCGCAGCCAGTCACGCTGCCCGCCCTCACCAACTGGAAGCACGCGCAGGAGACGCCCGAGGCGCAGCCCTCGTTCGACGACTCGTCGTGGGTGGTCGCCGACAAGACGACGTCCAACAGCACGACGCCGGTCGGCACGGTGCCGGTGCTGTTCGCCGACGACTACGGCTTCCACTACGGCGACGTCTGGTACCGCGGGCATTTCCGCGGTGCGACAACTGCCACCGGCATCCTGCTGTCGGCGATCACCGGACGGGCGGGCGCGTACTCGGTCTGGGTCAACGGCACGTTCGTCGGGACGAGTGGCAGCTCGCCGCACACCTTCGCGTTCCCGCCGGGCGTGCTGCATACCGACGGCGACAACGAGGTGTCCGTCCTGGTCGAGAACATGGGCCACAACGAGGACTACAACTCCGCGGACTCGAACAAGGAGGCGCGCGGCCTCACCGGCGCCATCGTCGCCGGATCACCACTCACCTCGATCAGCTGGCGCCTGCAGGGCGCGCGCGGCGGTGAGGACCTCATCGACCCGGTTCGCGGGCCCATGAATACAGGCGGGCTGTACGGCGAACGGGCGGGCTGGTCGCTGCCCGGATACCCAGACGACTCGTGGGCGTCGACGACGCTGCCTACCTCCGACACAACGCCAGGCGTTTCGTGGTATCGCACGAACGTGTCGCTGAACCTGCCGAAGGGGCAGGACACCTCGGTGGGACTGAAGATCACCGACGATCCGAGCCGGCACTACCGGGCACTGATCTACGTCAACGGCTGGCAGCTGGGCCGCTACATCAACGACACCGGCCCGCAGCACGACTACCCCATCCCGAACGGGATCCTGAAGCCGAACGGTACGAACAGCATCGCCATCGCGGTATGGAACACCGACGGGTCGACGGGTGGGCTGGGCAGCGTGTCGCTGGAGTCGTTCGGGTCCTACGCGTCGGCGCTGCAGGTGTCCACAGTGGACAGTCCCCGATACGACAAGGCGACCTACGCGATGCCCACGGCGCACCAGGCGGCACTGACGCTGAGCGCACCCGACACGGCGACGCCCGGCCAGGCCTCCGACGTCACGGCCAGGTTCGCCGTGCCGGCCGGCGCGCCGACCGCGTCGTTCGTGCGCTTCGGGCTGAACGTGCCGTCCGGCTGGACGGCGACTCCGACGTCACCCACCGTGGTGGGTCGGGTGGCCGGCGGGGCGTCGGCGACGGCCTCCTGGCACGTGACCGCCCCGGCGACCGTGTCGAATCTCGCGCAGCTGACCGCCACGGTCGACTACCAGCAGCGCGGCGACTCCCAAGACCTCAGCGACACCCGGGACGTGCACGCGCTGCCGTCCCCGCCGTCCGGCGCGGTCGCGGTCAGCTCGCTGCCGTTCTTCTCGGCGACCAACGGCTGGGGTCCGGTCGAGCGCAACACGAGCAACGGTGAGCAGGGCGCGGGCGACGGCCAGCCGATCACCTTGAACGGCGTCGTCTACGCGAGCGGGCTCGGTACGAACGCGGTCAGCGATGTGGCGCTGTATCTCGGCGGCAACTGCACCCGATTCACCGCCACGGTCGGTGTCGACGACGAGCAGGGCGCGGCCGGGTCGGTGACGTTCAGCGTGGTGAAGGACGGGGTCACGCTGACGACCACGCCGGTGCTGACCGGGTCGTCGGCGTCGATCGACCTCGACGTCGACATCACCGGGACGCAGCTGCTCGACCTGATAGTGGGCGACGGGGGCAACGGGAACGGCAACGACCACGGCGACTGGGCCAACGCCCAGCTGCAGTGCGCTTGACGGTTTTGGTCACCGGCCGTCACATAGCCGGCCTGGTGACCAAAACCGAGTCAGCGAGCGCCGGCGGCGACGGCTTGTTCGCGCAGGATCGCCCGCTGGGTCGGCCGGGCGGCGCGGTAGCGCTCGATGCCCTCGACGGTGATCGACGTCATGACCGAGCGGCGGTCGTCGGGGCACATGCACCGTTCGACGAGCCCGTCCCGCTCGAGCCGGGCGATCAGCCGCGACAGCGCGCTCTGGGACAGGTGCACGTGGTCGCCGAGTTCGTGCATCCGCATCGTGTGGTTGGGCGCCAGGTGTAGCTGCTGCAGCACCTCGAAGTCGCTGGCCGATATGTGATGCTGGGACAGCAGTTCACGGTCGAGCGTGCAGATCGCCTGGTGGTATCGACCCATGAGCTCGTGCCAGGCCGCTGCGAGCTCGTCATCGCTAGTCCGCGACATGACGGCATGCTACCACATGCGGAAACATAAAATGCATGAGAAATTAATGTGCACACATCCTATGCATGTGCATAGACTACCCGCATGGCATCGCTCGACGTGGACGCAAAGCCGTCCACACCTGTCTCTCCATCGTCCGCAACTAGTGCACCCTCGGTGATCCGCGATCTGGCGTGGACCCCCACGACCTGGTTTCTCCTCGTTGTCCTGTGCGGGGCCCTGTTCCTCGACGGCCTCGACATCTCCATGGTCGGCGTGGCCCTGCCGTCCATCGGCTCAGACCTGCACATGTCCTCCAGCTCGTTGCAGTGGATCGTCAGCGGCTACGTGCTGGGCTACGGCGGCTTCCTGCTGCTCGGTGGCCGCGCGGCGGACCTGCTCGGCCGGCGCCAGGTATTCCTGAGCGCGGTGGCCGTGTTCGGTATCGCCTCGGTCGTGAGCTCGGTGCTGAGTAACGACTTCGCACTCGTCGCCCTGCGATTCCTCAAGGGCGCGTCGGCGGGCTTCACGGTTCCGGCCGGCCTGTCGATCATCACGACGACCTTCGCCGAGGGCCCGGCGCGCAACCGGGCGCTCTCGTACTACACGATGTGCGGCGCGAGCGGCTTCTCGCTCGGGCTTGTCTTCGGCGGCCTGCTCACCGAGATCGGCTGGCGGCTGACCTTCCTGCTGCCTGGCCCGGTGGCCATCGCCCTGGTGCTCGTCGGTTTCCGTGTGATCCCGCGCCTGACCCGCGAGCCGGTTCGTCTGGCGCACCTTGACCTCGCCGGAGCGTTCACCAGCACGTCGTCCCTTCTCGTCCTGGTCTACGCCGTGGTCGAGGCACCGCAGCGCGGCTGGGGTAGCGCCACCACTATCGGTCTGATCGCGCTCAGCGTTGCACTCATGGCGGCGTTCGTACTGGTCGAACGGCGGCACCCGCACCCGCTCGTGCGGTTGGGCATCCTGCGGTCGGCGTCGCTGCTGCACGCCAACGCGTCGGCGGCCGTGATGTTCGGAGGGTACGTGGCGTTCCAGTTCATGGTGACGCTCTACGTGCAGAACTCGCTCGGCTGGTCGCCGATCGGCATGGCCATGGCCTTCCTGCCGGCGGGCCTGCTCGTGGTGGCCAGCGCGTCCCGGATCGGCATCTTGCTGGAACGGGTCAGCACCACGGTGTTGATCGGTCTGGGCCTGCTCGCGTTCGTCGCCGGCTACGCGTTGTTCCTGCGGGTCGATCCGTCGATGTCGTACGTGAACTTTCTGCTTCCGACCATGCTGCTGCTCGGCGTCGGGTTCGCGTTGTGCTTCCCGGCGGTGAACGCTCAGGCGACGGCCGGCGTGGCCGATCACGAGCAGGGCCTGGCGTCCGGCCTGGTCAACACCAGCCTCCAGGTCGGTGGCGCCGTCGTCCTGGCGATCGTCTCCGCGATCGTCGGCAACGGCGGGACCGGTGCGACGCACAGCCACCAGCTGCTGCCACACATGACGACGGCGCTCACGGTGGTGGTGGGCGTGTCGGTAGTCGGCCTGCTGATCACGGCCGTGCGGCTGATCCCGCGCCGGGCCGTCGTGGTGGAGACGCAGGAGGCCTTCAGCGAGGCTGCCTAACCCCCCTCGATCGGTTTGGCCGCCCAGGCGTCTATAGGACGCCTGGGCGGCCAAACCGTGTCCAGTCCTGTCAAGAAATGTCAACCGGCCCGCCGGTGGCGCGACGCTCTCTTCGACCATCCTGAAGAGAGGCAACCCATGAAGATCATGACTCGGCCCACCCGTCGGGTGGCAGTACTCGTCGGTGCAGGCGTCGCGGCGCTCGCTGTCGCCGGGGCCGTCGCCTACGCGGCGGTTCCGGATTCGGCCGGCGTGATCCACGGCTGCTACAACAAACTGTTCGGCTCGCTGCGCGTCATCGACACCGCCCACAACGGACGGTGCTTGGCCGGGGAGACGGCCATCACCTGGAACCAGACCGGCCCGCAGGGGCCCGCCGGTGCACCCGGACCGTCCGGTCCGGCCGGCCCGTCTGGAACGAACGGAACGAACGGCCCGGTCGGCCCGACGGGCGCACCGGGGGAGACCGGGCCACAGGGCCCGGCCGGCCCGCCCGGGGTCAGCGACGCTTACCTCGCCGACGCCACCGCGGTGCCGATGTACCTGTCTGCGCCGGAGCAGACGATCGTGTCGATGAGCGTTCCGCCCGGCAATTGGGTCATCCAGGCGGTAGTCAATCTCGACAACGCCATCGTCTCCGATGGGGTGACTCACTTTCCGGGCGGGACGGGACTGTGCCACATCCAGCCGTTCCGGGGCGGACGCAGCGGGTTCATGGCGCTGGACTCCGGGCACCTGGATCAGACCTCGGTGACGCTGCTGGAGAGCCTCAACAACGTGGGCGCGACCGTCTCGGTGCGCTGCAATGGCCCCGGGCTATCGGTACGTGACGCGACGATCGTGGCCACGAAGGTGGGCACCCTGCACGAGTAGCGCTCGTCGGTTTTGGTCACCCAGCCGTCTATTCGACGGCGGGTGACCAAAACCGCATCGGATCGGGGGTCAACGGGCGGCGGCGCGCCAGCCTCCAGGCCCGGTCGGCCAGTAGCGGCGGTGCGCGTGGGACGGGTCGTTCCACCGGCCCCGGACCGGCTGAGCGGCCGGTCCCTCGGTTTCGCCGACGGCGCTGACGATCGCGGTGAGCGCGGCCAGCTCCTCGGGCGTGGGTTCGCCCCGGACGATGCGCAGATGCCGCGTCACAGTGCACCTCGGTCCTTCGCGCGAGCGGTGATCACAGTGGAATGTTGCCGTGCTTCTTCGGCGGCAGCGATTCGCGCTTGTTGCGCAGCATCCGCAGCGACCGGATCACGAACGAGCGGGTATGCGACGGCGGGATCACCGAGTCGATGTAGCCGCGCTCGGCGGCGATGTACGGGTTGACCAGCGTGTCCTCGTAGTCGACCACCAGCTCCGCGCGCAGCGCATCCGGATCCGACGCGGCCGCGAGCTCGCGCCGATACAGGATGTTCGCCGCGCCCTGGGCGCCCATCACGGCGATCTGCGCGGTGGGCCAGGCGATGTTGACGTCCGCGCCGAGGTGCTTGGAGCCCATGACGTCGTACGCCCCGCCGAACGCCTTGCGCGTCACGATCGTGATCTTGGGAACCGTCGCCTCGGCGTAGGCGTAGATCAGCTTGGCGCCCCGGCGGATGATGCCGTTGTGCTCCTGGTCGACGCCGGGCAGGAACCCGGGTACGTCGACGAACGTGATGATCGGGATGTTGAACGCGTCGCAAGTGCGGACGAAGCGAGCCGCCTTCTCCGACGCGTCGATGTCCAGGCAGCCTGCGTAGTGCATCGGCTGGTTGCCGACGATGCCCACCGGCTGGCCCTCGATGCGCCCGAAGCCGAC
Source organism: Jatrophihabitantaceae bacterium (assembly GCA_036502575.1). Classification (GTDB taxonomy): domain Bacteria; phylum Actinomycetota; class Actinomycetes; order Mycobacteriales; family Jatrophihabitantaceae; genus DASXRA01. The sequence goes on along the minus strand of DASXYL010000055.1, from coordinate 39,029 downwards.
GACGATGTTCGGCGCGAACAGGGCGTGCACCTCGAGGAACTCGCCGTCGTCGAGCAGATGCTCGATGACCTGGTGCATGTCGTAGGGCTGGTTGGCCGAGTCCGGGATGATCGTGTCGAGGAAGACGTCCGCAACTGACAGATCAGCATCGGCCTCGACGTCATACACCGGCGCCGGATCCAGGTTGTTGCTCGGCAGGTAGGACAGCAGCGCCTTGACGTAGTTGATCGCGTCGTCCTCGTCCTGGCCGAGGTAGTGCGCGTTGCCGCTCGTCGTGTTGTGCGTGCGGGCGCCGCCCAGCTCCTCCAACGTGACGTCCTCGCCGGTCACGGTCTTGACGACGTCCGGGCCGGTGATGAACATCTGCGACGTCTGGTCGACCATCACCACGAAGTCGGTGAGCGCCGGGGAGTAGACGTGCCCGCCGGCCGCCGCGCCCATGATCAGCGAGATCTGCGGGATCACCCCCGACGCCTGCACGTTGCGGTAGAAGATCTCGCCGTACAGCCCGAGGCTGACGACGCCTTCCTGAATGCGCGCCCCGCCGCCCTCGTTGATGCCGATGACCGGGCAGCCGTTCTTCATCGCGAAGTCGAGGACCTTGACGATCTTCTCGCCGTACACCTCGCCGAGGCTGCCGCCGAACACCGTGACGTCCTGGCTGAACACGCACACCGGCCGGCCGTCCACCGTGCCGTAGCCGGTGACGACGCCGTCACCGAAGGGCCGGTTGCTGTCCATGCCGAACGTCGTCGAACGGTGGCGGGCGAACTCGTCGAGCTCGATGAACGAGCCCTCGTCGAGCAGCACGTCGATACGCTCGCGGGCCGTCTTCTTGCCGCGGGCGTGCTGCTTCTCCACCGCCCGGGCCGAACCGGCGTGGACGGCCTCGTCGTAGCGCCGTTCGAGGTCAGCGAGCTTGCCCGCGGTGGTGTGCGGGTCGGGAGACTGCGGGAGCGGTGGAGCGGCCATGGCTGCCAACGATAGTGCGCACGGTGTTAAGGCCGCCGATGAGCGTGACCGATCTCGCCCCATACGCTTACCGAGTGAACCGTGCCCCACTGGACGCCGGCGCGCTGCGGGCCGGCCTCGAGCCGCCGTGGACGAGACTGACCGTCGTCGACGAGACCGACTCCACCAACGCCGATCTGCTGTCCGACGCCGGGGAGGCCGCCGACGGCACCGTCCTGGTCGCCGAGCACCAGAACGCCGGACGCGGGCGGCTCGACCGCACCTGGACGTCCCCGCCACGGTCCGGGCTCACGTTCTCCGCGCTTGTGCGTCCCGGCACTCCGGTCGCGACCTGGGGCTGGCTGCCGCTACTGGCCGGAGTGGCGGTGTGCGACGCGGTCGCCGCAACCGGTGTCGATGCCGCGCTGAAGTGGCCGAACGATCTGCTGATCGGCGGCGAACAGCACAAGGCCGCGGGCATCCTCGTCCAGGTGTCCGGCGACACGGCCGTCATCGGCATCGGGCTGAACGTGTCGACGACCGCGGACGAGCTGCCCGTTCCCACCGCGGGTTCCCTCGCCACCGAAGGCGCAGCGGTTGATCGAGGCGCGCTGCTCGCCTCGATGCTGGTCCAGCTCGGGCGGCAGTACACCCGCTGGCGCGACACCCGCGGTGACGCCTGGGCGTGCGGACTGGCCACCGACTACCACGATCGATGCGCCACTCTGGAGCAGAACGTGTCCGTCTCGACGGCGGATGGCGGCTCGTTCAGCGGTGTTGCCACGGGGATCGACGCCGAGGGCCGGCTGCGGATCACGGCCGATGGGGCAGAACACGTCGTGGCGGCCGGGGATATCGAGCACATCAGGCCGGCGAGCAGCTAGGGTTTGGGGCCACACGCGTACGGAGGCTTACGGTGGCTTTCCCGGAGAAGATCCTCGCCGAGGACGAGCAGGTGATCGAGCACCTGCACCCCCACTGGATCACGCTCGTGCCCGGCATCTTCTGGTTCATCGTGATCTGTGCGGCAGCCGGAGCGGGCATCGCGTTCCTGCCCGACGGCGGATCGCACGGGCCGTTGCTGATCGCGATCGTGGTGGTGGCGATCGTGCTCCTGAGCTGGCTCACCGGCGGGCCGGTTATTCGCTGGCGGACGTCGCACTACGTCTTCACCTCGCACCGGGTGCTGATCCGGCGCGGAGTGTTCACCCATACCGGCCGCGATATCGCGTTGCAGCGCATCAACGATGTGGCGTTCACCCAGACGCTGTGGGATCGCATCGTCCGGGCCGGCACGCTCACCATCGAGTCGGCGGGTGAGCAAGGCCAGGAGACGCTCGTCGACGTGCCGAACTCGGCGAAGCAGCAGCAGACGCTCAACCATCTCATCGAAGAGGACCACGACCGGCGCGCCCGCGAGGCCTACGGCGGCAACAACCCGGCCTACGGCCAGCAGCAGTACCCGCAGCAGGGCCAGCCTCCCCAGCAGTACTGACTTTATCCGCCGAAGGTGGAGCGCGAGGCGACCGGAGGAACGCAACCCCGAACGCGATGAGCGCTTGCGCGAAGAGCCCGCCGGCCGCGGCGCGGGCCGAGCGAAGCGAAGGCTCGGATCCGGGATTGCCCCCGAGCTTGCGAGTGGGGCGAGACCGCGATCCGAATCCGGCGGATAATGGCAGCATGACGCTTCCGGCAGCGATCAATCTGCGCGAGGTCGGACCTCGCGACGGATTGCAGAACGAGGATCCGATCCCGACCGACGCCAAGGTCAAGCTGATCAACGGGCTCTCGCGTACCGGGGTCTCGCGCATCGAGGCGGTGTCGTTCGTTCATCCGCGGGCGATTCCGCAGATGGCTGATGCCGACGAGGTATGGGCGCGCATCGAGCGCAACCCGGCCGTGACGTACTCGGCGCTGGTGCCCAACTCGCGCGGCGCCTCGCGGGCCATCGACGCGGGGTTCACCGACATCGAGGTCGTCGTGTCGGCGTCGGACACGCACAACCGCAAGAACGTGAACCGTTCGACGGACGATTCGCTGGCCGATATCGCCGACATCATCAAGCAGGTGCACGACGCCGGCGGGACGCTCGAGGTCATCGTCTCGACGGCCTGGGGCTGCCCGTACGAGGGCGACGTCCCGGTCTCCCGCGTGGTGGACGTCGCCCGGCGGGCTGTCGACAACGGCGCCGACTCGCTGACCTACGGCGACACGACCGGGATGGCGACGCCGACCCGGGTGACCGAGCTGGTCACTCGCACCCGCGAGGCGATGCCGAAGACATCACTGGCGCTGCACTTCCACAACACGCGGGGCACGGGCCTGGCCAACCTGTACACGGCCCTGCAGCTCGGCGTCACGAATTTCGACGCCAGCGTGGGTGGCCTCGGCGGCTGCCCCTACGCGCCGGGCGCGACCGGCAACATCGCCACCGAAGAGGTCGTGGCCATGCTCGATGACATGGGCATCGCCACCGGCGTCGACGTCGAGGTGCTCCTCGACGTCGCGGCGTTCGCGCAGCGGGCCGTCGGCAAGGAGCTGCCGTCCAACGTGCTGCGCGCCGGACCGCGCACCCGGCTGACCCCGCTCGACGTCACCGTCTGCTGACCCGATCGGGCAACTTTCGGCCGCCTGAGACGGCCGAAAGTTGCCCGATCGGTGCGGGGCTACTCGTCGGGTGTCGTCTTGATGACGTAGAACGCGGCGCCTTGCGGGTCGGTGAACCCAGCGAAACGTCCGTACGGCGTGTCCTTCGCGGGCGCCGTGAGCGTCGCGCCGAGCCGGGTCGCCGCCGCCACCACGAGGTCGGTGTCGTCCACGCCGAAATAGACCGCCCAGTTCGGGGCCACGTCGGCCGGGACGTCCGCGCTCATCTGCCACATGCCGGCCACGTCGCGGCCCTGCACCTGCAGGGTCTGGTACCGGAAGTCGCCCTTGCTCAGGTCCTGCGCGGTCACCGGCAGGATCGCCGAGTAGAACGTCGCCGCTGCGTCCAGGTCACGCGTGTTGAGCTCGGTCCAGACGAGCGCGCTGGTCTCGTTGACCAGCTGGGCGCCGGTCATCTCTTCGGCCTGCCACGCCCCGGCCACGGCGCCGGTTGGGTCCTGCCACACCACGAGCGCGCCCTCCGGTCCCACCTGCATCGGGCCCAGCAGTACGGCGCCCCCGCTCGCGCCGACGAGTTCGGTCACCTTCTGCGCGGCGTCCGTCGCGAAGTACGTCGTCCACGCCGGCTCGTCGATCGGGCGCGCGACCATCCCGGCGACCTTGCGGCCCTTGCGGCTCGCGGTCGTGTAGCTGAACTCCTCGTTCGTGTCGAACTGCCAGCCGAACAGCAGGCCGTAGAAGTCGCGGGCCGCCGCGGGATCAGTTGTGCCCAGGTCGACCCAGGACGGGGTCCCGGGCGAGTAGGACAAGACTTCGGGCATGGCCGGCTCCTTCGGCGGCGGGGTGATCCGTCGACCCTGTCACCGCCGGCTGTGTATCGGAAGGTGCCGCCGGGGTCCGGCGTGAGAGCGTGACGTCGTGCGGATCGAGATACCTGTCTTCGACTGATTCGACGGATTCGACGGATTCGACGAGATCGACGTGTTCGGCCCGTTCGAGGTCTCGGATGCCCGGCGGCTGCGCGTCCTGCACGAGGTGAACCTGCGCGGCAGCGTCAACGCGGCGGCGGCCGTCCTGCACGTCACTCCGTCCGCGGTGTCGCAGCAGCTGGCCCAGCTCGAACGCGAGGCCGGCTGCGACCTGCTTGAGCGATCCGGACGCGGGGTGGTGCTCACCCAGGCCGGGACGGCGCTGGCCCGGCACGCCGAGGACGTGATGCGAGCCCTCGAGGGGGCCTCGGCCGGCCTCGCCGCCGCCCGCGAGCTGGTCGTCGGGACCGTCCGGGTCGGGTCGTTCCCGTCGGCGGCCGGGGCGCTGGTGGCGCCCGCAGCGGCGCGGGCCCGGCAGCGGCACCCCGACCTGGACGTGCGGGTGGCCGAGGTCGAGGACGACCTGGGCCTGGTCGACCTGCGCTCCACCGCTCTGGACGTGCTGATCGTCCAGGAGTACGACCACGTGCCGTGGCAGCCGCCGGACGGCATCGAGCGACACCGTCTCGGCGCCGACCCGCTCTACGTCGTGACGCCGCGCGCCTGGGACTGCGGCACGGGGCGGTTGGCCGACCTGGCCGAGCGGTCGTGGGTGGCCAGCCACGCCGGCACCCCGTGCGGGCGGCCCACCCGGCAGGCCCGTCGCGACGCCGGCTTCGAGCCGGACATCCGGCACCGGGCGCTCGAATTCGCGCTGCTGCTCGACCTCGTGGCGGCCGAACTGGGCGTGGCGCTGATCGCCGGGCTGGGGCTGCGGCACGTCCCAGATGAGGTGGCGGTCACGCCGCTCGACCGACCCGGTCTCAAGCGCACCATCTTCGCCGCCACCCGCGCTGCCGGCCCGGGCCCCCGCCGTCCAGCCATCGACGCACTACTAACCGAGCTGACCAAGCTGCCGGTACCTGTGCCGTCGCCGGCCGGCGAGGCGAGCTGATCGTCCGCCCTGATGCACGTCTTGGGGAGCTATCTGCCCTGGGTTATGTACTGCTCGAGCTGGCCCCGATCCTGCTCGAGTTGCCGGATGCGCCCGGCCACCACGTCACCGATGGTCACGATTCCGGCCAGCTTGCCGTCGCTGAGCACCGGCATGTGCCGGATCCGCAGCTCGGTCATGCCGCCGGCGATGCTGTCGACGTCGTCGTTGGGACTGCAGCTGACCACGGACGCCGTCATCAGCTCCGACACCGGCAGGTCGAGGATCTCCGCCCCGCGGTCGTTGAGGTGTCGGGCGATGTCGCGCTCGGAGATGATGCCGATGACTTGCGGGTCCTGCTCGCCGTCGGCGACGACCAGCGCGCCGACGTTGTGCTCGGCCAGGCGCGCGAGCAGATCTCGTACGGATTCGGTCGGGGCGATCGTTACCACGGCCGTGCCCTTATAGCGAAGAATATCCGAGATCTTCACGTGAACACCTCGATCCGGTTTGCCCCGTGCCAGCGTCTCTCGGTCACGCTAGCGCCTCGGACGGTCGGATCGGAAGAGCAGCTCGGGCGAACCGCTCGCCGGCGCCCGTCCCGCGGCCCCCTTCTCGGCGGCGACCTGAACTAGGCCGCGGATGCGCTCGGCGTACTGCGCCGGGGCATAGCTGCTCTTGGCGTAGCGGCGCAGGTAGTCGGCGTGCAGGTCCGGATCGAAGCGGGCGAGCCAGCCCAGGAAGTGCTCGCGCACGCCCGGACGCAGGTGCAGCGGGACGGTGCCCATGACCCGTCCACCCGTCGCGCGGATGGCCTCGGCCACCTCGGCGAGCTGCTCGGGGGAGTCGGAGAGCCCCGGCAGCACCGGCGCGACGAGCGCTCCGGTGCTGACGCCGGCGGCGGCCAGCTGGCGCATCGCCTCGATCCGTCGACGTGGATGCGGCGTGCCCGGTTCGGTGGCTCGCCAGACCCGTTCGTCGAGGGTGCCGATCGAGAAGTTGACCGTGACCTCGGTGCGTCTGGCCGCCGCGCTGATCAGGTCGAGGTCGCGCAGCACGAGCGCTGACTTGGTCAGGATCGAGAACGGGTTGCCGTGTTCGGTCAGCGCCTCGACCACGCCGCGAGTGAGCTTGTACTTGCCCTCGCAGCGTTGATAGGGATCGGTGTTGGTGCCCATCGCCACGCCCTCGCGCGTCCAGTTCGGATCGGCGAGTTCGGCCCGCACCCGCTCCACGGCGTTGATCTTGACCACGATCTTGCGCTCGAAGTCGTCGCCGGTGTCGAGCCCGAGATATTCGTGGGTGGGACGGGCGAAGCAGTTGTGGCTGACCACGCCGTTGGCGATGAAGTCGCCGGTGCCGGTGGTGATGTCGTACATCGGGAGCAGGACGTCGAGCGAATGGACGGCGTCGACGCGTAGGGGCGAGTCGGTCTCGGGATCGTCGAATCCGCCCATGCCGGTAAGCCGATCGCCGGGGGCCAGCACGTCGACCTGCCGCCAACCCCGAGCCGTCAGGAACCGGTGGTCGCTGCTCGCGACGATGTTCGTGCCGCCGGAGAGGTCGACCCGGAACGCCGGCTTGGTGGTCTGCCAGTGGGCGAGCACCGCGGTCGGAACGTACTTGCGGGTGCGGCCCTCCTTCACCGTGCCGTACACCCGATCGCCCACGCGCAGTTTCGCGATCTGCTTATTGCGCCCGTTGGCGAGCAGGACGCGCGTGTCGCCGGCCAGGCAGTAGGCGCACGCGTGGCTGCAGCCGCGGTACACGTTGATCGTCCAGCGGAACGGCATCCGGGATTGCGCCGGCACCTCGTTGAGGATGCGCTTGGCCGCGACGTGCAGGAACTCCAGCCCGGACAGGCGTCCCGTGCCGCGCTGCGGACCGGTCAGCCCGTCGACCCCGAACAGCGCCGGCTGCCCGTCGCGTTCCTCGTCGGCCAGTCGCCACCGGAATTCGCTCATTGGCTGTCCTTGTCTGTTCCGATTCGCAAGCTCACCGGCTGCACCTGTTTGTTCCGGTTCGCAAGCTCACCGGAAGTCCCTCGATTTGGTGTGCATACCCAGCGGCAGCTGCGCGATGTGGTGGGCCACCACGTTGATCACGCCGTCGGTGCGCTCGATGCGTCCCCGGATGACCAGGCCGCCCGCTTGCCGCGCGACCCGGCGGTGCCGGTCCCAGGTCGTGGCGTGGCAGACGATGTTCACCATCCCCGTCTCGTCCTCGAGATTGATGAACGTGACGCCGTGCGCGGTCGAGGGCCGCTGCCGGTGCGTGACGACTCCGCCGACGGTGACCCAGCTGTGGTCTTCGAGATCGCCCAACCCGGCCGCCGGGACGATGCCCAGCCCGTCCAGGCGATCGCGGATCAATGCGGTGGGGTACTGATACGGGGTGACGCTGGTGGCCCACATGTCGGCGAGCAGTTCCTCGGGCTCGGTCATGATCGGCAGCTCGGGAGTGGCCGACTCGTCGAACGTGGTCAGCTCCAGCTGCCCCGGCCGGGCGGCGGCGGCCGCGCCCGCGCCCCACAACGCCTCGCGTCGCGTGCCCCCGAAACTGTCGAACGCCCCGGCGGTGGCCAGCGCCTCGACCTGATCGGCCGACAGCCCGACGCGTCGGGACAGGTCGGCCATCGAGATGAAGGCGCCGTTCTTCTCACGTTCGGCCACGATGGCCTCGGCGAGATCGTTACCGATCGTGCGCACCCCGGCCAGGCCCTGCCGGACCGCCGGCTGGGGCAGGGAGTGATCCGGGCAACGCTCGCACTGCCGCGGGGCGCCGTCCTCCTCCAGGGACGCCTTGGCCGCTGAGATGTTGAGGTCCGGACGACGGGTGTTGATGCTGTGGCGCTTGGCGTCGTGCACCAGCGACTGCGGCGAGTAGAACCCCATCGGCTGCGCGTTGAGCAACGCGGCGCAGAACGCCGCCGGATAGTGGCGTTTCAACCAGGCTGACGCGTAGACGAGCAGCGCGAAGCTGATGGCATGGCTCTCGGCGAAGCCGAACGACGAGAACGCCTGGATCTTGTCGTAGATCTCGTCGGCCAGTTTTCCGGTGATGCCGTTCGCGGCCATTCCGGCGTAGAGCCGTTCGCGCAGCGTCGAGATCTCCTCGACCCCGCGCTTTGACCCCATCGCCCGGCGCAATTGATCGGCCTCGTCGGCGGAGAAGTTCGCCACCTTGATGGCGATCTCCATCAGCTGTTCCTGGAACAGCGGGATGCCCAGGGTGCGCTTCAGCGGACCTTCGAGCATCGAGTGCGCGTAGATGACCTCGTCGACCCCCTGCTTGCGGCGGATGTACGGGTGCACCGAATCGCCCTGGATCGGACCGGGCCGGATCAGCGCCACCTCGATCGCCAACTCGTACAGGTTCCCGGGCTTCAACCGCGGCAGGGTCGCCAGCTGGGCCCGTGACTCGACCTGGAAAACCCCGATCGCGTCGGCCTTGTGCAGCATCTCGTACACGCACTTCTCGTCCTTGGGGATCGAGTCGAGGTCGTACTTCTTGCCGTGCCAGCTCTCGATCAGCTCGAAGCAGTAGTGCAGCGCCGAGAGCATGCCGAGGCCGAGCAGGTCGAACTTCACCAATCCCATGCGGGCGCAGTCGTCCTTGTCCCACTGCAGGACGGTGCGAAGGGGCTTTCGAGCACCGCTTGCGGTGCGAGCGTGTAGTCGGCCCCACTCGACCGGACAGACCTCGACGATCGGGCGGTCGCAGATCACCATGCCGCCGGAGTGAATGCCCAGGTGCCGAGGCTTGCCCTCCAGCTTCCGGGCCAGCTCGACAACCTTGGGCGGAATATCGATCTGGACGTCGTCGCCGACCTCGGACCAGTAGTAGCCCTGCTCGAACTCCTTGCTCCAGGCGTCCTGTTGGCCGGCGGAGTAACCGAGAGCTTTGGCGACGTCGCGGATCGCCGACTTGGGCCGGTAGGTGATCACGTTCGCCACCTGCGCGGCGTTGTCGCGTCCGTACTTGCGGTAGACGTGCTGGATGACCTCCTCGCGTCGATCGGACTCGATGTCGATGTCGATGTCGGGGGGCTCGTTGCTGCGCTCCGGTGCGAGGAAGCGTTCGAACATCAGCTTGCTCGCGACCGCGTCGACCGCGGTGACCTCCAGCGCGTAGCAGACCGCGGAGTTCGCCGCCGAGCCCCGGCCCTGGCACAGGATGCCCTTGTCGTGGCAGTACTTGGCGATCTCGTGCACGACCAGGAAGTAGCCGGGAAAGTTGAGCTTCTCGATGATCTTCAGCTCGTCGTCGATCTTCTGATACGCCTCCTGCTCGTGCTTCTTTCCGCGGAAGCGTTTGGCCGCGCCGTCGTGGGCGAGCTTGCGCAGGTAGCTCATCTCGGTGGGATACCCGGGCTCGAGCGGGAACGGTGGCAGCTGAGGGGCGATGAGCTTGAGCTCGAACTGCAGGTCCTGGCCGAGCAGCGCGGCGTTCTCGACGGCGCTGGGCCAGCGGCGGAACCGTTGAGCCATCTCGGTTCCCGATCGCAGGTGCTGGTCGGCCCAGGCCGGTAGCCAACCGTCCATCTCATCGAGGCTGCTGCGGGCCCGGACCGCGGCGACGGTGGTAGCCAGCTCGCGGCGCGGTGGTGCGTCGTAGTGCGCACCCGTGGTCGCGACGATGGGTAACCCGGCCTCGGTGGCGAGCTGTGCGAGTGCCTCGTAGCGTTCGAAAGCGAGCGGTTCGCGGGCGTAGGTCAGCTCGACGGCCACGTTGTCGCGTCCGAACCGGTCGATGAGCTCGGCCAGGGCGAGCCGGGCCGGGTCGAGTGCGAACGTGCCGTACTTGCCCGCCTCCAGGGCGGCGCGCACCGGTCCCTTGCGGCAGCCGGTGAGCACCAGCCACGAGCCATCGGACAGCTCGGCCAATTCATCAGCGTCATAGACGGGACGGCCCTTGCTGCCGCCGCGCCGGTGGGCGGCGCTGATGGCGGTACTGAGCTTGGCGTAGCCGTCGGCGCCCCGGGCCAGCACGAGCAGGTGCCGGCCGGGCGGATCGGGCTGGCCCACCCGGGCGGCGACCATCCGTTCGGCCTGCGTCGAGGGGATCGGCCCGTCGAGTGACAGCTCCGCCCCGAACACCGTCGGCACCCCGTAGGCCTCGGCCGCCTCGGCGAAGCGCACCACGCCGTACATGCCGTCGTGGTCGATGAGCGTCAGCGCGTCCAGGCCGAGTCGCTTGGCCTCCGCGACCATGTACTTCGGCTCGCTCGCGCCGTCCAGGAAACTGAACGACGAGTGGGCGTGCAGTTCCGCGTACGGAACGATCGGGCCCTCGATCGGCTTTACCGGCGTAGGCTCGAGTTTCGGACGTTTGTGCGATGCTGGATACTCACCGACCTCAGGCCCCGGCGCGCCCGGGCGACCGGAGAGGCGCCGTTCGAGCTCCCGCCAGGGGATCGGTTCGTTGTTCCAACCCATCCCTCCATTGTTCGAACAAACGTTCGACCTGTCAAGTGTCCCTGTGTTCAGGCTAAGTGCAGGACACGCCCAGGCAGTTCGGCAGCGGAGTGTTGCCGTGCGCGACGTTGTGGCCGCCGTCAATGGTGCCGTCGGCGGCGGAGATCCCGTGGTTTCGGTTGGAGTTGGCCACGTTGGCCGTCAGGACGTTGCCGGTCGAGTCTCCGGGCTGGTCCTCGAACACTCCGATGCCCACATCGAGATTGCGGTTCGCCACGTTGCCACGCACCGTGTTGCCCGTCGCGGCGATGACGACGATGCCGCCGCCGTCACCGGGAGCGCCCTGGTTCGCATTGGACATGTTGCCGACAACGACGTTGTCGTTCGCGCCGCCGGCGACCACGAGTCCGACATGAACGTTGTGGCTCGTGTCGTTGCTGGCGATGCGGTTGCCGGTGGAACCGTTCTGGCCGCCTTCCAGGTCGATGCCCACCGCGTTGCCGCCGGCCCGGTTGGCGCTTACCCGGCTGTTGTGCAGGTCGAACATGAACAGGCCGCTCTCGCCGTTGCCGGTCAGGGTGTTGCCCTCGATCCCGGCACCGGATATCGCTCCGACGACCAGCCCGTTGCTCACGTTGTTCCGGGCATGGTTGCCGGCGAGCAGCGTGCCGTCGGAGCCGAAGTTCACCTCGACTCCCTGGTTCTGGTTCCCGTCGAGTGCGTTGCCGATGACGCGGGTTCCGGGCGAGTCGAGGACGACCATGCCGTCCCAGGCGTTGTTGGCCAGGCGGCTACCGCTGACCGTCGTCCCGGCCGAGGACAGCACGTCCACACCGTCGGACTGGAACGCCGACACCTCATTCGTCACCGTGCTGGCGGTCACCGTGGTGTTCGGGGAATTCTTGACCAGCACCCCGGCGGAGACGTCATTCTCGCCGCCCCCGGCACCGATCTTGCGGATCGTCACGTTGCTCACCGCGCTGTGTTGCGCGCCGCGCAGACCCACTCCGTTGAGGAAGAAGTTCGTGATCGTCCCGTTCTTGATGCGGACGCCCCCGTGACCGTCGTCGGCGATGCCCTCGCTTCCGGCCGCGTTCACGCCGCTGATCGAGTGCCCCGCGAGGTCGACCGTGATGTTGTCCGCGCCGATCACCAAGCCGTTACCGGAGCAGCCGACCAGGCTGTTCGCGAGTCGAGCGCTGGAGGTGAGCGTCTGGCCGCACGTCACCACCTTCGAAGCTGGAGTCGCCTGAGCAGCCATCGGAACGGCCCATGCCGCCAAGGTCAGACTCGCGACGGAGAGGAAGCCAGGCAGAAGGTTTCTACGCACGATGATCACCCCCCGTGATCGGTGCAACCAGGCGCTGATCGCCCTGAGGAGTGTTGTACTCCTCAGGGCGAGCCCGGCGCCAGCGCCAGAAACCGCGCTCGCATGCGCACTCCTCCCTTGTCCGAGCGAGACGGGTCAGCGCGACATTGAGGGCGTTGCCGGCCCACCCATCAAGGGGTCTTGGCGCCGGCCGAGGTCGTTGCGGAGGCGGCCTGCTCGATGAGCGAAGCCACGGCCGCCGGTTGCGAGACATAGATCGAATGGCTGCCCGCGGCCTCGACGACGGTCGACCCCGCCCGCTCAGACATGATGCGTTGGGCCGGCGGGGGAATCATCTGGTCGTCGGTGGCAACCAGGTACCAGCTTGGCTTGTTACGCCAGGCGGGCTCGGTGATGGAGCCACCCAGCGCGTCCACGCCCCACGGAACCTGCGAGTCGGCCATGAACGCAGCGATTTCGGCATCCACATCCGCCGCGAACGACGCGTGGAACTTCTCCCGGTCGAGGAGCAGAAAGCCGTCCTGCGGCGGCAGAATCGGCGGCACCGGCGCGCCGGGCGGCGGATTCGCGATGAGCGTGTTCACCGACTCGCCCTCGGCCGGCGCGAAGGCCGCGATGTAGACGAGCGCCGCCACGTTGGGGTCATTGCCGGCCTCGGTGATGACCGCTCCGCCGTACGAATGACCGACGAGAATGACCGGTCCGTCCTGCGCATCGATCACCCGACTCGTCGCGGCGACGTCACCTTCGAGCGACAGGGTCGGATTCTGGACGACGCTGACGTTGTAGCCGTCCTTCTTCAGGATGCTGTAAACCCCTTGCCAGCCGGAGCCGTCCACGAAACCGCCGTGAACGAGAACGACGTTTCCCGCCACCATGGTGATCTCCTTTCCCCGCCCTCTTGAGTCGGCTATAGAGGGAGGCTGGCGACGCTACGCGGCTGCGGCACAGGACGCATCGGTCGGAGAACTGAACCTGGCCGCCGGACGCTGTGGAAAGTCGATAACGCTCCTCGTGCCTCTGGATGTGTGTGCGCTCAGGTGCGAACGCCCTGGACGGCGAAGCGTTCGACGCCCTGTGCCATCCCGCCCTCGGACGCGGCGATGGTCAGCACGTGCTCGGTGGCGCCGGTGAAGGCGACGGTCGCGGACCAGGGCATGTTCACCCCGGCCTCGGCGGGGATGCAGCAGCGCGCTCCGAGCGGTGCTTCGGACGACAACTGCCGTACCCACACGTGGATCGCCGGCTCAACGGTCGAGACCTGCCCACCCACCGACACTGGCGAGGTCACGACCGAGCCGTACGCCGGGGTATCCAGTGAGAACGTGGTGTCGTCGCTGCCGACCACCTCCCACGGCGAATCCGGATCGTTGCCGAAGCGCACCAGATGCAGCACCGCCGCGGTCAGTGGATGGTTCTCCGGCAGCAGGTCGCCCACGCCGATATGCGCGCCGTCGGCCTCGAACCGGCTGCTCATGACCCGGTCGATCTCGGTGAATCCGAGGTATCCCCGGGTGAACGACAGGGCCGTCTGGCCGGCGTCCAGGTGCCAGGGTTGATGCCCGCCGCTGCGATGGCTGGCCTGCCAGTCTTGCGCATCCGCGAGAGTGGCGAAGGGATACAACGGCTGATAGCCCAGATCGAACGACGCCGGCCGAACCGGTGGCGTGAAGGAGGAGGGTGGCCGGTCGACGGGTTGGGCGGAACTCGTCGGTCCCGCCGGGATGCCTGGTGCGGGTGAGTTGTGGGCGTGGGTGCCGCACCCGGCCAGCGCCAGGCCGGCCGCACCGATGAAGACGGCGGCTAGCTTGGCGGTGATCGTGCTGTGTCTTGAGCAACGGATATGAGTCATCTGTCTCGCCTCCCATGGCGGGGTTGTGTGGCGTCAACGCTCGCCCGATCCGCCATCCGACAGAAGCCACCCAAGGTGCAGTGTTCAGCCACCCTGTACGTGGGCGGTTAGAGGTTGCGCGTAGATACCAGCCCGTGTTGAAGAGCCATCTCGACCAGGCGCGCGCGCTTCTGATTCTGCGGCGGGTGGTCGATGCCGAACTTGTGGAAAAGGCTCCGCAGGTGGGACTTGACCGCGTCGAGGCTCATGAACAGCTCGTCGGCGATCTGCTGGTTGGTCGCGGGTGTCGAATAGGGTCGCTCGTCCTTGTATGGCCGGCACAGCGCGATGAGTACCGTGCGCTGCGCCGGGGTCAGGTTCGCGGTGGTCGGCAGCGGCTCGCCGACGAGTGTGTGTAGCCCGTCCACCTCGGCCGGCGCGCAGAACGTGAACACCGTGCCGCCGACTCTGATCTGGTCGCGGTCGTGCAACTGGACGCGGCCGGCCACCCGGCGATCGTTGACGAACGTCCCGTTGCGGGACAACCCGTTGTCGACGATCGTCCACCCGCCGGCCACTCGCTCCAACGTCGCGTGCAGCCGCGATACGAGCAGATCGCCCTCGAGCACCACATCCGCGGACGGCCCTCGACCGATCGTCACGACCCCAGCCGGCAGCGGCCAGCGTCGCTGCTCGGCCTGCGCGTCCCACCGCGACAGGTAAGGCTCGCGCCCCCGTATAGGGACCACGGCCATCTCGGACGGCTCACTCATGCCGCCTCCCACCCCTCGGGCTCAGGGTGCGCCGCCGGCCCCCCATCGTCAACGTCCGGGCAGACAACGTTTAGCTGCGCCCGTAGCGTCCTAGTTCGGGAGGCCCCTCATGCTGTTCAGACGATTTCCGGCAGTCGCAGTGATGGCGGCAGTTGCGTTGTGCGCGGCGTGCGGGAGCGGACGAGTAACGGCCGCCCATACCGGCGACCCGGCGCCGCTGACCTGTCCGACGACATTTGTCGGCACTGCGCCCTGGGTTCCGGATCGACCGCAGGGCATCGACGGCGCGGCGCGGATGGTGCCGCAGCAGGCGCCGAGTCGAGCCCTGATCTGTGCCTACGACGTCGGCGCCAGCCGCCCCGGAGCCGCGCTGACCGGCACCCGGCACCTAGCCGGCCGGTTCGCCGAACTCGCGGCGGACCTGACGTGGTTGCCCCGGCAGCCGGCCGGCGCCTCGTACGCGTGCGCGGCGGTCGGGCTCGGTCGGCAAACGGACTATCTGCTCGGGCTGACCTATCCGACCGGTACCGAGTGGGTATCGAGCACCGATGACGTGAGTGAGTGCACGACCACCTCGAACGGACGATTCACCAGCCAGGTGAACATCGGTGCGCAGGTCGCGGCGTCCTACCGATCAGCGACGTGGGCGCCGATACCGCCGCCGCACATCAGCGGCACCGACCATGACCCTTGCGCGACCCGGCGCGCGGGGCGATTCGGTCAGGAGCAGCAACTCGTACCCGGGCAACCCACGTCCATACGCCTGTGTGTGGGAAAGGTCGGCCCACGGGACGTGTCCTACCGATCCATGACGCTCGATCAGGGCTTCCAAACTCTGATCGACGCGCTGAACGCACTGCGCACGACACCGACGACGTCCTCGTGTCAGGGCGACGGCAGCCAGGCGACCTTCTACGAGCTGCTCGCCCGCTTCGACCAAGGGCCCGACGTGCTCGTCCGTATCGACCCGCACTGCGCGCCCGCCATCGACAACCGAAGCGTGCAGGCCGCCGACACGAACAGCGTCATGCAACTGCTCGGGCAACTCCTCCCACCCCGCTAGCCGGGACCCAACCGATCAGCGGTTCGGCGGGTAGATAGGGGGTATGCGTGATGCGAGTGTCTCGGCGGCCGGGCTGGTTGCGGCCGTGACGCGGAGCGATCTCGAGGACCGCGAGGCGTTCGCAGCCTGGATTCGCCCCCATTGGCCCGGTCTGGCTCAGTTGGCTCGTCAGCTCGCCCCGCCCGGAGAGTGGAAGGACGTGCTGCAGGAGGCGCTGAGCGCCAACTGGCGCAAGCGGGCCCAGTTCGACGACCGACGGGGCTCGGCCCGTAACTGGCTGCTCGACATCGTCGCCGACCAGGCCCGAAAAGGTCATCGCCGCATCGTGCGCTGGCCGGGGCGTGCCGTCGAGGCCGTGCACGAGGACGAGCCGGCCGACCCCGATCTCGACCGGGCCCTCGCCGGACTGAGTGTCCGGCAGCGAACAGCAGTCGTGCTGCATTACTACCTGGGCCTGCCGATCGCCGACGTTGCCGAGGTCATGTCGTGCGCGGCCGGCACGGTCAAGTCGACCCTGTCGGACGCCCGCACCCGGCTGCGCCGCGAGCTCGCGGTCGCAGGTATCGCCGTGGCGGTGCCGCTGACCCGCACGCCGGGCAACGGCCATGAGACGAGCCCGGCCGCGCCCCCGCCGCCGGCCACGATCCAGCAGCGCGGCACGACGCTGCGGGGCGTCGGCGACGAGGCGTGGAGCGATCCCATCCTTGACGAATCCAATCCGAACGCTGTGTTCGTCTACGCCGAGGTGCAGCCCGGCGGGACGGCGAGCTGGGGTTCGTACTGCGGGGTTACTCCGGTCGCGCGCGTCGTGTCGCAGACCGCCGCCGCGGTCACCGTCGCCGTCGCGACGTATGCGGCTCCGACGCCGAAATCCGTGCCCGCCAATGAGGCCGCCTGTGCCGCGATCAAGCTCCCACCAGCGCGGCTCAAGGTCGTCCTGTCCGAACCGCTGGGCCGCCGGTCGCTCGTCGACGCCCAAGACGGAGTCGCCCGGCCGGTGCTCGACCCGGCCACCGTGCTCGAGCCCAGTTACCTACCGCCCGGCTATATCGGCGGGCAGGCGACGTGGAACGACGGCCCTGGTCATGTACCCAGTGGAATCGCCGTCCGTCGGTATCAGGGACCCGGTAGCTCACTGAACATCTCAGTCGGGCCGGCATCGTTGAATCGGCCGATGGCGCCCATCGCGCTGCACACGACCGTGCGCGGCCACCCCGCCACCGTGTCCTACGAGTCCGGGTTCGGCCAGGACATCCTCATCGCCTGGAACGAGGACGCCACCCATGCGGCAACGCTGTACCAGATGAGCAGCCACAACAAGAGATACCCGTCGCTCGCCGTCGACCAGCTCCTACAGATCGCCAACAGCCTGCGTTAGTCGCGGGGTTGCTGAGCGTTGCTCACGTCTGTGGACCGCGTTTCGTGGCCAGCCACTCGGCGTCGTTCCACATGACGGGAGTCGCGCCGACCACCGGAAAGCTCAGCTGCGGATCGTCGGACTGGACGAGGCACATCATGCGATGACCGATCAGGGCAGCGTTGCGAGCCTGAGTGGCGAAGATGTCGAGCAGGACGTGGGCGGCCCTCGGCTGGCGGGCGGCGAAGGCGTCGTAGTGGCGCAGCAGGAGCACAAATCCGGTCGCGGAAAGGTCGGAACCGTACTCGCCCCAGGCCACGTCGCGCATGCAGTCGTTCAGGGCGTCGAGGTTCTTCCCGTAGTAGTCGGGAAAGCGCAGCGCTGCCGCGATGTCCCGGTGGAGATCGGTTTCCTCAGCCCAATCGCCGGCGTCGATCGTCACGATCCGATATCCGTGATCGCTGAGCCACGACGTCGCCGTCTCCAGCACGGCGGGATCCCAGAACAGGGTCACGAAGGTGTTCCGGACGAGGCTGAAGTCGAGCTCTCGGGGGAGCTCGTCGCTCGGATCGAAGGCAGCCATCGCGATGAACCTATCCCGTGGAACCTTGTGGCCGGGTAGCTGTCACCGGAGTTCGGCCGGCGGATCTTGGCCCGGTGCGATCGCCCTTTGGGACCAGGCCACGTCGTGCCACGCGCCGTGCTTCCACCCGATCTGCCGATACGTCCCGACGGGCTCGAACCCCATCGCGCGATGCAGGCCGACGCTCGCGTCGTTGGGCAACGTCATGCCCGCGACGAGGGTGCGGTAACCGCGGTCGGCCAGGCGGGGGAACAGCGCCTCGTACAGCGCCCGCCCGGCACCGGTGCGTCGCCGGCCGAACTCGAGGTAGACGCTGACCTCGCACGACCAGCGATACGCCGGCCGCGCGTGGAACGAGTGCCCGTAGGCGTACCCGACGACGCGCCCGTCCTCCTCGACCACGACCCAGGCGTGCGTGCGTAGGGCGGCCGCCATCCGCTCGGCCAGCTGCGCCGCTGACGGAGGATCGAGCTCGAACGTGATCGCGGTGTCTGTGACGTACGGGGCGTAGATCGCGGCACAGGCCTCGGCGTCCCCCTCGGACGCGTCTCGAATCATGGTGACGATAGTAGCCGTATTGGCTCCTATAGTGGGCGGGTGACCGATCAGCTCTCGACCTCGCTCGCCGCCACGCTGCACGAGGCCCGACTCGCCCGCGACCTCTCCGTCACTGCGCTCGCCGAACGCGCGGGCGTATCCCGCGCGATGATCGGCAAGATCGAACGGGGCGCCGCGCAGCCGACCGCCGTCCTGCTGGGACGTCTGTCGGCTGCGCTGGGCATGACGCTCTCCGAGTTGGTGGCTCGCGCCGAGGGCGACGCCGGCCGGCTGGTGCGGGCTGCCGATCAGCCGACCTGGACTGATCCCGACTCCGGCTACCGCCGCCGCGCCGTGTCGCCGGCGTCCGGCGGACCGCTCGAACTGGTCGAGGTCGAGTTGCCGCCCGGGACGCAGATCTCTTTCGCCGCCGATACCTACACGTTCATCCATCAGCAGATCTGGATGCTCGACGGGCACCTGCGTTTCGTCGAGGGGGACGTCGAGCACGAGCTCGAACCCGGTGACTGCCTGCAACTCGGCCCGCCGTCGCCGTGCACGTTCATCAACCCGGCACGCAAGCCCTGCCGCTACCTCGTCGCGCTCACGAAACGCCCGGGCTGAACTCTCGCCGGCCCTGGCGCGCTAGTGCCAGGGCAGCCGGTTGGCGCGGTAGGTGTTGACGCCGTCCGGGAATCGCGCGTTGAAGAGGAGCCGTCCAGATCGGGTGAACTCCGAGATGTACGGCAGCGCGCCCCAGCCGACGAACAGGTCACCGTTGCGGGTGGTCTGCCCGTTGCCCTGCGACGGTGCGACCAGCCCGCCGGGCTGATCGACGGACTTCACCAGGGTCGCCGTGTGGGTCAGCGGATTCAGTCGCACGGTGACGACCCGGCTGTGGGGCAGCAACGAGGTGCCCGTCGACTCGTTGTCGAAGACCGTGTACTCGCCGGGCCCGATCGCCTCGGGATCGTGCTGCCAGGCGAAGATCTGCCCAGCGCTGTCGAGCACTTGGCCGGGCGCCGCCTTGATCGTGAACGAGCTGCGCTTGCCGCCCAGCCGCCAGATGATCTGCCCCGAGTGCCGGTTCACCTTGTAGGTGGTCCAGGTGTTGCGGGCGTCGACGAGCAGGTTCCCGTCCGTGTCGAAGTGCACGGCGTTGACGTGGAACCAGTCCCAGGGCGTGGCCGGTGAGGTCGGCAACGGCTGCTCGCTGTCGCTCCAGGGCACGTGGTCCTGGCTGTTCCACTGGAAGAGCACGCGTCCGGTGGGGATGTCGATCTCCTGGACGATGCCGTTGATGACCGTCTGGTTGGCCGGGCCGCCGATCGAGGTGAGGTCGGCGGTCGTCGTGGCGTAGATCAGGATCAGCGCGGTGTTCCACGGGGTGATCAGGAACTCGTGTCCGTCAGCCGTGTACCCGTTGCCGGCCCGAACGGTGGCGATCTGCCGGTAGTGCCGGTCGTAGATGTAGTCGATGCCGCTGGCCAATCCGCCCAGCCCGGTGCCCTGCCACCAGGTGAGCACGGGCTGGCCGCGGTAGGCCTGGGTGCGGAAGTCGGCGGCCTCCTGCCCGGACGGCACGGCGTGGAACCAGATCGTCCGACCCGAGTTGTCGATGATCTGCGGGCCGTTGGCGTACCTGTCCGTGCCGCCGACCGGAGCGATGAAGATGTCGCCGTTGCGGTTGTCGGCGCCCGGCGTCACGACCGTGATCGGAGGAGGGGGCAGGGCGGCGGCGGTCGCCGGGGCGAGGGACGCGGCCAGGAGAGCGGCGGCGGTCAGGGCGACGGTTTTTCCGATGCGGGTCTTACCGATACGCAGCACGGTTCGTCAGCGTAGCTCAATTCCTGCTTTTACGATCCGATCGATAGAAATACATCACATTGCAGGATCGCCGGGATGCATACACACGTCCTAGGCGCCGACGGTTCCGTCGATGCCTTCCCGGATGAGGTCGGCGTGGCCGTTGTGCCGGGCGTACTCGTGGATCATGTGCAGCATCACCAGGCGCAGCGACACCTCCTCGTCCCAGGACCGCTGATGGCCGGTCACGTCGAGCGACTCGGCCTCGCGCTCGATGCGGCGTGAGTGCTCGACCTCGGCCTGCCACGCCGCGAATGCCTCCGTCCGGCTGGATCCGGTCGCGTCGTACGCGACCTGGAAATCGCCGGTATCCGAGAAGACGAGCGGGATGTCCTCGGCGTTGATCACCCGGCGGAACCACGTGCGTTCGACCTCGGCCAGGTGCCGCACCAGGCCGAGCAGCGACAACGTCGACGGCGGCATCGACTGGCGGCGCAGCTCCTCGTCGCTGAGTCCGTCGCACTTCCAGGCGAGCGTCGCGCGGTGGTAGTCGAGGAACGAGCGCAGCATCTCGCGCTCGTCCGCGATCGAGGGTGGGCCGATCCGTTCGGTGGTCACTGGTGTTCCCTTCGCCGGCCCGTGACGCTACCGGCGCGGCGGACGAAACCGAGCGCGCGTTCCTGCACCGGAGCCGCGAAGCGCTCGGTTGGGCCCTATGCGCGGAAGGCCGCCCGATTCATCCATTGGCCCTGGGGCGGCAGGGTGCGACGCTCGCAAGGTAGCCGGACGCGGTCTGGCGGCCGGCCCGTCCGGTGGGGGTGGTCCACGATGGACACGCGAGTGAGCAACCTGGAACGAAACGGTGAGCGCCGTCCGTTCGCCGCACATGGGCACGCGATGGTCGGCAGTGCAGGTGGCATGACGCTGATGCGGGCGGTGTTCGAGCCGGGCTGGCGGTGGTCGAACGACATCAAGCCGATCGCCGGCACGGACTCGTGCCAGACCCGCCATCTCGGCTACGTGCTCTCCGGGTCCATGCGGATCCGGATGGACGACGGGACGGAACAGACGGTCGGCGCCGGGGACATGTTCGACGTTCCGGCCGGCCACGACGCGTGGGTCGAGGGCGACAAGGCGTGCGAGGTGCTCGACTACTCGCCGGACGCCACGCGGTACGCCCGCAAGGGTGTGGGTCTGGAGCCCGCCGAGGACGCGCAGATGGCCGCCGTGCGCCGGGGCTACGCGGCGTTCAACACCGGCGACCTGGACACGCTGCGCTCGCTCATGGCGCGTGACGTCGTGCAGCACGTGCCCGGCAGCAGCCAGCTCGCCGGTGCGTACAAGGGCATCGACGCGGTGCTCGCGTACTACGGCAAGCTCGCCGAGCTGACCGGGGGCAGCTTCCGCGCCGATCTGCTCGAGACGCACGGCGACCGGCAGGGCCACGTCACTGCGGTGCACCAGATGACCGCCACCCGTGACGGTGCCGTGCGGGTGAGTCGCGGATCGATCCTGTTCACGTTCCTCGGCGACAAGATCACCGACCTGCTCGAGCTGCACAGCGATCTGCCCGGCGACGACGCGTTCTTCGCCTGACCGATGACGGTGGGTGGCCCGCACCGCCGGGCTGCCCGCGGCGAATACGCTGGGCGCCGTGCGCATTCTGCTCGCTTCGACGCACGGCGCCGGCCACTACAACCCGCTCGTCCCGTTCGCCGATGCGGTGGCCGAGCGTGGCGACGAGGTGCTGTTCGTGGTGCCGCCCGGCCTGGAGACGACGGTGCGCGACAGCGGCCACCCGTTCCGGATCGGCGAGGATCCGCCCGGCGACGAGCTGGATGCCATGTGGTCGCGGATGCCGTCCGCGCCGCCCGGAGAGGCTGCCGTCCTGGTCAACCGCGAGATCTTCGGCCGCCTCGACACCGCGGCGATGTTGCCGGCGGCCGACGCCGCCTGCCGGGGCTGGCGCCCGGATCTCGTGCTGCACGAGCCGGCCGAGTACGCGTCGGCGATCGCCGCGGACCGGCACGACATCCCGCACGCCCAGGTGGCGATCTCGCTCGCCGAGATAGAGGACGGATCACTGCGGCTGGCCGCGCCGGTCCTCGAGCCCTACGCCGACGGCATCGTCGACCGCATCGAGGCGTCGCCCTACCTGTCGCGGTTTCCAACGTCGGTGGACCCGTCTCCGTACCCGACGACCCGCCGCTACCGGGAAGAGGTGCCGGCGGCGACTGCACCGTTGCCCGACTGGTGGGACGGGGACGACGCGCCCCTGCTGTACGTGACCTTCGGCAGCATCGCCGGCGGACTGCCCATCGGCGCGATCGCCGCCCGGACCGCACTGGCCGCTGTCGCTGAGCTGCCGGTGCGCGTGCTACTCACGGTCGGACGCGCGATGGATGTTGCCGAGCTGGGCGAGATCCCGGGCAACGTCCACGTAGAACCGTGGGTGCCGCAGGGCGACGTCCTGGCCCAGGCGAGCGCGGTGGTTTGTCACGGCGGCTCCGGTACGACGTTCGGGACGCTGTCGGTCGGCGTGCCGCTCGTCGTGGTGCCGTTGTTCGCCGACCAGCCGGCGAACGCGCGCTGCGTGGCGGCCGCCGGTGCGGGCGTCGTGGTGGAGCCCGGTTCGGGTGCGGCGGCGAGCGACCGCATCGGAGCACAGCACGCCCCGCAGATCCGGGCGGCGATCGAGACGGTGCTCGTCCAGCCGGCCTACGAGCAGGCGGCGCGACGGGTGGCCGCGGAGATGCAGTCGACGCCCCTGATCGCTGACCTGCTCACCGCGCTCACTGGTCGTTGAGGTCCAGACGCCAGTCGTTGCAGCGGATCTGGTGCCCGGGCGGGTACTCGAGCTCGTACTCGCCCAGAAGCTTGAAGCCGACCTTGCGGCACACGCCGTTCGACGGCCCGTTCTCGACGGACGGATACGCGTGCAGGTACCGCCGGTTGCCCTCGACGGCCGCCCGCGCGGCCACCATCCGGACCGCCGCCGCTGCGATACCGCGGCCCTGGTACTCGGGCAGGACGGCCCAGCCGGTCTCGTACACCTGCTCGCCCTGCCAGTCCTTCTCCCAGTACCCGGTGCTGCCGACCGCCTCGCCTTCGGGCAGCAGCACGATGCGGAACATGTCGTTGCCCTCGACATAGCGCCGCTGCCGGTCGAGCACCTTCTCCTCGCTCTGCGGCCCGCCGAGATGCGCCATCATCGCCGGAGTGTTGCTCTGCTGGAGGATCGGCAGGTCGTCGTCCGTCCACGGTTCGATCGCCACCTGCACCGGCATGCGGGCATCATGCATCAGCGGGCCGACAGTTCTCAGGAGGGCCGGCGGAACTCGGCCCGCCAGCGCAGGCTCGGCGGTGGGCCGGGGTTGCGCAGCTCCTCGATCAGCACCGGCTCCACGCCGTCGCTCGCGAAGGCCTCGACCTCGGCGCGCACCAGCGGCCACGGCGGTCCCGGCTCGGGCGGCGCGTCGGAGTCGCGGCCGGCGGCCGCCACCAGCAGGGTGCCGCCCGGGGCCATCAGGCGCGGCACCTGCGCGATGGCCTGCCGTCGCGGTGGGTCGGGCAACGCCTGCACGGTGAGGCTCTCGACCACGAAATCAAACGCGTGCGTCCACTCCGCGGGCGGATCGAGCAGGTCGGCCTGCCGGTAATGCACCGCCGATCCGGCGTGGCGTTTGCGGGCGTCGTCGACGGCGGACGGCGAGATGTCGAACGCCGTGGTGTCGAACCCGAATCCGGCGACGAACTCCGCGTCCCGGCCGAGCCCGGCGCCCACGACGAGGGCCCGCTTGCCGGTGCCGTCGAGCGGCCGGGCGCTCGCCCACTCCACGAGCACGTACTGCGGCTCGGCGACGTCCCACGGCACGACGGCAGCGCCGTCGCGGGCTTGGGAGTACAGCCGCTCGAACCAGGCGGTCGGGTCGTCGTCGGCGAGCGACTCGGCGGCAAGTTTGCGGGCGTGCTCGTCAGGGTCGATGCCGGTCACGCCGCGACGATAGCCCGCCGTAGCGTCGTCCCGACGTCATCCGAGCCGTACGGGGCTGCTCCACGCGTGTCCAGGGCTCCGGTCACTGGCTGTCGTACTCGTCGTGGCGACGGAAGAAGTTGAGCGGATCGTCGGGCGAACGTTCCTCGTTGCGCCCTCGCGGTGCCCGGTCGAGCCACTGGTACATGCCCCAGAGGCCGTCGAGCCCACGCGCGTAGGCCGAGTAGGTGTGGTAGACGACGCCATCGTCGAGCGTGAACGCGCTCATCCCGGGAGACTCCTGCGTATAGGTCGCCCAGTCCGTTCCAGTCGTCGCTGCCCACTCGGCGAACGGCCTCTCGTAGTCGGCCGGCACAGCCGCGTGCAGGTCGAACGGGCGGAAGTTGTACTCGCCGACCCCCGAACGCCGCTGTTCTTCGCTGGAGGCGAGGTGGAAGTCGGGGTTGAAGTCGCTGCCGTACGACGAGGCCCAGGGAAAGGTCCAGCCCATCCGCTGCTCGTACGCCTGCAGCTTCGCCAGCGGTGCGCGCGACACCGCCCAGAGCATCACGTCATGGTTGGCCAGGTGTGCGACGAACCCGTTGAAGCCGTCCGCAATCGCTGAGCAGGCGGGGCAGCCGGCCGTGTAGTCGGGCCCGAACATGAAGTGATAGACGAGCAATTGCGAGCGTCCTCTGAATAGATCGGCGAGTGACGCCGTGCCCTCGTCGGTGTCGAAGCGGTAGTCCTTGTCGACGCGGACCCACGGGAGCTCCCGCCGCTGCCGGGCCAGTTCGTCGCCACGCCGCGTCAGCTCCTTCTCGGCCTCGAGCAACTCCAGCCGGGCCGCGAGCCACTCTTCTCGTGTTCCGATCTTGTGACTGGTCATGCTCGTCTCCTTCACATCGATGGCATGAGTCCGGGAACCGACGCGGGCGCGGTGACGATCCAGATTCCGAGCCCGAGGATCGCCAGAGCCAGTGGCACGTCGACGGTGGCTCTCGGGGGCAGGACCTTCTGGGCGAGGAGGACGACGGCGATCACAATCGCTGCGGCGGCGGCAGACCCGTGCGGCCGGTACACCGCAAATACCGCGACGCCCACGAGTACCCAGGTGGCGAGGTAGGACCCGACAAACAGCGGCACGACCCGCGCACGACTGTCGACGTGAACGCGTCTCAACACGGCGGGGACTGCACCCGGCAGCATCATCGCCGCCATCATCGACACCCACAGCGCGGTGAAGAACCTGAACGAACCGAGCTTGGTGGCTACCCCCATGTCCATCCCGGTCATCTGCCACGCCGCGACCATCCAGGACGCGACGGCGAGCCCGAGCGTTGCGATCAGCGCGGCTACCGTCGCGGCCGTCCTGGCGCCCGTCATGGCGCCGAACCGGGAAGCCCGCGTGAGAGGCTCCATCGTCTCCTCTGAAGATCCGGGCTAGCGTTCGGCTGCCTGCTTGAGGAGCTGCAGGCGTCGTTGCCACGTCGTCGCGAGCTCAGTCATCCAGGATGCTGCCGCCATCAGCTCATCGGGACGGACGCTGAACAGCACCTCCTTGCCGGCACGATGGCTCGCGACCAGCTGCGACTCGCGCAGCACCCCCAGGTGCTTGACCACGGCCTGCCGCGACACGGGCACCTCGCTCGCGAGCGTCGTCGCGCTGCACGCCGGCCGTCGCCCGAGCGCCTCGAACAATTGACGCCGGGTCGGATCGGCCAGCGCGGTGAAGACGTGATCGACGTTCATGCCGATTCGGCGCGCTCCCGCAGGCCGGCGAGCTCCTCGGACCAGCCGCCGGTGTTGCTCTTCCACGCCTCCTCGCGAACGGAGTCGGGTGCGTCCAGCTCGGTGAAACCGCTCTCGGTCATGGTGACCTGGACGGCGTCGCCGATCGGTGTGATCGCGAACTCGACGAGGGTCGCGTTGCCGGCCCTGAGCTCCTCGCCCGGGAACTGGCTCGCCCACCGGAACGCCACGTAGGTTTGCGGCTCGGCCCGGATGACCTCGATCGGGAACCGTCCCCACTTCTCGGATTCGCGGACTACCTGGT
Source organism: Jatrophihabitantaceae bacterium (assembly GCA_036502575.1). Taxonomy (GTDB): domain Bacteria; phylum Actinomycetota; class Actinomycetes; order Mycobacteriales; family Jatrophihabitantaceae; genus DASXRA01. Next base: position 12,843 of record DASXYL010000055.1, on the reverse strand, counting down.
GCCCGGGCGTGTGGTCGATCGGCGCCACGCCGGTGGACGGCACCCACCAGCCCGGCTCGCTGACGAGCTGCCACACGCGGTCCAGGGAAGCGTTGATCGTGATCTGCTGCTCGATTCGGTCTTCCATTGGATCGTCCCTTCACGTAGTCAGATGTGCAACTACAGAGTTGCACGTTGATCCTGGAAGTGCAAGCTATCGGTTGCACGTGACTCTGTTGTCCCCGCGTGCTAGGCATGAGCTGACCAGAAGGGAGCGTCATGTTCGAGAACAGCAAAGCGTTCAGCGGCTTCGCGGTCGACGACCTCGAGGTGGCCAAGAAGTTCTACGGCGAGACGTTGGGATTGAAGGTGTCCGAGCAGAACGGGTTGCTCACCCTGCACCTCGCGGGGGACCGGGACACGCTCGCGTACCCCAAGCCCGGTCATGTGCCCGCGGAGTACACGATCCTCAACTTCCCGGTCGATGACATCGATGCCGCCGTCGACGAGCTGACCGGCCGCGGTGTCACGTTCGAGCGCTACGAGGGGTTCGATCAGGACGACAAGGGCGTGATGCGCGGCAACGGCCCGGACATCGCGTGGTTCAAGGATCCGGCCGGGAACATCCTGTCCGTGCTCAAGATGTGATCGCGAGAAACCGCTCGATCATCGCGTCGACCTGATCGGGTACTTCGAGCTGGATGAAGTGCCCGGCGCCGACGGTCCGGCCCAGCGTGAGGTTCGGCAGTAGGTCGGCGACGCCCGGCTCGGGCTCGCCGGCGCTGATGAGCAGCACCGGCACCTGCACCCGGGGCAGCCCGGCGGCACCGTCGAAGTCGGCGATGGCCTGCCATGCCGCCGCCGCGATCGGCAGCGGCGTGGTTTTGACGCCGGCGATCGTCTCCTCGCGCCGGGCGGTGTCGTCCGGCCCGAACAGCCGGGCGGCGAACGCGGCGCGCCACGAACCGTCCTCGTCGGTCGCGACAGCCGGGACGGATCGGGCGAAGAACGCCTTGCCGCGACCCTCGAGGATGGGTGCCGGATCGACCAGGACGGCGGCGCGCACCGCGTCCGGGCGGCCGGCGCAGGTCAGCGCCACCAGCGCACCGAGGCTGTGCCCGACGACGATCGGAGGGTGCAGCCCGGCGTCGGCGGCGACGGCGAGGACGTCATCGGCGAAGGCGTCGGTGTCATACCGGAATTGGTCCGGCGGCGGAGCGTCGCTGGCGCCGTGCCCGCGCAGGTCCAGAGCGGCGACGGTGTGGTGAGCAGCGAAGTGGCGGAACTGCGGCTCGAAGTAGGACCGGTCGCAGCTCCATCCGTGGACGAACACCAGCGGCGGGTCGCCCGCACCGGCCACGTCGTAAGCGACGCGTACGCCGGAACCATCGGTGAATCGCGTCATCGCTGGCCTTCTTCGCTGGATTCGGCGACCAGCCCCGCTCGGGCGGTGAGGCCCCCACAGGTCACGGCCACGGCGACCGTAACGAGTGCTCCGAGGATCAGCGCGCTCGCCTCACCCGGCCGCAGCAGGTGCAGCTGCGTGCCGACGGTGGCGGCGGCGACCGGCACGCCGAGCTGCGCTGCGCCCAGCGCGCCGAGTGGCACCGGCTGGCCGGTCAGCCGCATCACCGCGTGGGCGGCGATCGCGCCGACCCCGAGCAGCCCGCCCAGCGCGATGAACGACGGATGTTCGCCCAGGTCGCGCAGGTCCAGCGACGCGCCGAGCCACACGAAGAACAGCGGTCCGAACAACCCGTCGGTGACCGCGAAGAGCTGGTGGGCCAGCCGGCGCGGCGGCCCGACCGCGGCCAGGGCGAGCCCGAACGAGAAGCCGGCCAGCATGATCGAGACGTGCGTGCGTACAGCCAGCGCCGCCAGCGCGAACAGGATGGCGAGGTTGATCCGCAGTTCGAGGGCGAACATGCGGTCCTCTGACACGTCGTGCACTCGCTGCCGGATTCCGCTGGCCTCCAGGTAACGCAGCGCGACGTACAGCACAGCTGCACATCCGATGACGGCCAGGGAGCCGAGCGTCGCCCGTCCCGCATGCTTCGGGTCGATCGCGAGGGGCAACGCGACAATGCACGCGGTGTCCGCGATCGCGACCTGGGGCAGCAGCCGCAGCACCTGCGGTCCACCGAGGTGCAGCGAGTCGACGATCGGCAGGATGAGCGCCGCTGACGACGAGGCCATCAGGACGGCGTAGAGCGCCGCATGCCCGGTGTCGAACGCCGCCGCCAGGGCGAGGCCCAGCCCGGTGGCGATGACGCCGACGCCGACGGCGCGCAGCACGCCGAGCCGCAGCCCGGCGCGCAGGTTCGGATCCCGGACCGGCACGTGCGATCCGGCGACGAACATGACCAGCGCGAAGCCGATGTTGGCGAGGAACGTGAACGTGCCGTTGTCGGCGTGCAGGACCCGGAAGCCCGTGCTGCCGAAGGCGAGCCCGGCGACGATCTCGCCCAGCACGACCGGCAGGTACCACCGGCGGGGCAGCGCGAGAAGTGGACCGAGCAGGCCCACCAGCGCGATCAACGCCAGGGTGGCGAAGTCCATTCGTGATCACCTCCGAGGCAGGCAAGGTATCGCGGGTACGGTCATCGCGTGGCGTCATTGCTGGTGGTGCACCACACCTCGTCGCCGTCGTTGCAGGCGATGCTCGAGGCGGTGCTCGCCGGCGCCGGCGCCGACGAGATCACCGGCGTCGACGTGGTCGTGCGCGCGGCGCTGGCCGCGACCGCGGTGGATGTGCTCGCCGCCGACGGCTTCGTACTCGGCACCAGCGCGAACATCGGCTACATGTCCGGCGCGCTCAAGCACTTCTTCGACCTCGTGTACTACCCGACGCTGAGCGCCAAGGTCGGCGCACCGTACGGGCTCTACGTGCACGGCAACAGCGACACCGTGGGCGCGGCGCGGGCCGTCGAATCGATCGTCAAGGGGCTGGGCTGGCGACGCGTGCACGACGACGTGACCGTGATCGACAAGCCTGACCAGGACGACCTCGACGGGTGCTGGGATCTCGGCGCCACGGTCGCGGCGACGCTGGTGTCGTGACCGTCCACATCGCGGCGGTCGCGCGCTACTTGGAAGAATGAGCTGGTCGAACGAGAGGGGATGCGGTGAACAGCGCTGACGTGCTGGTCGACGGTTTCGGGCGGGTTCGCGACGTGGTCCACAGTGCGGTGCGGGGCCTGACGCCCGAGCAGTTGCAGTGGCGGGTCGACCCCGAAGCGAACACGATCGGCTGGCTGGCCTGGCATCTGACCCGCGTCCAGGACGACCACGTCGCCGAGGTCGCCGAGACCGATCAGGTGTGGCTGTCCGGCGGGTGGGCGCAACGCTTCGACCTGCCGTTCGATCAGGACGCGACCGGCTACAGCCAGAACGCGGACGACGTGGCCGCGGTCCAGGCCCCCGCGCAGCTGTTGCTCGACTACCACGACGCGGTGTACGAGCAGACTCTCGTGTTCGTGCAGGGGGTACGCGACGAGGACCTCAGCCGGGTTGTAGATCGCCGATGGGATCCGCCCGTCACGCTCGGGATTCGGCTGGTCAGCGTCATCTCCGACGACCTGCAGCACGCCGGCCAGGCCGCGTTCATCCGCGGCCTGCTTCGGCGCCGCTGACGCGCGTGCCGTTCCCGTCCGTCCGCACCGTCGAGTACCACACGGCCGGTGAGCCGTTTCGCATCGTCGCGTCGCCGCCGGTCGAGATCCGCGGCGCGACGGTGGCGGAGCGGCGGATGTTCGCTCTGCGGGATCCCGCCGTTGACGGCCTCCGGCGGCTGCTGTGCCTCGAGCCGCGCGGGCACGCCGACATGTACGGCGGATTCATCACGCCCCCGGACGACGGCGGCGCCCACTTCGGCGTCCTGTTCTGGCACAAGGACGGGTTCTCGACGGCTTGCGGACACGGCACGATCGCGCTGGGCGTCTGGGCGGTCCGGTCCGGGCTGGTGGCGGCCGACCCGTCGGGCGTGACCGACGTGATCATCGACGTGCCGTCCGGACGGGTGACCGCCCGCGTCCACGCCGCGCAGGTCGACTTCGTCAACGTCGCGAGCTACGTGCTGGCCCGCGACGTGCCGGTGGCGACCGCGGCCGGCGACGCGGTGGCGAGCCTCTGTTTCGGCGGCGCCATCTACGCCTGCGTCTCGGCGAAGTCGCTGGGCCTGGCCGTCACCCCGTCGCACCTGCCGGCGTTGATCGCCCTGGGCCGGGAGATCAAGTGGGCGCTCAACGACTCCGCGCATCATCCGAGCGACGCCCGGCTCAGCGGCGTGTACGGCACGATCTTTTTCGACGACCTCGGCCGGGACGGCGACGTCCTGCATCAGCGCAACGTGACGATCTTCGCCGACGGCGAGGTCGACCGCTCGCCCTGCGGCTCGGGTACCTGCGCCCGGGTGGCCGACCTGTTCGACAGTGGCGCCCTGCGTCCGGGCCAGGAGCTGCGGCACGACTCCATCATCGGGACGCGGTTCCGGGCCCGCGTGCTGTCATCGGTGATCGCCGAGGGGCGGCCGGCCGTCATCCCGCAGATCTCTGGGATGGCTTATCCCATAGGGGAGTCCACGTTCACGATCGACCCGGACGACCCGCTCGTCCCCGGCTTCGTCCTGCGGTAGGACTTCCTAGACCTTGATGACCTCGAAGCCGGCCACGCCGACGAGCGGGTCGAAGTCGTCGTCCTGCGTGACTACGGGGATCCGGTGGACGACGGCTGTTGCGGCTATCCAGGAGTCGTCGACGTTGAGCCGTCGACCGGCGTCAAGTAGGTGAATGCGAATGCGCGCCCAGGCGGCGGCGACATCTACGTCGATCGGCAAGACCGTGATGTCTGCGGTCGTGTTGAGCGTGGCCAGCCGGGTCGCACGGGCATCGACGTCGCGGGCGGCGAGCACGCCGGCTTGTAGCTCCCCCAAGGTGACTACCGAGATCGCGGTCTGTGCGGGAATGCGGCGCGCGGCAAGGGTTCGCCCGGTTTCAACAGCGACGAATACCGACGTGTCGAGCAAGCCTCGTTCGGGGGTGGTCAACGAATCGGGCCGAGGTCGTCGGTCGTGTCGCCGGCGATACGCCTGAGGTCGTCACGCAACCCCGGGTCAGCTTGTGCGTGATCTAGCAGGTCGATGAGCTCGTCCCGAGACATCCAATGACGGCGACTCTTGCGGATCGGGATGATCTCGGCGACCGGCTCCCCGCGGACTGTGATGATCACTTCGTCGCCTTGCTGAACGCGCTTGAGTACTCCCGCAGTGTCGTTGCGGAGTTCGCGGGAGGCGACGTAGCTGGTCATGCTACGAGCGTAGCCCTTCTGTAGCACTCAGTCGTAGGTCGCGGTGAGCGTCCAGTGCTCGTCCGAGGTCGTGTACGTGACCAGGTAGGCCCGGCCCGCGACGTCGACGAGCTGGAACCGGGCGACCTTGACGGTCGCGTCGGGCGTCCACCAGCGTTCGTCCACCGGCCAGGGGCCGGCCCACGACGTGACGGGAAGCGACTCGCGGCCCAGGACGAAGGTGGCCGGCGGGCTCGGCACCACGCCCCGCTCGTCGACGGTCACTGTCCGTCCCGTCGCGTCGAGCACCCGAACCGGACGCGGCGGGTCGATCAGCACCGATGGCGCCGGGGCGGGCAGGTGTCCCGGCCAGGGATGCTCGGGGGAATGCTCGGGCACTGGGGCATCGCCCCACGGGACGAGACGGGTGCGCTGCAGCGGATCACGCCCGCCGTCGATCATCGGGGTGAGCACCGACCCGTGTCCGAGCAGCGTCTGCACCCGGGCCAACGCCCGGTGTGCGCGCTCGTCGTCGGCCCCCGATCCGCCCCACAGTGCCTGTTGATGCACCCCGAGTGGCACCGTCTCGATGGGCAGCAGCCGCAGTCTCGTCACCCCGCCCGACGGCGGATGTTCACCGCCGCGCAGCCAGCCCTCGAGCTGCCAGCGGATGCGGTCGACGACGTCGACGGTCGATAGCACGCCGGCGTGCCGCCAGCGGCGTACCGTCTCCTCGCCGTTCTCGGTGAGCACCTGCAACTCCAGGCAGGCGCAGGCCAGCCCGTGCCCGGCGAGGTCGCCGATGAACTGCTCGGCCATCGCCCGGGCCGAGAACGCCACCGTGTCGACGCGGTCGACCGGCGGTTCGAGGTCGAGGGTGGCAACGAGCTCGGCGGGGGGGCGTCGCGCCGCGAGCGGACGATCGTCGTGTCCCCCGGCCTGGCGGTGCGCCCACGCCCCGTCCGGTCCGAACCGGGTATGAACCTCGCCCCCGGGCAGCGCCGCGAACGCCCCCAGCGTGCGCAGCCCGAGCCGTCTCAGCAGATCGATCAACGGCGAGTCGCCGGACGGATCGAGCGTGCTCACCGGCAGGTCGGCGAGGAAGGGGGGTGACTCGCCGGCCGGGACGATGACCCCCTGCCGGGCCGCCTGCTCGGCCGCGAACGACCCGTCGGCGACCCCGATCAGCGCCGTGCTCGTCGTGATGCCCGCCCCGGGAGCCTCCACCGCCGGCGCCGCCCCGACGGCCCGGGACAGCGCGTGCAGCACGCCGGTCTCGCTACCGAAGTAGCGGGTGGGCCCGCGCACCCCGATTGCCGCCAGGCCCGGACGGGTGACCTCGACGCCCGGGGCGATCGACTCCAGTGCCAGCACGATCGGCTCGAACAGCCGGGCCTCGGCCGCCTCGTTGCGGGGCAGGACGGCGAGCTCCGGACAGCGGGCCTGCGCCTCGCGCCGACGCAGCCCACGGCGCACCCCGGACGTCCGGGCTTCGTGCGAGCACGCCACCACCCGGTTGGCCGTGACGACGGCAACCGGTCCCTGATCGGAGAGGTCGGGCATCCCGGTATCCGAGCAGGCCGCGGTGACCGGCCAATCCGGACACCAGACCGCGATCATCCTGGGGGCCACGGCTCACCCCGCCCGCAGCGCGATCACGGTGCCTTCGTCGATCGAGTCGATGCCGCCCCCGGCCGCGGGCAGCCACAGCCGGGCCGTACGCGGCTGGGCCGCCCGCCCGCGTCCCTCGGCGGTGACGACGACCCGCCGTCGACGCAACCGCCCGTCCCCGTCCTCGTCCTCTCCGACGTCGATGCCCTCCCACTGCCCTTCGCGGACCTGCAGCCGGACCTCGGCCCCCGGCCAGTCGGCGCCGAAGGGCACCAGCACCGAGTCGTGGCTGCGGGCCCGAGCGGTCAGCCGGCGCACGTCGCCAGGGACGACGTGCGCCGGTGGACGGGTGGCCACCACGTCGACGGCGTCGAGCAGCGCCCCGATCGCCGTGGCCCACCCCGGACCGGGCGCCGGCACGACGGCCAGCCGGCTTAGCTCGATGCCGTACTCGTCGGCTGCTTCGGCGCTGACCAGCGGAAATCCCACCAGCGCACACCAGGCTCCTTCGGCTGAGGCCGTCCCGAGCAGCGCGAGCAGCAACGAGACCGACCCGGCCACGTTCACCGTGCTGCCCCGGCGCAGCCCCTCGGGCAGCAATGGCGCCAGCGCGGAGGACACCGGCAGCGGGGGAGCGCCATGGCGGCGTCCCCGGTCAGCCACGCCGGTTAGGGTTTCCCGGAGCGCGAGGTCGAGCACTCCTCTATGTTCGAACAGTTGTTCGAGATAGTCAACTTCTGGGGCTCGGCCTGATCCACCCCGCCTGCGCGGGGTGAGGCGAGGAAGGCGATCGTCTCCGCGATCTCCTCGGGCTGGGCGGCTCGGTTGAGCAGCGTGGTGTTGCCGAGGGCAGTGATCCGGTCCTCGGTTGCTCCTGCGGTGAAGACCGGCCCGGGCGCGACGGCGTTGACCCGGACGCGATCGGTGTTGCCGCCGAAGAGCCGATCGTAGGTCGCGACATCGAGGTCGCTGCTCGGTCCGAACCAGGACGAACCGGCGTTGTTGACCAGGACGTCGACCGGGCCGACCTCCAGAGCGAGCCGGGCCAGATCGGCCGGGTCGCGGAGGTCGGCGCCGACGAAGTGGGCGTGGCCGCCTTCTCCTTCGATCTGCTCGACGGCGCTGTGGGCCAAGCGGCCAGATGCCATCGTCCGCTTCGATCTCCCACCGGGCGACCACGGCGGCACCGATCTTCGCTGCGAATCTGCCGCGCCCTGCGCGTTCACGTGAACGCGCAGGGCGCCGGCGCGTTCGCTTCCCCTCTGAGCTGACCAACTCGAGCTGCGCGATTTCGTCATGTCGGAGGGGAAGCGGTCCCCCGACGGACACGTCGCCACCGACTCGGTCCGGGTCGCCACCACCACGACTAGAGCGGAATGCAGGGTGCTTGCGCTGTCGTCATCGTTGCGTTCCGATGCACACCTGATTTCGACCGCTGCGCTTGGCGTCGTAGAGGCCGACGTCGGCGACGGCGAACAGGTCGGAGACGACCGTGCCGTGTTGCGGGTAGTGGGCGACACCGATCGATGCGGTCATCGCCGGAGCGGTGCTGGCGTGCGCGATCCGTGATCGGATTCGCTCGGCGACCGTGATCGCGGCCTGGGGATCCACGGTGGGCAGGAAGACGGCGAACTCTTCACCGCCGTAGCGGGCGACGAGGTCGTGACTGCGCAGTTCGGATGTCAGCGCTGTCGCAACGGCACGCAGTGCGTCGTCGCCGGCCAGGTGGCCGTGCGTGTCGTTGATCAGTTTGAAGTGGTCGAGGTCGATCAGCAGCAGCGCGGCGGACGCGTGATCACGCTCGGCGCGGCGCAACTCGCTGGCTGCGCGCTCGTCCCAGGTCGCGGCGTTGAGCAGCCCGGTCTTGCTGTCCTGGGTCGCGGCGTCGCGCAGTTTGGCGACGAGCGCAGAACGCTGCAGCAAGACCAGGACCACCGTGACGGCGGGCGTCAGCCAAGGGGATCGGGTCAGCGTGACAGCGACGAACACGCCGAGCACCAGCGTCGCGCATTCCAGCGCGAAGTCGTCGCGGCTCAGCAACAGCGACCGAAGACGCACCGGGCGGGTGGCGGCGTACATGCCGGCGATGATCAGTCCGGCGTTGACGACGGTGTAGGCCAGCACTGCGGCCAGCACGCCGAGTGGCGCCCACCACGGCCAGGAGAACGACCAGAACGCCGCCCGGGCACCGGTGGCGTCACTGATCATCGAGGCGGCCAGCGTCGCCAGCACTCCCGTCGCGCCAGTGAACAGCTCCCGGTGCATTCGCGTCGAGGCGGTCCGCGCGGTCCATATCAACAGATGTGCGAGGACGACGACGTTCAGCAACGTGGCCAAACCAGCGGGAAGTGACAGCGCGGCGGGTAGCGCCCACACCCCGATCATGGTGGTCCTCGGACCGCGGTCCGTGGACAGGTAGCGGTAGAGCAATTCGACCCGGCTGGTGGCCTCCGTGTAGCCGATAGCAAGCGCGATAAGCACCAGCCACCGCACCCAGTCGCTCGCTGATGGCAGTGGCGAAGCCAGCCATGCCGTTCCAGCCAGTGCGACCGCGGCGACGTCAACCGCAAGGATCACGGACACTGCCGGGGCGCCCAGTGACCACAGCGACCAACCGCGTACCCACCGTAAAGGTTGTGGCGCGGGTTTATCTGTAGCACCAGGCCGGGCGATAATCATTGCGTCATCACCCCTCGGGCGGGGGTCGCCGGCCCCACCCGCGACCACGGCGCCACGCGGCGCGCGCGGCCCTTCGCACGCACCGGAGACGAGCCGGCCAGGACGGAGGTGGAGGGCATGAGTAACTGGGGCTGGTAATCAACCGTCTCGCGTCGACCATCGCTGCGCACCTGAAGCCCCCCTCGCTGACCCCTCGCGTTCGCGTGGACCGGCAAGTGGACGCGCGCGGTGGTCGTTACGCTACTTTAACGGCAGAACACGCTCGGGATCTATGGGGCCTACCGAGCGATTAGTCGAGCGTCACGCCGCTGATCTGAGCGCGCTGACCCATCTCGCCGGGGTGAGCCCATATGCGCGCTTGAACTGCCGCGTCAGGTGGCTCTGGTCGGCGAAACCGGCGTCGGCGGCGGCTCGGGCGAGCGGGGTACCGGCCTGGATGGCGGCCCGCACCAGATCGAGGCGGCGCAGGGTTCGGTACCGGTCGGGACTCGTTCCGTAGGCGCGGCGGAACTGGCGGGCGAGCGTGAACCGGTCCAAGCCGGCGACCTGCTCGAGCGTCCGCAGCGGCGTCGGCACGCCGGCATGCGCGTCCAGGTAGTCGCGCACCGCGGCAACTGCCCGGCGATCGATCAGGATCGGAAGGCGCGTGTGCCGTCCGCTGAGGTGAGCCAGCAGGTCGGCCAGATCGGCCGCCGCCTCGGCTCGCGCCACATCGCTCAGCGGCTGGTCGATGTCGTTCAGCAGCGCGACGACTCGACGCGAGGCCGGCGTCTGATCCTGGATCGGATCCTGAACGAACGGCAGGGCGCGGTCGTCGAAGGCGCCGCGGATCAGGTCGGGCGCCACGTACGCGATCCGATACCGGAACCCCTCGCTGGTCGCGGCGGCGCCGTCGTGCAGCTCGTCGGGATGCAGCACGTGCAACTGGCCGGGCCGGCAGACCCGCCGCTCGCCGCGATACCGGAACGTTTGCACACCTTGGGTCGTGATCCCGATGCCGTAGGTGTCGTGGCGGTGCGGCTCGAACCCGCGGGCCGAGAAGTACGCCTCGACGCGCTGCAGCCCTTCAGCGCCCGCGCCGACCCGGATCGTGTCGCGGCCAGGCCTGCACGATCGTTCAAGAGCTCCGGCCTCGATGCCGCCTACCGTCCCGGGCATGACTCGACGTTATCGCGATCTACTACTGCGCAAGGCGATTGGCGCATGAGCCTGGAAACGGTTCGGGCCTTTCTGGCCGAGAAGGCGCCGGACGTGACCATCGTCGAATTGGGACGAAGCAGTTCCACGATGACGCTGTCGGCCGAGTGGGGCATAGCGCCGGCCCAGATCGCGAAGACCTTGTCGCTCAAGGTGGCCGACCGCAAGCTGCTGCTCGTCGCGTGCGGCGACTCCCGGTTGTCGAACCAGAAGGTGAAGGTGGAACTCGGCGGCAAGTTCCGGATGCTGCCGGCCGAGGAGGCCACGGCGCTCACCGGCCATCCGGTCGGCGGCGTGTGCCCGTTCGGGTTGGCCACGCCGGTGCCGATCTACTTCGACGTCCGGTTGAAGGCCTACGACGAGGTCGTGCCGGCGGCCGGCTCGACCCACCACGCCCTGCGCATCAGTCCGATGCGGATGGCCGAGCTGGTCGCCGCCGAGTGGGTAGACGTCTGCGACTAACCGGCGAAGGCGTTCACCCCGGTGAGCTCGGCCGACAGGGTCCACAGCCGGGCTGCTTGTTCGAGATCTACAGCGTAGCTGCGCACACTACCGGTGAATTCTTCGCCGTCCGGGATGACTTCGGCGATGTCGCAGTCCTCGCAGTAGACGCCGCCGAGGCCGTCCAGCTGCGGAGAGGTCGCCGCCCAGGTCTGCGTCGCCGCGCCTTGCTGGGGCGTCTTGAAGCCCTCGCCGAGGGGATTTCCGTCTTCGTCGATCCAGCCGAAGGCGACCATCTCTTCCTTGGGCAGGTGCCGCTGTAGTGGCGTGAGGATGCCGCCCGGGTGCAACGCGAACGCCCGAACCCCGGCGTCGCGCGCGAGCGCGTCGAGCTGTACGGCGAACAGCACGTTGGCCGTCTTCGCCTGGCCGTAGGCCTGCCATTTCTCGTAGCCGTGCTCGAATTGCACGTCGTCCCAGCGGATGCCCGACCGGCGATGCCCGGCCGAGGACACCGCGACGACGCGGGCTCCGCCGCGCACGATGGCGGGCCAGAGTCGGTTGATCAGCGCGTAGTGGCCGAGGTGGTTCGTCGCGAACTGTGCCTCCCAGCCGGGGCCTACTCGGGTCTCGGGGCAGGCCATGATGCCGGCGCTGTTGATGACGATGTCGATGGAGCGACCCGAGGCGAGGAACCGTTCGGCGAACCCGCGCACGCTGTCGAGATCACCGAGATCGAGCTCGTCGACCTGCACGCCGTCTCCCAGCGCCGCTCGGGCGGTCTCCGGCCGCCGCGCGGGAACGACCACCTGGGCGCCGGCCCGCGTGAGCGCTCGGGTCGTCTCCAGGCCGATGCCCGAGTAGCCCCCGGTGACGATCGCGAGCTGGCCGGACAGGTCGATACCGCGCAGGACGTCGTCGGCGGTGCTCTGCGCGCCGAAGCCCGACCCGATCTTGTGTTGAGGCGTAGTCATGCATTCAACCTACGAGCTAGAGCACGCTCCAAGGCAAGCCGAGCAGAGCGCGCGTTCGTGGCCGTTGCCACCTTCTGAGGCGCGTTCATCCGAACGCGCTTCGGCATCCCGGGTTGCCGCCCGCCCGGCCGACTACGGCGGTTCAGGCCGGCACGGGGTCACGAATGGTATTGCGGATTGGCTGGCGCTCGGGATCGACATGAGCAGGCGGAATCCACCACGGCTGGCCGTGTTTTATGACGACTTGCCAGCCGCGTTTCTCGTGCTCGCGGTGATGAAATCCGCATAAGAGGCAGAGGTTCGTGAGGTCGGTGCCGCCGCCGAAGGCCCAGTTGAGGATGTGGTGGACCTGGGTCCAGCCCGGTGGAGCATCACAGCCGGGGAAACAACACCCGCCGTCGCGGGCAGCCAATGCGAGGCGTTGGTGGGTGGTGGCGGTGCGGCGGGCTTGGCCGTAGGCGAGGATGCCCTCGTCGCCGATCACGACGGGGATGACGTTGGCTTCCCCGGCTTGTTTCAGGGCTTCGTGGACGGAGATGGTGCCGCCGTGGGCGGTGGTGACGTGTCCGGTGCGGGTCTCGAGTTGATCGAGGGTCAGGGTGAGCAGCACCGTGGCCGGGACACCGCCGGCCGGGGGCAGGTCGTTCGACGCCAACAACTTGTGGGCGGCGTCGGCGAG
>DASXYL010000054.1:0-82474 GCA_036502575.1 Jatrophihabitantaceae bacterium | reverse complement strand
CCCCAACCACAAGCCCGCGATGATCGTGGCGCTCTCGCCGTTCGACGGGCTGTGCGGCTTCCGGCGGCCCGCCGAGGCCGCCGACCTCATCGAGGCCCTCGGCGTCGACACCCTGCGGCCCTACGCCGACATCCTCCGCGCCCACCCCGAGGACAAGGCGCTGCGCGAAGTCCTCGCCGCCGTCCTCACCGCGGAGCCCGAGGCGATGGCCGCCACCGTCACCGCCGCCGCGGCAGCCGCCGCCCGGCTCGCCGGCACCGACAGCCCCTACGCGGCGGACTACGCCGCCTACGCGAAGGCCGCCGACAGCTTCCCCGGCGACCGCGGCGTCATCGCCGCGATGCTGCTCAACCACGTACGCCTCCAGCCGGGCGAAGCCCTCTACCTCGGCGCGGGCGTCCCGCACGCCTACCTCGGCGGCCTCGGCGTGGAGATCATGGCCAATTCCGACAACGTGCTGCGCTGCGGCCTCACCCCCAAGCACATCGACGTACCGGAGCTGCTCAAGATCACCGACTTCACGCCGCTCGTCGACCCGCGCTGGCCGGACGAAGGCTCGGATTTCGGGCACGATTTCGAGGTTCCGGTGGCCGACTTCGCGCTGCACAGCGCTGACCTGGACGCCTACCGCAAGCCGGGCCAGGTGGCCGGCCGGTGCGGCGCCCGGACCTCCGGGCGGCCGTACCTGGTGCTGTGCGCGTCGGGCGAGGTCGCCGTGGACGTCGCCGGCACGGTCGTGGAGCTGCGTCCGGGCCGGGCGGCGTTCGTCGCGGCCCGTGACGCCGCGTTCACCCTGACCGGCACCGGCGAGACGTTCCTCGCCACGGTCGGCGACCTCGGGTCGGCTGGTCGTTGATCAAGAGGCGAAAGTGGCTGCTACAACGGCCACTTTTCCCTCCTGATCAAGGAACGGGCCGCGCACGCCGCCGCCGTCGATGAGGACGCTGCCGAGGCCGCCAGAGAACTTGACACGATCGTGGTAGGGTCTGCCGCGATGCAGACGTTGACGATCCAGCAGGCAGCCGCGGAAACGGGCTGGTCTCAGCGGATGCTGCGCTACCTGGAGCAGGCCGGCCTGGTTGCCGCGCTACGCACCCCGGGTGGCCATCGCCTGTACGGTCCCCGCCAGATCGAGCGGTTGCAGCGGCTACGCGACCTGCTCGCCGAGCACGACCTCGGCATTACCGACATCGCCTTCGAGCTGCGCATGCGGACCGACGCACAGCTCGCCCGGGCGGTAGACGACTGGTTCGGTGCCCTGCACCGGGCCGCAGCACCGCCCGAGGCCGGCATGTTCCGCCGGCTCTCGACGAACGAGCAGTCCTATCCAGAAGGAGAAGCAGTGTCCGTCACGCTCACGCCCGATAAGGCCGGATCGGTCAGCGACTTCAAGGTCGCCGACCTGTCCCTCGCCGCCTTCGGCCGCAAGGAGATCCAGCTGGCCGAGCACGAGATGCCCGGGCTGATGGCCCTGCGCAAGGAATACGGTGGCCAGCAGCCGCTGAAGGGCAAGAAGGTCGCCGGGTCGCTGCACATGACCATCCAGACCGCCGTGCTGATCGAGACGCTGGTCGCCCTCGGCGCCGACGTGCGCTGGGTGAGCTGCAACATCTTCTCCACCCAGGACCACGCCGCGGCCGCGGTCGTAGTAGGTCCAGCGGGCACGATCGAGTCACCGCAAGGCGTGGCTGTCTACGCCTGGAAGGGCGAGACGCTGCCGGAGTACTGGTGGTGCACCGAGCAGATGCTCACCTGGCCCGACGGCACCGGCCCGGACTCGATCGTCGACGACGGTGGCGACGCCACCCTGCTGATCCACATGGGCGTCGAGTTCGAGGCCGCCGGCGCGGTGCCGCAGGCCGACGAGAACGACTCCGAGGAATACACGATCATCCTCGATACGCTGCGCCGCTCGGTCGCCGAGCAGCCCGGCAAGTACACCCGGATGGCGCAGCCGATCATCGGCGTCACCGAGGAGACCACCACCGGCGTCCACCGCCTCTACGAGTTCGAGAAGAACGGCACCCTGCTCTTCCCGGCGATCAACGTCAACGACTCGGTCACCAAGAGCAAGTTCGACAACAAGTACGGCTGCCGGCACTCGCTCATCGACGGCATCAACCGCGGCACCGACGTGATGATCGGCGGCAAGCTCGCCGTCGTGCTCGGTTACGGCGATGTGGGCAAGGGCTGCGCCGAGTCGCTGCGCGGGCAGGGCGCCCGTGTGGTCGTCACCGAGGTAGACCCGATCTGCGCCCTGCAGGCCGCGATGGACGGCCTGGAGGTCGTCACCCTGGACGACGTCGTCGAGAAGGCGGACATCTTCGTCACCGCCACCGGCAACAAGGACATCATCATGGCCGAGCACATGGGCCGGATGAAGCACCAGGCGATCGTCGGCAACATCGGCCACTTCGACAACGAGATCGACATGGCCGGTCTGGCCAAGGTGCCCGGCGTCCAGAAGATCGAGGTCAAGCCGCAGGTGCACGAGTGGCGCTTCGCCGACGGGCACTCGATCATCGTGCTGAGCGAGGGCCGGCTGCTGAACCTCGGCAACGCCACCGGCCACCCGTCGTTCGTGATGAGCGCGTCGTTCGCCAACCAGACGATCGCCCAGATCGAGGTGCACACCAAGGTCGGCGAGTACGAGAAGAAGGTCTACGTGCTGCCCAAGCACCTGGACGAGAAGGTGGCCCGGTCGCACCTGGATGCCGTCGGCGCAAAGCTGACGACGCTGTCCAAGGACCAGGCCGACTACATCGGCGTCGATGTCGCCGGCCCGTACAAGCCGGATCACTACCGATATTAATCCGCCGCTAGGCGGATTCCCGGACCACCCACTCGCTTCGCTTCGGGGTGGATCCGGGAATCCGAACGCGACTTCGTCGCGACCGCGTCGCGGGCGGCGGGCTCTTCGCGCGAGCGCTCACCGCGTCGTGGTTGGGTCTGGCGGGGTCGCCTTCGCATTGGTGATTGAGTTGTCCGCGTGTTGCGGTGCCCTGGCATCGCGACACGCGGACAACTCTGTTCAGCGGGTTCGTCCGGCGGGTTCTTTCGAGTTGGCACCAGAACTGGTGCGTGTGAGGCGCGCCTGTGTTGCTCGCATTGCACGACGCGCCCGAACCCGATACGGATGACGCGCTTGTGCCGAGACTCGGAGGGATCCCGATCGTGCTTTTCCAGCATCAGATGTGCGCGCCAGCCTGCCCTGTTTGGGGGGCTTCATGGGGGTCTGCGGGGTGGCAAACGCGCGGGTCCTCCCGTGGTCGTGTGCTCTGTTCACTTCCTGCACGTCACGAAGATGTCAGGATGTGAGGGTGAAGCCACGCGTCCTCGTCGTCGATGACGATTCCGCCCTGGCCGAGATGCTCGGCATCGTGTTGCGCGCCGACGGATTCGAGCCGGCCTTCGTCCCGGACGGTGGCCGCGCGGTCACCGCCTTCCGCGAGTCCAAGCCGGACATCGTGCTGCTCGATCTGATGCTGCCGGGCCTGTCCGGATTAGACGTGTGCCGGGCGATCCGCGCCGAGAGTGGCGTCCCGATCATCATGCTCACCGCCAAGAGCGACACCGTCGACGTCGTGCTCGGTCTGGAGTCCGGCGCCGACGACTACGTGGTCAAGCCGTTCAAGCCGAAGGAACTCGTCGCCCGGATGCGCGCCCGGCTGCGCCACCACGACGACATTGCGAGCGAGTCGCTCAGCATCGGTCCCCCGGAGTCGCCGGTCAGCATCGACGTGCCCGGGCACCAGGTGCGGCGCGACGGCAGCGCGATCGCGCTCACCCCGCTGGAGTTCGACCTGCTGGTGGCGCTGGCCCGCAAGCCGCGGCAGGTGTTCACTCGAGAGGTGCTGCTCGAGCAGGTGTGGGGTTACCGGCACGCGGCCGACACGCGGCTGGTGAACGTGCACGTGCAGCGCCTGCGCTCCAAGGTCGAGCGTGACCCGGAGAAGCCCGAGATCGTCCTCACCGTTCGCGGCGTTGGGTACAAAGCCGGACCACCGTGACTAACCCGCCGGACTCGGATCCCGGCGATTCCGGCGCGGCGGCTAAGGCTGCATCCCCGGTTTGGTCGCGGACAGGACAGCCGCGGCCGGCGGGCTCTTCGCGCGAGCGCTCATCGCGTGGGGGTTGGTTTTCAGGCCTCGTGGCGCTGGCCGATCGTGGTTGGGTGCGGGCGTGGGCGTTCGTGGTCCGCAGCGCCCGGGCGTTGGCTCGGTCGTGGGGGCGATCGCTGCAACTGCGCGTCGCGGTGACCACCCTGGTCGTCAGTGGCGTGGTCGTGTTGATCGTCGGGCTCTTCCTGGTCGATCAGATCACCGGCGGCGTGTTGCGGGCGAAGCGCAGCGCCGCCATCGCACAGGTCGACACCGCCGTGGCGTCGGCCTCGGTGACGCTGTCCGGGACGAGCTTCGCCGACGTCTCGGGCGTCGCCAACGCGGTCAGCACCGTCAAGAGCGAGCTGGCGCTCAGCGGCACCGATGCCGGCCTGTACCGCGTCGTGATCAAGTCGGACGGCCCTGAAATCCAGGCGCTGGCCGACGTGTTCGACCCCGATCCGGTGCCGGCGGGGTTGCGTCGGATGGTCGAACAGGGCAAGCCCGCGATGCAGTACTCGCGCGTTGAGTCCTCGCGCGCCGGACCATTGGTACCCGGGCTGATCATCGGCGAGTCGGTCCCGGGACAGGGCGGGTTGTTCGAGATCTACTACCTGTTCCCGCTGACGGCCGAGCAGGACACGATCGCACTCGTGCAACGCACGGTCCTGCTGGCCGGGCTGGGGCTGGTGCTCTTCGTCGCGATGATCGCCGTGCTGGTCACCCGGCAGGTGGTCCGGCCGGTGCGCGTCGCGGCCGGCACCGCGGCCCGGGTCGCCGGCGGTGATCTGTCCCAGCGCATCCGGGTCCGTGGCAGCGACGACATCGCCCGGCTCGGCCAGGCGTTCAACGAGATGGCCGCCAGCCTGCAGCGCCAGATCCAGCGCCTGGAGCAGCTGTCTCGCCTGCAACGGCGTTTCACCAGTGACGTCTCCCACGAACTGCGCACGCCGCTGACCACGATCCGGATGGCGGCCGAGATGCTGCACACTCGGCGGGGCGACTTCTCGCCGCAGGTGGCCCGGTCGGCCGAGCTGCTGCAGGCCGAGCTCGACCGGTTCGAAGGGCTGCTGGGCGACCTGCTCGAGATCTCGCGGTACGACGCCGGCGTGGCCCGGCTCGAGGCCGAGGACCTCGACCTGCGCTCCGTGGTCGTACGGGCCGCCGACTCCCAGCAGATCCTCGCCGCCCGCCACGGCTGCGAGATCGTGACGCACCTGCCCGATACACCCGTCCCGATCGAGATCGACTCGCGGCGGGTCGAGCGGATCCTGCGAAACCTGCTCGGCAACGCGCTCGACCACGGCGACGGGCACCCGATCGTCGTGACCGTCGCCGCCGACGATCTGGCCGCGGCGGTGACGGTTCGCGACTACGGCGTCGGCCTGCGTCCGGGCGAGGCCGGGTTCGTGTTCAACCGCTTCTGGCGGGGCGACCCGTCGCGGAGCCGGCTCACCGGCGGCACCGGACTGGGCTTGGCGATCAGCCTCGAGGACGCCCGACTGCACGGTGGTTGGCTGCAGGCCTGGGGCGAGCGCGGCGTTGGCGCTCAGTTCCGGCTCACGCTGCCCCGGCGCGTCGGTCAGCCGCTGTCGTTCTCGCCACTGCCACTCGAACCCGCCGACACGCTGGAGATCAGCTCGTGATCCGCCGGGGTAGGAGCGGCATGATCGGCACGCTGGCCGGCGTGGTGGCCGCAGCGGTGGTGGCCGGGGCGTGCTCCGGTGTGCCGAGCTCGTCCTCCCCGCAGGTGATCGGTTCGGGCGTCGGCGCGGCGAGACTGGGTCCCCAGCCGAGCAACACACCAGAGCCGGGCGCCGAAGCGCGAAAGATCGTGCAGGGCTTCCTCCGCGCGAACATCGGTGAGCCCATCGACCCACGGGGTGCCCGCGAGTTCCTGACGCCCGACGAGCAACGCAAGTGGTCCGACCGCACGGTCACGGTCCTGTCGGGCAGCGTTCAGGACGCCCAGGTGAGAGCTGCGTCCGGTTCGGACCCGGCGATCGTGACGGTGAGCGGTACCCGCATCGGAACGCTCGCCGCCGACGGCACCTACCTGCCCCTGCCGGCCGCGTCGGGAGGTGGCGGGCAGGCCTGGTCGTACAGCTACTCCCTCGTAACCGTCGCCGGGCAGTGGCGCATCAAGGATGCTCCGGACGGGCTCGTCGTCTATGCCGCCGAATTCGCGCAGACGTACAAGGCGGTCAAGCTCTACTTCTACGACCTCGCCGAACAGCATCTGGTGCCCGACCTGCGCTATACGGTCCTGACCTCGCCACAGGCGATCGCGTCCTGGCAGTTGACGCAGCTACTGGACGGCCCTCGCTCCCAGCTGGACAGCGCGGTGCGCACCGAGTGGCAAAATCAGACCCCGTCGGTGCATCCGTCGGTAACGGTGAGCGCAGGCCCGCTGGTCAGTGTCGAGCTGCCGGGCAGCTCCCACCTCGAATCGGACACCAAACGCCGGCTCGCCACCGAGCTGATGGCCACGTTCGTGCAGGGCCCATCGCAAACCATCATGCAGATCACCGACGGGGGCGCGGTGATCGACGTCCCCGGCATCCCGCAACAGTTCACGACCGCGGACATCTCGGCGGCCACCGGCTTGCTCGGCCCGCCCCCGCCCCTGCCCGCGTTCTACATCGACGACGGCCGGCTGGCCAGTGCCGACGGCAAACCGGTCGACGGTCCGATCGGTGCGGGAGCGCGTTACCTCACCTCGGTCGCGGTCGCCGCGAGGCGTTCGGACGACTACTACGTCGCAGCCACGACCGGTACCGGGTCGGCGCAGACCTTCTGGATCGGGCGGGCCAGCTCTGGTCTACGCAAGACAAACGTGCCGGCCGGACCCTTGACCCGCCCGTCGTGGGCGCCGGGCCTGCAAGAGGCCTGGGTCGGCGATGGCCCGAACCTCTATCGCGTCGACATGACGGGCAAGAAGATCGCGGTGCCGACCGGCTTGCTCGGTGGCCGGATCACCGCGGTGCGGCTCAGTCCCGAGGGCTCACGCGTCGCGATGATCGTCGCGGGGCTGGGCGGCACGTCGCAATTGTGGGTCGGCGCCGTCGTCCGGTCGGGATCGGTGCGGGTCGACAGTGCCCAACCGATCACGCCACCCAGCTACACGCTGACCGATGTCGCCTGGAACGACGACGTGACGGTGTACGTCATCGGCCGCGACGCCACGCACTCCTACGGCATCTGGGCGGCGAACGTCGACGGATCCATTTCCACCGGCGGCGCGAGCCTGCTGAGCCGATCCCGGTCCGGCCTGCCTCAGGCGCCGGACAGCATCGCGGCCGCGCCCGGCGTGTCGCAGTGGGTGTCGGCCGGCGGCAACGTCTTTGAGCTGAAGACGACGGACTGGGAGGGGCCCAACAACCACACCACCCCCGGCACGAAACCGGTCTACCTCGAATAGTCCACAGCCGGTGTGGCTGTCCACAGATCATCCGTTCGGCCTGTTGGGCCGGCCGTTTCCCGGGAACGCTGATGCGCGTGATTCGTGCCCTGGCCGACCTCGTCCTGCCCCGTCGCTGTGCCGGCTGCGGTGCACCCGGTGAGCTGCTGTGTGCGGCCTGCCGCCCCTCGGGGCCGCCGATCGTCGTCCCCGGGTTGGGCGGGCCGGTATTCGCGGCCGGACGCTACGAGCGAGGCCTGCGGGGCGCGGTGCTGGCGTACAAGGAGCGAGGCCGGCACGAGCTCGCCGAACCGTTCGCAGCCCTGCTGGCCTCGACGGCAGCTCGCCTGCCGATCGCCGGCGGAGTGCTCGTCCCGGTGCCCTCGGCCCGAAGGGCTGTGCGTCGCCGCGGCGGTGACCACGTGCTGCGACTGGCCTGCCGCACCGGTGCTCGGCTCGGCGTTGCCACTGTGCCGGCCCTGCGCTTGGGCCGGCCGGTGCACGATTCGGCCGGGCTCGGCGTCGACGAGCGTCGGACGAATCTCGCCGGCGCGATGGTGGCGGCCCCTCCGCCGAGGGAGGGAACGGCGGCCGTGCTCGTCGACGACATCGTGACCACCGGCGCCACCGTGCAGGAGGCGCTGCGGGCGCTGCACGGGGCCGGCTGGGCGGTGTCCGGCGGCCTCACCCTCGCAATCACCCCGCTCCGGCGACGAGCGCTCGCGCCAACGGTGGCAGGCGACCACGGCAAACCCAACCCTGAACGCGATGAGCGCTTGCGCGAAGAGCCCGCCGCCGCGCCAGGCGGATAAGAAGGGAACCCGGCGTGTCTCCCATCTGGCACGTAGGCGAACTCCCGGCTAGCGTTGTCCGGACCTGACCGAGTTGGCGTTCCACCGCTTCCGCGCGGTCCCACCAACGACGCAAGGCCCGCGCGGCATTGGTCCGAACGCTTCGACCAACCGTGGAGGGCGCATGGACGTCGTGGTACACGGGCGCAACGTCGAGGTCCCAGAGCATTTCCGATTGCACGTCAGCGAGAAGCTCGGCAAAGTCGAACGCTTCGACCAGAAGATCATCCGAGCCGACGTAGAGCTCCATCACGAGCGCAATCGGCGTCAGAACGGCAGCTGTCAGCACGTCGAGATCACCTGCCGCACACGGGGACCAGTAGTACGCAGCGAGGCGTGTGCCGAGGACTTCTACAAAGCGCTCGACGCCGCCAGCGACAAGCTCGAACGGCGTTTCCGCCAGGCGGCAGACCGTCGCCGGGTGCACCACGGTCGGCGTACACCCACCTCGTTGGCCGCGGCGACGGCCAACGTCGCCACGCTCGTCGAGCCGCCGGCGGTCGAGGACGAGGAGGACGGCAACGACGGTCCGGGGCGGATCGTCCGGGAGAAAGAGCACCCGGCCAAGCCGATGACCGTCGACCAGGCCCTCTTCGAGATGGAGTTGGTCGGGCACGACTTCTACCTGTTCGCCGACGTCGACTCCGGCCGTCCCAGCGTGGTGTACCGCCGGCACGCCTACGACTACGGGTTGATTCGCCTCACGGTCTGAACCGGGGCTCGTCAACCGTCCAGCGGGGGTGAGCGTCGGCGGCGCACCGCGAATCCGACGAGCAGCCCGATCAGCACGACCGCGATCGCGATCCCGGCGATGAGGCCGGCGTTGGTGCTCTTGCCGGAGCGCTCTGCCGGCCGTCCGACTGTGGCCGAACCGAGCGCCTCGTCGCTGCTCGCGACCGTGAAGTGGATGTCGTCGGTGATCGTCACGGGCTCGAGGCGGCCGTCGAACCGGGTGAGGTAGCCCGGTCCGACGGCGGCAACCTCGGCCAGGTCGGGCCCGGGCTGGTGGTCGGACAGCCGCCCGGCCCACGTCGTCGAGAGCCCATGATCGGCCGTCCGCAGGTCGGTGCGGTGGTCGCTCAGAACGTAAAGACGTACAGCCTCCGGCTCGCTGGCCATCGACGACAGCCGCATCGGATACACGGGCTCCGGCGTCGCGAAATGGATCTGCAACGGATCCAGCACGCCGGACAGCGCCTGCTCAGCGGCGTTCGGACGTAGGCGGACCGCGACGAAGGCCCAACCCTGATCGGTGTAGGGCTTAGCGGCGATCGCGAGAGCCGGCTTGACGCTGAATCCGTTCTGCTGCAGCCACTGCAGCAACGCTGTCGGATCGCCGGAGCTCAGGGTCACCACGTCGAGCGGACCTATCTGCTGGCGGCTCTCGACGGTGACCGACGGGCCACCGGCCCCGGGGGCTCCGTTGGCCCCACCCGCGTCGTCGGCCGTCGGTGGCGGCTTGGTCAGCTCGGCCAGGTCGTTGAACAGGTGCGTCGGGCCGGCCTTGACGGTCGCCTTCCTGTCGGGCACCGGGAACAGCAGGGCGCCGGTCTTGCTCGTGGAGTTCACCGTCAGCGACAGGTACACGTCCTGCGCGCCGTCGGCGAAACGGACCAGCGCCGTCTCGGTCGGCACCGAGGCGCTGCCTCCGGCGCCGGGGCTGTAGGCGCCGCATCCGCAGGCCCAGGCCGGGGTCATGAACGGGACGGCCGCGACCGCCACTACGGCGGACACCAGCACAGCGAAATGTCGCATCACGAGGGCGATCATGTCCGAGACGACGGATTTCAGCCCGCCCGCGTTGTCTCTGTGACCGATCCGTGATGCCCGAAGAGGCGGTCCGCCGTTCGCTCGTGGTGGGCCCAGAAACCTCCGGTCCCGGTTGCGGACCATTGTAGTTACTATATCGGCATCCGACAGCACGACGCCGGCAGCGACGGCGGCATCAGGGTTCGTGCGCAACGGCCGTCCCTTAGGCCCCTCGAAGGAGACGAAATGAAGATCCTCGGATTCAACCGGGTCGAGCTGATGCTGTCACCCGAGGACATCCAGGCGGCGGTCGAACAGTTCAACGACCTGCTCGGCACCTCGTTCGAACCGCCGCGCCTCGTGAATGACGGGAACGTCTTCACCACCACGGACTGGAGCAACAAGCTCGAGCTGTACGGTCCCGCGCATGCCAGCAGCCCCCTGGCGGCGCCGCTGGAGAGGAAAGGACGGGGCGGCATCGGTCCCCTGGTGTGGGAAGTCGACAACATCGAGGAGGCCCGTGACTACGTGCTCGGGAAGGGCTACCGGATCTTCTACGAATACGAGGAGCCGGGAGTACACCAGATCATCCTCGATCCTGAGCAATTCTTCGGCTACTTCATCACCTTCATGCAACGCACAGGGTGAGACCAGGCTGAGAGCACACCGGAAAGGCTCGCCGGCGTACTGACCCCGAAGAGGCGGCCCGGCCGCCCGATCGTGCGGCGGGCAGCGGTCACTCTAGGCAAACCCGTACCATGGCCGCCGTGGTTCTCGCCAAGATTCTGCGCGCCGGTGAAGGCAAGATGGTCCGTCGCCTGTCGACCATCGCCGAGCACATCGAGACGCTCGAAGACGACTACGTCGACCTGACCGACGCCGAGCTGCGCGAGCAGACCGACACGTTCAAGGAACGTTTCGGCGACGGCGAGACCCTCGACGACCTGCTGCCCGAGGCGTACGCCGTCGTGCGGGAGGCTGCTCGGCGCACGTTGGGGCAGTTCCACTACAAGGTGCAGCTGATGGGCGGCACCGCGCTGCACCTCGGCAACATCGCCGAGATGAAGACCGGCGAGGGCAAGACGCTCGTCTCGACCCTGCCGGCCTACCTGAACGCGCTCTCGGGCAACGGCGTCCACATCGTCACGGTCAACGACTACCTGGCCAGTCGCGACGCCGACTGGATGGGCCGCGTGCACCGCTTCCTCGGCCTCTCGGTGGGCAAGATCCTCTCCGAGCTGCCGCCGGAGAAGCGCAAGGCCGCCTACGGCGCCGACATCACCTACGGCACCAACAACGAATTCGGCTTCGACTACCTGCGCGACAACATGGCCTGGTCGCTCGACGACCTGGTGCAGCGGGGGCACAACTACGCCATCGTGGACGAGGTCGACTCCATCCTCATCGACGAGGCGCGTACCCCGCTGATCATTTCCGGCCCGGCCGAGGAGAACCAGCGTTGGTACCTCGAGTTCGCGCGGCTCGCTCCGCGGATGAAGCGCGACGAGCACTATGAGGTCGAAGAGGGCAAACGCACCGTCGCCGTGAGCGAAGAGGGCGTCGCCTTCGTCGAGGACCAGCTCGGCATCGAGAACCTCTACGAGGCCGCCAATACCCCGCTCGTCGGCTACCTCAACAACTCGCTCAAGGCCAAGGAGCTCTACAAGCGCGATCGCGACTACATCGTCAACACCGGCGAGGTCCTGATCGTCGACGAGTTCACCGGCCGCGTCCTGCACGGGCGTCGTTACAACGAGGGCATGCACCAGGCCATCGAGGCCAAGGAAGGCGTGCAGATCCAGCAGGAGAACCAGACCCTCGCGACGATCACGCTGCAGAACTACTTCCGCCTCTACGACAAGCTCTCCGGCATGACGGGCACGGCGCAGACCGAGGCGGCCGAGCTGAATCAGATCTACAAGCTGGGCGTGGTGCCGATTCCGACGAACAAGCCGATGGTCCGCGACGACGAGACCGACCTGATCTACAAGACCGAGGATGCCAAGTTCTCCTCCGTCGTCGACGACATCGCCGAGCGGCATGAGGCCGGCCAGCCCGTACTGGTGGGTACGGCGAGCGTCGCGAAGTCCGAGCGGCTGGCGTCGCTGCTACTGCGCCGCGGCATCCCGCACGAGGTGCTCAACGCGAAGAACCACGCCCGTGAGGCGGCGATCATCGCCAATGCCGGGCGCAAGGGCGGCGTCACCGTCGCCACCAACATGGCCGGTCGTGGCACGGACATCATGCTCGGCGGCAACCCCGAGTTCATGGCCGATCTGACGCTGCGCGATCGCGGCCTCACCCCGGACGAGACGCCCGAGGAGTACGAGGCCGCCTGGCAGGGCGCCCTGGACAAGGCTAAGGCCGAGGTGGCCAAGGAACACGAGGACGTCGTCGACCTCGGCGGCCTGTACGTGCTGGGTACCGAGCGCCACGAGTCCCGCCGCATCGACAACCAGCTGCGTGGCCGTTCCGGACGGCAGGGCGACCCGGGCGAGTCGCGGTTCTACCTCTCGCTCGGCGACGACCTGATGGTCCGCTTCAACGGCGAGCGCGTCGCGCAGATGATGAGCTTCCTGCGCCTGCCCGAGGACGTCCCGATCGAGCAGCGCATGGTCTCCAAGGCGATCCAGTCCGCGCAGACGCAGATGGAGCAGCAGAACTTCGAGATCCGCAAGAACGTCCTCAAGTACGACGAGGTCATGAACAAGCAGCGCACCGTCATCTACGACGAGCGGCGCACGGTGCTCGAAGGCGCCGACCTCTCCGAGCAGCTCCGGGAGATGGTCGCCGACGTCGTGCGCGGCTACGTCGAGGGCGCGACCTCGTCCGGGTACGCCGAAGAGTGGGACCTCGACCAGCTGTGGACCGCACTCAAGACGCTGTACCCGGTGTCGCTGACGATCGACGAGGCCATCGAGCAGGCCGGGGGCAACAAGTCCGACCTCACCCGCGAGTACCTCATCGAGGAGCTCACCGCCGACGCCGAGTCCGCCTACGACGCGCGCGAGGAGGAGCTCGGCAGCGAGGTCATGCGCGAGTTCGAGCGCCGGGTGCTGCTGTCGGTGCTCGACCGCAAGTGGCGCGAGCACCTCTACGAGATGGACTACCTGCAGGAGGGCATCGGCCTGCGGGCGATGGCCCAGCGCGATCCGCTCGTCGAGTACCAGCGCGAGGGCTTCGACATGTTCGGCGCCATGATGGACGGCATCAAGGAGGAGTCGGTCGGCTTCCTGTTCAACCTCGAGGTCGAGGTCCAGGGTGACGCGCCGCCTCCGGACGACGTCAACGGCTCTGGACCCCAGCTGGACGAGTCCGTGCTCGAGGCGGCCGAGCAGGCCCGCTCGCGGGTCGCGCCTGCGCCCGACGAGGTTGACCCGGATGCCGACGACGACGGCAAGGACGCCCCTCATGTCTCGGCGAAGGGGCTCGATCGCGACGCGTCGACCAGACCGTTGGTCTACAGCGCGCCGACGCTCGGCTCGGACACCCCGGAGGTCCGGGTCAGCGGCAGTGACGGCGGGGCGGACGGTTCCAAGTCGGCCAAGCGCCCGCAGTCGCGATCGAACCCGAACCGTGGCAGTCGCGGTAACCGAGGCAGCAACGCCCGCCGCCGCCGCAAATAACCGCCGGAGTCGAATCTGCGCTCGCCCCACTCGTTTCGCTTCGGGGCAATCGCAGATCCGAACGCGCCCGGCGGCGCGTCCGTGTGGTGGCCGGCGGGCTCTTCGCGCGAGCGCTCATCGCGTTCGTGGTCATCCTCGAAAGCTGTCTGCGCTTGGTGATGTTCTGACGTCGCGAAGCGCGGACAACTTCGGGTGGCGCAAGCTCAGCCCAGCTGTAGGCGTACGCAGCGCCAACGGCCGTCGAGCCCTTCCAGGCGAGCGGCCACCGCCCGGAATCGCGGCCCGATCTGGATCACTGCGGAGATCTCGGCTACGCCGTCGGCCGGCTCGCACACCCGGATCGAGCGCAGTACAGCGGGCTGAGTCCAACCCCGGCGTGGCTTGTCACGATCAGCAATCAATCCGGTGAGTACAGCCTGGCTGAGGTGTGGGGCCAGCTGCTGAGGCGAGCGCCGTCCGGCGATCACTTCGAGTGCCGCGATCAGCAGGCGGCGCCCGAACCAGCGCGGTTCCGGCAGCTGGCCCCGTCCGGTCGGCTGGGCGGCGAAGACGTCACGGGGATCGGTGAGTCGGCGTCGCGATGGCGCGAACGGCAGTGTCCGATCGTGCGGACCGACCAGGCGCAGGTGGCGGGGCGGCAGCTCGTCGTCGAACGGAGGTTCGCGCGGTGGCGCCGGCCGCACGGTGATCCGGTGTTGGTCGACCTCGGGGGTGCGGGTGTCGGCAAGGGCGGCGGTCATATCGGTCTCCTGGGCAGCGGGTTCAGTGGGTTGCGTCGGATGTCGGCGGTGCGTGCAGCAGCTGGCCGGGCTGGATCAGGGACGGGTCATCGCCGATCACCGGCTTGTTGGCCGCGTACCAGCGGGGCCAGGCGGCCGCGATCTGTGCCTCGGACGGGTTCGCCCCGAGGCGTTGCGCGGCGATGAGCCACAGCGAGTCGCCCGGCTCGACGCGCACCGCGTGCTCGGGCGGACCGTCGGTGCCGCGGGCGGCTAGGCCGACTTGGCCAGCTTGCCCAGCTTGGTCGCCGGGCGGGTTCGGCTGGCTGGGCCCAGCCGGAGGCGGCGTCGGGCGAGCTGTCGTCGGCCGCGGTTTCGCCGGCTGAGGCGGCGCCGGCGGGCTGCTCGTCGGCCAGCCGATGTGCAGACCGGGCGGATTGGTCGGCCAAGCCGGCGCCGGGCCGGGCGCGGCGGCCGCGGCACCCGGCGGAACGTCGGCCCCGGCCACCGCCGGAGCTATCGGGGCCACGAGCACCCCCAGGCCGGCGACGCCGGCGACTGCGCGTAGCAGCACGGCGGGAAGCAGCCGGGTGGCGATCCGCCGCGCGGCCGCGCCACTGCGGCCCGGAAGGGCGGCGGCCACGACGGCGCCGAGCCCGATCGCGAGCCACAGCGCCACGCACCACAGCGCGGCCGTCGCCAGGGTGAGCGCCGCCTGATCGGCTCCGACTCGATCCAGCCAGCGATGCGGCGCGGCCAGATCGTGCGACAGCCGCGTCCAGTCGGGCCGCAGGGCCAGCAACGCGGCGCCGTCAGCGACGGCCACCATCGCTAGCTTGATCCGCCGCTTGACGTCGCTCACCGGCACTACCCTTCGTTTGCGTTCATTTGCATTTATAAGCTCTCGTTAGACTGTGGTCAAGTCGAATGGTCTAATGGGTCAAATCCCGTCCGGGTCGCAAGGAGGCGTTTGATGCGCTGGGATGGGCTGTTCGCCGACTTGGAGGCCCAGGCCGATGCACTCGAGATCGCCGAGCGCGCCGCCGAGGTCGAGGAGCGGGCGCGCGTCGAGGTCGGCCGGATCAGGCTGCTGGATCGGCTGCGTCCCGCGATCGGGTTACCGGTGCGGCTGCGATGCCTCGGTGGCGTCACGGTGGCCGGCCTCGTGCGACGGGTCGGCCCCGACTGGGTGCTGGTCGACGAGGGCGCCGACCGCGAGGCGCTGGTATCGACGGCCGCGGTAGTGAGCGTCTCCGGCCTGGCCCGGCTCTCGGCTGCTCCGGAGAGCGAGAGCACCGTCGAATCGCGGCTCGGATTACGTCACGCGCTGCGCGGAATCGCCCGCGACCGCTCGGCGGTTCGGATCGGCGACCGATCCGGCGCCACCGTCGATGGCACGATCGACCGGCTCGGCGCGGATTTCATCGAGGTCGCAGAACATGCGGCCGGCGAGTCTCGCCGTCACGCGGACGTACGTGACGTCCTCGTCATACCGCTGGCCGCCCTGGCAGTCCTACGCCGCAGCCCGGGCTAGCTACTCCTCCACCTCGGCGTAGGGATGGTCGGACACGAACTGCTTGGTCTGGTCGTACATCCGCGAGATGTAGGTCTCGAGCTTCTCCCGCTCGACCCGCCACTGGCCCCGTCCGCCGATCTTGATCGCCTCGAGCTCACCGCTGCGCACGAGCGCGTAGGTCTGCGACGCGGAGATGTTGAGCACGTCCGCGACGTCGGAGAGCGTCAGGAAGCGATCGCTGGCCATGACGTTAATTTCCCTTCGACTGATCGAGCTTGCGTGAACTTGCGTTCAGTCTGGCAGAGTCGTGGCACCGCAAGCCCTTTATCCACAGATGTGCGGACGGGATTCGTACCGCTGCGCCGGGTAGTGCACCATGTGTTCCCGTGGCCACTACGTCGCCGACGCCCCGCCGGGTCCGTACGCCGAACTGGCTCGACCTGCGCCTCGTCGCCGGCGTGTTCCTCGTCCTCGTCTCGGTGGCCGTTGGCGCCCTGGTAATCGCCAACTCCGACTCGACCCGGCGCGTCTGGGCGGTCAGCCACGATCTCGACGCGGGCACCGTGCTGACCGCAGCGGACCTCACGTCGGTGAAGCTCCGGCTGACGCACGGCACCGAGCTCTACGTACCGGCAGACGGCACGGCCGGCACCGACGGCACCGACGGCGTAGTCGGCAAGACCGTCAACCGCCGGATGAACGCCGGTGAGCTGCTACCCCGGGCCGCGCTCGGGACGTCAGCTCACCAGCAAGCAGCCGTGACCATGACCGTGCCACTCACCAGCGATCAGGCGCCGAAGATTTCCCGCGGGCAGAAGATCACCTTGTGGGTCTCGACCAAGACGTGCCAGGCCCGGGTGGTCGTCGCCGGAGTCACGGTCCAGGAGGTCGACACCGCCGGCGGGGGTTCGTTCGGCACGAGTAGCGCCGAGAACGTCGTCGTCCGGCTCGGGCCCGACGACGCGGTGCGCGTGATCACCGCCCTGGACCTCGAGGGTGCGGTGGTTCGAGCCGGAGTGGTCAACGGAGATCCGAAACAGCAGGCCGCCGCGTCCGAGGATCTGAACGGCTGCGGTACCGCCTCGTGAAGCTACCGATTCTGACCGCCGCCGAGGGAGCCAGCTGGGAGGCCGGGCTGCTCGTCGCGCTGGAGAGCGGCGACCACGGCGTCGTGGTCGCGCGCCGATGCGTCGACATCGTCGACCTGCTCGCCGTGGCCGCCGCGGGCCAGGCCCGGGCCGCTCTGATCGCGGCCGGCCTGCGCCGTCTCGACGCCGACGCCGTCGATCGGCTGGCTGTCGCCGGGGTGGTGCCCGTCGGCGTGGTGCGCCGCGGCGATGGCGCCGCCGAGGATCGACTTCGCGCGATGGGGGTCGACTACCTCGTTCCCGACGACGCCGAACCCGACGTCGTCGGATCAGTGATCGCTGAGGCAGTGTCAGCCGCCGAGGGGGCGCGACCCGGCCGGACCTTCGGCGATCCGGCCGCCGCGACGTCTCGCGTCATTCCGCCCACCGGCACGGCCCCGGACCTGCCCCCGGCGACGCGGCGCGGCTCGGTGGTGGCGGTGTGGGGGCCGACCGGTGCCCCGGGCCGGACGACCGTCGCGATCACGCTGGCCGACGAGCTGGCCCGGCTCGGGTGCGGCAGCCTGCTCGTCGACGCCGACGTCTACGGCGGGGTGATCGCCGCGGTGCTCGGCCTGCTCGACGAGTCGCCCGGCCTTGCGGCCGCCTGCCGGCAGGCGTCGTCGAGTCGCCTGGACGCGGCTTCGCTCGCCGGGCTGTGCTGGCAGCTCGCGCCGACGTTGCGGGTGCTGACCGGCATCCCGCGGGCCGAGCGCTGGCCCGAACTGCGCGCGAGCGCCGTCGGCTCGGTGCTGGGGGCAGCGCGGGGGCTGGCCGACTTCACGGTGATCGACTGTGGGTTCTCGCTGGAATCGGACGAGGAACTGTCCTACGACACGCTGGCGCCCCGGCGCAACGGCGCCACGCTAGCGATCCTCGACGCCGCTGACGTCGTCCTGGCCGTCGGAGCGGCTGATCCGATCGGCCTGCAGCGACTCGTCCGGGGACTCGCCGAGCTGCGCGATGCGGAGGTCGCCGCGCCGATCTGGGTGGTCCTGAACAAGATGCGGCGCGGCGTCGTCCCGGGCGACCCGCGCGCGGAGCTCACCGCCGCGCTCGACCGCTTCGCCGGACGCCAACCCGCCGCGCTGCTGCCCTATGACGCCGACGCGCTCGATGCGGCCCTGGCCGTGGGCAAGACGCTCGGCGAGGTGCGTCCTGGCAGCGCCTTGCGGCACAGCACCACCGAGCTGGCCGCGGCGCTGGCCGGCGTGCCGCAGACCCGGACCCGGCGTCGTCGTGGCGTTGTTTCGGGGTGAGATCAACTGCGACCATCCGAGCACGGGGAGTGCTCAGGTAGGACATCTGCGATATCCGCAGGTCACGATGCATGACCGGACGAGGGCAGCGCGCCACAATGGCAGACAGACCGTCCAGCCGTCTTATCAGGAGCCGCACTCGATGACCGACCGTCTCTCGGCCCTAGACGTGTCGTTCCTCTACCTCGAGGGACGCACGACGCCGATGCATGCCGGTGGGCTCACGATCTTCGAGCTCCCCCCGGACGGCTTCGACTACGAGCGGCTGATCGAGCTGATCGAGGATCGCATCAGCCTCGTGCCCCGGTACCGGCAAAAGGTGCGCTTCGTGCCGGGCCACATCGCCAACCCGGTGTGGGTCGACGACGCCGACTTCGACATCACCTACCACGTGCGCCGCTCGGCCCTGCCCCGTCCCGGATCGGATGAGCAGCTGCGGGAGTTCTGCGCGCGGATCCAGTCCCGGCCGCTGGACCGCAGCCGTCCGCTCTGGGAGATGTACCTCGTCGAGGGACTCGAGCACGGCCGGTTCGCGATCATCACCAAGACCCACCCCGCGATGGTCGACGGCATCAGCGCGATCGACATCGGGCAAGTGATCCTCGATACGTCGCCGACTCCGCGCGATGTGCCCGACGATCTGTGGATGCCGGCGCCGGAGCCGAGCGCGACGCAGCTCGTGACCGGCGCGGTGAGCGAGCTCGTGCAGCGGCCGAGCGCATTGTTGGACACCGTGCGGCTCGGCGTCAACGACGCGCGCACGGTCGCCGGCCGGATGCTCGACGCGGTGGGCGGCGTCGCCTCGGCGATGCGAGCCGCCGTCCGTCCGGCGCCGTCGTCCCCGCTCAACGTGACGATCGGCGAGCAGCGCCGCTACGGCGTGGCCCGCACCTCCCTCGACGACTACAAGCTGGTGCGCAAGCAGCACGGCGGCACGATCAACGACGTTGTGCTCACCACGGTGGCCGGTGCGCTGCGCGGCTGGCTGCTGTTCCGGGGCGAGGCCGTGACACCGGCGACGACGGTCCGGGCGATGGTGCCGGTGAGCGTGCGCACCGCGTCGGACGACGGTGTGCTGACCAATCACGTCTCGGCGCTGGTCGTCGACCTGCCGGTCGGCGAACCGAGCCCGCTGATGCGGCTCTCGCAGGTGAGTTACGCGATGAAGGGGCACAAGGAGTCCGGGCAGTCGGTGGGCGCCGAGGCACTGGTCGCGTTGTCGGGATTCGCGCCGCCGACGATGCACGCGATGGCCGCCCGACTGGCCAACGGCCTGACCCGGCGGCTGTTCAACCTGGTCGTGACGAACGTGCCCGGACCGCAGGTGCCGCTCTACGCCGCCGGCGCCAAGATGCTCGAGATGTTCCCGGTCGTGCCGCTGGCGGCCGGGCAGGCCGTGACGATCGGGCTGACGTCCTATGCCGGTGGGGTGTTCTACGGGCTGAACGCCGACCGCGATGCGATGGCCGACGTCGACGTCCTGGCCACCCTGATCGAGGAGTCGCTGGCCGAGCTGGTGACGGCCAGCCTCGAGTCGTCGCGGCATCGCTCCCTCG
Organism: Jatrophihabitantaceae bacterium; assembly: GCA_036502575.1. Taxonomy (GTDB): domain Bacteria; phylum Actinomycetota; class Actinomycetes; order Mycobacteriales; family Jatrophihabitantaceae; genus DASXRA01. Next base: position 62,571 of record DASXYL010000054.1, on the reverse strand, counting down.
GCTCGCGGGCGCCGGCCGAGGAGCCGGTGCCGTGAGCCTGCCGGCCGAGCCACTCGATCCCGCCGAGGCGCCGCCGCGGCGGGCGGTGGTGCTCGGAAGCGGTGGGGTGCTGGGCTTCGCCTGGACCATCGGTGCGCTCTGCGCCTTGGAGACCGAGGCGGCGTTCGACGTCCGGACGGTTGAGCTGCTGGTTGGCACGTCGGCCGGCTCGGTAGCCGCGGCGCTGCTGTCGTGTGGGGTGTCGGTGGACGAGATTCGTCGCCACCACCAGGGCGTCCCGGGCCCGACCGATCCGCCGATCGCATTCGACTACTCCTCCGGGTCCGGCCGGGCCCTGCCGCCCCGGCCGCGGCTGCGTCCCGGATCGCCACGCCTGTTCATGGACGCGGTGCGCCATCCGCGCCAGACCCGGGCCATCGTGGCTCTCGCGGGTGTACTGCCGGCCGGGCGGGGCACGCTCGACCCGGTGCGGCGGCTGGTCTCCGAGGTGGCGTCCGACAGCGGGGTCGGCTCGGGGTGGCCGGAGCAACCGCGAACCTGGATCGCTGCCACCGACTACCGCAGCGGTCGTCGGGTGCTGTTCGGACGGGATCGCACGGCGGCCCTCGCCGATGCGGTGGTGGCGTCGTGTGCGATCCCGGCCTGGTACCCACCGGCGGTGATCGACGGCCGTCCGTACATCGACGGCGGCGCTATGTCGAACGCATCCGTCGATGTCGTGGCCGGCGTGGGCGTCGACGAGGTCTACGTCCTCGCGCCGATGGCATCGGTCGACATCGATCGTCCGCGCTCGCCGGTGTCGCGGATCGAGCGGGCGATCCGGCGCGCGATCACGCGCGGCATCGTCGCCGACGTCTCGTCTCTGCAGGCTGAGGGGGCGCGCGTCGTGCTCGTCACGCCGGGGCCCGAGGATCTCGCCGTGATCGGCGCCAACCTGATGAATCCGCGGCGGCGCACCGACGTTCTCGAGACCGCGATGCGGACGTCTGCGGTGCGGCTGCGCGCGCAACTGGCGACCCGGGCGCCGCGGGCGCGGCGGGTGTCCGGACAATCGCCGGGGTGAGGGTCTACCTGCCGGCGACGACGTCGCTGCTGCGCGCGCTCGTTGAGACGTCTTCGTTCGGGACGGCACCGATCACCGCGTTCGCGGTGACACCGGCGCTGCGCGAATGGTACGTCGATGACGACATCGAGGAACTGGAGTACGCCGCGAGCCGGGAGGCGGCACGCGCCTCGCTGCGGCTGCTCTCCGCCGATCCGTCGGCGACGCCGCGCCGGGTGGTGATCGCGGCCGACCTGCCCGACGACGTCGTGACCATTCGTGACGACCTCGACCGTGGTGTGGTGCGGCTGGCCGCGCCGGTGTCCTTGCGGCAGGTTGCCTCGGTGCACGTCGACGACGGGGATGCCGAGAAGGCCGTTCGCGGGGCGGTTGCGGTGATCGACGCGGCGGACGTGGGCGACGCCGAGGCCGAGGACGCCGTCGACGACACCGAGGGTTTCGAGCTGGCCTGGTACGCCACCCAGGAGCTCGGCGCGCTGGTCGAGCTGCTGAGCTGATCACCGGGTCGGGTGACCACGGAACTGCTGGACTGATCACCGGGGTCGGGTCACCACCGACGCGCTTCTCTACCATCGAAGGATCGGCACCGACGCCGAGCAACCCGTGGAGGCCGCACATGGACGCGATCACCCATCCGCCTATTCCGTCCAACGAGCCGGCGTACACCTATGCCCCCGACACAGCCGAGCGGGCGTCGATCGCCGCCAAGCTGGCCGAGTTGGCCGCCGGTGGCACCGAGCTCACGATGACGATCGGCGGCGTGCAGCGGATGGGCGGCGGCGCCCGTATCGAGGTCGTGCAGCCACATCGGCGCCGCTCGGTGCTGGGCGTCACGGCGCAGGCCACCAACGCCGAGGTCGAGGCTGCCATCGGCTCGGCCCTGACGGCCGCGCCGGCCTGGCGTGAGCTGCCCTTCGACGAGCGGGCCGCGGTCTTCCTCCGGGCCGCCGATCTGCTGTCGACGACGTGGCGCGACACGGTGAACGCGGCCACGATGCTGGGCCAGTCCAAGACCGTCCAGCAGGCCGAGATCGACTCGGCGTGCGAACTGATCGACTTCCTGCGCTACAACGTTCACTTCGCCCGCCAGATCCTCGAGAACCAGCCTTCGAGCGCAGCGCTCACGTGGAACCGGATGGACTACCGCCCGCTGGAAGGCTTCGTGCTGGCGATCACCCCGTTCAACTTCACCGCGATCGCCGGCAACCTGCCCACTGCGCCGGCATTGCTCGGCAACGTCGTGGTGTGGAAGCCGTCGCCCACGCAGCAGCTGGCCGCGCACTGGACGATGCGGATGCTCGAGGCGGCCGGGTTGCCCCCGGGGGTGATCAACCTGGTCACCGGTGACGGCGCCGCCGTTAGCGACGTGGCGATACCGCATCCGGCGTTGGCCGGCATCCACTTCACCGGCTCGACCGCCACGTTCCAGCACCTGTGGAGTGCCGTCGGCGCTTCGATCGGGTCCTACGCCGCCTACCCGCGCCTGGTCGGCGAGACGGGCGGCAAGGACTTCGTCCTGGCCCACCCTTCGGCGGATCCGTCGCCGCTGGCGGTGGCGCTGGTGCGCGGCGCCTTCGAGTACCAGGGCCAGAAGTGCTCGGCGGCGTCGCGGGCGTACCTGCCGCGCTCGTTGTGGGAGCGCGGGCTGCGCGACGAGGTGGTGGCGCTGACCGAGTCGCTCACCTACGGCGACGTTGCCGACTTCGCGAACTTCGGCGGTGCGGTCATCGATCGGCGCGCATTCGACCGGCTGGCCGGCGTGATCGACCAGCTGCACGGTGAGCCGTCCGCGACCATCATCGCCGGCGGAAAGGCCGACGACAGCGAGGGCTACTTCGTCCGCCCGACGATCGTTGAATCGTCGGATCCCACCCAGGACGTGTTCGTGCGCGAATACTTCGGCCCGCTGCTGGCGGTACACGTGTACGACGACGTGACCGGCGATGCTGCCTCGGCCTGGCGCGAGACCATGACGCAGCTCGAGTCGGTGTCGCCGTACGCGCTGACCGGAGCCGTGTTCGCAACCGATCGTTCGGCGATCGAGGAGGCATCGCGCGTCCTGCGCTTTGCCGCCGGCAACTTCTACGTCAACGACAAGCCCACGGGCGCCGTCGTCGGCCAGCAGCCGTTCGGAGGCGGCCGAGCCTCAGGCACGAACGACAAGGCGGGGTCCATCTGGAACCTCCTTCGCTGGCTGTCGCCCAGGTCGATCAAGGAGAACTTCGTGCCACCGACCGAATATCGATACCCGCACATGGGCTGAGCCGGCCCGCTCGGACACGGCGTCACGGCAGCGCTACCTGGATCGGGACGGCCCCCGATGCGTCACTGAGCGACCGCAGATGTGACTGGTCCAGCGCCAATACGCCGCGTCCAGGCAATCGAACAGGCCGGGTTCGGGCCAGGTGCAGCCCGAGCAATTCGCCATCGCCCGGCCCAGGCTGCAGTAGCAACCCCGCCCGGCTGCGCCGCGCCTCGTGGGCAACTCCGCGGTACGTGACCGCGAGCTCGTCACTGCGGGCGGACACCACAGCTGCGAAGCCAGGTGCAGCGCGCCTGATCAGGTCGGTCAGGGCGTCCCCGATCGGGGTGTCGACGAATGCCTCGCTGTCGTCGACGAGGAGTACCGACCGAGGCTCGTCCGGCGGACGTGCGCGCGACGGCGGATCGTCAGGCGTCACGACCTCGATACCGCACTGCTGCGCCGCCGCGACCAACGCGGAGCGTCTCGGCGCCGCTACCCACACCTCGGCCTGGGTGCCGCGGTGCAGCTGCTCGAGGATCAATCGAAGCGCCGTAGTGCGTCCCGATCGTGGTGGACCGGCGACGAGAAGTCGGGCGTCGCCCGCGAACAGGTCGACCGCGACGGGAAGCAGCTCGTCGCCGCCGACGCCGAGCAGCGTCATTCCCGGATCGCCCGCGTCGAGGGTCGCCCGCGTGACCCGGCTCGGCAGGGGCCGGATTCGGAACGGCGCCCGCCCCGGCCCGGGACGCACGGCCCGGCCAGCCACTTCGGCGAGTGCGCGCTGCTGCGCCGCGGTGGTCGAATCCACGCCCAGGTACGCGAACTGCACCTCCGCGCCAGTCTCCGCGCACACCGCTCGGCCCGGCGGCATCGAGCCGGGGATCGACCCGGGGGAGATCCCGACCAGCGCGTAGTCGGCGCGGTCGGCGAGGCGCAGCACGTACTTGCGGGCAACGGCGCCGGCAACCCGTGCCGCGAGCGCGGACCGGTCGCCGGTGATGGCGATCGTGAAGCCGACCGCAGTGCACTCTCGCAGCAGCGTGAGCAGGGTGTCGACGCTGCGGCCGGTGTCGTGCTCGTCCGAGGCGGCGACGAATCCCTCCCATCCGTCGATGAACAGACTGACGAAGGGAATTGCCTCGCCCCGATCACGTGCCTCGGCAACGGAGCTGACGCCGAGCTCGGTGAGCCTCGCCTGACGCCGGGCGATCTCGTCGGAGAGCCGGCCCAACAACCGCTCGGCCGCGCCGAACTCATCGCGGGTGATCACCGAACCGCAGTGCGGCAACTCGTCGAGGCCGCGTAGGCCGCCGCCGGCGCAGTCGATGACATACAGGTGCAGGTCGTCGGGGGACAGGCGCGCGGCCGCCGAGCCGGCGAGCGTCCGCACGGTCGTCGTGCGACCCGACCGGGCCCCGCCGACAATCAGCATCGGCCCGGCCGTTCGCACGTCGAGGCACAGCGGGATCTGTCGCTGTTCGTCGGGCAGGTCGATCAGACCGACCGGCACCGTCGATGCGACGTCCGGGCTCGCGAGTACGGCACTGGGCAGCTCGGTGGGCAAGGGCGCCAGCCAAGGTGTTCGCGGGATCGACAGGTCGCATCGCGTCGCCGTCTCGCATATCGCATCCACCAGAAGTTGCAGATCGGTCTTGTCGCCGGGATCGGGCGCGGTGTCGGCGGGACCGCGGCCCCATTCGTCCAGCGGCATCACGGTCGCCTGCCCGCCCGCTCTCGGCGCGGCGCCGGCGACGCGGCCCACCTGGATCTCGGTCAACGACGAGCTGGCGCGGACGAACGCGCGTCCCGGCCGCAGCTTGTCGATCGTCGCGGCCACGTCGGCGCCGATGACGTCCGCAGATTCGCCTGGGTCGGTCACTCGTAGGGCGATGCGCAGCGTCGAGTTGGCTCTGATCTCCGGCGAGATCACCCCGCCCGGGCGCTGGGTTGCCAGCACGAGATGAACGCCGAGCGAGCGCCCGCGCTGGGCGATGGCGACCAGCCCCGTGACGAAGTCGGGCAGCTCCTCGGCCAGCGCCGCGAACTCGTCGACGACGAGAACCAGCCTTCCGACCGGGGCGGTGGAGTGATGCGACGAGGCGCTGTAGGCCGCGAGATCCTTGGCCCCGGCTTCGGCGAACAGCAGTTCCCGGCGTCGCAGCTCGGCGTCCAGTGACTGCAACGCCCGCCTGGTCAGGTGAGGATCGAGATCGGTTACCAGCCCGACGCTGTGGGGCAAGCGGGCGCAGTCGGCGAATGCCGCTCCACCCTTGTAGTCGATCAAGATGAACGCCATCGCCTCGGGTGAACTTGCTGCGGCAAGCCCGGCGATCAGTGACTGCAGCAGTTCAGACTTGCCGGCACCGGTCGTGCCGGCGACCAGCGCGTGCGGACCGTCACGTTCGAGGTCGACGTCGAACACGCCCTCGGCGCCGATGCCGAGCACGGTGCGAGGAGACCGCCCGGAACGCCATCGCGTCATGAGCTCGTCGGACATGGAATCGCCGAACTCGAGCAGGTCGAGCAGCCGGCACTCGTTCGGAATCGCCGATGTCGCGTCGGCGCTGGCGTCGGTCAGTGGTGCCAGGGCGCGGGCCACCCGTTCCGCCCAACGGGTGCCTACCCGATCGCTGATGGCGTTGGTGGGCGCGGCGGCACCCGCGACCTGGATGTCGAGCCGGGTCCCCGTCTCGCCGCACACGCGGGCGACCACGCCGCAGGCTGTCGGGAGACGACGTTCCTCGTCATCGACGCAGAGCGCGGTGATACCGACGGCCGGCCCGGCCGCGAGCACGCGCGCGAGGCCGGGGACATCGGCGAGTGCTCCGGCCCGGTCTACGACGAGGACGGTCCAGGTGCCGGCCCAGCCGTTCGGGTCGAGCTGGCGATAGGCGAGGCGCTCGTCGACGACCCGCGTCAGCTCGGCGACAGTGGCCACGCGCTGCTCGGCCGTAGCGGCCACGTTCCCCCGCAGGTGCGGGAGCCAGCGGGCCCACGTCCACGCCGGCGCGGCTTCGTCGGAAAGAAGCAGCACGACGCTGACGTCGGCCGGCGAATGCAATGCGGACAGCTGGGCGACGACCCACCGCGCCGTGCCGAGCGTGATACCTCGCGGGCCGGTGATGCCGATGGGGCCGCGCCGCAGGTTGATCACCGACGGGACGAGGTGAGCTGTGCCGGCCGACTCGAGTTGCGTTCCACGGCGTAGCTGGAGCGTTGCCGGTAGATCGGCCACGCCGAGACGGATGTCGAGCATGTCCGGATCCGAGCGTCGGCGTTCCCACAGCCGGCAGTCCGGGATCGATGCAGTTCGAAGGACAGCGGCTGGATCTGGGTGGGCGCGGCGTCGATGGGCGACCTCGGCGGCCAACAGCCTGACTCGATCGCGGCTTGCGGCGGTGTCGCGGCGGCGGAAGCCACTGGCCTCGCGCCGGCGGTCGCGTCGCCAGTGCAGCCGATCACCGGCCGCCGTCCCGATGATCATGATGGGGGAGAGCAGTGCGAACGCCAGGAACTGAGGGCTGTGCATCGCCAGGGCCAGGCCGACCCCGACCAGTGCGGGCAGCAATGCGGCCAGCCACTGGACGCGTTGCGGTCCGGTCGCCGAAGGGCGGGTCGGCGCGACGATTTCGCGTTCCGGTAGCTGTGCGGACAGGCGTGGGGGGCGGTTCACCAACCGCGCGCCGTCGGGCCCGGCTCGAACGGCCGCCGCCGGATCGTCGGCCCCGACGACGCACAGCAGCGACTCGCCCAGTCGCAACACCTGTCCAGGAATCACGGACGCCCCGTCGGGATCCACCGCCTCCCCGTCGAGCTGTGTGCCGTTGGTCGAACCGAGATCGCGCACCGTGATGCCGGCGGTCGTGACCGTGAGCGCGGCGTGCTGGCGCGAGACGTCCGGATCAGTGAGCGTCAGATCGCAGGTGGGCCCGCGGCCCACCGTGATGACGCCGCGAGGCAACGGCGTGATCAGCCCCGCGTCCGGACCCCCGGTGACGTGGACCCGCAGTACGGCGCCGTCGCTGAGATCGCGATCGCCCGGCTGGCCGAGCTGGAGCACGTCCCCGTTGCGCAGGCCCGGTCCAGCGAGGAGGGCGCCCGGCGGCAGACGATACGAACCGCTCCACAGACCGGGCTCGCCGCCGAGACGCGGCGGTAGTAGTGCCGTGATTGCCGCATAGACGTCGTCCAGGACGGCACCGGGCGGCGCGTTGAGCGCCACATCGCGCGCGAAGCCATCCGCGTTGCGCACCGACAGCCGAATCTTCATGTGCCGAAGTCTGCAAGCCAGCACGCAGGCCGTAGGCCCGAATTCGCGATCTGTGGATAACCGAAAAGTTATCCACAGATCGCCAATTTCCGCAGCGAGGCGTCTTGCGCGCTGCGTAGCGTTCCGCCTCGTCAACCAACGGGCGGCGCTTCGGCGGCCGGCCAGGGAAGGGAGAACGTCATGCCAGCAGGGCTCAAGGTCACGCCCGATCAGTTGCAATTGCTCAGCGGCAACGTGGTGCGTACGTCCTCGGACGTGCGTGGCGCCCACCAGAGCCTCAAGGGGCAGCTCTCGCCGCTGTTCGGGGCGGACTGGTCGGGGCAGGCGGCTGCGCAGTTCACGTCGCTGTACGACCAGTTCGATCAGCACGCCAAAGGAATGTCCGATGCGCTCGACGGCATCGGTCAACTGCTCGCCCGGGCGGGCAGCACGTACGCGGAGGTGGAGCAGCAGATCGCCTCGTCGTTCCGCTGATCGCAGCTGGCCGGGCCGTGACCGGCTAGCCTCTGGTCGCTGTGGGCACTCCTGACCGAGGCGAATCCGGGCTGCTGGCGTTGGTCGAGCGGTCGGTGCGAGCGCACTACGGCGTCGAGCCGGCCCGTGCGTCGATCACGTTCGTGGGTGTCGAACCCATCGAGATCTTGCGGTTCGACACCGGGGCCGAGTGTGTCCATGTCAGCCTCGGCATGTCTCGCCAGCCGATGACGGGCGCGGACGCCATGACGCTCTCGGCCAGTGGGCCGCGGGCGGAGCTGTCCATCAGGTCGAGAGGGGGTGAGCGCGAGCTCTGGCGGCGCCTGGCAATTCTCGCAGCGGCACCCACGGTGGAGGGTGTGGTGTACCGCGACGGAATGACCGTCGATCTCGGTGAGCCGCTGGTATCGGGTTCACGGTGCACCGGCGTCGTGGTCGGCGCCTCGACGCTCGAGCCGGTCACGGTGGCGGACGTCGAGGTTCAGATCCTGCAGCTCGACCCGGTCACCGCGACCGAGCTTGCGTGGTCGCGGGTGCACGGCACAGAGGCGCTGCGCGAGCGGTGGGCTGGTCAGCAGATCGACCTGCTCGACCTTCGGCGCGCCCCGGTGCGGCTCGACTAGTCGCTGACCACCGCAACCGGCGTTCTGGGTGGGCTCCCGCGAGTGGGCTGCTGCCCGAGCAGTGTCCCAGCGGCTCGTCGTGCGCCGCGGGACACGGTTGCCCACCAGCGCTCCAGCGGCAAGAACGCGGTGATGGCGACGCAGTGCGGCAAGAAGATGATGGTCAGGCCGGCGTAGACCATGAGGTGGAAGCCCCACATGGCGAACGCCACGACGGTACGGGCACGGTCGGAACGGGCGAGCAGCACCAAGGGCGAGCTCAGTTCGCCGATGATCATCGCGAACTGCATCGGCACCAGGATCTCTGGCTTGTCGAGCAGCCAGCTCGAGAGCTCGGTCTTGCGGCGCAGTAAGGCGCGTTCGAGGGTCGCCCCAGTCGGCCAGTTCCACCCACCGAATCGGATCTTTGCCCAGGCGGAGAGGAAGTAGGTGAGCACCACGGCGATCTGCACGCACCGCAGCGCCCAGCCGGCGGCTTGCGACCGCGATCGGTCCGAGGTGCGGGCCCGGCCGACGGTAGGTAGGACGGCGATAGCGATCAGGAACGCGAAGCGATCATGGTCGACCTTGCCGTAGGACATCGCGACGAGCATCCAGCAGAGATAGAGAAGGCCAGCGATTCCACCGGAGACGCGGGGCGCGCGCCCGGTCGCGGCAACGAGCGCCGCAACGACGACGGTGATCTCGATCGCGGTGACGGCAGCTGTGGTTGGTGCCGGCAGGTGCAGCACTCGTGCGATGTGCAGCGGGTGGTAAAGGGTGCGGCCCAGCCGGGCATGCTCGCGTACGCCCGATCCGGCGAGTAGGACGTCGATCGGTACGTAGAGGTACACGAGTACGCGCAGCACCGCGATCCTGCTCAACGGCACCGGGGCGAACCACCAGCTGATCATGGTCGAACCGGTACCGAGCAGATGATCGACGTGGTCGGTCGGGCGGATCGGCCGTGGCGCAACGGATGCACGAGCCAGATGAGGCGCAACGTGCGGGCCTGGCCGTGCCCGTGGGCGGCGTAGAGCAGCGCCAACTTCGCGAGTTCACCGGGGTGGGTGGTGAGATCGCCGATGCGGCCTTCGAGCTCCGCCCGGCGGGGTGCGCCGGATGCGTTGGTCACGTCCAGGACGCCGCCGGAGGCAAGGAGCAGCTGCACCCGCAGCTCGCGTACCTCCCCGTTGGGGTTGTCGCGCGTCGAATACATCCGGAACGGGCCGAACGGGAAGTCGTCGTCCTGGCCGTAGAGCGTGCCGGCGAACACGAGCGCGAGGCACGCGGCGACGGCGGCCAGGCGAACAGCAATACTTCGACGGCTCACCGCCACCGTCGAGGATTCCTCCGACTGCGTACTCACAGGTGTGATGGGGCCTTCGACGTCGTTGGGGACGCGAGCAGGTGAGTGACGGTGACGAAGCGCAGGCCGCGTTGTCGAACGGCATCGATGAGCCCAGGCAGGGCCTGCACGACCACCTCGTTGTTCATTGTGCCGCCGTCGTGGCCGAGGATGATCGATCCGGGCACGACCTGTCCGGCGATGCGCTCGATGTTGGACGTGGAGCTGTCCGTGACGTTGAACTTCACGTCCCAGAGCACGATCGAGTAGCGCATGCCGGCAGCGACCATGGCTGTTGCGCCGGAGAAATAGCCGTACGGCGGCCGGAACAGCGTCGGGGCGCGTCCCGTGACGTGGGTGATCACCTGGGCCGTCCGACCCAACTGGCGGGTCACGGACGGCGGTCGTCCGAGCGCCATACTCGGATGCGACCAGGTGTGGTTGCCGATCTCGTGTCGTTGCGCGGCCCGCTGCGCCAGATCAGGGAACGCGCGGACGTGCTTGCCCATCTGGAAGAAGGTGGCCTCGACGTTCTTCTCGTCGAGGATGTCGAGGACTCGCGACGTGTACCTGCGGGACGGGCCGTCGTCGATGGTGAGTGCGACCACCGGCTCGGTCGTGGGCCAGCGATACACGATGGTGGCTGCCGCCACCCCGGCCGGACGGAAGTCTCCGACTGCGTGCCCGGACAGCTCGGCGTCGTCGTGCTCGACGAGCTGGTCGGCGCCTGCGGTTCCCGCCACACCAGCCGCGGCGCCGGCGGCCACGAGCCCCGACCGGCGCAGGAAGGCACGGCGATCCACAGCGGGAGCATACTTCCCACTCACTGAGAACCTGGGCCAATTTGGGCCGTCCCGGCTGGTCCCGGCTGCGGGGCTGACGCCCCGCGATGGCCGCGCGCTTACAGCCAGCCGTTTCGCTTGAACGACCGATAGAGGCCGATGCAGACGAGCAGCACGAGGCCGGCAATGATCGGGTAGCCGAAGCGCCAGTGCAGCTCGGGCATGTGATCGAAGTTCATGCCGTAGATGCCGGCCACCATGGTCGGCACGGCGGCGATGGCCACCCAGGCCGAGATCTTGCGCATGTCCTCGTTCTGCCCGACCGATACCTGCGCGAGGTTGGCCGCGACGAGCGTGTTGAGCAGATCGTCGAAGGACGCGACCTGCTCGACGACCTCGGACAGGTGATCGTCGACGTCGCGGAAGTACTCGCGGATGTCCTCGGCGATGAGACGGAAGGGTCGGTCCGCGAGCAGGCGCAACGGCGCCGACAGCGGACCGGCCGAGCGCCTCAGGGCGAGAACCTCGCGCTTGAGGACGTACATGCGATTGCTGTCCGCGCCTCGGTCGGTGCCGGCGAACACCGACGTCTCGAGTTCGTCGATGTCCTCCTGCAGGGCGGCGGTCACGGCGAGGTAGCCGTCCACGACCCGGTCGAGGATCGCGTACAGCACTACGGACGGACCCAGCGTGAGAAGCGCGGCATCGCTCTCCAGCCGCTTGCGCATCGCCCGAAGGTTGCCGTGCTCGCCGTGCCGGACCGTGATCACGTAGTTGGCGCCGAGGAAGATCATCACCTCGCCGGTCTCGACGACCTCGGTCCCGCCCTGCGTCTGGCTGGCGTCGTAGTAGACCGTCTTGACGACCGCGAACATCATGTCGTCGTACTGCTCGAGCTTGGGCCGCTGGTGTGCCTGGACGGCGTCCTCGACGGCCAACGGGTGCAGGCCGAAGTGCTCGGCGATGCCCGCGAACTGCCGCTCGCTCGGCTCGTGCAGCCCGATCCACACGAACCCCGACCGGTGCCGCAGCACGTCGTCGTGCGCCTCCTGCCAGGTGCTCGCGTCGGGCTGGCGCTTACCGTCGCGGTACACGGCACAGTCGACGATGGCCGTGCGGCGGTCGACTTCCGGGATCCACGGCAGGCGGGCCTTGCGCCCCGAGCGCAGGGCGCCGGGTCGGAACGGCCGCGGAACAGTAGGCATCGGCCACATTCTGCCCCGTCGACGGGCAGATCGCGGCAGTATGCCTGGCGAGACGGTGAAACGGGCCAGGCCGGGTGTGAAGGAGTGCGGACGTGCAGTTCGGACGATACTACGAGGAGTTCGAGGTCGGTGCCGTGTACAAGCACTGGCCGGGCAAGACGGTGACCGAGTACGACGACCACCTGTTCTGCCTGATCACGATGAACCATCACCCGCTGCACCTCGACGCGAACTACGCGGAGAAGACCACCGACTTCGGCCAGAACGTGGTGGTGGGCAACTACGTCTACTCGTTGCTGCTGGGCATGTCGGTGGCCGACGTCAGCGGCAAGGCCATCGCGAACCTCGAGGTCGAGTCGCTGCGCCACGTGGCCCCGACGTTCCACGGTGACACCATCTACGGCGAGACGACGGTGCTCGACAAGACGCCGTCGAGGTCCAAGTCCGACCGCGGCGTCGTCTACGTCGAGACGATCGGCTACAAGCAGGACGGCACGGTGGTGTGCATCTTCCGCCGCAAGGTCATGGTGCCGACCCGCGAATACATCGACGCTCGCGGCGGCGAGCAGCCCGGCCGCCCCGAGCCGGTACCGCGCAGCTGACGCGGTTTTGGTCACCCAGCCGGCTATATGACGGCGGGTGACCAAAACCGGAGCTACGACAAGGCGGCGATCAGGTCGTCGACCACGGCGACGGTGCGGCGCAGGCCGTCCTCGCCGACGGCGCCGGCCACCCGGTTGGCCCACTCGTGCTGCGTGGCGGCCAGTGAGTCGATGGCCGCCCGTCCCGCCGACGTGGGCGCGACGAGTTTCGCCCGCTGATGTGCGGGGTTGGGTCCGTACTCGATCAGTCCGCGATCCGCGAGCAGATCCGCGACTCGCTGGACGCTCTGCCGGGCCAGCCCCATCTCGCGGGCGATGCCGGCCACCGATCGGGGCTGGTCGAGAACGGCGCCGAGCACCTGCCACCACGCGGCCGTCAGCCCGGCCGGACGGGCGATCTGTTCGGCCGCCTCCAGGAACAGTCCGTTGAGGCGGAACGTCTTGACGACCAGTTCGGTCAAGGCGTCACCCGACCCGGTCCGATCGACAGCCGCCCCGGTGTCGGCACCCCCGGCCCGGGCCCCCACAACTCTGGCGGCGGCAGCGGTTTTCGCGGCCATGATCAGGACGCCGCCAGCTCGAAGAACGCCGCCGCGTCGCTGTGCGCGAACAGCCGGTACCACGCGTCGGTCGTCTTGTCGCCGAACAGGTCCAGACGCTCGAAGATGGCGCGGGCGAACTCGATCGGGTTGGTCGGTCCCGCCGTGATGAGGTCGCCGTCGGTGACGGTCGGCTCGTCGCGGAAGTGCGTCGAGCCGGAGTAGCCGCTCGGCTCGAGGTAGACGAGCGCCGAGCTGGTGTGCGCGCGGTTGTCGAGCAGTCCGTCGCGGGCCAGGCCGAACGTCGCGCCGCAGATGGCGGCGACCGGCACGCCGGCGTCGAGGAATTCGCGGGCCGTCGTGGTGAAGGCACTGCCGCCCCCGATGTCCCACATGTGCGCGCCGGGCAGCACCAGCATCGCGCTCTCCTCGGGACGCAAAGCATCCAGCGCCACGTCCGGCACGATCCGCACGCCACCCAGCGTCGTGATCGGCTCCGTGGTCGCGCCGACGGTGCGGATTCGCCAGGGCCAGTCCTGGCCCGCCCACCACGGGCGGTTGATGAACGCAGTGACGTAACCGGTCTCCCAGTCGGCCATGGTGTCGTAGACGGCCAGGTGCACGATGCGTGTCGTTATCATGACAGCAGTCTGTCATAACGACAGCCTACTGTCAAGATGCTAGGACGGCAGCATGTCCCAGGACGCGAGTGCCTCGAACACACCGGGGGCGACGTCGAGATCATCCAGTTGGGCGCGGGTTGCCCAGCGGGCCTCGGCGGCGTCGTCACCGGCCTGCAGCTGACCACCGCGTACCGAGCAGACGAAGTCCTCGATGTCGTAGACGACCCCGCCCGGACCGTCTCGGGTGACCCGCCCGGCGCTGCGTAGCACCTCGACGATCACGCCGGTCTCCTCGGCAACCTCCCGGACGCACGCATCATGCGCGGTTTCGTCGGGTTTGCATCGCCCGCCGGGAATCGACCACATGCCGGCCGACGGCGGCTTGCTCCGGCGGACGACGAGCAGCCGGCCGGAGGCGTCCAGAACGATTCCTCCCGCACAGGGCTCACATTTGGGTTGCACTGAGTTAGTCTCTAATCACGCTCGATGCTCGGCGCGGCGGCCCCAAGGTCGTCGTCGCATGCGGTAAGAAGAACAACGTCTGTGTGCGAATGGAAGTGAGGCCAGCGTGGACACCAAGAAGCTGGTAGGGGTGCTCGGTGGCATATTCGTGATCTTCTTCCTCGTCACCCAACCGAGCCAGGCTGCCGACATCACGCACAACCTGTGGAACGGCACGGTCAACGTGGCACACGGCCTGGCCAATTTCGTCGACAAGCTCTGAGCCCTCATGGCGCGGGCGGGACCGAAGGTCAGCCGGTACCTGCTCAGTAGCGAGCAGCGTGTGTTCGCCGTACGGCGGCACTGGATGGCCCTGGCGTCCACGTTCGCGCTGTTCCTCGGGTTCCTGATCGGCGGGCTGCTCCTGCTCGTCGCGTTCCGGCGCCACCCTCCCCTGGAATCGTTCGCGGTCTTCTTCCTGATCTTCAGCGTTCTGTGGTTCCTGTGGTTCGTGCTCGACTGGTACTTCGAGGAGATCGTTGTCACGAACCGCCGGGTGCTGCTCGTGACCGGAGTGCTGAACCGCAAGGTCGGCATCATGCCGCTGATCAAGGTCACCGACCTCACCTTCGAACAGAGCCTGTGGGGCCGGATGCTCGGCTACGGCACGTTCATCGTCGAGTCGGCCGGCCAGGATCAGGCGCTGTCGCGCATCGACTACATGGCCCGGCCGCTGTACCGGTACCGGCAGATCTCTGCGCTGCTGTTCGGCACCGACATCGACACCGACCCCGAGGACAGAGGTATGGGTTCCCGGCACGACACGGCGCCCATCCCGGTGATCAAGTCCAAGAAGGACTGAGTCACGGGTTTGTGCCGGACCGTAAGCTCGGCGCGGTGAGCGTCCGGCGGGTTGAGCAGTGACGATCGATCTGCACACGCATTCGACCGCGTCCGACGGCACCGACCGGCCGGCGGAGCTGGTGGCCAAGGCCGCGGCGGCGAACCTTTCCGTGCTGGCGATCACCGATCATGACACGACCGCCGGGTGGGACGAGGCTCTCGGCGCGTTGCCACCCGGGCTGACGCTCGTCACCGGCACCGAGTTCTCCTGCGCGTACAACGAGCCGGACGGGACGCGGATCAGCCTGCACCTGCTGGGTTACCTGTTCGACCCGGACTACGACGGGCTGCGGGCCGAACGGGCGCGGCTGCGCGTGAGCCGGCTCAGCCGCGGCCGGGCGATCGTCGACAACCTGATCGCTGACGGCGTTCCCGTGACGTGGAACCGCGTGGTCGAGATCGCCCGTGGCGGCGCCATCGGGCGTCCGCACATTGCGCGGGTGCTCGTCGAGAACGGCGTGGTCGCGAGCGTCGACGAGGCGTTCGCCGCGCTGCTGTCGTCGCGGTCGAAGTACTACGTGCCCAAGGCCGACAGCGACGTCTTCGAGGCCATCGGCCTGGTGCGCAACGCCGGCGGGATCACCGTGTTCGCCCACCCGCTAGCCCGCCGCCGCGGAGCCGTCGTCGGTGAGGACGTCATCGCCGCCATGGCCCAGGCCGGCCTGCACGGCATCGAGGTCGACCATCCCGATCATGCGCCCGACGACCGGGCCCGGCTGGCTGTCCTGGCCGGCGAGCTCGGCCTGATCGGCACCGGATCGTCGGACTATCACGGCACGAACAAGACGATCGACCTCGGCGCGTGCACGACGAGTCGCGCTGCGTACGAGCAGCTGCTCAACCACGAGACGGCGCGCCAGCCCGTGACGCGGTAAGCACGGGCCCACGCACTACGGTGGCGGGATGAGTCGCGTTCGTCTGCTGTTCGCCGCTGCCGCCGGCCTGGGCGTCGCCGTAGTAATGGCTGTCGCGGCGTCGTCTGCGGTGGCGGCCGATCCGGTGGGCGACGCCGAAGCGAAGCTGCGCACGGCGAACTTGTACGTCGACTCGACGGCGACGGGGTTCAAGCTCGACCAGACCAAGCTGATCGCCGCCATCCCGGATGGCGTCAAGATCGCGGTACTGCCCACGAGTGCGGGATCGCCAACCACGTTGGCCAACCAGATCGGCCCGGCGCTGGATCCTACGGGGAGCGGACTGACGGTCGGCGTTCTCACCGTGAG
Organism: Jatrophihabitantaceae bacterium; assembly: GCA_036502575.1. Lineage (GTDB taxonomy): Bacteria > Actinomycetota > Actinomycetes > Mycobacteriales > Jatrophihabitantaceae > DASXRA01. The sequence goes on along the minus strand of DASXYL010000054.1, from coordinate 46,251 downwards.
CACGTCGGGCTACCAAATCGGGGGAGCCTCGTCGGCGTACTGCGAGGGCTATGCGAGCGAGAAGGCCAAGGCTGCCAACGCGGCGAACGCCGAGCAGCTGAAAACGACACACGACGTTACCGCCCTGCTCGAGGACTTCGCGGTCAGCGTGCAGAGTGGGCCTCGCGCGCATACGAGCGCTTGTGGCACCGGCGAGGGCGGGGCGGCCGCGCCGGCCAACGGCAAGAAGGGCGACTCGGGCAGCAGCGTCTGGCCGTGGATCGTGGGCATCGGCGCCGCCGGAGCGGGCGGCATCGGCGGCCTGGCCTGGTATCGCCGGCGGCAGAAGAAGCGCGAGCTCGACCTGGCGCGCAGCAAGGTGATGCCGTACTACGACCGGCTCGCGGGCGAGGTCAACACGATCGACCCGAAGGACAACGACGTCGCCCAGCAGGCGATGGCCGATGCCTCCGAGCGATACGCGACGGCCGGGACGCAGCTGGACACCGCCGACTCGGTCGAGAAGTTCGCGCAGGCCCGGCGAACGACGCTCGAGGGGCTCTATGCAGCGGTGACCGCCCGCAAGGCGCTCGGCCTCGACGAGGGGGCGCCGCTGCCGCCCGTCGCCGATGCACAGGGTGATCAGCTGACCGAGGCGCAAGAGGTCAACGTCCAGGGCAACTCCTACCAGGGCTACCCGTCCTACACGCCCGGCTCGCCGTACTACTACGGCGGCGGCTACGGAGTCCCCGGCGGCTGGTACGGCGTCCCGTTCTGGGAGACGTTGCTGATCGGCAGCGTGCTGACCGGCGGCCTCGGCGGCTTCGGTGGCGGCGGCTACGGCTACGGGTACGACAGCGGCTACCAGTCCGGTTACGACGCGGGCCAAGATTCGGCCGACTCGAACGACAACTCCGGCGGCAATTGGGGTGGCGGCGACTGGGGCGGCGGAGGCGGCGGTGACTGGGGCGGCGGGGGTGGCGGCGACTGGGGCGGCGGCGGCGACTCCGGCGGCGGTGGAGATTCCGGCGGCAGCTGGTAGGCCATGGCCGAACAGCTCTCCTTGGATGCGATGCCGCGCCGACTCTTCGCGTGCACACCGTCGCGGCTGGCCACCTTCGACTGCCCGCGCCGTTACCGGATGACCTACCTCGACCGTCCGACGCTGCCCCGGGGCGCGCCGTGGGCGCACAACACGCTCGGTGCCGTCGTGCACGTCGCGCTGCACCGGTGGTGGCAGCTCGCGCGCCGCGACCGTACGCCGGCGAATGGTGCACGGCTGGTCGAGTCGAACTGGCAATCGGACGGGTTCCGCGACGAGGCGCAGTCGGCGACCTGGCGGGCCACGGCCGAGCGGTGGGTCGAGAACTACGTCGACGAGCTCGATCGAGACGACGAGCCGGTGGGCATCGAGCGCACGGTCGCCACGACCACCGACCGGCTCGCGCTGAGCGGGCGCGTTGACCGCATCGACGACCGCGACGGTGAGCTGGTGATCGTCGACTACAAGACCGGGCGCCGTCAGCTGACCGACGACGACGCGCGGGGCTCGCTGGCCCTCGCCCTGTACGCGCTGGCAGCGCGCCGGACGTTGCGCCGTGACTGCCGGCGGGTCGAGCTGCACCACCTGCCGAGCGGCGACATCGTCGTCCACGATCACACCGACGCGTCGCTGCAGCGTCAGGTCACGCGGGCCGAGGCGACCGCTGACGACATCGTCGCGGCGACCGACACGCTCGAGGCCGGTGCCCACCCCGACGACGTGTTCCCGCCCGCGCCGTCGCCGAACTGCGGGTGGTGCGACTTCCGGCGGCATTGCCCGGAGGGGCAGGCGGTCTCGGCCAACGTCGAACCGTGGAGCGGGCTCGGCGAGGAGTGATCAGGAGGCCGCCCGGGCCATCGCCGCTCGGTAGTGCGGGCCGTGTTTCCAGTTCTCGGGCAGCGCCGTCACCGCGGCCCGCATCGTCCGCAGGCCGGCCGTCGTAGCGATCCCGGCGCCGGGCAGCGCCGGTAGCCGGTACATGCGCCGGGCCCAGGACGGCAGCAGGCCGACCGCGAGCGACGAGAGCGCCGTCCACCCGGCCCGGGCCGGCAGCGCCCACCGGCGCGGCACCGGCAGCGGCGGTGCGATGACCACCCGCGCCGCCGCCCGGGCCTCGCGGGTGAGCCGCAGCCCGGGCCGCATCTCAGCGAAGTAGGAGTCGAGGTCGGCGGCGCTGTGCGGCGCGAGCTTCGCCGGTACGCCCACCAGCCGGGCCGCGCGAGCCTGCTCGTCGACGTAGCGGTCGGCGTCGGCGCCGGAGATCCGTACGCCGGCGTATCGTGCGGCGACCAGGAACGAGTCGACCTCGCACGCGTGCACCCAGGCGAGCTGCTCCGGGTCGGTGATCCCGAGCCGGCGATGCACGTCGCGGACGTGTGCGGCCGCGGCGTCCACCTCGGGCGTGGTGCCGAAGCTGACCGTGGCGACGTAGATGACCGTGGCCTGCAGCCGCGCCCACGGATCGTCCTGGAACGACGAGCGTGCGTAGAGCAGCCGCATCGCCTCGGGATGCAACGCCTGCAACAAGAGCGCGCGCAGCCCACCGACCATCGTCAGCGGCTCGGCGTGTACCCGCCAGGTCACGCTGCCCGGCCCGAAATACCCGAGGTCAGTGGGCATGCCAGAAGCGGATCAGGGCGGGGGCGGTGGCGGCGGGGTTCTCGATGGCGGGGGAGTGCCCGGCGTCGGGTACCTCGACGAACTGGGCGCCGAGCCGCTTCGCCATGTCGGCTTGCCGCTCGGGCGGGAACGCCTCGTCGTTGACGCCGGTGAGCACCAGCACCGGCCGGCCGGTCGCGGCGAGCTCGTCGACCCGGTCCGGCTCGTCGATGACCCCGGTGCCCATCGCCAGCAGCCCGTCCGGGTCGCTCGCGAGGAATCGCTTGCGCAGAAAGGCTTCCACGTCGGGACGGGGGGCGACGTAGTCGGGTTCGGTGGTGGCCAGCGCTGCCATCGCGTCGTAGACGGCCGCCATGCCGTACTCGACGAGCACCGGACGCAGCTGATCGATGCGGGCGCGGCGGCCGCCGTCGATACCGCCGGGGCCGGAGTCCAGCAACGTGAGTGACGGGAAGCGCTCGGGTTCGGCGATCACCGCGGCCCGGGTGACGAAACCGCCGAACGAATGACCCAGCAACTGCACCCGCTCGCCGAGCGCTGCGGCCACCTGGCGGACGGCCGTGCTCTGCGCGTCGACCGAGAAGTCGCCTCGCCCGGGCGACTCGTACTGCCCGGGCAGATCGATCGCCACCACCTGCAAGCCCGCGTCCGCGATCGGGTCGAGGAGGGGGCCGAAGTCCTCCTTGCTCCCCGTGAATCCCGGAACGAGCAGCACGATCGGCGCATCGGCCGCGCCGGCGCGCAGGGCAGCGATCGAGCCGCCCGGCACGTCGAACGTGTGCCGAGTCGCGGCCCCGACGTCCAGCTGCGAGCTCATGCGTAGTACGCCGTGGCCCGGCCGGTGACGAGAATGCCGCCGCCGACGGGGAAGGCCCGGCTGCCGGGCTCCGGCGGCGGTACCGCGTACTGCGTCGTGACCTTGCCGGTCACGCCGTCGAGCGCGGCCACCCCGGACGACGTGGGCACGAGGATCCGGGCCGAGCCGAGATCCGGCGTGACGAGCGAGCCATCGGGCGCCGTGACGGTGGGCACCGTGGTGAGCGATGCGCTCCAGAGCAGGGTGCCGGTGCTACTGAGGGCGTACGCCGTGCCCGCGATCCAGATCACCTCGTCCTGGTCGGTTGCGACCTGCTGTACCGGCGACGTCGTGGACGGCGCCGGGTTGAGCGTTACGCGTCCGAGAACCGTGCCGTCGGTCGGGGCGTACCGCACGAGCTCGTGGGTCGCCGGGTCGAGCGCGGCGACCATCGAGTCGGCCGCGACCGGGACGGTGCTCGTCTTGGCCAGGCGCCACCGGATCTGGTTCTTCTTGTCGTCGTTCTGCTGCTTGTCGTCCGAGCCGGCGCTGCGGTCGCGCAGCAGCAACTGGTCGGCGTCCGCGCAGTGGGTGCTCATCAGCACGCCGGCCGAGCCCGGCACCACCGCGGTGAACCCGCAGCCGCCGCTCGCGGAGTACGTCCAACGGTCATAGCCGCTGATCGGATCGACCGCGTACACGAACTCCGACGTCCAGACATAGACGGTGTCGGTGGTGGCGATGATCGTGGGATGCCCCGACACCGTCAGGCCGTTCTCGTCGAGCGTGCGAGTCCACGCCCGCTGGCCGGTGCCGGTCTCGAACGTGCTCACCTCGTCGCAGTTGCCGCCGTTCGCATAGATGGCGATCGTCTTGCCCTGCGCCTGCGCAACCTGGCAGACGGTGCGGTCGCTGCGGGTGTAGGTCCAGTCGGCGACGCCGGTGAGCGCGTTGCGTCCGGTGACGGTGTGTTCGGAGTACGTGACGACGGTGCCGCCGAAGAGGGGAGTGCCGATCGCGGTGGCGTCGGTGCTCTGCCACGTGACCGATGGCGCCGGCGGGGGAGTGCCTAGCGGGACGCTCGGCGCGGCCGACTTGGCCGTGCGCAGGTGTGCGTGGGTGATCTCGCCGCTGGACCAGACGACCAGTGCCACCGCCACCGCGGCGGCTGCCACCACGGCGATGCCCGCGAAGTACCAGCGGCGCTGCCGGCGCATCGACGCGACATAGCGCGCCAGCTCGTCGGGCCGCTCATCCAGGTCGGTCACCGGTCGATCCTCGCCTATCGGAATGTGCTCACTCTGAGGCGGGGCTCGGCTTGCTCTCGCCGCTCCCGCCGCCGCGCCGGCGCCGCGCTCGCCGCTTGGGGGTCGTGCCGTCGCTCGCCTCGGCCGGGGACGACTCGGACGGACCCGAGTCGGTCGGCGATACCGGCTGGCCGCCGCGGGTACGTACCCGGCTGCGGTTGTGGCGGGCCCGCTCCGGTCGCTCGGAGCGCTCGGAGCGCTCGGAGCGCTCAGGTCGGTCGGTCCGCTCGTGGCGCCCGGCCGGCGCGCGTCGCCGGGTCTTGGCGTCGCGGCCGCCGAGGTCCTCGATCTCCTCGGCGGCGAGGCCGGCGCGGGTGCGGTCGGCCCGGGGCAGCGTCGACCCAACGTCGGTCGGGATGTCCAGCTCGAGGTACAGGTGCTCAGACGTCGAGTACGTCTCGGGCGGCTCGTGGAACGGCAACCCCAGCGCGTCGCAGATCATCTTCCACCGGGGGAGCTCGTCCCAGTCGACGAGCGTGATCGCGGTGCCGGACGCGCCGGCCCGGGCGGTGCGCCCGATGCGGTGGATGTAGGTCTTCTCGTCCTCGGGGGCCTGGTAGTTGACGACGTGGGTGATGCCCTCGACGTCCAGCCCGCGGGCGGCGACATCGGTGGCGACGAGCACGTCGACCTTGCCGGCCCGGAACGCGCGCAACGCCTGCTCGCGGGCGCCCTGGCCGAGGTCGCCGTGGATGGCCGCCGCGGCGAAGCCGCGATCGGCGAGATCATCGGCCACCTTGGCCGCCGTGCGCTTGGTGCGAGTGAAGATCAAGGTCAGGCCACGGCCGCGCGACTGCAGGACGCGGGCGAGCAGTTCGGCCTTGTCCATCGCATGGGCGCGGTAGGCGAACTGGTCGACGTGCTCGATGGCCGGGGCGTCGTCCTGGCGTTGCTCGGCCCGGATCTGCATGGGTTGGTGCAGGAACTGCCGGGCGAGCGCCACGATCGGCCCGGGCATGGTCGCGGAGAACAGCATCGTCTGCCGTCCCTCGGGGACCAACGCCAGCAGCTTCTCGATGTCGGGCAGGAAGCCCAGGTCGAGCATCTCGTCGGCCTCGTCGAGAACCAGGATGCGGACGCTGTCCAGGCGCAGATGACGTTGCTCGACCAGGTCGAGCAGCCGGCCCGGCGTGCCGACCACGAGGTCGACCCCGCGCTTGAGGGCCGCGATCTGCGGTTCGTAGGCGCGCCCGCCGTAGATCGTGAGTACCCGGACGCCGAGCTGCTTGCCCGCGGCGCTGATGTCGCCCGAGACCTGGACGGCCAGCTCGCGGGTGGGCGCCACCACGAGGGCCTGGGGCGGAGCCCCCTTCGCGCCGGGCAGCTCGAGCCGGTTCAGCAGCGGAACGCCGAACCCGAGCGTCTTGCCGGTGCCGGTGCGGGCCTGCCCGATCAGGTCGCTGCCCGCGAGCGCGACCGGCAGGGTGAGTTCCTGGATGGCGAACGTGCGGGTGATGCCGACGGCCTCCAGCGCCGCGACGATCTCCGGGCGGATCGCGAAATCGGAGAAGGCGGGGCTTTCCGGGCTGACCGGAGCCCGCGCGGCGAGCGGAGTCGGGGTCGCGTCGTCAGCCGGCGTCGTTTCGTCCGTTGGGTTCGCGTCGTCCGTAGGCATCGCGTCGTCGGTGGGCGTTGTTTCGTCAGGCGTGTCTATCTCGGTCATGAACGTCCTCGAGGTCGTGCGCCGACCAGACCTCCAGACGTCCGACCTCGGGGTCGGCGGGCCGGCGAGAGGTGAGCTCGCGGCCGGGCGGGTCAACGCGGAATACCGGATCCCCGCGGTTCTCGCGACGATCCACTTGCGGAGTGTAGCCGCCTCCGGTACGGGATACCCTGCCGCCGTGCCCGATGACGCTGCCTTGACCGACCTGCTCGGCGCCCTGGCCTACGGCGAGCTCACCGCGTTCGACCGGCTGGCCGAGGATGCGCGGATGTCGCCGACGCTGCCCGGGCGGGCGGCGCTGGCCCAGATGGCGGCCGTCGAGATCGGTCACTACCGGCTGCTCGCCGAGCGGCTGGAGATGCTCGGTGCGGTTCCCGAGCAGGCGATGGCGCCGTTCGCGCCCGCCCTGGACGGCTTCCACGCCATGACCGTCCCGGCCGACTGGCTGGAGGGTCTGGTCAAGGCCTACGTGGGCGACGGGCTGGCCGCCGACTTCTACCGGGAGATCGCCGACTACGTCGACCCGGCCACCCGCGAGCTGATCATCGAGGTCCTGGCCGACACCGGCAGCGCCGCCTTCGCGGTGCGCGAGGTGCGAGCCGCGATCGCCGCGAATCCCGCGATCGCCGGCCGGCTGGCCTTGTGGGGACGGCGTCTCGTCGGCGAGGCGATCAGCCAGACCCAGCACGTGCTCGCCGAGCACGATTCGCTCACCGAGCTACTCGTGGAGGGCGCGGGCGACCTGACCGGTGTGGCCGCCCTGATCAAGCGGATCACCGACAAGCACTCCGAGCGCATGGCCACCCTGGGCCTCAGCAGCTGAGCCGCCGGTGCTAGCATTGCTAGCAACCTTTCGGAGGATCCCATGGCGACACTGGTGATTCGAGATCTGGACGATTCGGTAAAGGCGCGACTGCGGGTTCGGGCGGCGAATCATGGGCGATCGATGGAAGCCGAGGCGCGAGCGATCATTTCCGCTGCAGTGGCGGCCCAGCGCCCGGCCGGGCGGCTGGGCTCCTACATTCATGAGCAGTTCTCCTCGGTCGGTGGGGTCGACCTGGACGTTCCGTCACGGCACGATCCCGCGCGGGCGGCAGACGTCGGCGAGTGATAGTCCTCGATACGAACGTCGTATCCGAGTTGATGCAGCCGGCTCCGACGTTGGCGGTACTCGACTGGGTCGACAGCCGGGAGCCGTCCGAACTCGTCATCACGGCGATAACCGCAGCCGAGCTCCGTGCCAGTGTCGCCTTGCTGCCCGTAGGAAGGCGCAGGAATGAGATCGGCCGTCGAATGGAGTCGCTGGTTACGCGGACCTTCGCCGGATCGGTGTTGTCGTTCGACGTCGATGCAACGCCCCACTACGCCGACGTCGTCGCGACGCGCCAGCACACAGGGAAGCCGATAGCGGCGATGGACGCCGAGATCGCGGCGATATGTCGCCAGTATGCGGCGACCCTGGCCACGAGGAACATCTCGGATTTCGCCGCCACCGGCGTCGAACTGGTCAATCCATGGGAGCCGGCCTGAGCGGCCGCCCTACGGGCGGCTCTGGTTGCGCATGGCTTTGCTCATGACCTTCCAGTGCCTCGTCTGCTCGGCGCGGAGCCGGGCGTCGGTGCGGGAGGCCATCCAGGCTGCTTCGCGTTGCAGCTTGCGCCACGATGCCAGCCGGCGTTCGGGCAGCTCGCCACTCGCGACGGCCTCCGTTACCGCGCAACCCGGCTCCGTGTCGTGCGCGCAGTCGACGAACCGGCACTGCGTGGCGAGCTCCTCGATGTCGGTGAACACCTGAGCCAGGCCCTCGGCGGCGTCGTAGAGGCCGACGCTGCGCAGGCCGGGCGTGTCGATGATCATCCCGCCGTCGGGGAGCAGCAGCAGCTCCCGGTGCACGGTGGTGTGCCGGCCCCGACCGTCCGCGGCGCGGATGTCCTGGGTCGCCATCACCTCGTTGCCGGCCAGCGCGTTGACCAGCGTCGACTTGCCCGCGCCGGACCGGCCCAGCACGACCGCGGTCTGCCCGGGCGCCATTCGGACCGCGTCCAGGCCGGTGCCCGTCACGGACGACACGAGCAGTACGTCCGCGCCCGGAGCAGCCGCCGCGACCGCGGCCAGGTCCACCTCGGCCAGATCGGCCTTGGTGATCACGACCACGGGCACCGCACCGCTCTCCCAGGCCAGGGCGAGCAGCCGCTCGATCCGTCCCAGATCAATCGAAGGGACGGCCGGTTCGGCGATGTAGACCAGGTCGATGTTGGCCGCCAGCACCTGGCCGTGGGAGACGCCGGGGGTGACCCCGGCCCGGACGATCGCGGTACGGCGCGGCAGCACCGCTCGGACCTCTGGTTGCGGGCCGGTGTCCAGTGCGACCCAGTCGCCCACGCAGGGCAGGTTGACCGGATCTTCGGCGGCGACCCGTGTGAGCGCGCCGCTGTACGGGGCGCGGGCCTCGCCGTCGGCCGTGAGCACGTCGCACGCTCCACGGTCGACCCGGCTCACCCGCGCAGGAGAACAGCCCGGTGCGAGGTCAGCGAGAAAGCCGTCGTCGAAGCCGAGCTGGGAAAGATCGAGTGCCAACGAAGTGGCGCCTTTCGGGAACGGCGCCGCCCGAAATGGGTCAGGCCGGCGCCTGAGATGGCTGGACCGAGGTACGGCCGAGCACAACGACGGCCTGCATCTGGCCCCTCACCTCTCTCGTCCAGCTCCCGCGTCCCTCGCGGCAATCACCAAGCTACCGGCACCCGCCAGCGATTTAGCTGGCGGCGAACCCCACCCGCCGGCTGTCGGCCTGGGCGATCTCGACATAGGCGACCAGGTTCGCCGGGACGATGACCTTGCGGCCCTTCTCGTCGGTCAGCGACAGTTGCCCGTCGACGCTCTTGAGCGCGGCAGCCACGGCAGCCTCGACCTCGTCCTGGGTCTGCGTGCTCTCCACGACGATCTCGCGCGGCGTGTGCAACACACCGATCTTGACCTCCACCGGGCCTCCTGCCGTTACGTGTGGTGAATCGTCGTCCACGCTAGTCGAGGCCGCGACCCCGTGCCGCTCCGGTCGGTGCGCCGGTAGCGAACGGCGTCACAGCTCGGATTCGTCCTGTCGGGGGAAGTGCGAAATGCCCCGCCACAGCAGCGATTCGAGCAGCAGGACGGCGTCGGCGTGCGGCACCGCCCGGTCGTTGTCGAGCCACCACCGGGCGGCCACCTGCGCCCCGCCGGTGAGCGTCATCGCGAGCAGCTCGGCCCGGGCGCGGTCCAGGCCGGTGTCGCCGGCCACCGTGTCGGCCACTGCGTGCATGATCTCGCGGGTGCTGCGCTCGACCCGGTCGCGGACGGCGGGTTCCTTGCCCAGGTCGGTCTCGAAGATCAGCCGGAACGCCCCCGGGGCGCTGCGGGCCGTGCCGTCGACGAAGTCGAAGTACGCCGACAGGACGCCGTGCACGCGTTCGCGGTTGTCGTCGGTGCGCGCCAGCGCTTCCTTGATCGCGCTGGTCAGCGCCTCGGCCTGCTCGTCGATCAGGGCGAGATACAGGTCGAGCTTGCCCGGGAAGTGCTGATACAGCACCGGTTTCGAGACGCCCGCCCGCTCGGCAATATCGTCCATCGCGGCGGCGTGATAGCCGTTGGCGACGAAGACCTCCTGCGCCGCCGCGAGCAGCTGGCGGCGCCGCGCCGAGCGAGGCAATCTGCCCCCCCGCGCGGTGTCGACGGTGTCCGACATGCCGGCAGTCTCCTTCTCGTTACCTCGCAGCCTAGTCCGGTAGGCGGCCGCGGGCGGAGTCCGAGAGCGTATCGGCGAACGCATCGCCGTCTTCGGCGACACGGTCCAGCACCTCGGGCGCGGTGAACCGCAGCGCCTGGCCGGCCGCGACCTCGTCCCAGTGCAGCGGGGTCGACACCGTCGGCGTGGGGCGGGCGCGCAGCGAGTACGGCGCGACCGTCGTCTTGGCCGGGTTGTTCTGGCTCCAGTCGACGAACACCTTGCCGCCGCGCAGATTCTTGGCCATCCGCGACACGACCAGCTTGGGATGCTCGGCCTCCAGGCGCTGGGCGACGTCCTGGGCATAGCGTGACGTATCGGCGGCCGACCCCACCGAGATCGGGGCGCTCACCTGCATGCCCTTCGAGCCGGACGTCTTGGCCACCGGCGTGAGCCCGTCCTCGACGAGCCGGTCCCGCACCCACACGGCGACCTCGGCGCACTGCCGGATGTCGGCCGGCGCGCCTGGATCGAGGTCGAACACGATCAGGTCCGTGTGGGGCTTCTTCGAGCGACCGACGACCTGCCATTGCGGGACGTGCAGTTCGAGGGCCGCGAGGTTGGCCAGCCAGACCAGGGTGGCCAGCTCCTCGACCACGACGAAGTCGATCGTCTCGCGGTCCATGGTCGAGCCGGGCACCGGCAAGGTCACGGTGCGCACCCACTTCGGGGTGCCCCGGGGCGCGTTCTTCTCGAAGAAGAAGGCGCCGTCGACCCCGTTCGGGTAGCGCTTGACGGTGAGCGGTCGCCCGGCGAGATGCGGCAACAGCACCGGGGCGATGCGCGTGTAGTAGTCGATCACCTCGCCCTTGGTGAACCCGGTCTCCGGGTAGAGCACCTTGTCGAGATTCGAGATCGACAGTTGCCGGCCCTCGACCTCGACGGTGATCCGTTCAGCCATCGCGTACGACCTCCCGCGCGTCCTTGTCGTTGCGGATACCCACGAATACCGGATGGCGCAGCCGCCCGTCGTCGGCCCAGTGCGAGTACGTCACCTGGACGACGACCTCGGGCTCGACCCAGGTGGCCGTGCGTCCGGGCGACGGCGGCGGCGCCCCGTCCGTCAGGGCCGGCCCGGGGCGAGTCGTCAGTTGGCGTTTGAGCTGCGCCGACTCCCGTCCGGACAGGCCACTGCCGACCTTGCCGGCGAAGCGCAGTTCGTCGCCGTCGTAGTACCCCAGCAGCAGCGAGCTGAGCGTCGCGCTGCCGTCGGCCGCGTCGGCCTCCCAGCCGACGACGACGAACTCGTCGCTCTGTGTGAACTTGACCTTCACCCAGTCGTTGGTGCGCTGGCCGAACCGGTAGCGGCTGGTCTGCCGCTTGGCCACCACGCCCTCGAGCCCGTGGGCGCGCGCCGCCTCCTCGGTGGCCGAGCCGTCGTCGAAGGACGGGCTGACCGTCCACTGCGGGAAGTCGGCGGCGAGGCGCTCCAGGGTGGCCCGCCGTTCGGCCAGCGGGCGCGCGGTGAGGTCCACGCCGTAGAGCCGCAGCAGATCGAACGCGATGAACGAGACGGGCGCCTCGGCGACGAGTGCTGCGGCCTGCTTGGCCGACCGCACGTGCATCCGCAGCTGCAGCTGTCCGAACGAGGGCCGGTTGTCGACGAACGCGACGATCTCGCCGTCGACGAGCGCGTCGTCGATGCCGGCGCCGAGCCCGGCGAGTTCGGGGTAGGCGATGGTGACCTCGTTGCCGAGGCGGCTGTGGATCCGCACGGTGCCCGCCGCCACGTTCACCAGGGCCCGCACGCCGTCCCATTTGAACTCGTACGTCCACCCCGTCCCGGACGGCAGCACCGGGCCGGACGTGGCGAGCATCGGGGTCGCGGGGACGGTCATCGGGACCAATCTTGCCTCGATCGGCCATCATGGACGTCAACAGCAGCGATCTGAGGCGGGAAGGTCGGTCGAGCGGATGCGGGCGATATGGAAAGGCGCAGTGTCTTTCGGCCTGGTGAATATCGGCGTCAAGATGTTCTCGGCGACCGAGGAACGCGACATCAGCTTCCACCAGGTACGGCGTAGCGACGGGTCACGCGTCCGGTACAAGCGGGTGGCCGAGGCCGACGGGGAAGAGGTCGCCTACGCCGACATCGCCAAGGGCTACACGCTGCCCGGGGGCGACATGGTGGTGCTGACCGACGAGGACTTCGCCGACCTGCCGCTGTCCAGTGCGCGGGTGGTCGACGTGCTGCAGTTCGTGCCGGCCGACCAGATCGATCCGATCTACTTCGCCAAGAGCTACTACCTCGAGCCCGAGCAGCCGGCCGTCAAGCCCTACGTGCTGCTGCGCGACGCGCTCGAGGGCAGCGGCATGGTCGCGGTGGTCAAGGTGGCCCTGCGCAATCGCGAGCAGCTGGCCACGTTGCGCGTCCGCGAGGGCGTGATCGTGCTCGAGACGATGATCTGGCCCGACGAGGTCCGCGAGGCCAGCTTCGGCTTCCTCGACGAGGACGTGACCGTGCGCCCGCAGGAACGGGCGATGGCCGAATCGCTGGTGTCGAGCATGGCCGGCGACTTCGAGCCCGAGCAGTTCAGCGACGAGTATCGCGAGGCGCTGCAGCAGGTGATCGACGCCAAGGTCGAGGGCCGCGAGATCGTCGACACCGTCCCGGCCGCCCCGGACACCGGGCAGGTGGTCGACCTGATGGCGGCGTTGCGGGCGTCCGTCGATGCGGCCAAGCGCAGCCGGGGCGAGGCGGCCCCGGCCGGCCCGGCCAAGAAGGCACCCGCGAAGAAGGCCGCTGAGAGGCCAGCGAAGGCCGCCGCGAAGAAGGCGCCGGCCAAGAAGGCCCCGGCGAAAGCGGCCGCGAAGAAGGCGCCGGCCAAGAAAACCCCGGCGAAGGTCGCTCGCCGCAAGTCGGCGTGATGACCGCCGCTCGCCTGTCGGACGCGCAGCTGCCGCCGCTCGACTCGTCGATCCCGCCCTGGCCGGGGCGCCAAATCCGGGTCGGCGCGGCTGACCTGTTCGTCCGCGACACCCCGACCGAGGCCGAGAACGCCGAACCCGCGCTCTGCGTGCACGGGCTCGGGGGCGCGTCCACCAACTGGACGGACTTCGCCGGGCTGCTCGCGCCGAGGCTGTCCATCCAGTCCATCGACCTGCCGGGATTCGGACGATCCGGCCCGGCACCGGGTCGCGACTACTCGATCGCTGCCCACACCCGGACCGTCATCCGCTATCTCGAGCAGTCCGGACGTGGACCGGTGCACCTGTTCGGCAACTCGATGGGCGGGGTCATCTCGATACTGATCGCCGCCGGACGTCCCGACCTGGTGCGCACCCTGACGCTGACCTCACCGGCGGTGCCGGACCTGCGCCCGCGCCGGCTGGGTACCGATCCGCTGCTGGCGGTGGCGCTGCTGCCGGGGACGGCGGGGCTGATCCGCCGGCGCATCGGACGCTATCCGGCCGATGTGCGGGCATGGTCGGTCATCAAGCTGTGCTTCGCCGACCCGGCCCGCGTGCCCCCCAACCGGCTGGCCGAGGCGGTCGAGGAGATCGAGTCGCGCGACGGCATGGGCTGGTCGACCGACGCGCTGCTGCGCTCGTTGCGGGGGCTGGTGCGCACCTACATGGCGCCGCGCCGACGCAGCCTGTGGTCGCGGATGGCCGCTATCACGGCGCCGACGCTGGTCGTGTGGGGTGATCGCGATCGGCTGGTCGACGTCGCGCTGGCCCCTCGGGTGGCCCGCACGATCCCGGACGCCCGGCTGCTCGTCTTGAACAACGTCGGCCACGTCGCCCAGCTCGAGGACCCGCTCACCACCGCTCGCGCCGCCCTCGCGCTGCTCGAAGACGATGTTGCTCGGCGCGTTGATCGTTCCGCCGGAGAGGGTGTGGGACGCTGATCACGTGCCAGATCACCGGGAGTTCGGTGCTGTGACGCTGCGCTCACGCGACGAGTACCTCGACGACGAGGAGCGGTTCGCGCACGAGTACGATCCCGGGCCCGGTCGATTCGTTCGCAGCGTCCGTACGTTCATCCATCGCTACGGATGGCGCGCGTACGCGCTGCCGGTACTGGTGATCGTGACGGTGGTCGCTCTGGTCACCACGTCGGCGCCCACGCACAAGGCGAGCAAGCCCGCCCCGCCGCCCGCAGGCACGTCGCCGGCCCCGCAGTCGCCCCAGGCCGCGGTGCCCCCGACCGGGTCGGGCACCACCGAACTGAAGAGCGATCAGGTCGGCGCGAACACGCAGAACGAGGCGCTCGCGTCCGACGTGCTACCGGACGGCCCCGACTACACCAAGCAGGGCCAAGGCACGTTCCGGGTGCTGCCCGGCACCACTCCCGTCGTCGGCACGGGCACCTTGCACCGCTACACCGTCGACGTCGAGAACGGCATCACCGGCGTCGACCTCAACGCGTTCGCCTCGCTCGTCGACAAGGTGCTCGACGACCCGCGCAGCTGGACGCACAGCGGCCTGTCGCTGCAGCGCGTCGACTCCGGGCCGGCCGACTTCCACATCACGCTCACCTCGGCCATGACGGTGCGCAACCTGTGCGGGTACGAGCTGCAGATCGAGACGTCGTGCTGGGCGCCGGACAAGGGCGCGCGGGTCGTCGAGAACGTCGCCCGTTGGGTCCGGGGCGACGTCGCCTACATCGGCGATCTGGGCGCTTATCACGACTACATGATCAATCACGAGAGCGGACACGCGCTCGGCCACATGCACAGCCATGTGTGCCTCTCCAACGGCCTCGCCCCGGCGATGATGCAGCAGACGATCGGGTTGAAATCGGTCAGCGGCAAGATCTGCGGGGCCAACCCGTGGCCCTACCCGCCGGGGGCCAAGGACGCCCCGGGCCTGGAGGCTCCGGACACGCCGCAGAACAGCCCGCTCATCCCGAACTGACCGGTGCGCCAGCCGGATTAACGCCGATGCTACGAGCGGGTAACCTTGTTCCAGCGGGTCGCCACCGTGGTTCGAGTCAACCCCCCGAACTCACCCCGCGGTGGCCCCGTCTTACTTTTCCGGGGAATGGCGAGCCCGGCGCGCGGGGTTGCGTTCAGAGCACTCTCTTGGAAGGAAATCCCCCGTGTCCTTGCCGCCGCTGGTCGAGCCCGCCGAGTCGTTGTCGGTCGATGAGGTCCGCCGCTACAGCCGCCACCTGATCATCCCGGACGTAGCGATGGCCGGGCAGAAACGGCTGAAGAACGCCCGCGTCCTGGTGGTCGGCGCCGGCGGGCTGGGTTCGCCCGCGCTGATGTACCTGGCCGCGGCCGGCGTCGGCACGCTGGGCATCGTCGACTTCGACGTGGTGGACGAGTCGAACCTGCAGCGCCAGATCATCCACGGGCAGAGCGACATCGGCCGGCCCAAGGCCGAGTCGGCCCGTGACTCGGTCCGCGAGATCAACCCGTACGTGAACGTGATCGTGCACGAGACGCGCTTGGACAACGACAACGTCCTCGACATCTTCTCCGGCTACGACCTGATCCTGGACGGCACCGACAACTTCGCGACTCGATACCTGGTGAACGACGCCTGCGTGCTGCTCGGCAAGCCGTACGTGTGGGGCTCGATCTACCGCTTCGACGGCCAGGTCAGCGTCTTCTGGGACGAGCACGGCCCGAACTACCGCGACCTCTACCCCGACCCGCCGCCGCCCGGCATGGTGCCCTCGTGCGCCGAGGGCGGCGTGCTCGGCGTGCTGTGCGCGTCGATCGGCTCGGTGATGGTGAACGAGGCGATCAAGCTCATCACCGGCATCGGCGAGACGCTGCTCGGCCGGCTGCTCGTCTTCGACGCGCTCGAGATGAGCTGGCACGAGATCAAGATCCGCAAGGACCCGAACACCGCGAAGATCACCGGGCTCATCGACTACGAGGCGTTCTGCGGGGTGGTCTCGGATGCGGCCGTCGCCGCCGCGGCCGGATCGACGATCACCGCGGCCGAGCTCAAGGAACTGCTCGACTCGGACAAGCCGGTGTACCTGGTGGACGTGCGCGAACCGGCCGAGTGGGAGATCGTGCGTATCCCCGGAGCCACGCTGATCCCCAAGGACGAGATCCTGCGCGGCGACGCGCTCGCCTCGCTGCCCCAGGACAAGCAGATCGTCATGTACTGCAAGACCGGCGTCCGCTCGGCCGAAACCCTGGCCGCCGTGAAGGCCGCCGGCTTCGCCGACGCGATTCACGTGCAAGGCGGCGTGACCGCCTGGGTCAACCAGATCGACCCGTCGCTGCCGTCCTATTGAGCCGGGCGTGCCGCTTCCTTCCCGGCCCGTCACCCGCCGCTCTGCGTGGTAATTACCGCGTCGTGGCGTGAGCTTCGGGTCGGCGAGCTTTTGGTGGTCGACCGCCGGTTGCGGTAACTACGCCGCGAGGCGGTCGGTCACCGCGCGGCGCGGTAGTTACCGCGTACTGGGGTCGGTCGTGGCGAGGCATGGGCTGGTCGAACGGACCTCGTGGGGGCGTAGTTACTGCGCCCTGGGGTCGGCGCCCCGGGCCGCCCCACGGTTCCTCCTGTCGGCGATCAGGGGTATGACTGGCGCATGACCGATCTCTTGGCTCTGTTCCACACCGGGGTTGCCGAATTCGGGGCCCGCGTGCACCGGGTCAGCGAAGAGCAGTGGGCCGCACGGACGCCCTGCTCGGAATGGGACGTCACCGCCCTCGTCGACCACCTCATCGACGAGCACGTGTGGCTGCCGCCGCTGATGTCCGGGCAGGGGCTCGACGCCGCCGGCAAGATCGTCGAGGCGGCGAAGCGCAACCTGGGCCCCGATCGCGCCGCGGCCTGGGACGCCGTCGCGCTGGCATCGAGCCGCTCGGTCGATGAGCCGGGTGCACTCGACCGGCAGGTGGAGCTCTCGCGGGGGCCCTCGCCGGCGTCGGAGTACGTGGGCGAGATGATCGTCGACCTGGTGGTGCACGGCTGGGATCTGGGCCGCGCCATCGGCGTCGACGACCAGTTGCCCCACGAGCTGATCGAGTTCGCCCTGCCGCTGGCCCAAGCCGTCAGTGGCACGGCGCCCTACTTCGCCGCCTCGGTGGACCCGCCGGAGGACGCGACCGACGAGGAACGTCTCATGGCGCTCACCGGCCGCCGACCCCGGTGAGCTCGGATCCTGACCTGCCGCATCGCATCCTGGCCTGCGTCGAGGCGATCCCGCCCGGCCACGTCATGACCTACGGCGACGTCGCCGAGTACGTCGGGTCGCGCACGCCGCGCCAGGTCGGGCACGTCCTCGCGCAGGACGGCGGCACCGTGCCGTGGCACCGCGTGCTGCGCGCCGACGGCTCGTTCGCCGACCACCTGCGCGAGGAGCAGCGCCAGCGGCTGATCGCCGAGGGCGTGCGGGTGAGCAACGGCCGCGTCGACCTGCGCCGGTACAGATGGGACGGGCGCGCTGACGCGAAATCGTCATAGGACCGTGCTGGGATGACCACGTGACCGCGACGTATCGGCTGGTGCGGCGAGCCCGCCCATCCGTGGTGCCGCCGCGCCTGGACGACGCCCAGCGCCGGGTGGTCGAGCACGCCGGGGGCCCGTTGCTGGTGCTGGCCGGTCCCGGTACCGGCAAGACGACGACGCTGGTCGAGGCGGCCGTCGCCCGGGTCGATTCCGGCGTCCCGATCGAGCAGCTGCTGATGCTGACGTTCGGCCGCCGGGCGGCCGGCGAGCTGCGCGACCGCATCACCGCCCGCCTCGGCGGCACGGTGCGCGAACCGGTGGCCCGCACCTTCCACTCCTACGCGTTCGGCGTGCTGCGGATGGCCGCGCTCGCCAACCGGGCGCCGGCGCCCCGGCTGCTGTCCGGCGCCGAGCAGGACGTCATCATCCGGGCGCTGCTCGCCGACGGCGACGCGTCGCAGTGGCCGCCCGCGCTGCGCCCGGCGCTGCGCACCCAGGCCTTCGCCGAGGAGCTGCGCGATCTGCTGATGCGGGCCGTCGAGCGGGGCCACGACCCGATCTCGCTACGAGAGCTCGGGCATGCGCACGGTCGGCCCGACTGGGTGGCGGCGGCGGATTTTCTGCACGAGTACCAAGGCGTCACTGCGCTGCGCGATCCGGGCGGCTACGACCCGGCCGAACTGATCCGCTCGGCGGTCAACGTCCTGCTCGACGATCGCCGGCTGCTCGCGCGCGAACGGGCCACCTGGCGGCACATCTTCGTCGACGAATACCAGGACACCGATCCGGCTCAAGCGGAACTACTGGCCCTACTTGCCGAAGGCGCGCACGAGCTGATCCTCGTCGGCGATCCCGACCAATCGATCTACGCCTTCCGCGGGGCCGACACGGCGGCGATCCACGAGGTCGACGCCCGCTTCGGTGGCGGTGCGGCCGTGCCGGTCGTCGCGCTGTCGACCGGTCGACGGTCCGGTGAGCGGCTGGTCGCGGCGACCCGGCGCATCGCCCAGCGGTTGCCCGGTCCGGCCGAGCAACGCCGGATCGTCCCCGCGCCGGAGCTCGCCCCCGGCCGGGTGCGGGTCGGCGTGTTCCGCTCCGCGAGCGAGCAGGCCGCCTACCTGGCTGGGGTGCTGCGCCGGGCTCACCTCGACGGCCGACCGTGGTCGCGCATGGCGGTGCTGGTGCGTTCCACCACCGCCTCGCTCGGCCCGTTACGCCGGGCGATGATCACCGCCGGGGTGCCGGTCACGGTGCGCGGCGAGGACATCCCGCTCGCCGAGCAACCCGTGGTGGCGATGCTGCTCGACGTGCTGTCCGCCGTACTGCGCGAGGACGCGCTGGACGAGGACCTCGCCGAGCGCCTGCTGCTCGGCCCGATCGGCGGCGGCGACAGCGTGTACCTGCGCCGGCTGCGCCGCGTGCTGCGCCGGGCGTTCCCCGACGAGGGCGGCCGGTTGGCGCCGGTGGTGGGCGATGCCCCCGGCGCGCGGGTGCTGCCCGAGTCGGTCCGCTCGCCGGTGCTGCGGGTGGCCGGCGTGCTGGCGGCTGGCCGCTTGGCTCGCGACCAGTCGCCCGAGGATTTGCTCTGGGCGATCTGGAACGCCAGCGGTCTCGCCCGGCGGTGGGAGGCGGCGAGCGTGGGCGGAGGCGTGCCCGGCGCCGCGGCCGACCGTGATCTGGACGCCGTGGTGCAACTGTTCGCCGCGCTGGCCCGCTTCGTCGACCGGCTGCCCGGCGCCAAGGCCGACCAGTTCACCGCGCACCTGGCCGCCCAGCAGATCCCGGGCGACACGTTCAGTCCGACCGCGTCCGAGCCCGAGGCCGTTGCCGTGCTGACCGCCCATGCCAGCAAGGGACTGGAGTGGGATCTCGTCTGCGTCGCCGACGTGCAGGAGGGGACCTGGCCGGATCTGCGCCGCCGCGGCTCGCTGCTCGGTACCGAACTGCTCGTCGACATCGCGGCCGGCATCGGCGCAGTGGCCGGCATGTCGGCGGCACCGCAGCTGGCCGAGGAGCGCCGGCTGTTCTACGTCGCGACCACCCGGGCCCGCGAGGAGCTCGTGGTCACCGCTGTCTCCGGGGAGGACGAGCAGCCCTCGCGCTTCCTCGACGAGCTCGACCCGATCGAGGGCGACCGGCCGATGACCCAGCCGCAGCGCGGTGTCCACCTACCCGGGTTGGTCGCCGAGCTGCGCGCGGTCGTCTGCGCCGAGGACCCGCCTGCCGGTGAACGCTCGGCCGCCGCGGCGGAGCTGGCCCGGCTAGCCGCGGCCGGCGTCCCGGGCGCCGACCCCGACGAGTGGTGGGGCCTGGCCGCGCTCAGCACCGAGGCCGCCACCGCCGACCCTGACCGCCCGGTGCCGGTCAGCCCGTCGCGCATCGAGTCGTTCCTCACCTGCGAGCTGCGCACCCTGATGCAGGATCTCGGCGTCAGCGACGACCCGGCCACCGCCGCCTCGCTCGGCATCGTGATCCACGAGGTGGCCGCCCGGGTCGCCGACGGTCAACCGCTCGAGGCGTTCGAGCGCGAGCTCGACGAGCTGTGGTCCACCATCGACTTCGGCGCCACGTGGTTCGCGGCCAACGAGCGTGACCGGGCCCGGGGCATGCTCGAGCGGCTGGTTGCGTGGCTGCGCGAGAGCCGCACCGAGTTGACCCGGGTAGCGATCGAGCGGGACTTCCGCGTCCTGGTCGGCGACGCGTCGATCTCCGGGCGGGTCGACCGCCTCGAACGCGACGCGCAGGGCCGGCTCGTCGTGGTCGACCTGAAGACCGGCAAGAGCAAGCCGAGACCGGACGACCTGCCGACCCTGCCGCAGCTGGGTGCCTACCAGCTGGCGATCGAGCACGGCGCGTTCCCCGACGAGGGCGACACCTCGGGCGGCGCGCTGCTCGTGCAGCTGGGCGGCTCCGGCGCGCGGGCCCAGCAGCAGCCGCCGCTTTCCGAGTCCGACGATCCGCAGTGGGCCCGCCGGGCGGTCGACCACGTCGCCGAACGCATGCGCGGGCACGAGTTCGACGCCATCGAGAACGGCCGCTGCCAGCTCTGCGACGTGCGCACCAGCTGCCCGCTGCAACCGAATGGCCGGCAGGTGACCTCATGATCACCGCAGTCCAGCTCGCCTCGGCCCTCGGGCTCCCGGCCCCCACCGACGAGCAGGCCGCCGTGATCGAGTCCGGCCTCGCCCCGGCCGCCGTGGTCGCCGGTGCCGGATCCGGCAAGACCGAGACGATGGCCGCCCGGGTCGTCTGGCTGGTCGCCAACCGTCGCGTCGCCCCGGACGAGGTGCTGGGCCTGACCTTCACCCGTAAGGCGGCCGCCGAGCTGGGCACGCGCATCCGCCGCCGCCTGGCCCAGTGGCGCCGAGTGGTTGAGATCGAGCAACCCGACGACACCGAGCACCTTGCGCAGCTGTCCGCCAGCGAGCCGACCGTGCTCACCTACGCCGCCTACGCCGGCCACCTGGTCGCTGAGCAGGCGATGCGGGTCGGCGCCGAGCCCGACGCCCGCCTGCTCTCACCCGCGCTGCTGTGGCAGCTGTCCGACACGGTCGTGCGGCGCTGGCGCGAACCGTTGCCGGAGTTCCGCGCGATCCCTTCCCTGATCAACTGGGTGATCGCCATGGCCGGACGGCTGTCGGATCACCTCGCCGACCCGGATGCGGTCGCGGCCGCCTGCCAGAAGGAGCTCGACCGGTTCTTCGCGCTGCCGCCCGGCCCGCGCACCCGCAGCGAGACGCCCAACGGCACCGGCGACTACGTCGACACGCTGCGGCAAAGACTGGCGCTGATGCCGGTGGTGCGCGAGTACCAGTCGGCCAAGCAGGATCTGGGCGCCGTCGACTTCGGCGACCAGATGCGCCTGGCCGCCGAGCTGGCCGGCCTGGATGAGGTGGCCGACATCGAGCGAGCGCGCTACCGCGCCGTCCTGCTGGACGAGTACCAGGACACCGGCCACGCTCAGATCGTCATGCTCCGTGGCCTGTTCGGGCGCGGCCACCCGGTCACGGCCGTCGGCGACCCGTTCCAGTCGATCTACGGCTGGCGCGGGGCCAGCGCCGGCAACCTGGGCGCCTTCGACATCACGTTCCCCGATGCCGACGGGCGCCCGGCCACCGTCTACCCGCTGGCCACGAGCTTCCGCAACGACCGCGCCATCCTCACCGCGGCGAACGTGGTGGCCGAGCCGCTGCACGCGGGCGCGCGCACGGTGCCACTGCGCCCGCACGAGACGGCCGGCCCGGGGCAGGTCTCAGTGGCCTTCACCGACACCGTCGAGCGCGAGGCGGCCTGGCTCGCGCAGCGCCTCGGCGGCGCGTGGCAGGCGCGCCCGGCCGGTGACCGCACGGCCGCCGTGCTCGTGCGTCGGCGCACGCAGATGCAGCCACTGGCCGACGCGTTGCACGCGGCCGGCCTACCGGTCGAGATCGTCGGGCTCGGCGGCCTGCTCACCACTCCCGAGGTCGTCGACGTCGTGGCCACGCTGCGGGTGCTCGGCGACTACCGTCCGGGCGGGGCGCTGATGCGGTTGCTGACCGGGGCGCGCTGGCGCATCGGCCCGCGGGACCTGGCCGCCCTGCGCGACCGCGCCCGCTTCCTCGTCCGCCCGCCCGAGGGGGCCGAGGACGCCGAGCGCGAGCCGCTCAGCCTGGTCGAGGCGCTCGACGATCTCGGCCCGCCCGAGCGCTACTCGGCGACCGGGCACCGCCGCATGAGCCGGCTCTCGGCCGAGCTGCGCCGGCTGCGCCGCCGGCTCACCGCCCCGCTCGCCGAGCTGGTCGCCGACGTCGAGTACGCGATCGGCGTCGACGTCGAGGTGGCTGCCCGTCCTGACCGTGCGCACGTGGGGCGGGTCCACCTCGACCGTTTCCTCGATGTGGCCGCCGACTTCGCCGCGGACGCCGGCGATGCCACCCTGCGCTCGTTCCTCGCGTACCTGGAAGCGGCCGAGGACGAGGAGAACGGTCTGGAGGCCGGCGAAGTCGTCGTCGAGTCCGAGCGGGTGCAGCTGCTCACCGTGCACGGTGCCAAGGGCCTGGAATGGGACATCGTCGCCGTGGCGGGCCTGGCCGGCGACCTGTTCCCGGCGCCGGCCCGCGGCGTCGACTGGACGCGCGCTCGGCACGAACTGCCCGCCGAGCTGCGCGGCGACAGCGACGGCCTGCCGCTCCTCGATCTCGAGTCCGCCGAAACTCGCAAGGAGGTCGGCGACCGGCTCAAGGAGCACCACGAGGCGATCGTCGAACGGCACGCGCAGGAGGAGCGACGCCTGGCCTACGTCGCGCTCACCCGCGCGCGCTCGGTACTGCTCGCGTCCGGCTACGCCTGGGACACCACAGGCAAGCCACGCGCGCCGTCGGCGTTCCTGGCCGAGATCGCCGATCAGCAGCCGGCCGACGAGTGGTTCATCCCCGAGCCCGATGCGATCAACCCGCGCACCGCCGAGGCGATCTCCGCGCCGTGGCCGGCCGATCCGCTCGGCGCTACCCCGGGTGGTGCGGCCGGGCGCCGCTCGGTGGTCGAGGCCGGCGCCGAGCTCGTCCGCGCGGCCGGCGAGGTCCTTCCCGGGCTGGCCCTGCCAGGTGTCGACGGTGGCAGCGATCGTGCGGCGCAGTGGCAGCACGACGTCGACGTCCTGCTGCGGGAGCGCGAACGACAGCGTCGCGGCGAGATCATCGACGTCGAGTTGCCGCGGCAGCTCTCGGTGTCGCAGCTGGTCGAGCTGCGGCGCGACCCGGGGCGGCTGGCCCAGCGGCTGCACCGCCCGGTGCCCAGCGAGCCGGCGCCGCGCGCCCGCCGCGGCACCGCCTTCCACCAGTGGCTCGAACAGCGCTGGCAGATGCCGACCCTGCTCGACGTCGACGAGCTACCCGGCGCCGCTGACGAGAGCGCCGGCGCCCAGTTCGACAGCGAGTTCCTCGCCCTGCGCGAGGCGTTCGAGGCCAGCGCCTGGGCCGAGCGCGCACCCGTCGAACTCGAGGTCCCGTTCGAGATGGCGATCGAGGGCACCGTCGTCCGCGGCCGCATGGACGCCGTGTTCGGTGAGCCGGACGGCGGATTCACCGTCGTCGACTGGAAGACCGGCGCCCAGCCGAGCGGGGCCGACGCCAACGCGGCCGCGGTACAACTTGCCGCGTACCGGTTGGCCTGGGCCGCGCTCTCCGGAACGGATCTCGATCGGGTCGGTGCCGCGTTCCACTACGTGCGCACCGACGAGACGATCGCCCCGGTCGACCTGCTCGACGCCAACGGCCTGCGGCGATTGATCGCGGGTTGACTGCAGATGCCGGTCAGCACCACGAACGCGATGAGCGCTCGCGCGAAGAGCCCGCCGGCCGCGACTGTCCTATCCGCGACCAGGCCGGTGGTTCGGCTTGAGCCGCGGCGCAGAGGTGCGGGGACCGAATCCGGCGGATGAGAATCGGCTAGCGTTTCTGGTCATGACCACCGCACGCGAGTACGTCGACGCCCATCGCGCCGAGCTGCTGGCTGATCTCGATCAGTGGCTGCGCATCCCGGGTATCAGCGCTCAGCCCGATCATCACGCCGACGTGCACGCCAGTGCCGAGTGGTTCGCCGAGGCGGCGCGCCGCACCGGATTCCCGACGGTCGAGATCTGGCCGACGAAGGGACTTCCGACGGTCTACGCCGAGTGGTCAAGCGACGATCCCGACGCGCCGACGGTGCTCGTGTACGGGCACCACGACGTGCAGCCGATCGACCCGATCGAGTCGTGGCACACCGACCCGTTCGACCCGACGATCGACGGCGACCTGTTGCGAGCGCGGGGCGCGTCCGACGACAAGGGCCAGCTGCTGTTCCACCTGCTCGGCCTGCGGGCGCATCTGGAGGCGACGGGCCGCACGTCCCCGGCGGTGAGCCTGAAGTTCCTCATCGAGGGCGAGGAGGAGTCCGGCTCGCCGAACTTCGAGGTGCTGCTCGCCGAGCGCCGCAACCGGCTGGACTGCGACGTCGTCGTGATCACTGACACCGGCATGATCGCCGCCGACATCCCGAGCACCGTCACCGGAATGCGCGGCCTGGTCACGTGCACCGTCGACGTCCACGGTCCCGACCTCGACCTGCACTCCGGAGTCTTCGGCGGCGCCATCCCCAACCCGGCCACCGCCGTCGCCCGGTTGGCCGGCGCCCTGCACGACGAGAACGGCCGGGTCACCGTCCCCGGCTTCTACGACGACGTCCTCGAACTGACCGACGACGAGCGCGCGCTGTTCGCGAAGGTGCCGCACGACGAGGCCGAGTTCCTGGCCGTCGCCAAGTCGCGGGCGCTCGCCGGCGAGGTCGGCTACAGCACCCTGGAGCGCATCGGCGCCCGCCCGACCGCCGAGGTGAACGGCCTCTGGGGCGGCTACATGGGCGATGGCAGCAAGACGATCGTGCCGACGGACGCCCACGTGAAGCTGTCCTTCCGGCTGGTCGCCAACCAGGATCCGCACCAGATCATCGCCGGCGTCGAGCAGTTCGTCGCCGACCACACACCCGACGGCCTCGAGGCCCGCATCACGTGGGACAGCGACGGCGTCGCACCGTGCCTCGTCCCGCTCGGCACGCCGGCCTACGAAGCCCTCTCCGACGCGATCACCCGAGCCTTCGACGGCGCCCCGGTGTTGCCGACGCGTGAGGGCGGCAGCGGCCCCGAGGCGGCCATTCAGGTCGCGTTGAAGGCGCCGCTAGTGTTTCTCGGCGTCGGGCTGCCCGACGATCAGATCCACGCGCCGAACGAGAAGGTCAACCTGTCGATGCTGTATCGAGGCGCCGAGGCCGCTGCCCTGCTGTGGGAGAACATCGCTCGGGTCGGCCGGGCCGGGCTGGCGGGGGCTGGATGATCGCTCGGACGATCGCGGGCCTGACCGTCGTCGGGCTCGTGCTGGCCGGCTGCACCACCAAGGTGTCCGGACGCCCGAGCACGGCGCCGGGGTCCGAGTCGTCGAAGACGCCGGCGGCGTCGACCTCGGGCACGGCCAAGCCGCTACAGCACCTGGCCTGCCCGCACGTGGTGGACCTGCGGGCGCACCTGGCCTACGACTGCGTCACCGATGCGCTGACGCGAGGCATCAGTCCGATCTGGACGGTGAAGCTGGAGCGTCCGGCCGACGTGAACTGGACGATGGACGAGGGTTCGACCGACGTCACGGGCGTCAAGGGCGAGACGCCCGCCGCCGCGGCCAGGAGGATGGTCAAGCGGATGATCGACGAGCTCTACGGCAAGCCGCTACCGAAGACGAAGACCGAGCAGGACGCCGACATCACCGTCGGCAGCGCGCACGGGCATCTCATCCAGACGCTGATCACCATCGATCCGGCCTACCGCGAGGAGCAGCACCTGCGCGTCCAGCAGGAGCGGCTGTGGATCGCCGTGGTGCCGGTCGCGCCGGGCAAGCTGTCGGGCTGGTACACGTCGGTCCCGGACCTGCTGAAGGGCCTCTGGGCGGGCGTCCCCAACACCATCAAGACCCTGCAGGTTGTCTGAGATTCGGGACGCCGCCGTAGCCAGCGCCGCGAGCGTCGCCATAATTGGTCGAATGAGCGAGCCGAGCGCACCGGAAACAGATCGGCGATCCAAGCGAGCGGCCGCGCGCCGCCGCCGGTCGGCGGAGTCGGTGGCTGCGCACACCGAGGACTACGCCGAGCTGGTCGACGCGCTCGGCCACTGGCTGACCCCGCCCCGCGTCGACGCCATCGGCGCCCAGGTCGCGACCTTCGTCGCCCGGTACCGCCGCGCCAACGGCGCCAGCCCGGCCTGGGGCCAGACGCTGACCGGCAGCGGGATCATGGAGGTCATCCCCTTCACGCCGCCGGAGGAGCTGGGTTCCGCCGCGCGGCAGAAGTGGCGCAACGTAGGGTTCGGCGCCGTCATGGCGGCCTGCCGGTCCCGCGGGTGGGTCGACTACGGGCATCGCCAGCGGGAGCTGATCCCCGGACGCAGATTCGCCCAGGCCCTGCGCGCCGCCGCAACCCAGGCAACCCAAACGAACCGCCCCTAGCGCCGGGTGGTTACACCAGCCCGTGGTCGAACGCGAAGACCACGGCGGCGGCGCGGTCACGCAGGTTGACCTTGGCGAAGATGTGGTTGACGTGCGTCTTGACGGTGCCCTCGCCGACGACGAGGCGTGCGGCGATCTCCGGGTTGGACAACCCTCGTCCGATCAGTGACAGCACCTCCCGCTCGCGGGTGGTCAGCATGGCCAGCGCAGGGTCGTCGCGAGCGGGCGCAGCTGGTGACGCGCCGCGGTAGACCGACAGCACCCGGCCGGTGACCGCCGGATCGAGCCACGAGCCGCCTTCGGCCACGACCCGCACGGCGCGCTGCAGATCCTCGGCCGGCACGTCCTTGAGCACGAACCCGGAGGCCCCGGCCCGCAGCGCCGCGGCCAGGATCTCGTCGTCGTCGAACGTCGTCAGCACCAGCACCGGCGGGGCGTCGCCCCGCTCGACGAGACTGCGCGTCGCCTCGACGCCGTCGACCACCGGCATCCGCACGTCCATCAGTACGACGTCCGGGCGCAGCTCCTCGACCGAGGCTGCGACGGAGGCGCCGTTGGCGCACTCGCCGACCACGTCGAAGCCGAACGTCTCGCGCAGGATGCCGCGCAGTCCGGTGCGCACCAACTCCTGATCGTCGACGAGCAGGACCCGTATCACCGCGTACCTCCCGTGGGCAGCTCGGCCCGGACCTGCCAACCCCGTCCCCCCGGGCCGGCCTCGCACCGGCCGCCGACCGATCCGGCCCGCTCGCGCATGCTGGAAAGGCCAAGGCCGGTGCCACGGCCGGGCGGCGCGCCGGTCTCGACGACCAGCTCGGCCCGCGCGGCGTCGAGGTCCACCTCGACGGTGACCGGCCAGCCGCTCGCGTGCTTGACCGCGTTGGTGAGCGCCTCCTGCACGACGCGGTAGAGCGCCAACCCGGTCGTGGCCGGGACGCTGCCCAGATCGCCGGCAACGGTCAGCGTGGCGTCCGAGCCGGCCGACCGGAAGCGTTCGACCAGCGCCGGCAGGTCGGCGGCGCCGGGCAGCGGCGCCACGGTGCCGCCGTCCTCGTCCGGTCGCAGCAACCCGGCCGCGCGGCGTACCTCGGCGAGGCTCTCGCGTCCCAGTCGCTCCGCCTCGGCGAGGGAGCGCGCCGCGTCGGTCGGGTCGTGCTCCACCGCCAGGCGCGCGCTCGCGACGTGCAGTTGGGACACGATCAGCGTGTGCGCGATGACGTCATGCAGCTCGCGGGCGATGCGGTTGCGTTCCTCGGTGCGGGCGCTCTCGGCCAGCCCGGCCTGCGCCGCGCGAAGCTTGGCCACCAGCTCCAACTCGTGCCGGACGAGCAGCGCCGCGAGCAGCGTGAAGGTCGTGCCGGCCATCCAGGCGCCCCAGCCCGGATCGGCGTCGGCCCAGATCCACTGCGCGCCGAACAACGCCATGGCGCCGGCCCAGTGGACGAGTCCGATCAGGCGCCCGCCGGCCAGGACGCACCAGGCGGTCAGCACGGCGAGGGTGAACCAGCCGACGTTGCTCGAGATCGCGTAGCAGAGAACGGCGATGCCCGCTGAGGCGAGCGCGGCCGGCGGGAACACCGCGAGGCCGCGCCGGCGCAGCGTCAGCCCGCCCGCGCCCAGCGTCACCGCGACGGCCAGCAGCGCGACCGCCAGCTGGTCCGGCGCCCGCCGGAACAGTCCGATCAGCGTGAACGTGATCAGCAGGCCCAGTGCCAGCCAGCTGCCGCGCCGGGGCACGAGGGCGACGGGGCTGGACACGCCGCGCATCGTACGGCCGGTTCAGAGCGATGCACGCCGGGCCGCGACGACCGTCGCCGCCACGGCCAGCATCGCGGCGATGATCAGCGACGTGGTCGCCGTCCCCAACCCCAGCCACGGATCGCGGATCGACTTCGTCACCACGGTCAGCGGCAGCACGTCGGCGACGTGGCGCAGCGCCGAGCCCATCACCTGCGGCGGCGGGCCACCTGAGCCGAGCAGGAAGGATGGGAAGAACAGCAGCAGCCCCACCGCCTGGGCCGAGCGGGCCGACGGCAGCAGCGATCCGAGCAGCACGCCGCCGCTCACGAACGCCACCGCGCCGACGGCGATGCCCAGCAGGGCCCGGCCCGGCAGCGCCATGTCCGGGACGCCGTACACCGGCGCCGCGACGATCAGCAGCATCCCGCTCGCGACCGCCGTGACCATCAGCCCGACCACGAGCTGGGCGACCGCGAAGGAGAACCGCGGGAAGCCCGAGGCCTGGAAGCGGCGCAGCACGCCCCGTTCGCGGTAGGACGCGAGGTGCACCGGCAGCATGATCAACCCGGTCGCGGCGATCACGACGGTGAGGTAGGACGCGACGTACCAGTGCGACGGCTGCGCCCCGGCGAAGTCCGGGTCGGGATCGGTCCCGAACGAGCCCCCGATGATCAACATGGTGACGATCGGAAACGCGAACACGAACGTGAGCACCAGCGGATCGCGGACCATCAGCTTCAATTCGGCCCGCACCAGCCGTCCGACAGCGGTACTCATGCCGCCACCTCCATGTCGTTGTCGAGCAGGCCCAACAGGGCCGCTTCCAGATCGGGAACCTCGACGGTCAGGTCGTCGGGCACGGCGTCGCGTCGAACCAGATCGGCGCCGACGTAGGCGATGATGCGGCGGTCGCCGCGCACCTCGATGCGCTCGTCGACCCGCGCGACCGACCGCACGCCGGTGAGGCTGCGCAGCTCGTTCAGGGTCGAGTCGGCGACGCTCCAGGTGAACCGCATCGTGGCCCACTTGGCGTGCCGATCGACCAGGTCGGCCGGCGGTCCGGCGTCCAGCACCCGACCGTCCCGCATGGCCACGACCCGATCGCACAACGCCTCGGCCTCGTCCAACTCGTGCGTGACGAGCAGGACGGTGGCGCCCTCGTCTCGCAGCTGAGCCACCGCCGCCCAGACGTTGCGCCGCGCTGCCGGATCGAGGCCCTGGGTCAGCTCGTCCAGGAACACCAGCTGCGGACGGTTGAGCAGCGCCAGCACGAGGAACAGCCGCTGGCGCTCCCCGCCGCTCAACGACCCGAAGGCGTTGTTGCGCCGCGACGTCAGCCCGAACCGCTCCAGCAGCTCGTCGCCGCTGCGGGCCCGGGAGGTCGCGAACAGCTCGACCGCCTCGTGCACCCGTAGCCGGTCCGGAAGCGCCGAGTCCTGCAGCTGGCTGCCGATGAGGGGACGCAGCTGGTCGGCCTGCGTGGTCGGGTCGTAGCCGAGGACGCGCAGCGTGCCGCTGTCCGGGCGGCGCAGGCCCTGGATGCACTCGACGGTCGTGGTCTTGCCCGCGCCGTTGGCTCCGATCAGGCCTACGACCTCGCCCGCCTCGACGTCGAGGTCGAGGCCGTCCACCACTGCTCGCCCGCCGTACCTCTTGCGGAGGTCGCGGGTCATCACCACGGCTTGGTTTCGCATACCGGAAATGGTGTCCGCGCGGGCGGCTCGGCGCATCGCCGTACGGGTAGATCTGCCCCTCCACCCCGGGGCATAGGGTGGCTAGGTGCCCGCCACCACGCTTGCTCCCCACGCGATCAAGTTGCCCAGCCCGTCCTTCGAACTCGTGCATGCCAAGCTGCCCAACGGGCTGCGTGTCGTGCTGGCCCCGGACCGCTCCGCTCCGGTCGTGGGGGTCTCGGTGCTCTACGACGTCGGGTTCCGCTCCGAGCCGGAGGGTCGCACCGGGTTCGCGCATCTCTTCGAGCACCTGATGTTCCAGGGCTCGGCGAACCTCGAGAAGCTCGCCCACTTCCGCTACGTCCAGTCCAGCGGTGGGACGTTCAACGGCAGCACCCATCCCGACTACACGAACTACTTCGAGGCGCTGCCGTCGAATGCCCTGGAGCGCGGGCTGTTCCTCGAGGCCGACCGCATGCTCTCCCCGCGCATCACGGAGGAGAACCTCGCCAACCAGATCGCCGTGGTGAAGGAGGAGATCCGGGTCAACGTGCTCAACCGCCCCTACGGCGGCTTCCCGTGGCTGGAGCTGCCGCCGGTGCTGTTCGACACGTTCCCCAATGCGCACAACGGGTACGGCGACTTCGTCGATCTGGAGAGCGCCACCGTCGCCGACGCGGCCGACTTCTTCAAGCGCTACTACGCCCCGGGCAACGCCGTGCTCGCTGTGGCCGGCGACCTCGATCCCGAAGAGACTCTGCGGCTGATCGAGAAGCACTTCGGCGGCATCCCCCAGCGTCGGGTCGCCAAGCGTCCCGACTTCGGCGAGCCGCCGCTGACGGCCGAGCGACGAGCGACGGCGGTGGACGCTCACGCGCCGATCCCCGCCGTCGCGGTCGGGTACCGGGTTGCCAACCCGGTCCGCGAGCTCGATGCCCACCTCGCCAACATCCTGCTGACCGAGGTGCTCTCCGACGGCGACGCGTCACGGCTGCAACGCCGACTGGTGCAAGCCGATCACCTCGTCACCGACGTGTCGGCGTACCTGGGCGAGTTCGGCGATCCGTTCGACGAGCGCGATCCCACGGTCCTGACTTTGACCGCGCACTACCCCGACGCCAAGTCTCTCGATCGGATTCTCCGCGCCGTCGACGAGGAACTCGACCGGGTCGCCAACGACGGCCTCGACGCCGGCGAGCTCGACCGGGTGCGCACCAAGCTCGCCAGCGCGATGTTCCGCGAGATGGACGCCGTCATCTCGAGGTCCCTGAACTTCGCCAAGTTCGAGCTGATCTTCGGACGGGCCGAGCTCAGCAGCGAACTGGCCGGTCGGCTCAGCGTTATCAGCGACACCGACGTGCAGGCCGCGGCAGCGGCGTTGCGTCCGGATCGACGAGCCGTCGTCGAGCTGATCGCCGGAGGTGCCGCATGAGCGCGCCCGCCTTGAACGCGTCCGTACCCGCGCTGGGTACCGCTCGCCGCCCCCGCAAGTTCACCGCGCTCGAGCGCACGCTGGATTCCGGCCTTCGGGTCGTGGTGGTGCGCAAGCCCGGTGTGCCGCTTGTCGAGGTGCGGTTGCGGGTTCCGTTCCAGTCGGCCCGGGCGGCCCACGCGGCTCGCGCGGCGGTGCTGTCCGATTCCGTACTCACCGGTACGGTCGACCACGACCGAGCCGGCCTCGCCGCCGCGGTGCAGCGCCTCGGAGGCGACCTCGGCATCGGCGTCGACGCCGACCGACTGCAGGTGTCCGGCAACGTGCTCGCGACGAATCTGCGCGGGTTCCTCGGCGTCGTCGCCGATGTCCTGACCGGCGCCACCTATCCGGCGAAGGAAGTAGTCGCCGAACGCGAGCGCCTGGTCGAGCGCCTGACCATCGCCCGCTCGCGGGCCGGCGTCGTCGCCGGCGAGGCGCTGGCCAAGCGCATGTGGGGCGACCACCCCTACGCCCGCGACCTGCCCGAGCCCGAGGACGTGCAGGCCGTCACCGCAGCTCAGGTCCGGCGGCTGCACGGCGACCTGGTCCGGCCCGAGGGCGCAGTGCTCGTGATTGCCGGCGATGTCTCCGCCGCGCGGGCGGCCGATCTGGTGGCCAAGACCCTCGATGGCTGGGCGGGGGCCGCGGCGACAGCAACTCGGGTGCCGCCGTTGCCGTCCGTCGAGCCGGGACCGCTGGTCCTGATCGACCGTCCCGGCTCGGTGCAGTCGTCGCTGCGGCTCGGCGCGTCCGCGCTGCGCCGCGACGACGAGCGCTACCCGGCGCTGCAACTCGCGAATCTCATCTTCGGCGGCTACTTCTCGTCCCGATGGACCGAGAACATCCGCGAGGACAAGGGCTACACGTACGGGCCGCACAGCGGCATCGACCACCACGCGTTGGGGTCGACGCTGCAGTTGCAGGCCGACGTCGCGACCGAGGTCACCGGCCCGGCGCTGCTCGAGACGCTCTACGAACTCGGCCGGATCGCGTCGCTGCCGCCGTCGACGGACGAGGTCGAGTCGGCCCGCCAGTACGCGATCGGCACGTTGGCGTTGTCGACGGCGACGCAGTCGGGGTTGGCCTCGACGCTGTCGTCGCTGGCCGGGGTCGGTCTGGGTCCGGACTGGCTCGCCGAGCATCCGCGCCGGCTGGCCAAGGTCACCCGCGACGAGATCGCCGCGGCGGCCGCGGAGTTCCTGGCCCCGTCCCGGTTCGCGACGGTCGTGGTCGGCGACGCGGAGTCGGTCCGAGGCCCGCTCGCGGCGCTGACGTCCGTCGTGTGATGCCGTTCGAGCCGCCGTTCGAACCGCCCCGTCTCGCCCGAGCGGCCTACGACCGGGAGGGGCTGCGGCGCAACGATGCCGACTGGCTGGCCGAGGCGTGGCGGACCTCGCGGGTCCTGGTGATCAGTCGCGACGCGACGACGCCGGTCGAACGAGGCGACGGTGCGGTGCGCCTGGCGCTGCGGGATCCGTCCACAGTGGACAGTGCGACACCGCGCCGGTTGCTGGGTGTCGCCGACGGCCTCCCCTACTTCACGATCACCGTCGATGAGGACACCGACGGCTGGGCCAATCTGCGCGAGGTCGGCGCGGTCGCCGACGACGCGCAGGCGGCGCTGCTCACGAGCGCGGTCGCGCTGGAGCAGTGGCACGCCCGCCACCCGCGGTGTCCGCGGTGCGGTGCCGAGACGTCAGAAGCACAGGCCGGCTGGACACGTGTCTGTACCAACGACGGCAGCGAGCACTTCCCGCGCACCGATCCGGCCGTGATCATGGTGGTGCACGACGGCGGCGATCTGTGCCTGCTCGGGCGGGGGCCGCAGTGGAACGAGAAGCGGTTCTCGACGCTCGCCGGTTTCGTCGAGCCGGGGGAGTCGCTCGAGGCGGCCGTCGCCCGCGAGGTGTTCGAGGAGGTCGGCGTCTCGGTGACGGACATCCGCTACATCGCGAGTCAGCCCTGGCCGTTCCCGTCCTCGCTGATGGTCGGGTTCGTCGCGCGCCTCTCCGGTGACCCGTCGCTGCACCTCGACCCGAAGGAGATGGCCGAGGCGCACTGGTTCACTCGCGACGAGGTGCAACGAGCCGCCGACTGGACCGACACGCGCGCGACGCCGGATCCTGACGCCCGCATCCAGGGCATCTCGCCGCAGCTGTCGATCTCGCGCTACCTCATCGACGGCTGGCTCGCTCACCGTTGGTGAAACCTACACATGTTAATGTGTAGGTCGTGGCCGAGCTGACCCGTCGCCTGCAGATTCTCCTGGACGAGGAGCAGTACCTCCGTGTCGCCGCGAAGGCGAGTCAGGAGCGAACTTCCGTGGCCGCCGTAATCCGCCACGCAATCGACCGTGACCTCGACGACGTCGATGCGCGTCGCCGCGCGGCCGCAGACGCGATCCTGGCGGCGGAACCGATCGAGGTTCCCGAGGACCCGGAAGATCTCAAGCGCGAGATCGATGAGATGTACGACGAACGGGCACAGCGTTGGGGCCTCTAGTTCTCGACACCAATGTTCTTGCATACGCCGTCGGCGACGATCACCCGTTCCGTGGACCGTGTCGCGAGCTCGTCGACGCGATCGGTGATGGCCGACCATCGGCAACGACAACCGTCGAGGTCTTGCAGGAGTTTGCCTACGTACATGGACGGCGGCGGACCCGCACTGACGCCACGTCACGCGCCCTTCGTTACGCGGCACTACTAGCGCCACTGCTCCCATTGACGGCCGAACACCTGGCCGCAGGACTGCTGCTATGGCAGCGGCATGACGCTCTGAGCAGCCTCGATGCGATCCTCGCGGGGGCGTGCATCGCCCGTGGCGCCACGCTCGTCTCGGCGGACAGGGCGTTCGGCCGCATCCGCGACCTCGATCACGTCGTGCCGGACAGGCGGGGCGTCAAGCGGCTGATCGCCGGGTGACGCGGATCGTCCAGACGCACCACCACGTCGGCCGTCCCGAGCGGATCGACATCTCGGTTGTAGTCCTCGAACGCGGGCAGCGTCCAGGCCCACTCCTCGGGGGTGCGCCGGGCCCGGGCGGCGGCGCCCACCGCCAGGTGGATCGCCACGTCGAAGGGCAGGTCGCGTCCGAGCAGCAGCTCGCCGCTCACGATCACGATCGAACCGGGCGCGGCGACCCGGCGGGGCTCGCGAGTGGTGCGGTTCGTCGTCGGGTCGCGAAGGGTCGGCAGGTACCCGCCGCTGCCGCCGGGACCGAGCGGCCCGAGCACCTCGCGACGTAGCGCGGCGACGTCGAGCCAGTCGTCGCGAAAGGCCGTGACGTCGTGCCGGCCGTGCTCGAAGCGCAGCGACGCGTCGCGCCAGAACGTCTCGGCCCGGATGTGCGCGACGTCGCGACCGCGCGCTCGCAAGGGCTCGCGCAGCGCGTCGCCGAGCGGATGCGGACGGGCGATGCCCGGCCCGTCGAGGGCGACCCGCAGCGCGACGCCCGTTACTTCGGTGGCGAGCAATACCTCGGCCAGCTCGTCGGCGAGCCGATCCGGATCGATCGCCACGTAGTCGTTGCGAGCCACCCCTTGACCGTATCGGCCACCGTGCCCTGCCGAGCGAACCGTCAGAGCCCGGTGGCACCATCAGGACGTGAGCGATGCCGAGGTCGTGTTGGAGGGGCTCGACCCCGAGCAGCGCGCCGCCGCGTCGGCGGTCCGCGGGCCGGTGTGCATCCTCGCCGGCGCCGGCACCGGAAAGACCCGGGCGATCACGCATCGCATCGCCTATGCCGTCCGCTCCGAGGCGGTGCCGGCCGGGCAGCTGTTGGCCGTCACGTTCACCGCGCGGGCCGCGGGCCAGCTGCGGGATCGGCTTCGGCGGCTGGGTGCCCAGGGCGTACAGGCCCGGACGTTCCACGCGGCGGCGCTGCGCCAGCTGAGCTACTTCGCGCCCCGGGTGCTCGGCGGCGCGATGCCCGATGTGCTCGACAACCCGATCCGGATGGTCGGCAATGCCGCGGCCCGGGCCCGGCTGCGCGTCCATCGAACCGAGCTGCGCGACCTCGCCTCCGAGATCGACTGGGCCAAGGCGGTGCTGGCCACCCCCGAGGATTACCCGAAGCGCGCGGCCGAAGCGGCCCGCCAGCCGCCGATGGATCCGGCGACCGTCGCCGAGGTCTACGACGGCTACGAGAAGGCCAAGCGCCGGGCCGGCCAGGTCGACTTCGCCGACCTGTTGCTGATCATGGCCGGCGCGATCGAGCAGTACCGCGACGTCGCCGAGGAGGTGCGCTCGCGCTACCGCCACTTCGTCGTCGACGAGTACCAGGACGTCTCACCGTTGCAGCAGCGGCTGCTCGACGCGTGGCTGGGCGGGCGCGACGACGTCTGCGTGGTGGGCGACGCCAACCAGACCATCTACTCCTTCGCCGGGGCGACGCCGCGACACCTGCTCGAGTTCCGGGCCCGGTACCCGGAGGCGGTCGAGATCCGGCTGCACCGCGACTACCGGTCCACTCCACAGGTCGTGGACCTGGCCAACAAGTTGATCCCGGGGCGCATCACGCTCACCGGCCAGCGCCCGGACGGCCCGGCGCCGACGTTCGCCGAGTACGACGACGAGCCGGCCGAGGCGGCCGCCGCTGCCGCTCGATGTCGCGCCATGATCGACGGCGGACTGCCGGCGGCCGAGATCGCGGTGCTCTTCCGCATCAACGCGCAGTCCGAGGTGTACGAGCAGGCGCTGTCGGAGGCCGGCGTCCCGTACGTGCTGCGCGGTGGCGAGCGGTTCTTCGACCGTCCCGAGATCCGCGAGGCCCGGCTGCTGCTGCGCGGCGCCGCCCGAGCCGACACCACCGAGCAGTCGCTGGCCGAGGCGGTGCGCGGCGTGCTGGCCAGCGTGGGTTGGCACCCCGACGAGCCGCCCCCCGGCGGTGCCGCCCGGGAGCGATGGGAGTCGCTTGCCGCTCTGGTCAGCCTGGCCGACGATCTGGCCACCGCCGACCCGGCGACGCACCTGCCCGAGCTCGTCGCCGAGCTCGACCAGCGGGCGTCCGCGCAACACGCTCCCACCGTCCAGGGCGTCACACTCGCGTCGCTGCACAGCGCCAAGGGCCTGGAGTGGGACGCGGTGTTCCTCGTCGGGCTGACCGACACCACGATCCCGATCCAGCACGCCACCACCGACGAGCAGCTCGCCGAGGAGCGTCGGCTGCTCTACGTCGGCATCACCCGGGCCCGCGAGCGCTTGGCCCTGTCCTGGGCACTCGCCCGCAGCCCCGGCCAGCGCCGGGGCCGCCGGCCCAGCCGCTTCCTGGACGGGTTGCGCCCGGCCGGCGCCGTCGTCGTTCCGCGGCCGAAGAAGAAGTCCGTCGCCCCCGAGGCCGAGGATGCCGAGCTGTTCGGGCGACTACGGGTTTGGCGCAAGCGGCAGGCCGACGCACAGAGCGTCCCGGCCTTCGTCGTCTTCTCCGACGCGACCCTGGTCGCCATCGCCGACGCCCGGCCGGACAGCCGGACCTCGCTGGCCCGGGTGTCCGGGGTCGGGCCGGCCAAGCTCGACCGCTACGCCGAGCCCGTGCTCGCCGTGCTCGGCGGCGCTGATCCGAATTCTGTGGCGCCGGTCGAGATCCCGTCCTAAGGTTCCCTAGACGACCCCCGCGGGCGACTAGGGATCCCGTCTAGGGAATTAATCGGATTGCCTTGCTCGCGTACGCTCCGATATCTTTTCTCTTGTGTAAGACGCAGGGTCTACAGAGCGCGCATAAACGAGCGTGCCCCCGCGACGAAGGAGGTGGTCCCAATGAGCAGCTACACGACGACGCTCACGGCCACCTCGCGTACGCGGAGCGAGTCGGCGTTCGTGCTGCTCGGCACTGGAAACGGTTCGGCCAACCCAGCCTTCCAGGCGCAGTGGGCGGCCCACCGGTCCCACGTCCAGGGCATGCATGTTCTCGGCAAGACCTCCGTCGATATGCGCGTGAACCCGATCTTCTTCCGTGACCGCAACGCTGCCAAGCAGGGCAGCCCGCCTCGAGGAATCCCCCGCTGATCAGGCGATCAGCGAAGGCTCTCCTCGAGGCCGCGGCTCCCAAACGGGAACCGCGGCCTCGTTGTTTGTCCGCACCGTCCACATCTACAACTCGACGCAACAACCACCAAGGAGGGGACCTCATGTTGACCGGATGCGCGACCGGCCTCGTCGCGCTAGAGGGTCAGACCGGACTCGGGCTCGCTGAACCACTCGACTCGCCAGCGTTGCTCGACCCGATCTCGCCGCTGTGTCCCGACGACGTGCCGTGCCGGGTGCAGGACCCGGATCTCTGGTTCGCCGAGACACCGGGCGAGCTGGAACTGGCCAAGCAGTTCTGCCTGGACTGCCCGGCCCGACTC
The DNA here is from genome assembly GCA_036502575.1 of Jatrophihabitantaceae bacterium. Taxonomy (GTDB): domain Bacteria; phylum Actinomycetota; class Actinomycetes; order Mycobacteriales; family Jatrophihabitantaceae; genus DASXRA01. The sequence continues at coordinate 8,484 of DASXYL010000054.1, read as the reverse complement.
GCCTGCCTCGCCGGCGCTCTCGAGCGTCGCGAGCCCTGGGGAGTCTGGGGCGGGGAGATCTTCGAACGCGGGCAGGTCATCGCCCGCAAGCGCCCGCGGGGACGTCCCCGCAAGACCGATCGAGAGGTAGCCGCATGACTGGAATAGCCGCATGACTACCGCCTCGCACCACCACATCGCAGTAACCACGACTATGAGGAGCACCAAGATGATTAGCCTGCAAGAAGCGCTCGCCCGCGAGCGAATACACGAGATGCGCCGTTCCGCGCGCGAGACTCGGGCGACCAGCGAGTCGCTGGCCTCCCGTCGCAAGCGTCGGCTGCAGCGCCTGGCCCGTTCGGTTCACCCGCGGTCATAACTCACGGTGGGTGGCCGGGTCGCTTCTGACCGTTCACTCGCTGGGCCGAATGCGCCACTGACAGTGCGGCCGCTGGACTTCCGTCCGGCGGCCGCGCTCTTATTGAGGGATGGAGGAGGTCTGCTCGATGTGTGGGCGGATGGCCGACCCTCAGAGTGACGGCGATCCGCCGCTCGGCTGGTGCGCCGACATCGTCGAGAGCCGCGACGGTCCGCGCACGAAGTGGATCTGCGACGCCTGCACCCGCAAGTACGTCCGCTCCATCGAGGCCAAGCTCGACCAGGAGTGGTGGTAGAGCGACCTGATCGCGCCGGAGGGATCGATCGCCTCAGGTTGCGTCGGCGCGGCTGCGGTTTCGTTGCGGTCGGGAGGTGGTCGCCCAACGCGTCAGCTCACCCCCGCAGTCTGTCCGCGACTTGCGGTAGCTACCTTCCTGCGCGGTCAGCGGATAGACCCGTATCTCGTGTTGGTCGACCCGCCACGCGGTAGCTACGTCGTGCTGGGGTCGGCGACCGCGCGCGGGCGTAGCTACCGCCGAGGGCGGTCGACCGCCAGAGGCGCATGGCTTCTGGGCTCACCGCCCTGCGCGGCATTCACCGCAAGCACCCGTTGCTGACCCCCCAGCGCGGCTACTCCCAGAGCGTCATTGAGCGGGTGAAGATGCCGGCCAGGTCCTCGGCTGATACCGGCCGCGGAGCCGTGGCCAGCAGGCGTTGCTGCTTGAGCGCGCCCTCGACCAGGTCGTCGACGTCCCCCTCGTCGAACCCCACGGCAGCGACGCCCGGCGGGATGCCGATGTCGCGCATCAGCGCGGTGAGCACCTTGGGCAAGGTGTCCGGTCCACCGTCGCGTCCCACTGTCGCGTCGAGGAGTTGCGCGGCCCGCAGGTGCCGGTCCGGTGCGGCGTCGAACGTGAACCGGAACGCCTCGGGCGCGGTCAGTGACACCGCCATGCCGTGCGGCACCAGCGGCTCGGCGTCCGGATACCCGGATGGCCGAAACGACCGCGCCCGGCCGGCGATCGGGTAGGCGTTGGCGTGCGGGATGTGCACCCCGGCGTTGCCGAACCCCATCCCGGCGAAGGTCGCGGCCATCGCCATCGCGCCCCGCGCCGCGCGATCCGTGCCGTCAGCCACCGCCGCCCGGAAGCTGGTCGCCAGGAGTCCGATCGAGCGCTCGGCCCACATGTCGGCCACCGGGTTGGCGCCGCAGTAGGGCACCCGCTGCTCGGGCCGCTTGCGTTCGAAGGACGTGTATGGACGGGCGGTGTAGCTCTCCAGGGCGTGGCAGAGGATGTCCATGCCGGCCGCGGCGGTCACGCCCGCGGGCTGGGTCATCGTCAGTTCGGGGTCGACGACGGCGAGCGTCGGGCGAAGCCGGGCGTGGCTGATGCCCGACTTCACGTGCTGGGCCAGAACGTCCAGGATGCAGACCGTCGTGCTCTCCGCGCCGGTGCCGGTGGTGGTCGGCACCGCGACGAGCGGCAGCAGCGGTTGCGTCGGCGCCCGGCCGCCACCTACCGGCTGGTTGACGTAGTCGATCAGCTCACCCGGATTGGTCAGCAGCAGGTTCATCGCCTTCGCGGTGTCGATGCACGAGCCGCCACCGACCGCGACGACGGCGTCCCACGGGCCGTTCGCGCGGGCCCAGTCGATCGCGGCCTGCATGCTGGCGTCGGTCGGCTCGATGTGGACGCCGTCGAACACCACGGCGTCGACGCCGAACTCGCCCATCTGCGAGGCGATGCGGGCCGGTGTGCCGGTCGCCGCGACCCCGGCGTCGGTGACGAGGACGGCTCGGCGGGCGCCGAGCATCGACAGGTCGTACCCGAGCTCGGCCGACGCGCCGTCGCCGAACTTCAGCGCCGGCGTTCCATACGTGAAGACCGTCTCGGTCATGCTCCAGCTTCCGCGAATCCGGGCAGCCAGCGCTCGGCGAGCGCTCGGTAGTGTGCGGTCGCCTCGAGCTGGCAGACGACGGCAGTCGTGCCGATCGTGACGCGATGGACGAGCAGGTAGGACGGCGGCAGGTTGAACAGTCGCCCGATCTGCGCCTCTTCGCGCCGCGGATCGCCGATGCGCGCTGCCTGCCGCCGCATCCACGCCCGGGTGAAGGTGAACTGCTCGGCGGACAACGGCTCGATGACCGGGCGCAGATAGTTCATGATCTGACGCGGCTCGACCCGGATGCCGGGACGCAGGAACCCCTGCTCGTACATCACGGCCATCACCGCCTCACCGTTGCCGTCCAGCGTGTAGCGCATCATGCGGCCGAGTGGTGCCGGCATGCCGCCGGGCAGCCGGGCGACCGCGCCGAAGTCGACGACGCCGAGCCGGTCGTCGGCCCCGAGGCGGAAGTTGCCGGGATGGGGGTCGGCGTGCAGCAGTCCGGCGCGCTGCGGGGCGGAGTAGTGAAGCAGGGCGAGCAGGTAGCCGCAGCGGTCGCGCTGTTGCTGTGACCCGTGCGCGATGATCTGCGAGAGCGGCGTGCCGTCGATCCATTCGGTGACGATCACCTTGGGCGCGCTGGCCACGACGCGGGGGACGGCGATCTCGTCGTCGTCGGCGTACGCGGCGGCGAAGGCCCGCTGGGTGTCGGCCTCGAGGTTGTAGTCGAGCTCCTCGAGCACCCGTTCCTTCAGCTCGGCGAGCAGCGGCTTGATCTCGAGCCCGGGGGAGAGCCGGCTGAACAGCCGGGCGAACCGGGACAGCTGCGTGAAGTCGGCCATGAGCGCCGGCCCAGCACCCGGGTACTGGATCTTCACCGCGACCACGCGTCCGTCGCCCCACACGGCGCGATGCACCTGCCCGATGCTGGCCGCGGCGGCCGGCACGTCGTTGAACTCCTGGAAGCGGTCGCGCCAGCGACGTCCGAACTGCTCAGCGAGTACCCGGTGCATCACGTCGGCGGCCATCGGCGGGGCCGCCTCCTGCAGACGGGTCAGCGCCTCGCGGTAGGGGGCCGCGTACTCCTCGGGCAGCGCCGCCTCGAAGACCGACATCGCCTGGCCGAGCTTCATCGCGCCGCCCTTGAGCTCGCCGAGGACGGTGAACAGCTGCTCGGCGGTGCGCTGCTGCAACTCGGCGGTGACCGCCTCGGCCGACTTGCCGGCGATCCGCTTGCCGAGTCCCACGGTGGCGCGGCCGGCGACGCCCAGCGGCAGCGACGCCAGCCGGGCGGTGCGCGCCGCGCGCCGCTGCGGGATGTCGGTCACGAAGCTCATTCTGCCCAACCGGCGTTCTGGGCCGCGTGCGCACCGCAGCTGCAGTCCGGATGGGGCGCCCAGGTACGCCGGCGGAGCCGCCAGTCCGGCAGCTGGATCTCGAGCGTGCCCTCGATCGTCGCCGGGTCGGAGCCGTCGAGAAACGCCAGCGCCTGCAACGCCGCGACGCTGGCCACCAGGCTGACCAGGCCCACGTCTGACGGTGGGCCGTGCCGGGGCGGCAGGGCGAGCTGGACGGCGAGCGCCGACCAGGCGAAATCCCGGTCGAGACGCTGTAGGTCGGCACAGCGCAGGCAGCTGGCGACACCGGGGAGCGCGAGCGGGCCGACCAGCCCGTGGTCGGTGCCGGCCGCAACCACGAGGTGCGCGAGGCCGAAGGCGTGCAGCGCGTCGCGCAGGTCGGTGTCGACCGGACCGTCGACAGCGAGCACCACCAGGTCTCCGCCCATGTGCAGGGGTTGCGGGCTCGCGTCGCACTCCGGTGCCGCCCGGGAGACCGCGGCGGCCACGGCGCCGGCGAAGCGGAGTCCCTCGTCGCCCGGACGCAGGCCGCCCGGCGCCGCCTGGTGCAGCCGGACGTCGCCGCCGCCGGAGATGGCGACGTGCCCGACGCCGGCGGCGCCGAGCAGTGCGGCCACGACCGGGGCCACCCGGCTGGTGCCCATGACCGTGACGGTGGCGTCCCGGCGTCCGGCGAGCACGTCATCGGCCTGGTCGCCGTAGCGCACGCGCAGCGCAGCGAGATCGGCGGACAGGCGCGGCACCTGAGTGGCGCGCAGCGGGCGCCGCGGACGGATCAGGAAACCGGCGGCGTGCAGCGCCTCGACGGCGCTGTCCGGAACGTCGGGCAGGTCGTGACGCCCATCGGGAGACGGCATGGTGAGGCGCCGCACGGTGGCCTGGTCGACGCCGTCGACGACCACCCGCCGGGCGCCGAGCTCGACCTGGATCTGCCCGGCGGCGCGCCACAGCAGCCGGGCCGAGGGGTTGAGCGTCGGTGTGGAATCCGGCTCGACCTGTGGATCACGGTTGTGGATCACCGTTCGCTCACGTCCACATCGGATGGGTGGTCGGTCATGCGCTCACGATCGCAGAGTCGTGTCCATGGCGTCGGACGTTGTCCACAGGCCGGCGTTGAGTACCTTTCGTGGCGCAATGCCTGCGCACGGTAGCCGTGTTTGACAGACCGTTACCCTCAACCGCATGTCCACACCTGTGGATAGTGATGTGGACGCAGTGCGAATAACCCCCGGGCCGCCTGTGGATAGCCGCGGACAGGTTGTGGAGTTGCACGATCGTGCTCTACGCGTCTGGCCACATCGTCGGTCGAGACAGCTACCGTGTCGACGTGAGCGCGTCGATGAGCGAGCCGGTCCCGAACGAGATCGAGGTGCGCCGCAGCGCCCGCCGGCGCCGTACGGTCTCCGCCTATCGCGACGGCGAGCGCATCGTGGTCTTGATCCCGGCCCGGTTCAGCCGCAGCGAGGAACGGCGCTGGGTCGACGAGATGGTCGAACGGGTCACCACCCGCGAGCAGCGCGAACGCAGCCGCGGCCCCCGGCGCAGCGATGCCGCGCTGGCCCGACGCTGCCGCGAGCTGTCCACCCGTTACCTCGGGGGGCGGGCGACTCCGACCAGCGTGCGCTGGGTCGACACGATGCGAACGAGGTGGGCGTCGTGCACGCCCGCCGACGGCACGATTCGGGTGTCCACGCGGCTACGCGACCTGCCCGGCTGGGTGCTCGACTACGTCCTCGTGCACGAGCTGGCCCACCTGCGGATACCGGGGCACGGGCCGGATTTCTGGCGCCTCGTCGAACGCTACCCACGCACCGAACGGGCGCGGGGCTATCTCGACGGCATCAGCGCCGCGGCGCACCTGCCCGTCGCCGACGACCTCACCGACGACCTCACCGACGATGTGGGCGATCCCTACTCCGACGACGAAGTGTCCTGACCGCCTTCGTCCAGCTCGGGCATCTCGTTGGCGCCGAGCTTCTCGGCGAAGCCCAGCGGGTCGTCCAGATCGTCGGCGTCGGGCAGCAGGTCGGGGTGGGCCCACACGCCGTCGCGTCCACTGACCCCGTGCTGCTCGGTTACCGCCCACCACAGCGCCGCCGCCTCGCGCAGCCGGCGCGGGCGCAGTTCTAGGCCGACCAGCGTCGAGAACGTCTGCTCGGCCGGACCACCCGCGGCCCGTCGGCGACGTGACGTCTCGCGGAGCGCCGCCGCGCCGGGCATCCGATCGCCAGCCGCCGCGTAGACGACCGCGTCGACCCAACCCTCGATCAGGGCGAGCAGTGTCTCGAGCCGGCGCAGCGCGACCTGCTGCTCGGGGGTCTCCTGCGGCTCGAACAGGCCGCCGGCCAGCGCGTTCTGCAGGCTCTCCGGGTTGGCCGGGTCGATCTCGCTCATCGCCCGCTCCAGCGCGGCGGCGTCGACGGTGATGCCCCGTGCGTAGGCCTCGACGGTGTCGAGCAGCCGCTGCCGCAACCACGGCACGTGGCCGAACAACCGCTGGTGGGCCGCCTCGCGCAGGGCGAGATACAGCCGTACCTCCTCGATCGGACGTTCCAGGCCTTCACCGAATGCGGCGACGTTCTCCGGCAGCAGCGCCGCCGTGCCGGCCGGCCCCAGCGGCAAGCCGATGTCGGTGGCCGACACGACCTCCTGCGCCAGTCCGCCCAGCCCTTGCCCGACCTGGGCGCCGAACATCAGGCCGCCGACCTGGCTCATCACGCCGGCCATCGGCCCGGCCTGCGCGCGCATCTCCTCCGGCAGTGACGCCGACATCGCGCCGACGACGCGAGAGGCAAGGGGGTCGCACAGCGTGGACCAGACCGCGAGTGTCTTCTCGATCCACTCGACGCGCGTCCACGACTCGATAGTGGTGACGCCCGAGGGCAGGTCGGTGACGCCGTCGAGCCAGAGGTCGGCCAGCTTGACTGCCTCGGCGACGGCGGCTCGCTCGTCGGGCGTGACGGTGCGGTGCTCGCCGGCCAGTCCCGAGATCGCGACCTGCCGGGCGAGGTCCCAGTTGACCGGACCACCCGACCAGGACAGGAGCTTCTGCAGCTCGGCGAACAGCGGGATCTTGCCGGTCAGGTCGTCGGGATCGCTCGGTTCCCGGTCGCCGGCGCCGAATCCGAAAGGCAGGTTGCCGCTCATATGACTCACGGTAGTGCTGACGAATGAGGAGCACACTGCGTGCCGGGTCGGCGTTGCGCTGGGAGCGAACGGGCCCATGGGGGCGTACCGTCACGAGACGTGGCGCACTACGCGTGGGCACTGTGGCTGGCCGGCCCCGTCGTGGCGACGGCCCTGGCCGCAGTGTGGACGTGGTGGCGGGGACGACCCGCCAAGGTGCCAGGCCCGAAGCGGGCGATGGCCGAGCATCAGGCCTACCTGGAGGCGCTGCGCCAGACCGCGGTGGCCACCGGGGACGTGCCGCAGCACGATGAACGCAAGGCTGCCGCACAGGCACGCCGGTCGCCGTCCGTCCCGAGGCAGGCGCGTTCTACAGTGACGCGGTGACTCGCCGCGCCCGCACCCTTCTCGTCGCGGGTGTGCTCTTCCTGGTGTTGTTCGTGGTGGCCGTCCTGATGCCGGTGCCCTACGTGGTGCTCAGCCCCGGTCCGACGCTGAACACGCTCGGCACCGACGACCAGAATCGCACCATCATCGTCATCAAGGGCCGTCAGGCCAACCAGACGAGCGGCAATCTGAACCTCACGACGGTCGACGTCACCACCAAGAAGGTCACCGCCTTCCAGGCGCTCATCGGCTGGCTGCAACACGATCGGGTCGTCGTGCCGCGCAGCGCGATCTACCCGCCCGGCCAGTCCGAGGAGCAGATCAACCAGCAGGACACCCAGCAGTTCGCCAGCTCGCAGAACAACGCCACCGCCGCCGCCTTCTGCGAGTTGAAGTACCAGAAGGGCTTCGGGGTGCTGGACGTCGACGCCAACGCGGGCGCGAAGGACAAGCTGCGCGCGTTCGACCAACTGTTGTCATTGGACGGGACTCCGGTCGACTCGCAACAGAAGCTCACCGCCGTCCTCGCCAACCGCAAGCCGGGTGAGACGGTCACGGTCGCGTTCAAGCGTCTGGGCAAGCCGATGACCGCGTCGATCAAGCTGAGCCCACCCGGGCAGGGGCAGACGGGCGCCCGCATCGGCATCACCGTGGGCGAGCAGTGCTTCGCCCCGTTCGAGGTCGATCTGGGTCTCGGCGATCAGATCGGCGGGCCGTCAGCCGGCTTGATGTTCGCGCTCGGGATCATGGAGAAGGTCGGCCCGACCGATCTGACCAAGGGCAAATACATCGCGGGCACCGGCGAGATTCAGTCGGACGGGAAGGTGCTTCCCATCGGCGGAATCCAGCTGAAGATGATCGCCGCCCGCCGGGCCGGCGCCTCGATCTTCTTGGCTCCCAAGGACAACTGCGCAGACGTACGTGGCGCGACGCCCAAGGGGCTGAACGTGATCCGCGTCGACGCGCTGCACGACGCCGTGCAGGACCTGCTCGACGTCCAGAACGGCAAGGCCGTCCCGCACTGTTAATCATCCGTCGGAGTCGGATTCCCGGACCACCCACTCGCTTCGCTTCGGGGTGGATCCGGGAATCCCAACGCGACTTCGTCGCGTCCGCGTCGCGGCCGGCGGGCTCTTCGCGCGAGCGCTCATCGCGTCGGGGCTGGGTTCTTCGTGGTCGCCGTTCGCTGAGCCCTACTTAGCAAGTTGTCCGCGCTTGGGGATGTGGGGGAGCCTGTTGCTAAATCGGCTGGTGTCGTGGTGGTTGTTGTGGGTGGTGGTCTCGGACAATGTGTGGGTGGCTAAGGATTTTCGGTATCCGGTTCGTGATCAGGGGTTTTTGCTGCCGCCGGATGTGCGGGAGTGGTTGC